>JBIKJF010000006.1:0-150955 GCA_044361155.1 Flavobacterium sp.
ATTCAACGCTAATTCTATTACTTGTTTGATACCAAAAGGAATTTCTCCGAATGGTGATGGACTAAATGATACTTTTAATTTAACAGGATTTAATGTTAAACAATTGAATATCTTTAATCGATATGGGGCACTGGTATATTCGAGAACAAATTATCAAAACGAATGGTCGGGACAAAGTGGTAAAGGCCAAGAGTTACCAGACGGAACTTACTATTATGTAATTGAACGTAATGATAGTTCAGAAGTTAAAACAGGATGGATATACATCAACAGAGAAAATAAATAAAAGCAAAAAGCTTCCGCTAAAAACGGAAGCTTTTTTTATAATGCTTTCACTGCATTAATTACAACCCTCATATCATAATTCGGAATAGAATCTAATTTATAAAAAAGTAATGATTATATAATGTTTCGGTTTGCTCCAATCGATATTCATGATGCTTATTTAATTGGAAACCTTTTTCAAAACAAATATCAACAAAACCCTCCTTCTTTGTTGGAGCAAGATAAAAGAATGGTTCCATGTTCAAATACAAATATGGAATACCCCATTAAAAAATAGTTCAGCCCTTGGTAATTCTTGTTCAACAATACTAATAACATAAAATAATATTTCCTTAAATTTGGGCGATTGTTTTAGTAAATAATCTTCAATTGATTTTATATTTTAAAAATAAATCAAAAAAACGTTTGGTATTGTTACAAAAAATCAATTACTTTGTAATTCAAAGTACTTTTATATGGAAAACGAAAAATATCTTAACGACATTTCTGAAATAAAAAACATGATGAACCAATCATCACGATTTATTTCACTTAGTGGATTATCTGGTGTTCTTGCAGGGATTTATTCTTTGATTGGAGCTTGGTTTGCTTACAATACAATCTATTTTGATACCATTTCTATGGGAAACTATAAAAATCTAATCATCTCTCAACATTCCATAAACAAACTTTTTATAATTGCTTCAACTGTTCTAATTTTATCCATAATAACAGGAATAGCCTTAAGTGTTAGAAAAGCCAAAAAAACAGAAGATAAAATCTGGAATGTTTCATCAAAAAGATTGGTTATAAACTTTGCAATTCCGTTAGCAACTGGTGGCTTTTTTATTCTATTTTTGATAGAGAAAGAAATGCTAAGTTTAGTTGCACCATTAACCTTATTGTTTTATGGTTTGGCGTGCGTAAATGCTAGTAAATACACACTTGGTGATGTACGATATTTAGGAATTACGATGATCATATTAGGATTACTTTCAACATGGTTTTTAGGTTACGGATTATTATTTTGGGCATTAGGATTTGGAGTTTGCCATATAATTTATGGAAGTATGATGTATTTCAAATATGATAGAAATTAAAATCTATGAGAAAATTAATAAATTCATTTACATTATTAATACTTTTTCAATTTGCTATTTCATGTAATTATATAGATAATGGTGTTGACTTTAAGATTTCCAATAAATCTGATGCTACAATTTCAAATATAAAATTATATACAAGCGAAAAATTAGATTGTGTTTTAATTGAAAAATTAGAGAAAAATAAAACCGAAAATAAATTTCTGTCTTTAAACAGTAATAAATGTGATGGAAATTACATCATTGAATTTGAAACAAATAATTTGAAAAAAAAAATATGGCTTTGGCTATTATACAAATGGAAGTAACATAGAAAATGAAGTTATAATCGAAATCACTAAAGACTCAATAAATACTCCATTCGAAAAATATTAAAAATAAGTACAAGATTTATAATAATTTGAAAACCATCATACAAAATATCAACAAAGCCTTTGATCACCGAATTCGTTTGGGGATTATGTCGGTATTGATGGTAAACGAAAGTGCCGATTTCAATATGCTTAAAGAACTTCTTGGAGTAACTGATGGTAACCTGGCCTCTCATACCAAAGCTCTTGAATCTGAAAATTATATCCAAATTGAAAAACAATTTATTGGTAAAAAACCAAACACGAGATACATTGCGACTAAAGAAGGAAAAAAAGCATTCAAAGATCATATTGATGCACTTGAAAAATTAATATCAAAAAGTTAAATCTATTTTTTTATCCATTTACTTTGAAAAACAAAGTACTTTTGATTATTATGGGAAATATAAAAATAAAATATCTAATCGTCAGTTGTGTTGTCTTAATCATAGAGATAACTATAGCACTCTTCGTAAACGACCAATTCATAAGACCAATATTTGGTGATTATCTAGCTTCAATTCAAGTTTTTTACTTATTGGCGACATTTCTGAAAACCGATTTGAACAAAATAGCAATCCTATCATTATTAATTAGTTATACGATTGAATTTTTGCAATTACTACATATTCTAGAACTACTTCATTTAGATAAAATCAAAATCCTAAACGTATTACTCGGAAACTCTTTTTCGTGGACTGATATGCTTGCCAATACACTAGGAATAATGACTGTCGTATTAATTCATAACTATAAAAAAAAAGCAAAATGAGCTATTTCGTTGATGAAAAATCGATTGTAAGAGAAATTTGGAAAAATACAGATATGGTTTTATTAATTTTTGCTGGTTCAGCAGCCGAATTTGCTTTAAACAAAGCTGTTGATTGGTTGTACTTTACAGGAAAGATTCCAGCAAATCCATTGGAGCGATTGTTTTCAACCGTAGAATATGCTCAGAACATTGTCTTTGCAGAAAACGATATGGCTCTTGCTACAATTGATAAAATAACCCAGATTCATCAAGGAGTTGAAAAAAGTCGTGGACAAACCATTCCTGATTGGGCATACCGAGATGTACTTTATATGCTTATTGATTATTCAATTCGCTCTTTTGAGTTGTTAGAAAGAAAATTAGAAACCCTAGAAAAAGAGGGAATTTTTGATGCATTTTCTAGATTAGGAATTCGAATGGGGTTGAAAGAATTACCGAACAACTATAACGATTGGTTAATTGATAGAAACCTACATCTAGAAAACAACTTACAAAAAGGAGAATTCACTATTCATTTATTTGAACAATATAAAAAGCATTTGGGTAATTCTAGATACTTCATTCTACTAGAAATTCAGAAAATCTTAGTTCCGAAAATGGTTTATAAAATGCTTTTTAAAACATCTAATTTTCCAACAAAAACACTTTTAAAACTATATAAAATAAGCAAAAAATTAAAAGTAGATTATCTGGTAAAAGCAATTCTACTTCCAAAAAAACATAAAGAATCTATTACAAACATCGGAAAATACGAAACACTATAAACCATCAATTATTGCACTAATGAGAGATTTACTAATTGAAAAAATGTATGAAATTACGAAGAAACCTTACCAAAAATTCTTCAAAAAAGGTATTCCTTGGAAAGAAACACCAAGCGATTTAATAAACTACCAAGAAGACACTTTGGGATTTCATTTAGGATGTTTTCTACTAAAATACAATTTCGAAATGCAACCAAAATTGGAAGATCACGATGTAATTCATGTGCTAACAAACACAGGAGTTTCTGTAGTTGATGAAATTGCAATGCAATATTTCCTATTGGGAAATGGCAAAAAAAGTGCCTACTTATTTATGGTAATCTGTATTGGGACTGTCTTCTATCCTACTCAATTCAAACATTTTATTCACACTTACAATCGTGGAAAAAAAGCACATCAATTTCATGATTTAGATTTTTATAAAATGCTAACCATTCCTGTTATAACTATTCGATCAACCTTTAATATTAAGTAACTATGAATAATTTATTTTCACTTTATGTTTTAAATAAAAAACAAAACAATTTTTTAATTTTCAGTTCGATAACTGCTGTTGCTTTACTTCTAATCCGTGCAAAAATCACCCATTCATTTTACCTACTGTTTCTTATTTGGAATTTGATTCTTGCAGTTATTCCTTATACAATATCCAATTTCATAAAAATTGATTTTTCTATAAAGAAATATAATTTCAAAAATCTATTTTTCATTGTGACATGGTTGCTTTTTCTTCCAAACACCTTTTATCTTATTACTGATTTTGTGCATTTGAATCACACTAATTTGATACAATTTTGCTTCGACTTCATTTTGCTTTTAAGCTTTACAATTGCAGGATTCTATTTTGGGATACTTTCCATTTTCTCCATTCAGCAACAAATTCAATTTTTCTATACTTCAAAAACATCCTATTTATTTACAATTTCAATAAGCTATTTGTGTGCTTTTGGTATTTATATAGGACGCTTTCTTCGCTTTAATAGTTGGGATATTATTAGTTATCCTCTTTTTTTGGCTGAATCTACATTCAATTGCCTTTTCGAAAATGAAACCTGGACATTCACTCTTGGACTAGGAACACTAATTACGATAGTAAACCTAATATATATCAAATCAAAATCTAATATCTAAAATCATGACCAAAAAACAATATGAAAACGCAACAGGCATTTTCTCCACTCAATTAGCCTTTGGCTCATTCATTATAGGAACTATTCTATTGATTTTACATCTAATTAATCCAACTGGTGCTTTATTTGGTGTTGGTGTATACTATTTAATTATAGCTTTTGCAATTAATTTAATAATGCTATTCCGGCTTATCTATTTAGCTTTCACACAAAAAAATCATCAAGACTATTTTACCATCAAAATACTAATTCTTTTAGCCAACATTCCCATTGCTTTTGTGTATTTACGAATCGTTGGTGAAACTTGGAAATAATCAATAACAAATTCAAAAATCAATATCAATCTAAAATTCAATTTCAATCATGGAAAATTATCAAAATCAATCTAAACAAGGTTTCTTTCAATCAACAACTGCCAAAATGATTATGGTAGGTTTGTTAACTTTAGTGCTATTAATTCCATTGTTCTTTGTCCAAGACTTAATCTCTGAACGCGGTCAACGCCAAAAAGAAGTTGTTGCAGAAACCACTTCCAAATGGGGTGAAAGTGTCTATTTTTATGGCCCTATTCTAAAAATACCCTATAAAGACCCAATTACAAATCAAGTTGAAAATGCGTTTTTCTTTCCTGAAGAACTTTCAAATGTATCCAACACCGAAATCAAAACACCATTGCAAAGAAGCATTTACAAATCGAATGTATTTACCACAAAAATGCAATTTAAAGGAAGCTATGTCCAACCCAAATTCTACAAAAAAAACATACCTAATGAAAATGTATTTTGGGATAAAGCCACAGTAATCATTCGAACCACTAATTTAAAAAGTGTAAACGACGAAGTAAAAATCAACATCGGAAGCAACAGTTTTACCTTTGAACCAGTTCACAACAACCAAAACAACGATTCTATAGAATCACTTGAAACTGGCTACTTCAAATTCAACGATTTGAAAAATACCAGTTTCAATATGAGCATCACTTACAACGGAAGTAAAAGAATCAGCATTGTTCCTATCGGAAAAACTACTTCTGCCAAGATGACTTCTAATTGGGCATCACCAAATTTTAACGGAAGTTTTATTCCAAACGACAAGAAAATTACCAACAAAGGTTTCGATGCCACTTGGAAAATTCTACATTTTAACAGACCATTCTCACAAGAAAATTTTGAAGCTTTACCAGAACTAAGCAAATACGCCTTTGCAGTAGATTTCATAACACCTGTAGACGAATACCAACAAAACGAACGTGCCTCCAAATACGGATTTCTCGTAATTGGTTTAACCTTTGTAATCTTTTTCCTAATTCAATCCATAAGTAAAATTAGCATCCATATTTTCCAGTATTGCATGATTGGAATTGCTTTAATCATGTTTTATACCTTACTAATTTCCATCACAGAACACAGTTCGTTCAGTTTTGCTTATGCTGTTGCCGGAATCTCAGTTGTAGCATTAATTTCGCTTTATTCTATCTCCATTTTAAAAGACAAAAAATTTCCAACCTTCATTGCAATCTCACTTTCGGTTCTTTACACATTTATTTATGTAATCATCCAACTCGAAGATTACGCACTATTAGTAGGAAGCATCGGATTATTCTTAATACTTGCCTCAGTAATGTATTTCTCAAGAAAAATTGAATGGAATAAATAATAGATTGGGAGCGAATGGCTTGCGAACTCTTGTAATCCTTATTCCTGCTTTCCGTTCCAATCCTTTTTTGTTGCCTGAGGCTCTCGAAGGCAACAAAAAAGGATTTCCACTGCAATCAGGGCTAAACAGCTAACCATTTGAATAAAAATAAAACTCCAAAAGAAATTTTACTTTCCTTCGGAGTTTTTATATTAACATTCAGTCACAACTGAAAACTTTCAACTGAAAACTACTTAATGACTTCCTTCCACTTCAATAGCGTCAACATCGATGTTTTGTTTTTTCAAAAGACCTTTCACTAAAACAGCAAATAAAGTCAAATAGGCAAAACAAACTACCGTAATAATATACGATTGATGAATTCCAATAATATCAGATAATTTACCTTGAATTGGCGGAATAATTCCTCCACCCAAAATCATCATAATTAAAAATGCTGAACCTTGAGAAGTATATTTTCCTAATCCGATAATAGACAAACTAAAAATAGATGGCCACATAATACTACAAGCCAAACCTCCAGCAAGGAAAGCATAGATAGCAATAGTTCCTGTAGTAAACAAACCAATTAACATGGCAATCATTCCGAAACTTCCAAAAATCATTAAGGTTCTTGCTGGTTTGTCTTTACTCAAAAAGAAAGCTCCAATTTGCACCAATACACAAACTACATAATAATAAAGTGGCCTCATATCTTTACCTGAAAGGATATTCACACCCAAAATAATTCCAAAAGCAATTAACGGAACAATGATTAAAGCTATCGTCTTTTTACTTCCTTGAAGATTAAAAACACTAATTGCTCCAGCCCAACGACCAATCATCAAACTTCCCCAATACATAGAAATATATGGAGCTATATCTGACGATTGCAAACTTCCAAATTCTTTTAATTTTAAAAGTTCACCAAGATTACTTCCAATCGCAACTTCTACTCCAACGTAGGTAAAAATAGCCAACATTCCCAATACCAATTGTGGATATTGCATTGCACCCCAACCTTCAGAATTCTTTCTAGCTGATGTGTATGAAAATAAAATTCCACCAAGCACAACTAACAAAGCTCCAGAAAGCCACAACATTCTGTTTTTTTCTAAACCTTGTTTTAGTTGCAATGCTTCACTTTCGTTAGCAGTAATTTTATCATTAATTTTTAAAAGTTCAGGTGAATTAGCGACATAGGTTGTTCTTGCTAATTCCTCTTTTGCAACATCAACTTCTTTTGTTAAAGCTTCTATTTTTATAGCTTCATCACTCTTATAACTTTGAAAAACCGGAGTAAACATAATACCAAGTAAAACAGTCATAATAACTAGTGTACGTAATGCTTTGTTCGCTTTTTCCATTGGTTCGTTGGCAATGCCACTTGGTACTTTTTTAGAAAAGTAAAACAAAGCTGCTGCTGCAATAAACAACAATCCAACACCAATATATAAAATCACAACTTTACTTAATTCTAAAGCTTTTATTTGCTCATCTGAAATTGATTTTGCAGTTCCAAATAAAGCCAAAGCCACCACAATTGGACCAATAGTAGTTCCGAAAGAGTTGATTCCGCCACCAAGATTTACACGACTTGCTCCAGTTTTTGGATCACCTAATAATATCGCAAATGGATTGGCAGCAGTTTGTTGCAATGAAAATCCTAAGGCTACAATAAATAATCCAACCAACATTCCGGCATAAATACTAGCTTCAACAGCAATGATCATAGCACCAGCTCCAAGTGCTGAAAATAATAATCCATACACAATACTTTTCTTGTAACCCCATTTTCCAACGATATCTTTACCAGACATATCGCCTAAAGCAAACAATAATAAAGCGCCAACGTAATAAGCAGTGTAAAAAGCAAAATCAACCAATTGTGATTGAAATTGATCTAACGAAAAATAACTTTTACAAAACGGAATAAAAATACTGTTTCCAGCAGCAATAAATCCCCAGAAAAAAAACACTGTAATCAGCGTATATAATGCAGGATAGTTTGTTTTAATTTGTTCTGAACTCATAAATTTTAGTTTGTTTGGTTTGGTTTTTAGTTAATTGGTTTGAAACTTATAGCAGTTCCACCACCATTAGCCAAATTTAATTTAATTTTTGACTTAGAAGTAACTTCGATGGTTTTTATAGCATACGATTTTGGATTATTTTTCCAATCTGCATCAGTACCATCTTGATAAATAATAGCTTGGTACTTTTTATTTGGCGTTAAGAAATCTAATTTAATTTCTGTTTTACGAGCATTTTCATCGGTAATTGCTCCTAAAAACCAACGTTCTTCATTTTTTTCTTTTCTAACAACAGTCAAATAATCTCCTGGTTCAGCTTCAAGATATTTAGAATCTTGCCAATCTACTGCAACATCTTTTATAAACTGAAAAGCATCGGCATATCTTTCATAATTTTCAGGTAAATCGGCTGCCATTTGTAATGGTGAATACATCGTTACATAAAGCGCTAATTGTTTAGCCAAAGTAGTATGAACTTGTTCTGTTTTCGATTTATCATAATAACTCATTTTGATTTCAAAAATTCCCGGAGTATAATCCATTGGTCCTCCTAATAATCTTGTGAAAGGCAAAATGGTTTCGTGCATTGGTGGATTTCCAACAGACCAAGCATTAAACTCATTTCCGCGAGCTGCTTCTGCTGCAATATAATTAGGATAGGTTCTTGAATATCCTGTTGGACGTGAACTTTCGTGAGAATTAACCATCATTTTATAATCGGCAAATCTTCTTGCAACGAAATTATAGTGATTCACCATAGTTTGACCATCGTGAAACTCACCACGTGGAATAATTCTTCCCACATAACCTGATTTAGCCGCAGGATAACCATACTCTTTCATAAGATTTAAAGCTCTATCCAAATGTCTTTCATAATTTGCCACAGAACCCGAAGTTTCGTGATGCATTATCATTTTTACACCTTTTGATTTAGCATAATCGTTAATTTCTTTCAAATTAAAATCAGGATAAGACGTTGTAAAATCGAATACTTCTTCTTTCCAATTTCCAAACCAATCTTCCCAACCTACATTCCATCCTTCTACCAAAACACCATCAAAACCATTTTTAGCAGCAAAATCTATATATCTTTTAGTATTTTCGGTTGTTGCACCGTGTTTTCCTGATGGTTTTAAACTTCCATCTGCAGCATTTTGAGCATTTTGACTGCCTGCATAATCCCAAGTTGATTTTCCAACGTGCATTTCCCACCAAACTCCAACATATTTCATTGGTTTGATCCAAGAAGTATCTTCAATTTTTGATGGCTCGTTTAGGTTTAAAATCATTTTTGAACTTACAATTTCACGAGCATCATCGCTCATCATAATCGTTCTCCAAGGCGAAACACAAGGTGCTTGAAGATAGGCTTTATCTCCAATTGCATTCGGAACTAAATTAGAAGTTAATCCAAAGTTTTTGGTATCAACATCTAAATGCATAATAGGATAATTAACAACAGCTGCCTCAAAAACATTAATGTAAATTCCTTCAGCCGATTTCATCATTAAAGGCGATTGCACTCTAAAAGAACTTGCGATGGTCTTTACTCCTATTCCGTTGTTCAAATCTAATTTTGAATTATCGATTTCAGATAATTTTGTTTCATTGTAGGCATATTCTTGACTGTCATAATCACCTGGAATCCAAAATGCTTTGTGGTTTCCTGCTAAATTAAACTGCGATTTTTCATCGGAAATTATAAAATAATTTAGATTTTTTTGCTTTGGAAATTCATAACGAAAAGCAATACCTTCATCAAAAACTCTGAAAATGATATTGATCCTTCTATCAGTTAATGGTTGCGAAAGTGCTACAGTCATTTGGTTGTAGCTATTTTTTATATTGGATTGTTCACCCAAAACTGGCTGCCAAGTTTCATTAAAACTTTTTTGACCAATGCTATCAATTCGGAAATTTGTCTCTAAACTTTTTGATTCTTTTATT
The DNA here is from genome assembly GCA_044361155.1 of Flavobacterium sp. Lineage (GTDB taxonomy): Bacteria > Bacteroidota > Bacteroidia > Flavobacteriales > Flavobacteriaceae > Flavobacterium. Next base: position 9,999 of record JBIKJF010000006.1, read on the forward strand.
GTAATTCCAAGTGTACTTTCCTTTACAATAGGTTTGGTTTTGTAACTTACCGAATAAGTTGGTTTTCCATCTGAAGATAATTTAAAACTTAACGAAATAGTTTTAGATGGTGAGGAAACATTCTGAGCTTCAACTGATAAAATTGAAAGCAAGAATACCAATAAATGTAATTTTCTCATTTTTGATTATATTTTTTTATAAAAATACATTTTATCCTAAAAATAAATCGATTTCGTAATAATTAGTTATTAACGAAATCGATTTCTTATAATTCACTTTTGAATTAGAAAATAAATAAATTTAGCTTTTATTTTCCATCAACATAATCTTGCAAATATTGGAAACGCTCTGTTAGTTTACCATTTTCAGTCATTTTGGCTCTTTGCAAAATTCCATCTTTATCACCATTAAAAAAAGCTGGAATCACGAGTTCCATAAACATTTCGCCGAAACCCTCACTCGCATCTTTCGGCAATTCACAAGGTAAATTATCAACTGACATTACCATAATTGAACCTGGATGTGTGTGCGAAACTTCTTTGTGTTCACTTGGTAAATAGCCAAAAAACGGTTCTGCAATGGTAGATGCTTTTATAGTACAAGCAATTGGTCCATCAACATCACACGAAATATCGGCAACAACTTGAATCTTGTTCTTTGGAGCGTTCAGCATTTCTCTTGTTAAAATATCGGGTGCACCATTTCCGTGAAAATGTCCTGCCATAAAAATATCTGCAACTTGTGAAAAACGTTCAAAATCAGAAACATACTCTTGTGGATTCTTATAAAAATCTTGATTATCTAAAACCTGTCCATCAATTCTTTTATTATAATCTAGTACATCAATTTGAGTATAAACTGGTTGCGTGTAAACTTTGTTTAAAAAATCATCTGCTGAAACTTGCTTAATTTTCATTCCATCAAGCATTTCTTTCGCTCCCATTCCCACTTTTCCGTGACCTGTTAAAACAATTTTAATGTTCGGAAGCATTGGTCTGCGTAATCGTTCGATTAATTCTTCTTTACTTTTTAAAGTTTCAGCTTTTACTAAATTGAACAAATCATATTTAATTCCGAAAGCTCTAAATCCGTTGTAAGCACCAACAATTCCTGCATATCTTCCGAAACCAATTAATCTTTTATTTCGGGAATCGACAATAGTTTCGTGGTCGAATAATTCGATATTTTTCTCTAAAATTGCTTGAAGTAACTTTCTATTGTATGGTTGAAATTTAATAGTATGTGAAAAGAAAAAGTACTTTTTATTGGGAATTAAGGAATCAACTGGAACTTCTTTTACACCAAATAAAACATCGCAATCGGACATATCTGTTGCTACTTCTAATCCTAAATTGCTGTATTCTTCATCAGAAAAAACTCTAATATCTGAACTTTCAACTTTAATTTGAGCTTCAGGATGTTCTGCTTTTAATCTAACTAATTCATCTGGAGTAAAAACAACCCTTCTATCAGGTGGATTTTTTCTTTCTTTTATAATTCCGAACTTCATTTTAACTATATTTTTTGAGACCTCAAAAGTAGTTGTAACGAAAACGTTTTCAAAACTTTTTATCAAAAATAAATTTGAGCATTAATTATTGAATTTCAAATATTTGAATGCTATTGTTGATAATTTTATAATTATTATAACATTTTAAGAAATTTGATTGATGTATTGTTTGTTATATTTGTTTTTCAAGCAAACAAAAAAATGATCCATTATAGATTGCCTTATATAGTTTTTTTTACAAGTTTTTTATTGCTTGCAAGTTGCGATAAATCTGGTAAATTAAAAAATCCTTTCAAAAATAAAAAACCATATGTTGAATATGCAATGCTTCCTTTAGAAGATTCATTGCCTAAACTTTCTGATGCTTATAAAAAGACAAAAAAACGTGAAATAGAGAATTTCTTTATTAATAATTTTGCCAATGATTTTGAGAACATGAGTTTTCTAGTGGCAAAAAATGGTCAAATTATTTATGAAAAATATGATGGATTTGCAGATAAAGAAAATAATATTTTAAACTCACCTGAAACGCCTTTGCACATTGCATCTGTTACTAAAGTTCTGACCGCTTCAGCAATTTTAAAATTAGTAGAAGCAAAAAAAATCACTTTAGACCAAAAACTAACAACCCTTTTTAAAGGTTTCCCTTATCCTGATGTTACCATAAGAACACTACTAAATCATCGAAGTGGATTGAAAAAGTATAACTATTTCTGTGATGATAAAGACATTTGGGGAAGAGATAAAACGCTTACAAATAAGGATATTCTGAACATTCTTATTACAAAAAACATTCCATTAGATTATAAAACAGATACACACTTTACCTACAATAACACTAATTATGTTTTATTGGCTTTAATTATTGAAAAAGTGACAGGTAAACGATACAGTAAAGCTATGAAGGAGATTATTTTTGATCCATTGGAAATGAAACACACCTTTGTTTTTGATGAAACTACTCCAAAAGAGAAAGGAACACCTTCGTACAAATTTAATTATCAAAAATATCCTTTTGATTTTCTTGATGCCGTTTATGGTGATAAAAATATCTATTCTACGCCAAGAGATTTATTGAAATTTGATTTAGCTAGAAATGCGCCAAATTTCCTGCCTAAAAATCTTCTTGATGAAGTTTATAAAGGATATAGCTATGAAAGTAAAGGAATTAAAAATTATGGTTTAGGAATTAGAATGCGTGAATGGGAAACAGGACAAAAGCTTTATTATCATAATGGTTGGTGGCATGGAAACACTGCAAGTTATATCAATTTAAAGAAAGAAAACGCGGTGATTATTGCGCTTTCTAATAAATTTACAAGAAAAACTTTTCAAATGAAACGCTTGTCTGTGCTTTTTGGTGATTATCCTTTTACTTTGAAAGATACAGTTGCAAGTGAATAGTACCAAAATCTGATTAAAATCTAATATTTTTTTTCTATTTTTGACCAATCTTTATTGATATGCAATTCAAACATCCAGAAATACTTTACTTTCTTTTTTTATTGGTTATTCCAATTTTGGTGCATCTTTTCCAATTAAGAAAATTTAAAACCGAATATTTTACCAATGTAAAGTTTCTGAAAGAGCTTTCTGTTCAAACAAGGAAAAGTTCAAAAATTAAAAAATACTTACTTCTTGCAAGTCGATTGTTACTATTGACTTTTCTAATTCTTGCTTTTGCTCAGCCATTTTTTAAGGCAAAAGATAGTAAAAATGCAACTAACGAATTGTATATCGTTTTAGATAATTCTTTCAGTATGCAAGCCAAAGGCCAAAAAGGAGAATTGCTTAAACGTGCTGTTCAAGATTTGTTAGAACATTCACCTGAAAATGCCAATTTTTCATTGATAACTTGTTCTGATAATTATTGGAACACTGACATCAAATCGATTCAAAAAGAGTTGCAAAACTTAAAATACAGTGCTTCACCTTTTCAATTAGATAATCTTTTAGCAAAAATTAAAGCACATAAATCAGCTTTCAATAAAGATATTGTAGTTATTACTGATGCCGTTGGTTTGCAACCCAATCAAGTTAAAAACACTAAAGAGGACGAAAATTTATACTTCATAATTCCTGAAGCTGAAAAAACTGATAATATTGCTATTGATAGTGTTTATGTCAATCAAGTTTTAGATAATTTTTATGAAATTGGAGTAAAATTAGACGCATTTGGCGAAGATTTTAAAGATATTCCAATTACTTTATACAACAATAAAAAACTGACAGCTAAAACGTTAGTGAATTTTGAATCTAAAAGTAAAACCATCAATTTTACCATTCCAAAAGAAGATTTTCATGGTTATGTTTCTATTGTTGATAATGGATTGGAATATGACAACAACTATTACTTTTCTATTTCAAAACCTGAGAAAAGTAATGTAATTAGTATTGGTTATGCTGAAAAAAGTGGCTTTTTATCACGTATTTATACTTCTGATGAATTTAATTTTTCTAATTTTTCACTTCAAACTTTAGATTATAATTTATTAGACAAGCAAGATGCTATTGTTTTGAATGAATTGAAAGATATTCCACAAGCATTGCAAACTACTTTAAAATCTTTTGTAGAAAAAGGTGGAAATGTTGTATTGATTCCTAGTACAGAAAGTAGTACTTCCAACTTAAATAGTTTCCTTTCAGCTTTTGGAGGCATTGAATTCAAATCTTTGAATAATTCTGAAAAAATAATTACCAAAATCAATTTCAGTCATCCATTATTTGGAAGTGTTTTTGAGAAAAAAGTAGAGAATTTTCAATATCCAAACACCAAAACCTCTTTTGATTTAAATAGTGCAGCGCCAATGGTTTTAGGATATAGCGATCAAAGTTCGTTTTTGAGTGCGATACAAAACGGTGTTTCATCAGTTTATGTTTTCAATGCACCAATTAACCAAGGAAATAGTAATTTTCAAAATTCACCATTGATTGTACCGACGTTTTATAATATGGCTCAAAATTCCCAAAAAGCAGGAATTAACTCCTCAATTATTGGAGAAAGTAAACCATTTATAGTTGAAACTCTTTTGACGAAAGATGAAATTGTAAACGTTAAAAATGCATTAGAAAGTTTTATTCCAATTCAGCAAATTCTAAACAACAAAGTAAAACTTACCTTTAATGACAATCCGAAAGAAGCTGGAAATTTTGATATTTTAAACAAAGAAACTCCTATAGGAAAATTGAGTTTCAACTACAATCGCTCTGAAAGTAATTTAACTAATGCTAATCCTGATGCGGTTAATGATTTTAAAGAAATAAGTAATGTAGCATCGCTATTTGATACCTTACAAACTAATCGAAATGACAATCAAATTTGGAAATGGTTTGTCATTTTAGCGCTACTATTTGTTGCAATAGAAATTTTAATTCAAAAATTTGTAAAATGAAAATAATCATCCGAGAAGCCAAGATTGTTGATGTTAAAAGTCCTTTTCACAATCAAATAGTTGATGTAAAAATCAACAATGGTATTATTGAAAAAATTGGAACAACCCTTGCTAATTATGATGATTATACTGAAATTTTAGAAAAAAACATTCACCTGTCACAAGGATGGTTTGACAGTAGTGTTTCATTGGGCGAACCTGGATTTGAAGATAGAGAAACCATTGCAAATGGATTGCAAGTTGCGGCTAAAAGTGGATTTACAGGAATTGCTTTGCAACCAAATTCGTTTCCAATAATCGATAATCAATCACAAGTTTTATTTGTAAAACAAAAAGGTTCTAATATGGCAACCGATTTGTATCCTATTGGTGCTTTGACAAAAAATAGCGATGGAACTGATTTAGCAGAACTTTTTGATATGAAAAATGCCGGAGCAATTGCTTTTGGCGATTACAATAAGAGTTTATCCAATGCTAATTTGTTAAAAATAGGATTACAATATGTTCAAGATTTTGATGGATTAGTACTCGCTTTTTGTCAAGATGAAAAAATTAAGGGAAGTGGCGTTGTCAATGAAGGAATTGTTTCTACTAGATTAGGTTTAAAAGGAATATCAAATTTGGCAGAAGAATTAATAGTTGCAAGAAATTTGTTTTTACTAGAATATACAGGCGGAAAAATGCATATTCCGACGATTTCAACTGCAAAATCTGTTGATTTAATCCGAGAGGCTAAAGCTAAAGGTCTAAATGTAACTTGTAGTGTAGCGATTCATAATTTGGTTTTAACCGATGAAAAATTGGATGGATTTGATACTCGCTATAAAGTAGCTCCACCATTACGAACTGAAAAAGATAGAAATGCTTTACTTGATGGCGTTTTAGAAAATACTATTGATATCATAACTTCCGACCATAATCCAATTGATATTGAGCATAAAAAAATGGAATTCGATATGGCTAAAAACGGAACGATTGGTTTAGAAAGTTCTTTTGGTTCACTTTTAACGATTTTACCATTGGAAAAAATTGTAGAAAAATTAACGGCTTCAAGAAAAATATTCCAAATTGAATCGCATTCTATTGAAGAAGGAACATTAGCAAATATTACTTTATTTACAACTGAAGGCGATTGGATTTTTACTAAAGAAAATATCCTTTCTAAATCTAAAAATACGGCTTTCCTTGGCACAAAAATGAAAGGAAAAGTGATCGGAGTTTATAATAATTCAAAATTAATTTTAGCATAAAATGACAATTGAAGAAATTAAAGAAGGAAAAACTGCAGCAATAACAAGTTATGTTTTAATTGTCGGCGTTTTAATTGCACTGTCAATGAACTCTGAACCTAAAAATAAATTTGCATCGTTTCACATTCGTCAAGGATTAGGATTGACTTTAACATTCATTATTCTTGGTGTATCGATAAGTCATTTTGAAAGTATTCTTATTGCAGCACCCATGTGGATTTTCATATCTATCCTTACAGTTTACGGAATTTTCACAGCGGCAAAAGGAGAAACTACACCACTACCACTATTGGGAAACCTATTCCAAAAATGGTTTAAAACAATATAATTTTACAAATTAGATTCTTACTTAATATAAAGATTAAAAAATTGAAATTTCACAGTAGTAGTTTCAAGATTTTTGAAATCGCACTGCAACAAGCACAGCATGAAAATTGATTTTTGAAGTTGAAATTGATTTTTGAAAAAAAATGAAAATATGACATTACATCACTTAGTTCGCGAACCTAAAATTAAATTAGACAAAAACCCATTGCTTTTACTATTGCATGGTTATGGAAGTAATGAAGAAGATTTATTTTCATTCGCATCCGAATTACCTGAAGAATATTATGTAATATCTGCTCGTGCACCTTATGACATGATGTACAATAGCTATGCTTGGTATGCTATAAATTTTGATGCCGATGAAAACAAATTTTCAGATATTGGACAAGCACAAACTTCAAGAGATTTAATTGCAAAATTTATTGATGAAGTAGTTTCAAGTTATGCAATTGATTCAAACAATGTTACACTTGTTGGATTTAGTCAAGGTTGCATTTTGAGTTATGCAGTTGCTGTTTCTTATCCTGAAAAAGTACAACGCGTTGTGGCTATGAGTGGCTATTTTAATGAAGAAATTGCCACTGAAAATTTTAAAAATAATGATTTATCAAAATTAAAAATATTTGCTTCTCATGGTTCAGTTGATCAAGTTGTTCCTGTTGACTGGGCGAGAAATTCTATTCCAAAAATTAAAGATTTAAGAATTGATATAGTTTATAAAGAATATCCTATTGGTCATGGTGTTTCACCACAAAACTTCTATGATTTTAGAAATTGGTTGGAAGAGAAGAAATAGAAATATAAAAATAAAAACGGCTAACAAATTTTAAAATTGTTAGCCGTTTTTACTTTAATACAATATGTTTATTCAGTAACCGGAATTTCTTCGCTATCGTCGCTTCCAGTTACTGTACTACCTATTTGTCCATCACCGGCATATAAAATTTTTCCATCTTTTTTTAGCACAAAACCCTTCCATGCTATTAATTGCCATTCGCCATTAGTCCAAGGTTGACCATCGCCTGCTTTTTTTAATACAACTGATTCGTTTTGATTAGGTAAAAATAATTCTGCATTATCTTTTTTCTCATCAAATAGCACATAAGTTGCAAGAACCGCGTCGGTTTCATTTTCAGTCTGTTCGTATGGAAGCAATTGCATTCCGGTAAAAATTCGAACACATTCTTTGTTAAGTTTTGACCACGTGTAACCAGATGATGCTAAACAGCCATCTTCATCTTTATCACCACCCAATACTACTTCATCTGAAACATCTAGAATTTTGGATTTTTCTGCTTTAGTTTCTTTCTTATTGCATGACAAAACTAATAGAACAGCAATTAAAACTACATATTTTTTTTTCATAAAGTTTACATTTTTCGAGGTGGATAAAGATAGGAATCAATGGTTTCAAATCTGTAAGTTTCGTCATCGTTAACAAAATATTTGATCAAAACTTCTCCCCACAATTCGCCATTACTATAATCAGCAATAATCCAACGGTGATTTAGCAGTTTTATTTTATTAACTATATACCTTTTACCATTCATTATTGGTTGATCTAAGTATTTGTTACCTTCCGGATCCGTATTGTACTCCATTAATGCATCTTTTACCTTCGGCATCAATTCTGAAATAGTATATTTTTCATAATAATCTTGGGCATTATCATTGTTTTCTAAAGCAAAATGATTTGCGTCCATCAAATCGTTGTATAACATAAGAATACTATCTTGTTTTTTCTTCAAAGCTCGATCGGTTTCTTTTTTTACAGCAACCTCCTTTTTACTATAATACATATAGGTAAAAACATTAATTAAGGCCGAAATAATAAACAGATATAACAATAATTGCTTTCTCATATTGGTATGTATTTTAAATGGTGATTTCTAAATTATCGTATGCCAAAAAAACATTTTTAGGCAATTTATTTTGTACCTCTTCATGAAAACCAAGCAAATGACTTATATGCGTTAAATAGGTTTTTTCTGGTTGAACCAAAGTTACAAAATCTAATGCATCTTGCAAACTAAAATGTGAAAGATGTTGCTCTTCTCTCAACGCATTAATAACCAACACTTTTACACCTTTTATTTTTTCAACTTCAACCATTTCTATTGTTTTTATATCAGTTAAATAAGCGAAATTATTGATTTTAAATCCAAAAACCTGCAGATTTCCGTGATAGGCATTTATCGGAATAACATTCAGATTTCCAATATAAAAATTACAATTAGTGGTAACTTCTATTGTTTTTACAGCAGGTGCTCCAGGATATCGATTTTCAATTTCAAAAATATAATCGAACCTCTTTTCTAGGTTTTGAATAACTCGCTTGTGTGCATAAACTGGTAAGGCACCTTGTTTAAAATTAAACGGGCGAATATCATCAATGCCTGCTGTATGGTCGGCATGCTCATGAGTAAATAATATTGCATCAATATGCAAACACTTGGACGTTAACATTTGTTGTCTAAAATCAGGACCACAATCTATTACTACAGAGTGATTTTCATCGTAAATCCAAACAGAGACGCGCAGTCTTTTATCCTTTAAATCAGCACTTTGACAGACTGGATGAAGACTCCCTATAACTGGAATACCTTGTGAAGTTCCTGTTCCTAAAAAATAAACTTTCATTTAGCACGGTTTTTGTTATACCTTTTATAAAAAATGTAGATGTTAAATTTCTACAAAAATAGAACTATTTATCTTTTAATACCGCAATCGTTTTAGTAACTTTGCGATGAATACATGTGATTATGAAAAGTAACCAACAAGACATAAAGTTAAAAGGAGACAAGGTAATTGAGCAAATTCCTTCTCTAAAAGACAAAGCGCTTCGCATCAACTTAAACGAAAATATCTACGGAACTTTTGCTGAAATTGGCGCCGGGCAAGAAACCGTTCGCCACTTTTTTAGAGCAGGAGCTTCTTCGGGAACTATTGCAAAAGCGATGTCTGCCTACGACAAAGACTTCAGTGATGCCATTTATGGTGAAGAAATTGACGGACGTTATGTAACCGAAAATCGTCTTAAAAAGATGTTGAGTCATGAAGTTGATTTAATTGAAAAACGACTAAATAGAGATAAACATCCGCATAAAATGTTTTTTAGTTATGCCAACACGGTTGCAACAATCGATTTTGCGAAGCAATTTAAGGGCCACGGTTGGGTCGGAATTAAATACCAAATTGATCCCGATGAAGAGTACAATGAAATAACACTTCATATTCGTTTTAAAGAAACCGATGCACGGTTGCAACAAGAGACACTTGGAATTCTTGGTGTGAACCTTATTTATGGTGCGTTTTACAAGTATGACGACCCAAAAAAGCTTTTGCGCTATTTATATGATCATTTAGATAAAGACCAGTTAGAAATTGATACAATCAACTTTTCTGGACCAAGGTTCGCCAACGTTGATAATAGATTAATGAGTTTACAATTGGTAAAAAACGGTATGACTGATGCCGTAATGTTTGGTCCAGATGGAAAAAATATTCTTCCGGCTGCTGTTCTTTACAAAAAAAACATACTTGCATTGCGAGGAAGTTTCCGTCCAGTTACTAAGGTAAATATGGATATGTATGAAAAATCACTTGAAATGTTTGTAGAAGAAAATAAAGTGGAAAAAGAAAATACTTTTGTGATTTTTGAAATTACACTTTCCAACTTGCGCTCTGAGGGAGAAATAGACGAGCGTGACTTTATGGATAGAGCCGAACTTTTATGTTCTTTGGGGCAAACCGTAATGATTTCTAATTTTCAGGAGTATTACAAAGTAGTTGAATATTTCTCTAATTATACCAAAGCACGAATGGGATTAGTAATGGGCGTAAACAACTTGGTCGATATTTTTGATGAAAAATATTACCGACATTTAAGCGGAGGTATACTTGAAGCTTTTGGTAAATTATTTTATAGAGATTTAAAAGTATACTTGTATCCTATGGAAGAACATGGCAGTGTTGTGACATCGCAAAATCTAAAAGTGCATCCAAGAATGAAAGAGCTATACAAATTCTTTGCCTATAATGGTAAAGTTGTAGATGTGCCAGTAAACGACAAAGCGCATTTAAAAATTTTCTCAAGAGAAGTATTAAAAATGATAAGCAACGGTGTTCCTGGGTGGGAAAAAATGTTACCACAAGGAACAGCCGATTTAATAAAACAACACAAACTCTTTGGCTACGATCCTAATCGTGTGCTTGAAGAAGCATAAATGCAAAATTCCTCAGTTTACTACCTGAGGATTTTTTTTTTAAATTACTGGTAATAAAGCATGTAAACTAATTGATTTTAAAATTGTAATCATTTCTGTAAATAAAATAGTTGATAATTTGTCTACAAAAATCTTAAACATTTCTTAATTTTTATTACTTTTATGTTGTTAACCAATAAAACTATTGAATTATGAATGTAAAAAACTTTTTAATTGGCGGTATCGTTGGTGGTATCGTTGATTTTCTCTTAGGTTGGCTTTTATGGGGAATACTTTTTAAAGACTTTTTTCCAGCAACTGATGAAAGCCAAATGAACATGCCTTTCATATTTTTAGGCTGCATGACTTTTGGATTTTTTATTTCCTACATTTTATCCAAATGGGCTTCAATTTTAACAACTGTTTCTGGTGCTAAAGCTGGAGCAGTAATTGCGCTTTTCTTAAGTCTTTTTCATAACTTTTTTCACAATAGCAATACATTAACTCCCAATTATCAAGTAATAGCTTTTGATGTAGTATTATCCGTTCTTTGTGGTGCTATTGTTGGTGCTATCATTGGTTTTGTCAACGGAAAAATGAAATAAAAAATTGATAAAAAAATAGTAAACCACGAAGCAATTCTCGTGGTTTTTTTTCTTTTTTCACAAACAAATCCTTAAAAATGAAACTATTTGAAAGCTTTCAACATAGAATGATTGTGGCTCTTATATAAGTTTAATTAGTAATTAATTCCATTATTCAAACAAATAATACAAATCCCAAAGAATTTCAAATAAGCGCTTTTTGTCAATCTAATACACAAAGACTATAGAAATAGTGAATAATAGCTAAGCAATCAAACACGCTAAAAACAAACCTTAACAAAAAAATGTAATCTGCAAACAATAGAGAGATTTATCAGAATGAATTTTTAATAATAAATTAGTTTATTCGCGTTTATTTTCTCACAAGAATTTATATCTTAGCCTTTTACACAAAAAACCTTTTTTATTATTTTGAAATCTAACCCTATAAAAATGAAAACACAAATAGCATCACTTTATCATTTTATTGTTGCTTTTATTTTAATAACAAAAGGATTTGATAAAATTCAAAACCATCATAGTCTAATAGGATGGTCAATTTTATCATTAGGAATGGTCGTTTTAATCTTTTTTGTTTATTCTAAAATATCTAAAAACAAACACTCATGGTTAGATATAATTATTCATTTATTTGAAAGTATTGCATTATTTTTAACAAGTTATACTTATTTTCAGGAAGGTAAATCGCTGTTGCCTTATATAACTTTACTTGCAGCCATTGGCTTTTTGGTTGCAACAATTATTCATTTACAAAAAACAAAAAAGTAATGAATAGATTTTTTTACTTCAAGGTTGCATTTTTATCAGTTACAGCTAGCTGTGAAAATTATTCTTTTGAAAGAATGTTTTACGTGATCAACTGAATTTTAAAGGATAATTATTTTTTTTATATTTGTTGCTATCTGTACAAGTAACAAATTACTTTCTTTTTTTAAAATTTTAATATTCGTTAAAACTAGTGTAAATGAATGTCAAAAACCAACTGTCTTAACTGCGGAAAAGTATACTAAAATTTCAGGAATGATATTATTGGGTATCTTATTAATTTCTACTTTTTAAAACATTCTTTTTTGGTTCAAACCAACATATCATATCGGTCTTGTTATAAATTTACTAATAATATCACTTATCTTTTTATACATTTGTTTTAGGTATTTTAATACCTATTGCGAAGAGCATACTAAGTTAGGTATTGCATACAGAATCCTATTGTTTTTTTTTGTATTAATTGGTATTGAAATACTTATTATAACTTGAATTTTAGTTGCATTTGTAACCAATTGAACATTTGGTGAAATTCAAATCAAACCGTTTGGTTAATATATCAAATGTATGAAATAAAAATTATACTTTATATAAATAATAATTTACTCCTTTTTATTGTTAAAAACAAAAGAATCAAAAAAAGTAATAGAAAAAGTCACAAAATAGTCAGCACCTGTAGTTTTAAATTTGGTGATTATATACAAAGCCAATACAATATATTTTTTTTTGGAACACAGATCTAAGAAATTATCAAAATTATTAAAATTTCTTAAATCTGCGTTCCTGAGCAAAACATAAAAACTCTTACTTAAACTTCAACATTCATTCTTAGTATTTCGTACCTCAAACTTAAAAAAATACTATGCGTGCATAAAATTTAACACAAATACTATGCGTGCATAATAAATTTTTTATATATTTGAATCCGAAACTAAAACGATATAGGAAAATATAATGAAGGAAAAAACTATAGATTATGTGCTTCGAGCAACGTGGCAAGCAGTTTCACGAATGTATAACGAGGAAGCATCTAAATTTGACGGTTCCATGGCAATAGGTTTTGCTTTACTAAGTATAGACAAAGAAGATGGAACTCCATCAACTTACATAAGTAATAGAATGGGAATGGAAGCCACATCGCTAACCAGAACCTTAAAAACATTAGAAGAAAAAGGATTAATTACAAGAAAGAAGAATCCAGATGACGGTAGAGGCGTTTTAATATACCTTACCGATTTGGGAAAACAAATGCGTGAACAATCAAAAACAACCGTATTAAAATTCAACGAAGTAGTAAAAAAAAACATCACTGAAGAAAAACTAAACCATTTTATGGAAGTAGCTGATGTGATAAATGATTTGATAACAGAGAAGAAAATATTTTAAATATAATAAGTTGTCAGTTGTCTGTTATCAGTAAACTAACTGAAAACCGATAACTGAAAACCGATAAAAAAAGAAAAAAATGAAACGAACAATCAAAAAAGTGGCTGTAGTAGGTTCTGGAATAATGGGTTCTGGAATTGCTTGTCATTTTGCTAACATCGGTTTGGAAGTACTTCTTTTAGATATTGTGCCCAACGCACTAATTGAAATAGAGGAAAAGAAAGGACTAACTATAGAAAGTAAAGTAGTTCGTAATCGTGTGGTAAATGACCATTTAGCAAATGCCTTAAAAAGCAACCCATCGCCTATTTACAGTCAGAAATTTGCAAGTCGAATTACAACAGGAAACACGACAGATGATATGTCCAAAATTGCAACTTGCGATTGGATTATCGAAGTAGTTGTAGAACGTTTAGACATCAAGAAATTGGTATTTGAACAAATCGACAAATTCCGTAAACCAGGAACTTTGGTAACTTCAAATACCTCAGGAATTCCTATTCATTTTATGAGTGAAGGAAGAAGCGATGATTTTCAGACACATTTCTGTGGAACGCATTTCTTCAATCCTGCACGCTATTTGAAATTATTCGAAATCATTCCAGGTCCAAAAACATCTCAAGAAGTATTGGATTTCTTATTTGAATACGGTTCAAAATTCTTAGGAAAAACTTCAGTAATTGCTAAAGATACTCCAGCATTTATTGGAAACAGAATTGGAATCTTCGGAATCCAAAGTTTGTTCCATCAGGTGAAAGAAATGGGATTAACCATTGAAGAAGTTGATAAATTAACAGGTCCAGTTATTGGTCGTCCAAAATCGGCTACTTTCAGAACTGTTGACGTAGTTGGTTTAGATACTTTAGTTCACGTAGCTAACGGAATTTATGACAACTGTCCAAATGACGAAGCACACGACTTGTTCAAACTACCAGATTTCATAAACAAAATGATGGAAAATAAATGGCTAGGAAGTAAAACTGGTCAAGGATTTTATAAAAAAGAAGGTAAGGAAATCCTATCATTAGATTTAGATACATTAGAATATAGAGCAGCTAAAAAAGCATCATTCGCAACATTAGAACTTACTAAAACAATTGACAAACCAATTGATAGATTCAAAGTTTTAGTAAAAGGAAAAGACAAAGCTGGTGATTTCTACAGAAAGAATTTCTCGGCAATGTTTGCTTATTGTTCTAACAGAGTTCCAGAAATCACTGACGAATTCTACAAAATCGACGACGCTATGAAAGCTGGTTTCGGTTGGGAAAATGGTCCATTCGAAATCTGGGATGCCATTGGTGTAGAAAAAGCCATCGCAATGATGGAAGCTGAAGGTTATAAACCAGCTGCTTGGGTAACTGATCTGTTGATTTCAGGAAATAAATCGTTTTATTCAGTTAAAAATGGTAAAACTTGTTTCTACAATATTTCATCAAAAACTCAAGAAGAAAAACCAGGTCAAGATGCCTTTATCAATTTAGATAATATTAGAGAAAGTCACAAAGTTTGGGGTAATTCGGATGCAACAGTAATCGATTTAGGTGACGGCATTTTAAACTTAGAATTCCATTCTAAAATGAATACTATTGGTGGTGGCGTTTTAACCGCAATCAACAAAGCAATTGACTTAGCTGAAAAAGATTACAAAGGATTAGTAATTGCTAATCAAGGTACAAATTTCACTGTTGGTGCAAATATCGGTATGATTTTTATGATGGCGGTCGAGCAAGAATATGATGAATTGAACATGGCTATCAAAATGTTCCAAGACACGATGATGCGAGTACGTTACTCTTCTATTCCGGTGATTGTTGCTCCACATGCGATGACGCTTGGTGGTGGATGCGAAATGAGTATGCATGCTGATAGAGTTGTTGCCGCTGCTGAAACCTATATTGGTTTAGTAGAATTTGGAGTTGGAGTAATTCCTGGTGGAGGTGGTTCTAAAGAAATGGCTTTACGCGCATCGGATTTATTCCGTAAAAATGATGTCGAATTAAATGTGTTACAAGAGCATTTCTTAACAATTGCTATGGCAAAAGTAGCAACTTCAGCATATGAAGCTTTCGATTTAGGAATTTTACAAAAAGGAAAAGACATTGTAGTCGTAAACAAAGACCGCCAAATTGCAGTAGCTAAACAAGTAGCATTACAAATGGCTGACCAAGGATATACTCAACCTGTCCGAAGAACCGACATCAAAGTATTAGGTAAACAAGCTCTTGGAATGTTCTTAGTAGGAACAAACCAAATGGTAGCAGGAAAATATATCTCAGAACACGATTTGAAAATTGCCAATAAACTTGCTTATGTAATGGCTGGTGGAGATTTATCAGAACCAACATTAGTAAGTGAGCAATACTTATTAGATATTGAACGTGAAGCATTTTTATCACTTTGTACTGAAAGAAAAACGTTGGAACGAATCCAATTCATGCTTACAAAAGGTAAACCATTAAGAAACTAAACTATGAAGACTGCATATATTGTAAAAGGATACCGCACAGCGGTAGGGAAAGCTCCAAAAGGAGTATTTAGATTCAAAAGACCTGATGAATTAGCTGCTGAAACTATTCAGTTCATGATGAACGAATTGCCTGATTTCGACAAAAAACGAATTGACGACGTAATGGTTGGAAACGCAATGCCAGAAGCTGAGCAAGGTTTAAATGTTGGCCGTTTAATTTCCTTAATGGGATTAAAAGTTACAGACGTTCCAGGTGTAACAGTAAATAGATATTGTGCTTCAGGATTAGAAACTATCGGAATGGCGACAGCAAAAATCCAAAGTGGAATGGCTGATTGTATCATTGCAGGTGGAGCTGAAAGTATGTCATTTATTCCAATGGGCGGATACAAACCAACTCCAGATTACGCTGTAGCAAAAGAAGGTCACGAAGATTACTATTGGGGAATGGGTTTAACGGCTGAAGCAGTTGCTAAACAATTCAACGTTTCACGTGAAGATCAAGATGAGTTTGCTTACAATTCACATCAAAAAGCCTTAAAAGCGCAAGCCGAAGGTAAATTTGACAAACAAATTGTTCCGATTACTGTAGAGCAAACATTCATCAATGAAAATGGTAAAAAAGAAACCAAATCTTACGTTGTAAATAAAGATGAAGGTCCAAGAGCCGACACAAATATTGCCGCTTTAGGAAAACTAAAACCTGTATTTGCAGCTGATGGTTCTGTAACTGCAGGAAACTCTTCACAAATGAGTGATGGTGCGGCTTTCGTTTTAATCATGAGCGAAGAAATGGTAACAGAATTAGGTGTTACTCCTATTGCAAGATTAGTAAATTTTGCATCAGCTGGTGTTGAACCAAGAATTATGGGAATTGGTCCAGTAAAAGCAATTCCAAAAGCACTAAAACAAGCAGGCTTAACATTAAATGATATCGATTTAATTGAATTAAATGAAGCATTTGCATCACAAGCATTAGCAGTAACTCGCGAATTAAATTTAAATCCTGATATCATTAACGTAAATGGTGGTGCAATTTCTTTAGGCCATCCACTAGGTTGTACAGGAGCAAAATTATCAGTTCAATTATTTGAGGAAATGCGTTTAAGAAAATCTAAATACGGCATTGTGAGTATGTGTGTTGGAACTGGACAAGGAAGTGCAGGTATTTACGAACTTTTATAAAGTTAGGAACACAGATTTAAGAAATATAAAAAATTATTAAAATTTATCAAATTTCTTAAATCTGTGTTCCAAAAAAACTAAAACTATTTAAATTAAAAAACATAAAACCATGGAAGATATAACAAGAGGTGGACAATTTTTGGTAAAAGAAACCAAATGTGAAAATGTCTTTACACCAGAAGATTTCTCGGAAGAGCAAATTATGATGCGCGACAGCGTTAAAGAATTTTGCGACAAAGAATTATGGGCAAATAAAGATCGTTTTGAGCACAAAGATTATGCTTTTACAGAACAGATAATGCGAAAAGCAGGCGAAATGGGATTTTTAAGTGTTTCCGTACCAGAAGCCTACGGCGGAATGGGGATGGGATTTGTAGATACTTGTCTTGTTTGTGATTACATTTCGGGCGCATCTGGTTCGTTTTCAACAGCTTTTGGTGCGCATACCGGAATTGGAACGATGCCGATTACCTTATATGGAACAGAAGAACAAAAACAAAAGTACGTACCAAAATTAGCTTCAGGTGAATGGTTTGGCGCTTATTGCTTAACAGAGCCAGGCGCGGGTTCTGATGCAAATTCAGGAAAGACTAAAGCAGTTCTTTCTGAAGATGGTACGCATTATAAAATCACAGGACAAAAAATGTGGATTTCTAATGCAGGTTTTTGTTCAGTTTTAATTGTTTTTGCTCGAATTGAAGATGATAAAAATATTACAGGTTTTATCGTAGAAAATGATCCAAGCAATGGAATTTCTATGGGAGAAGAAGAGCATAAATTAGGAATTCGTGCCTCTTCTACTCGCCAGGTTTTCTTTGCTGATACAAAAGTTCCAGTTGAGAATATGTTGGCTGCTCGTGGTGAAGGTTTCAAAATTGCAATGAATGCTTTAAATGTTGGTCGTATCAAATTGGCAGCAGCTTGTTTAGATGCACAACGTCGTGTAACTTCAAATGCTGTAAATTATGCCAACGAAAGAATTCAGTTCAATACTCCTATTTCATCTTTTGGTGCTATTCGTTACAAATTAGCAGAAATGGCAACTTCAGCTTACGCAGGGCAAAGTGCTACTTACCGTGCAGCAAAAGATATTGAAAACAGAATCAAAGCTCGCGAAGCAGATGGTGCAAGTCATCAAGAAGCTGAATTAAAAGGTGTTGAAGAATTTGCTATCGAATGTTCTATTCTAAAAGTAGCCGTTTCTGAAGATATTCAAAATTGTGCTGACGAAGGAATTCAAATTTATGGCGGAATGGGATTCTCTGAAGATACACCGATGGAAAGTGCTTGGAGAGATGCTCGTATTGCTAGAATCTATGAAGGAACTAACGAAATCAACAGAATGTTATCAGTTGGAATGCTAATCAAGAAAGCTATGAAAGGTCATGTTGATTTATTAGGACCAGCTATGAAAGTTCAAGAAGATCTAATGGGAATTCCATCATTTGATACTCCTGATTATTCTGAATTACTATCGGAAGAAAAAGAAATGATTGGTAAATTGAAAAAAGCATTCTTAATGGTAGCTGGTGCAGCTGTTCAAAAATTCGGAATGGACTTAGATGCCCACCAACAACTACTAATGGCGGCTGCTGATATGTTAATTGAAATATATATGGCGGAAAGTACTATTTTACGTACTGAAAAATTAGCAAAAAAAGAAGGCGAAGCTAAAGTACAAGAGCAGATTGCAATGGCAAAATTATACTTATACAAAGCCGTTGACATCGTTGCTTCAAGGGGAAAAGAGAGCATCATTTCTTTTGCAGAAGGTGACGAGCAACGTATGATGTTAATGGGATTACGTCGTTTTACAAAATATACCAACATGCCTAATATTGTAGGATTGAGAGAAACAATCACTACCAAATTAGTTACTGAAAATAGTTATTGTTTTTAATTGTTAGTTAAATTGATTGTTAGAAAACCACTCGAAAAACTGAGTGGTTTTTTTGTATTTCGATAAAGCACAAATTAACAAGCTTTTAGTAAGTAAAATAAATTACTTTACTATTTTGCAATTTTTCCCAAGTTATAATTTTCTGCTGGTTTTGTTTTATCCACGTAAATTATAGCATCAAAATTTTCATAAAGATTAGTTGACCATAGTGCTGATTTTTCATTGATATAAACTGCTCCTGCTTCATAATGCTCATAATCTTTATTTATAAAATCTTTTAAGTTTTTTTTGTTTGAAATATCTTCAAAGTCGATATAAAATATTGGTGTTTTCAGTTGTGAAAAAGCATTTGTCAAATAACTTTTCGAGTGTGGTTTAACATAGTTATTCGAAACAAGCCAAGGTTCATCTTTGAAAATACTTTTGGTAAAACTGTACATCAAGTAAAAAACATTTGTTGATAAAGGACTTTGTGAAACAAAACCTCCTTCACTAAAACTGAAACCAATATTGTAATATTTTTTCCCATATAAGTTATTCAGATGTGTTCCCATCCAATTACCTGATTTAAAATCGTCAGAAAACGAACCTTTTCCAATATGTCCGTTATGAGCCCAAAGCATTATTTTACCGTTGTTATTGTTTTCTCTAATCCATTTTATATTTTGAGTCATCGAGCTATCTCTATAAGAATATGCAGTATTGAAATCTTGTTCTCTAAAATAATTTAATTTTTGTCGAAGCACAGCAATAGTTTGTTTAGCGAATTTATAGTCTGTAGAATCCTTTTTAAACAATTCTATTCTTTTGCTCAAAACATAATCTTCTAGTTTTTTTAACTTGTTCAAATTTCTTTTTTGCATTTCATCTAATCCTTTATCGTCTAGTTCTTTTAATGATGTTTTGTTTTCCTCAATTTTTTCAGGTAACAAATTCTTATTAAAGCTTGGATTATTATTACTTAGATAATTTTCAAGCCAAACAATACAAGAGGTTGCATCTTGCATATCGTATCCATAAAACTTAATTTTTTGGTTTGATGTTTTTCCTTTATTATAGTTTTTCATCCATTCAATTAAATCCAAAACCTCTTGTGATTGCCAGACCCAATAGCCATTTTTTGATAAGGCTTCTTTTGCATTTCCTTCTCCAGTTAGAACATATTTGTTGATATCATAACAAGCGGCAAAATTAGCTTCGATTCCAAATAGCTTTACATCTTGTTTTTCAACTAAATATTTAAACATTTTGTTTTTTAGTTCAAAAAACTCTTTTGTTCCGTGAGTTGCTTCTCCGAGTCCTATAACTTCAACGTGCTTTAGTTTTTCATTTAAAAAATCAAATTGCAAACTGTCATTTTTAGCATTTTCAATTGTAATAGGATGAATAACGCTTTTTAAAATTCCTAAATCACTTTGTGATAAAAGAACTAGTTTCTCTTTTGTACTAAATAAATTTGTTAGTGTTTCACCAAAGAAAGGTTCTCCTAAAACTGATGATGCAAAAAATCTTGTAGATAATGTCACCAATAATAAAATTACTATCCCAGTAATTTTTAATCTTTTATTTGTTTTTGTTGTCATTTTAAGTATTTTTAGTTTTGAATTAGTTTAACAAATCAATGTTATATATTTCTAGTGCATTTTATTCTATAAAGTTTATTGAATCTATTTTTTTAGCATAGATTATTGCATTAAACGCGTTCAGATGAAGATTATAGGTTCTTGTGGGAAAAATTGTTTTGTAGCCACCAGCTAGGGAACTTAAATTTGCAGTAAAATTTTGATCTGTCGAAAAATTAGAAAATTCTACGAATAAACTTTTCTTACCTGTTTTTAAACAATAATTGGCAATAGATTCTTTTTCAGGTTTATCAACTTTTACTAGTTTTAATCCATTGTAACTGAATACTTGAATTGATCCTTCAGAAAAATCAGTGCAAATAATATAGTATTGCTCACCAAGCTCTTTTCTTAAAAAATATCCAGTGTCTTCAGATGCAGGATTATCAACAACATGACTATTATGGTTTGAGGCTACTGCTTTTGCATTGTAATCATTTATAGCTCGTATAGCATTTTTTGCCATTAATTCACTGCGTTTGTCTTTAATTAAATAGCCATATTTCTTGTATTCTTCTAGTAATTGCTCTTGTGGTAAACTTTCTTTTACCATCAACATGTTTTGAGACACGGTTTCAAATGCATTTATTGCAATTTTATATTCAGATTTACTTTTATTTTGTAAATAAGTGTCTGATTTTTTTAAATTTTCTAAAAGCACTTCACTTATTTTTAGTAATTCGTTAACTTTACTTTTTTCTAAAGTATAGATATTTGATGCCTTTACCGTTTGTAAAAAATTATTTATTTCTTCATATTGACCTGAAAACAAAGTTGGATATGTTTTTTGAATATAGGCAACAGAACTACGAACATCTTGACAATCTACACCGATAATTTGAAGTTTGTCTTTAGTGGTTGTACGGTTATAATTCTGCATCCATTGAAAAAAGTTTAAATAAGACTGAGACTTCCAAAAACCATTTAAACTAGATTCAACTATTAACTTTTTCAAATCGCCTTTGCCTGTTACAATAGCCTTATTAATTTCTAACAAATCTCCATAGTCATCTTCTATTAAGTATAAAGTATATCCTTTATTAATTGCTAAATATTTAAATAGGCTATGTTTTATTTCAAACAAGGTTTCCGAACCATGACTTGCCTCTCCAATAGCTATAATTTTTTTGTTATCGCTAACTTTATCTAGAAAAGAATAATTCTTTGAATCTTTACAATCAGCAATTTCAATACTATTTGCGTTTATGAATGCTGGTAAGATCTGCTCTTGTGCAAAAAAATTTTGCGTTACAACAAATGTTAAAAAAAGTAGTCTTAAAATAGTCTTCATAATTTCTTATTTTTAAAAGTTTGCTACAAATTTATGATGGTAATAAGAACAACATTCATTTTATTACACCAATGCAATTTGCTTTTGACCAATGCAATTCATCCAAAAAAAAGTACATTACTAGTCAATTATTGTATTTTTGAACTATGAAAAACTTTATCAAGCAAAATCCTGTAAAACTATCTTTGGGAATACTTACGTTATTAATTTCACTATTGGCAATTTATAAGGACATTTCTGGTGATGGTCATATGTATTTGTCACTCAATTTTAATCCAGAGTTACTATTTGCCTACTTTCTATTTAGTAGTATAGTTATAAAGTTGATTGAACAATTCTATTTTAAAAGAAAAATTTTTAGTTTTTATACTTCATTGGTAATATTAATTCTATTTTGCTCGTTGCTTTTTGATAAACTTTATACTATTACTAATTTGGAAATAATTGGGCATAGCGTTTCGTTGGTTTTTATCACACTTTTAACAGTAATGATTTATTTTGCTTACGATCGGTCAAAAAATAAGTTAGAATATTTAATTTATAAAAACAGAAAAATGGAAGCAGAAATGATGCTTTTAAGACAACAAATTAATCCTCATTTTTTATTTAATATTTTGAATAGTATCTATAACCATTCTTTACAAAAATCGGATGATGTTGCTCCAATGATTTCTAGATTATCAGATATGTTGCGCTACCAGCTTGAGGTATCTGATTTAAGCGTTATACCTTTAAAAAGAGAAGTTGATTTTATAGAAAACTATTTGTCTTTTGAAGAAGAACGATTGCCACAAAACATTACTTTACATTATTTTGAGTCAATCAAAAAGTGGGATTTTCAAATTCCACCAAACACCTTGATAACGCTAATTGAGAATTGTTTTAAACATGGAATTTCTTTAGAAAAAGATGCTTTTATCTCCATAAACTTACACTTGAATGACGATGTTCTAACACTAGAAACTTCAAATACATTACCCAACCAAAAGTCCCAAAAAACAACAAAAACAGGATTGAAAAACCTGCGACAAAGGTTAGAATATAAATTTCATAACAGGTTTTCATTAACAGAAACAATTACTAAAGATATCTACAACTCAAAATTGATATTACATTTATAGATCAAAGTAAATTAAAATGAGAATTTATGAAAGTTAAATGCATAATAGTTGATGATGAGCCAAATGCTCAAGCAATTTTAAAATTACACAGTGATAAATTTGATTTTTTATCTGTTGAAAATACATTTAGTAATGCGATTGAAGCAGCAAACTACCTAAAAAGTAATACAATTGATTTAATTTTTTTAGATATTGAAATGCCTCAAGTAACGGGACTGAATTTTTTGAGAATGATTGATAGTGATGCAAAAGTTATTTTTACCACTGCCTATAGCGAATATGCACTCGAAGGATATGAATTTAATGTTGTGGATTATTTGTTAAAACCAATTACTTTCGAACGTTTTTCTAAAGCAGTAAAAAAAATATCTGTAAAAAATGAAGTAAAAGAACCTACTGATTTAATTAAATTAAGTCAACTGCATCAAAGTATTAGGCCAAGTGAAATCATATATTTGGAAAGTATTGGTAACTACGTCAAGATATACTTTAGCAAAAGTAAAACAGAAATTATTCATAGTACATTAAAAGATTTATATGAAATTTTGCTGGTTTACAATTTTATAAGATGTCATAAAAGTTTTGTTGTTAATCAGAAATTTATTGAAGAAGTTTATCCAAACTGTATAAAAACTACTAGTAATAAAGAAATACCTTTAGGTATAAGTTATCGTCAGCAGGTGAGAGAAAGAATGAAAGAAAAATAAGCATGTAATTTGTATAAATAGCTTTATAGCACTATGGAGTTAAGTTTTTAATTATTCTTTCAAATTTTGTTGTGATTATTTTCTGTTATTAAAAAAACTAAGACGAATTTACTATTAAAATGTTACACGAAATTTTTTCAAATTTTATAAGTTTTCAAAAGCGCTCATAAACATAAAATCAAGGCAATAAAATCTTAACATTTATACTCTTGAACTTTCTTAAAAATAACTAGCTTTGTAACTCATAAATGAAGCTATGATAAACCCATCTGCACACGGTTGGATTGATAAGTATTTTGTGGAACAAAAATCATTGTTCTACACTACTATTGATGGTTTATCGTTTTATAAAAACATTAGAGCTACTGGATTTATTTATGGTCATATCATTGCAATAAATTCCAATCCAAAAATAGAAATATCACAATGGAAATCGGATGAAATCTCTAAAGTCGCTTTATTGACAACACTTCTTGATATTTATATCTTTACTTTTCAAAAAGAAAATAACGAAGATTTTATCAAAAAAACTGTAGCATTTTACAAAGAAATGACACCAAAAGGATTTGTGCTTTTTGATAAAATAATGAGTTCTAGTTCGAGTTCAAAATTAGAAACTTTGATAAACGAGCGCGTTCAAACGAACAAAGATATTATCAGTAAAAATTTCTCTCATATTGTAACAAATGCCCTATTGTTTGTAGATGTTTTAGCATTTCACCAATATCTTAAAAAAGGAGAAATTCCTGAAAAATACTTGAAACGCATGGAAGAAACGATTATGAGTATTGTTTCTTTAGCATTAAAAGTTAAAACTATTAAATCGCAATACGATGATTTATTGATTAAATTATTCGAAGCATCGGTTCGCTATACCAAATTTTCAAAAGTAAGTATTCAGAATTTAGAAGAGTTACCACTGGATTATTTTACAAATGATTTAGAAAAATTCTATCTATTAGATTTAGCAGGAATCACACTTTGGAATGATGGCAAAATAGAGAATGATGAAATTTATTTTCTTCATAAATTGGCACAAGCTATGTCGATTCCTAGTGAATTTGTAAACGAAAGTGTTGTGGATACCGATAAGTTTATAACGTCATACAAAAAAGAAATTCAATATTTTAATTATTCTAATCCTGTAAAGCATTTTTATGATCAAACTACCACAGGAGTTCAAGTTTTGATTAAAAGAAATCAAAAACGATTGACTAAAGAAATTTCTGAAAGTAAGGAATTGATGAAACTTCTAGCCAAATCTACTCAAAAAGATCTAAGCTCTGACGAAAAAAAGAAAGTAAAAAAACAATTACTCGACATTTGCAAAACTATTCCATCATTGACAATTTTTTTATTGCCGGGCGGTGGTTTGTTACTTCCTATTTTGATAAAATTTATTCCGCAATTATTACCTTCTGCTTTTAATGAAAACT
This sequence comes from Flavobacterium sp., assembly GCA_044361155.1. Classification (GTDB taxonomy): domain Bacteria; phylum Bacteroidota; class Bacteroidia; order Flavobacteriales; family Flavobacteriaceae; genus Flavobacterium. The sequence goes on from JBIKJF010000006.1 coordinate 35,171, forward strand.
TAAAAGATTAGTAATTATTTACCCATGCAAAATGATTACTTTTTATTTCATCGTTAAACTTGGTTACAAATTCTAGATAAGCTTTTGCAACTGGACTCAATTTTTTTCCTTTCAGCCAAATTAATCGCCAACTTGATATTATAGGAAGTTTTTTAATTGGGATAATTTTAATATCGCCGTTTTCTAATTCATTTTTTAATCCAATAAGCGGCATGATTGAAAGTCCCAAACCAGCAATAACTGACTGTTTTACTGCTTCATTGGATGTTAATTGAATTTTCATATTTGGACTAATTCCAGTTTTATCTAGAAAAGTTTCCATCGATATTCTTGTTGCCGAACCCAATTCTCTATATATCAGTGGATAATTTGAAACGTAATTTAAGAACTCTAAATTTTGATTAATCTTAATCGATTTATCTCCCACCAAAAATAATTTATTATCTAGTAATAACATTGATTCTACGGCTATATCATTGGGCAAAATTGATACAAGCGCAAAGTCTATGTCGTTACTTTTTAAAGATTTTAGCACTTTACTTTTATTAGTTACATCCATTTCTAACTCTATTGCATTATTATTTTTCATAAATTCTGATAAATAATAAGGCATAACATATTTTCCGGTCGAAACAACAGATAACTTTAGCCTTCCTGCCAATTGACCTTTAAAAGCTTGAGATTTATAATTGATAGCATATACTTCATTTATAATATTTTCTGCAGCCAAGGCAATTTCTTTACCAAAATCGGTAACATACAACTTTCGTCCTACAATTTCTGTTAACGGAATTTCAAACTGTTCTTGAAAATTTCTTAATTGTATTGAAACTGCCGGTTGTGTAAGATGCAATTCCTCTGCAGCTTTAGTAACACTCTTTGTTTTCGTTATTTTTAAAAAAACTTGAAGCTGATGTAAAGTATAATTCATAAAAATATTTTATATATATTATTACAAATATAAATAAAAATATATGGATAAAAAATGAGAATTTTGTAAAAAAAAATTATGAAAACATTTATCCCAATTTTAATTGCGAGTATTACACTTACAGGTTGTGTAACCATTAAACCAGGTGAAGTTGGATTGAAACAAAAACTTGGAAAATTATCAGAACAAGTTTATCCACAAGGACCTGTTTTTTTTAATCCTTTTACTTCAAGGATTATCCGAACCTCAATTCAAACAAGAAATTTAGAGTTAAGTTTAAATTTGCCTAGTAAAGAAGGTTTAAGTATTACATCGCAAATTTCAATTCTTTACAGATTAGAAAAAACAGATGTAGTAAAAATCGTAAACGACCTAGGTTTAAATTATGAAGGAATTATTGCCAATGTATTTCGTTCGGCATCGGCAGATATTTGTGCTCAATATTTTGCCAAAGACATGCATTCTGGCAAAAGATCTGAGATAGAAGCCGATATTTTAAAACGAATGTCAGGAAATTTACTAAGCAAAGGAATTGTTATTGAGTCTGTGTTAATGAAAAGTATTCAGCTTCCTCTAGGATTATCACAATCTATCGAAAGTAAATTACGAGCCGAGCAAGATGCAATGCGAATGGAATTTGTATTACAACAAGAAAAATTTGAAGCCGAAAGAAAAATAATTGAGGCAAAAGGTACAAGAGATTCTCAAAAAATAATTTCTGAGGGGTTGACTAACGAAATTATCAAACTAAGAAGTATTGATGCTTTCAATGAATTATCAAAATCCCCAAATACTAAGATAATTGTAACCGATGGGAAAACACCTTTTTTAATTAATCAAGAATAACTAAATAACAAAATATGAAACGAATTACAATAGCCAAAGGCGATGGTATTGGTCCAGAAATTATGGATGCAACTCTTAAAATCATTAATGCTGCTGGGGCGAACTTGGAGTATGATGAAATACAAGTTGGAGAAAAAGTTTATTTATCAGGAAACACTTCGGGTATTTCAAATGAGTCTTGGGACATCATTAGAAAAAACAAAGTTTTTCTTAAAGCACCCATTACTACTCCTCAAGGCGGAGGCTACAAAAGTTTAAACGTAACCACTAGGAAGTTTTTAGGACTTTATTCTAATGTTCGACCTTGTGTAAGTCTTCATCCGTTTGTAGAAACCAAGCATCCACAAATGGATATTGTTATAATTCGAGAAAACGAGGAAGATTTATATGCAGGAATTGAACACCAGCAAACAGACGAAGTAGTTCAATGTTTAAAGATTATTAGTCGTCCTGGATGCGAAAAAATTGTTCGTTATGCTTTTGAATATGCTAAAGTTTATGGAAGAAAAAAAGTGACTTGTTTCACCAAAGATAATATTATGAAGCAATCTGACGGGTTGTTTCATCAAGTATTTGACGAAATTGCATCAGAATATCCAGAAATTGAAAACGAACATTGGATTATTGATATTGGTGCGGCTAAAATGGCTGATACTCCAGAAGTTTTTGACGTAATAGTTACTTTAAACCTTTATGGAGACGTCTTGTCTGATATTGCAGCACAAATTGCAGGATCTGTTGGTCTTGCAGGTTCGGCAAATATTGGTGAAGAATGTGCTATGTTTGAAGCAATTCATGGTTCGGCACCACGACGTGCAGGACAAAATCTTGCCAATCCATCAGGATTATTAGAAGGTGCCGTGATGATGTTAAACCACATTGGCCAATCAGAAATTGCCGAAAAAATTCAAAATGCATGGTTAAAAACTATCGAGGATGGCATTCATACCTATGATATTTACAAAGAAGGTATCAGTAAGCAAAAAGTAGGCACAATAGAATTTGCAGATGCAATTATTGCAAACCTTGGTCAAAAACCAACATTATTGAAAGAAGTATCTTATGGGAAAGAAGCTGTTTTAATTTTACCAAAATACCAAAAGAAATCACCCGCAAAAAAAGACCTAATGGGTGTAGATATTTTTGTTCACTGGAACGGAACAAATCCAAATGAACTTGCAGAAATTATTCAAAAACTGAATACAGAAGCTACACAACTATCGATGATCACCAATAGAGGCATTAAAGTATGGCCAGAAGGTTTTAGCGAAACTTTTTGTACAGACCACTGGCGATGCAGATTTAAAGCAACCAACGGAGAAAAAATGAATAAAAACGAAATTGTAAAATTACTTTCGAATGCAATGACCGAAAATATTGACACCATTAAAACAGAAAATTTGTACAATTTCAATGATAAACCAGGCTATTCACTCGGACAAGGACAATAAAATAGTAACTAAAAAAGTAATTTACTCTACCATTATTGATAATCTAATTTTGCTTTTTTCACTGCTTGTAATTATTTCAGGATTTGTAATTTATACTAAAAGTAATATTTTAATTAGCGAAGGATTAATGGGCTCAGGTATTTTAATCGGTGGATATGCATTTAGGAAACTATCAAAAAAATAAAAATGGAAAACAATCAAGATTTTAGACTTATAGACGGAAACTTCTCTGCCGAAGACGCAGAAAAAGTACTAACTGCATTAATCAATTATAAAATTGATTATCACAACCGAGAGGATTTTAGTAATCATATAAGATTTAATAAAAATATTGAACATTCTAAAAAACGTATCGAAGAACTTACAGAAACAAGAAATTCAATAAAAAAACTTATTGCAAATTCACAATCAGAAGATGTAAAGTTTAAAATAAAAAGTAATATTTCTATTGAAATAGAAAAATAAAATGTTTCACGAAAGAAAACTTCTTATTGCCACAAAACATCAGAAGGAATCGGTAATTGCACCTTTATTCTTTGAAGAATTTAGAAATAACTGTTTCACTTCTGATGTTTTTGATACGGATGTACTAGGCACTTTTTCTGGTGAAATCGATAGAAAAGAAGATGCGCTAACAACCTTGCGCAATAAATGCATTTTGGCTTCAAAAGCTTTAAACTGTGATTTGGTTGTAGCAAGCGAAGGTTCTTTTGGAGCGCATCCAACGATCTTTTTTGCGCAAGCCAATGAAGAGTTGATTATGCTGAAAGATTTTAAAAACGATATCGAAATTGTTGCCAAGGAAATAAGTATGGAAACCAATTTTAACGGCAAATTAATAAGTAATGAAGTCGATTTATTAGCATTTGCAAAACACATTAATTTTCCAAGTCATGCTATAATACTTAAACCTAGTGAGAAGAATTTTTCAAAAATTTATAAAGGAATTCAAAGTAAAGAACTTTTACTAAAAAATTATAATGAACTCTTAACAGAATTTAAAAGCGTATATGCAGAAACCGATATGCGAGCAATGTACAATCCAACTCGAATGAAAGTAATAGAGCAAGCAACAAAAAAGCTAGTAGAAAAAATAAAAAAACAATGTCCAAAATGCACTTTTCCCGGTTTTGATATTGTTAAAGCTTTATCTGGTCTACCCTGTGAAAATTGTTTACTTCCTACTCGATCTACTTTGAGTTATTTATACCAATGCAAAAAATGCCATTATCAAGAAGAATCATTTCATCCAAGAGGAATAAGATTTGAAGATCCAACCTATTGCGATAATTGCAATCCATAAAAAAATGATACAAATTTCAAACAATATATTAAAAGCCAAAGAGCTTCTAGTAAATGATGATTTAGTTGCCATTCCTACAGAAACTGTATACGGCTTGGCTGGAAACATTTACAGCGAAAAAGCAATAAACCTTATTTTTAAAACAAAAAATAGGCCATTTAATAATCCGCTAATCGTTCACATTCATTCAAAAGAATTGTTAGAAAATATTGCGGCAGATGTTCCTAAAAAAGCTAAAAAACTAGCAGAAGCTTTTTGGCCTGGAGCACTTACTTTAGTACTTAAAAAAAAGAATGATATACCTTACAGCATCACCGCTGGAAAAGATACTGTTGCCGTGAGAGTTCCCAATCATCCGGTAACTTTAGAATTATTAAGAGCAATTGATTTCCCTTTAGCAGCTCCAAGTGCGAATCCATTTGGCTCTATTAGTCCAACATCATCGCAACATGTTGCAGATTATTTCGAAAATTCTTTAAAAATGGTACTTGAAGGAGGCATTTGTGCAAAAGGTATCGAATCTACAATTATAGGATTTGATAATGAAAATGCCATTCTTTACCGTTTAGGATCAATTGCTGTTGAAGATATAGAATCGGTTATCGGTCCTATTTTTATTGCAAACAAAAATGATGATGCTCCAGAAGCTCCTGGCATGCTTTCAAGACATTATGCTCCAAAGACAAGAACAATTTTATCATACGATATTGAAAACGAAATAAAAAAGTATCCAAACTATAAAATTGGTGTTTTGTTGTTTCAGAATTCAATTAAAGACAATTCAAATATTGCAATAGAAGTGCTTTCTTACCTAGGTGACTTAAACGAGGCTGCAACCAACTTATATGCAGCAATGCATCGCTTAGATAAAAAAGAGCTAGATTTAATTATAGCTCAAAAATTTCCCGATAATGATTTAGGAAAATCAATAAACGATCGATTGGAAAGAGCAACAAAAAAATAGAAAAAATGAATTTAAATTTACTTATTGATAATTTAACCAATCCTGCGCTACTCTTTTTTTTACTCGGAATAATTGCCGTAAAGGTTAAAAGCGATTTGGAAATCCCAGCAAATTCTTCTAAGTTTATTTCACTCTATTTGCTTTTCTCAATAGGTTTTAAAGGCGGTCAAGAATTGGCTCATAGTCAATTTACTTTAGAGATAGTATGGTCTGTTTTATTTGGAATTTTTATTGCTTTATTAATTCCTTTCTATTCCTACTTTATTTTAAGAAGAAAATTTAATGTATATGATTCTGGCGCAATTGCTGCAGCTTATGGCTCTGTAAGCGCTGTAACATTTGTAACAGCCGCATCTTTTTTAGAAATTCAACACATGAGTTTTAGCGGACACATGGTAGCTGTTATGGCATTAATGGAAGCACCTTCTATTATTGTTGGAGTAATTTTAATACGATTGTTTGATGCTAAAAAAGAGATTAACACCTCTATTATAACTTTGATCAAACATTCGTTTACAAACGGTAGTGTGCTATTAATTTTAGGAAGTTTGGTGATTGGATTTTTAGCTAGCGATGAGCAAGCAATGGGAATAAAACCTTTTACAAATGATTTATTTAAAGGTTTTTTAGCAATTTTTCTATTAGATATGGGAATTGTGAGTGGAAAAAAGTTAAATGTTTTTCTAAAAAGCGGATGGTTTGCCGTAGTTTTTGCTATTGTAATCCCATTAATTAACGGCTGTTTGGTTGCAATACTTAGCCACATTATAACCAATGATGTAGGTAATAGGTTTATGCTTTCTGTATTGGCAGCAAGTGCATCATATATTGCCGTACCAGCAGCAATGAAAATTGCCGTGCCAAAAGCTAATCCTGGATTATTCTTACCAATGGCATTAGCCATAACATTTCCCCTAAACATAACTATAGGAATGCCAATATATCTATCGATAATACAATTTTTGAGATAATTTTCGTGTTTAGGATTTTGAAAGACTACATTACAATAGTCTAGTCTTTCTATTAACAATCTAATTTGAAAATTTTAATCGATAAACGTCATCTAATTCATCATTAGAACTCATATTCACATCTAAATCTGTTACATAACCAGAATTTAAACCATAAATCCAACCGTGGAGCGTTAGCTCTTGACCATTTCTCCAAGCATTTTGCACAATGGATGTTTTAGCTAAATCGAACACTTGTTCTTGCACGTTTACCTCAACAAATTTATTAAAACGATCCTCCTCATCCTCAATAGTGTTAAGATAATGTTCATGCAATCTATAAACATCTTTAATATGTCTAATCCAATTATCAATTAAACCAATAGACTGATTTCCCATAGCTGCTTTTACACCACCACAACCGTAATGACCACATACAATTACATGTTTTACTTTCAAAACGTTTACGGCATAATCAAGAACGCTAAGCATATTCATATCGGAATGAATTACCATATTAGCAATATTTCTATGAACGAAGACTTCTCCCGGTTTTGCACCAATAATTTCATTTGCTGGAACTCTACTATCAGAACAACCAATCCATAACAAAGGTGGTTGTTGACCTTTAGCTAAATCTTTAAAATATTCTACATCATTCGCCAATTGATTTTCAACCCACATTTTGTTGTTATCTAGAATTTTTTTATAAAAATCACCACTCATTATATTTCTTATTTAAATATTATCTTTTTATTTTCTATCGTTTCTAATTTTCTTTTAAGAACATTATACTTATGTTCAATAATGACTGTTCTTTTGTATCCGTCACTATTTTCAAGATTATATGCGCCTTTGAATCCAACTAATTTAACGTTTATATTCAATTCTTTAGCTTTTATATTTTCAAACTCGTTTATCAAATCCAAAACATCATGTGCAATATAAACTGTAGCGCCAGCGTTTATTACTACTTTAGAATTTTCTGGGATTTTGTTTAAGGTATCTTTAATAGAAGCTTTATTAAGAAAAGAAACTTCTTGCGCTAAATCGATATGTATAATATCTCCATCATGATAATCTTCTACTTTAAAGTTGTAAGCACGTTTTGAATTTCCTATTAATATAAAAATGATATTAATTACCATTCCAAGTGCTACCCCTTTTAACAAATCAGTAGTAACCACAGCCACAAATGTAAAAATGAAAGGAATAAACTGATATACTCTATCTTTCTCCCAAAAATGTTTAATGGTTTTTGGATTGGCTAATTTATAACCTACTAACAACAAAACCGCTGCCAAAGTTGCTAATGGAATTTTATTCAATATTGAAGGAATAGCTAATACGCTTACTAACAAAAGTACTCCATGAACTATAGCCGACATTTTTGACTTTGCACCAGCAGCATTGTTAGCTGTCGTTCTTACAACAACAGAAGTCATTGGTAAGCCACCTAAAAGTGAACTAATAATGTTACCTATTCCTTGTGCCATTAATTCAACATTAGTGTTTGTATATCTTTTTTGAGTATCCATTCTATCTGATGCTTCAATACACAAAAGAGTTTCAATGGAAGCAACAACAGCAATGGTTATTGCAACAATCCAAACTTTAGAACTAGAAATTGAGGCAAAATCTGGATAAACTATAATGTTTTTAAATTCTTCAAAGCTTGTTGGAACAGGTAAACGTACTAAATGCTCTTTTGCGATAGTTAAATTACTTCCCAATTGAATAAAAAATTCATTTAGTAAAATACTAACAATTACAGCAACCAATGCAGATGGAACTAACTTTATTTTCTTTAAAAAATCTACTTTGTTCCATAAAATCAATATTGCTAAAGAAATTAAAGCAATTACAATCGAACCAATTTGAACATGATTAAAAACGTGAAAAAGTTCAGAAAAAGTGTTTTGACCATCAGGTTGTAAAAAAGATTCATCACCTACAAAATCGGGATCATATCCAAAAGCGTGAGGAATTTGTTTTAGAATAATTATAACACCTATACCTGCAAGCATACCTTCAATAACATTGTTAGGAAAGTAATTAGAAATTGTTCCTGCCTTAACAAATCCTAAAATTAATTGGATAATCCCTGCTAGTAAAACGGCTAGTAAAAAAGCACTGAACGTACCCAAGTCGGTTATTGCAGATAGAACAATTGCTGTTAATCCAGCTGCTGGACCAGAAACGCTGAGATGAGACTGACTTAAATAACCAACCACAATTCCTCCTATAATTCCCGAAATAATACCTGAAAATAATGGTGCGCCACTTGCCAAAGCAATACCGAGACACAAAGGCAAAGCAACTAAAAACACAACTAAACCTGATGCAAAATCAGATTTAAAGTTTGCAAAAAGGTTATTTTTATTTGTCATACCATCATTAATATAATAAAAAATAGTCTTCAAACAATTTGAAAAACAGTAACTGTATCTATTCAACTACGTCGAGCGGCGGCAAAAAACTTCCTCAAAAATTTTATTATGTCTTATTACAATTGTACCGACGCACACTGACTTAAAAACAAGTTCTTTAAATTCTATAGGAAAAACTAAAAAAATCCCTTTTTCACCTTTTTGTTATTTATGACATTCTTCCTCCTCAGATACATTGTATAACATTGATGCATAGGTATCTTTCTCAATCAATGTTAATACTTTAGGCATTGATAGGAAAGCCAAGAATAAAACAAAAAATAATTTATGACCTAATTGCATGATACAAATGTAACTTTTCAAGTAGAATAAAAAAGCTTAAACATAAATTAATTAAAAAAAATTAGATATCTAATTAAAACTAAGCGCACATCATCCAAATTGTTTTTAGTTGTTCAGAAATGAAAATCGCTCATCATTGCCTGGATAACCTCGTAATTAATTTCATTTGCTTTACTTAAAAATGATTCTTTCAATTTTTAATAAATATAACAAAGAACTCAAAGTGAAAGTAATTGCTTAATCGTCGTTATTCATATTTTTTCCGGTTGGCAATTTGCTTTTTTTTAAAAAAATCTCAAAAGTATTTATAGAAACTCCAACTAAAGTTAACACACGTTCTGCAATCAAATCTATTTTAATTGATTATCATTATATAATTCTTCAAATTTAACGTGCAAATAAAAAAAACGTTTACCTCTAATATTCCAATGTAATCCTATTGAGTTTAGATAAGAAAGCAAAAAAAGAACTAATTAAGTATATAGGTCTGCCAATAAAATTTCGGTTTCTTGTATTAGTAATCCTAATTGTATTTAGTTATATTTTTTTTATTTTAGTAAAGCTACAATTTATTATTGTAAATTAGTATTACTTAAATTGATAGTTTTTATCTTTGTATAAAATTTTATTATATTATGACCATTACTCAACTTCAATATGTCTTAGCCGTTGCCGAATATAAAAATTTTACCCTTGCAGCAGAGAAATGCTTTGTCACACAACCAACTTTAAGCATGCAAATTCAAAAAGTGGAAGATGAGCTCGACATTCAAATTTTTGATAGAAGCAAAAAGCCAATACAATTAACTGAAATTGGTCAAAAAATAGTCAATCAAGCCAAGAATATTGTAAATGAGGCCGATAGAATTTTAGACATTGTTCATCAACAAAAAGGATTTATCGGTGGTGAGTTTAGATTAGGAATAATTCCGACAATTATGCCAACACTTTTGCCAATGTTTTTAAAAAATTTTATTAAAAAACATCCAAAAGTCAATTTAATAATTGAAGAATTAAATACTGATGATATTATATTTAAACTTAATAATGGTCATCTTGATGCAGCAATTGCTGCAACGCCGTTGCATGAAGAAAAGATTAAAGAAGTAGTTCTTTATTTTGAACCGTTTGTTGCTTATATTCCTGAAAATCATAAAAATTTTTCGAAAAAAGAAATTGAGATTTCAGATTTAAATTTGGATGAAATTTTACTACTTCAAGACGGTCATTGTTTTAGAGATAGTGTTCTAAATTTATGCAAAAACAATACAAATTCTGAAATAAATCATTTTCAAATTCAGAGTGGAAGTTTTGAAACGCTTATAAAATTAGCAGATGATGGTTTGGGCACTACCCTACTTCCTTATCTACATACATTGGATTTAAAAGAAAAAGATAAAATAAAATTGCGCCAATTTAAAGAGCCGAAACCCGCAAGAGAAGTAAGTTTAATATATCCGAAAAACGAATTAAAAATTCACATAATTGATGCTTTAAGGGCCTCTATCAGTGGCGTCATTAAAGGTGCAATCACTTTTCAAAATGTTGAAATTGTAAGTCCTAAATCGATTAAATAAAAAAGGAGTTAGTAAACCCCTTCTTCTTTTTTACCATTAATTTCAATTAAACAAATTTTTGAATTTGGTTTGTTTTTAGTAAAATAATTGAACCATTTGTATAGTTGATCCATTTCGTCGGGTAACAAACTCTTTGTTGCTTTTTTAAGTCTCTTATAAAAAAGGTTGGGGTCAAAACTTACATTTTCTAAATTAGTTTTGGTGTAATGATAAATCATTCTTGACATAAGTTAAAGATTTAGGATATCTTAAAAAGTATGTTTAGTAAAATTACACTATAATTTTTAATATCACTCAATAAATAATCGACAAAATGAATTTTTAACCGATAAAAAATATTTAATATAAAAATAATGTGTTTTTTCTTTCAAAAATTATAACTACAAAAAAAGGAACCGTTTAAGTTCCTTTTAGTTTTATTTGTTGATAATCAGTAAACATTGCCTCAATTCTGGCTTTTCTTTAGTGAAATTGAGCAACCACTCTGTTAGTTGTTCAATTTCATAAGGTAAAAGCACTCTGACTGCTTTATCTAATTCTTTGCAGAAAAGTTTCGTATCAAAACTTACTCTTTCCAACACCGATTTAGTGTAGTCATAAATCAATCTTGACATAATTAATAGTTAAATTGGTTAGACTTTTAAATCTTTGACTTAATAAGAACGTAGCTTTTGGATTTTTATTATTTTCAAAATTAGTTATTTTTGAAATACAATTTTTGAAATAAAAAGTTAAAGTTTTGTAGCTCTTAACATTTCACGTTTTCCTGGCGCACCTGGAAGTTTTTCAACTTTAAATCCACATTCAAGCATGGCTTTCTTTACAGAAGAACGGCAAGCATAAGTTACTAAAACTCCTTCTATTTTTAATGCATAATACATTTTCTGAAAAATTTCTAACGACCATAATTCTGGTTGGACTCTATATCCGAAGGCATCAAAATAGATCAAATCGAAAGTGTCAATATCACTAATATCTTCAAAGAACTGTTTTCTTTTAGTTAATAAAAAATGATCTGATATTATATGTTTTTCTTCCCAAGAAATTTGGTGCATCTTATCGAAAACCTCCTTATCATTAGATGCATTCAATTCAGAAACGTAATTCATCTGCAGCGCCTCTTCATGTTGAATAGGATAAGCCTCTACGCCAAAATAGTCTATTTTTTGATAGCACTTTTGACTTTCCAGATAAGTTATAAAGGCATTTAAACCAGTACCAAAACCAATTTCTAAAATTGCAACAGGCTTTCCTTCAAATAAAGAAAGTCCACTTTTTATAAAAACATGATAAGCTTCTTGAATAGCACCGTGTTTGGAATGATAACTTTCATCCCAATCTGGTAAATGAATGGATGTTGAACCGTCGCTTGTCTTAATTATTTCACGTTTCAAAATTACTTGATGTATAATTTTTTTATTCTCGGAATTGGCCCGCCGCATTTATTTAAATGGCAAGTTACACAGGCATCGACACTTTTATTAAAATTTTCTTTCACATTTTCTGTCTCCGTGTAGACTACTTTTTGTGCAGCAATAAACTTGATTGCATTCTCTGAAAAAAAAGCATCTTTATCGCTTGCTGTAGTTAATGTGGCAGTGTGAATATTATTAAAATACTTGGGGAACTCTCCAATAGTATCACCTTCCATAATTCTAGCTCTAAGTTGCTGATTATGTGCATACATTTGTTCCATAAGGGAAGCCATTTCTGACATTTCATACATTTCAAATTTTTTCTCTTTCACAGAATCTTTTGAACATACTTCATCTGTCTTATTAGCTTCTTTTTTCTGACATGAAAAAAAACTAATTACCAAAAAAACAATTAAATTTTTTTTCATTATTTTTTAATTAAAACTCCATCAGCCATAAAAGAATTGGTTATTTCTGGCTTCTTTATTTTGTTAATTTCGGCTAGAGATTTTCCGGCATCTTTGGCATAATGTTTCAATTCTTCAACGCTTACAACATCTACAGACGCATATCCGCTTACTATTGCTTTACTACCGTCTGCGTTTAGTGGAACAAAAAATGCATAATCTTTAAATTTAACAAATGCCTTTTTGTCTTCTGTTAGATCTAAATTCATCCAACAACCTTTTTTCTTACAAACCGACTTTATTGTTGATTGAAAAACTACTTTTATAGAATCTCCTTTTTTTAGCGATTTGTATTTTTTAAGCATTTGCTTTTCCGACAATACATGCTTAGGTTGAAACTTACTCCCAAAAGAGACATAATCATTTGTATTAATTGACGCTTTGTTTTGAGCATTCGAACTCGTTAGAACAGCAAATAGCATTAGTAACAGTAATCTTAAGTTTTTCATAATTGTAAATTTTAAAGGACAAAATTAAGTTGTTTGAAATGATTTTCATACAAATTACTTAATAAATTCCATTATTAATACCCCAAATAACTAATTAGTAAATTAATTTTGAAGGTCTTTACTTGTAACCATATTTTTTTATTAATTTAGCAAAAACTAAATAACTCTATATTAAATTATACATTAACTTATAATTCAGTTAGTTATACATTTAATTATAGGCAATAACTCTCACTACATGATATTAAACAACACTTTCGAAATCGATATAGTTAAAGCTTCAACTTCAAAAATTGCTACTGTTGATTTTGAAAATCTAACCTTTGGAAATATTTTCACCGACCATATGTTGATTTGTGATTTTAAAGATGACCAATGGCAAAAACCAATTATTAAACCCTACGAACCATTTTTAATTGATCCTTCTGCAAAAGTTTTTCATTATGGCCAAGCAATTTTTGAAGGAATGAAAGCCTACAAAGATGAAAATAACGACGTTTGGTTGTTTCGTCCCGATGAAAATTTTAAGCGTTTCAACAAATCGGCAAAGAGAATGGCAATGCCAGAAGTGCCAGAAAAAATTTTTATAGAAGGTTTAAAGTCTGTAGTTGATTTAGATAGAGAGTGGGTAAAAAAAGGATTAGGTAATACACTTTATCTGAGACCTTTTATGATTGCAACAGGCCTCGGCGTAATTGCACAACCATCTACCGAATATAGATTTATGATTATTCTCTCACCTGCAAAGTCTTATTATTCTGGTGAGGTTAAAGTTATTATTGCAGAACACTATAGTCGCGCGGCCAATGGTGGAATTGGCGCTGCAAAAGCGGCAGGAAATTATTCGGCACAATTTTATCCAACAAAATTGGCTAATGATAAAGGATATCAGCAAATTATTTGGACTGATGATGCTACTCATACCAAGCTTGAAGAAGCTGGAACTATGAATGTTTTTATTAGAATTAATGATACTTTATATACGGCCCCAACAAGTGAAAGAATTTTGGATGGTGTAACCAGAAAAAGTTTAATCGAATTAGCACAACGTGATGGATTAAATGTAGAAGTGCGTTCCGTATTAGTTGAGGAATTAGTAAATGCTGCCAAAGACGGAAGTTTGAAAGAGATTTTTGGAGCCGGAACAGCAGCTGTAGTAAGTCCAATTTTAGCTTTCGCTTATCAAGGAACGGAATATCAATTGCCAAAAATTGAAAATTCGTTCGCATCGCAATTAAAAGAAGATTTAACTAAAATTCAATATAAATTAGCCGAAGATACTTTTGGTTGGACAGTTAAAATTTAGTATTCAGTTGCAGTCGCAGTTATCAATAAAGTACTATCCTGATAACTGTGACTGTAAACTGAAACTATTTCAGAATCTCTTCAAAATTAGGTTTAAAATAATTTGGTCCTTTCATTACTTTTCCGTCTTCCCTATAAATTGGTTTTCCATCTTCCCCTAATTTACTCATATTACTTCTTTGAATTTCGTTGAAAACAGCGTCGATTTTATCCTGCAATCCATGCTCAATAATAGTTCCGCACAAAATATAAAGCATATCACCAAGTGCATCGGCAATTTCGACAATATCATTATTTTGAACAGCTTCAAGATATTCTTCGTTTTCCTCTTTCATTAAATTAAATCGGAGAAGATTCTTTTGTTCACCCAAATAAGCGCGCATTGTTTCACTATAACCAAGTCCGAATGCAGTGTGAAATTCTTTTACAGCGTTTAGTTTATTTTGCATACAATAAATAATTTTAGTTTTTAAAAATAGAAAGAATACATATCACTTTCACAACTAGAAATCAAAAACAATTAACTATTTTTGTTGAAAAATAAATTAAATTATGTTTTCTAAAGGACAATGGGTTTTTGCCAGTTTTTTTGTTGTAGCATTTGTAATAGTAATGGTTTATGCCTACACGCGTGATAAAGAATTACACAAAAAATTTTATAATGGAAGTTACAAGGTTTTGGTGGGATTTATCTTGTTTATTTTATTATTATTTTTGATAAAAATCTTTTTCAAACATTAAAAAAAACGTAAAACAATTTCTGTATTATTAATTGTTAAACGAATTGATATTTTTTTTATTTTCACGCCACCAAACCACTTAAATTGTAATGAGAATTCTCAAATACCTGCTAATTTTAATCTTACTCCTATTTATT
This sequence comes from Flavobacterium sp., assembly GCA_044361155.1. Classification (GTDB taxonomy): domain Bacteria; phylum Bacteroidota; class Bacteroidia; order Flavobacteriales; family Flavobacteriaceae; genus Flavobacterium. The sequence goes on from JBIKJF010000006.1 coordinate 50,438, forward strand.
GGGCTTTCGGTTTTTGTATCCACTCAAAAGGCAAATTTTGATGTTGTAAGAAGTAAAGTTATCAAAACTCCAAAAGCAACACTTTATAATTATGTAAATGATTTAAGAAATTGGGAAACCTTTGGTTCATGGATCGCAGAAGACAAAGGAATTGAGTTTTATTATCCTGAAAAAACATTTGGAAAAGGCGCATTTTGCTCGTGGGAAGGAAATAATAGTGATGGTAATTTGACTACTCTTTTTGTTAAAGAAAATGACAGTATTTCACAAAAAATGATTTCTAACGGTGAAGAATTATCCGTTTCGTGGAAATTTAAAGATACAATTGGTGGTACAAAAGTAACTTGGACCAGTAAAGGAAATTTAGATTTTAAATCAAAAATTTTAGCTTTTTTTAATTGTGGAATCAGTTTTACTATTGCTGATACCTACGACAAAAGTTTGACTAAGTTAGACAAAAACTTAGACTACGAAATTAATACTCATTCCATAAACGTTAAAGGAATAGTATCTCGTCAAGGCATATTTTATTTAAAACAATCTATAATATGTAGGGAAAAAAGTGTGACTAAAAATCTAAGAATTTTGGTTCCAAGAATGAAAGAATTCTTTGAAAAAAACGACATTGCAATGAACGGAAAACCATTTATTATTTATGATAAGTACGACAAATTCAATGATGTTATCAATCTATCTGTTTGCATACCTGTTAAAGATTCTTTACACTTTTCTTCAGGTAGTGATGTAGAATGGGTAGAATTAAAACCTTATACAGCCGTAAAAACCAGATTAATTGGTGATTATTCCCATACTCAAAAAGCATGGAATGCTACTTATAAATACATTACCGAAAATAATCTAACAAAAAATACATCACAACAAATAATAGAGGTTTATTTAAAAGACCAAGACGACGAAAAACAACCCTCTAAATGGATTACAGAAATTTATGTTCCTGTTAATCCAAAAATTATTCCTAAAAAACAAGTCTTTAAAAAACGAGCCGATGCAACCTCTGTTAAAGTTACCCCTAATCCACCAACCATTGAAGTACCTTAGTCTAGGATTATCGTTCTAAATTAAAAAACTAATACAACTTTAAATTAAACCTTTTGAATTATCTTTATTCTAATAGATAAATTTACACTTTGCAAAAAGAAAAAGATTTCATTGAAGAGTTGTTGAATCCGAGGACGCAAAACGCTGCCTTTAAAAAACTTGTGCTTGATTTTCAACGACCTTTATATTGTCATATTAGAAATATTGTACTAAACCATGACGATGCTGATGATGTTTTACAAAACACATTTATAAAAGTTTTTCAATATCTAAATGGCTTTAAAGGTGATAGTAAACTTTTTTCGTGGATGTATCGCATCGCAACAAATGAAGCAATTACTTTTATAAATGCAAAAGCAAAAAGAAACGGAACAACAAGTGAAGCAATGCAAAGTAAAATTGTGGAAAATCTGAAAGCAGACGAGTATTTTGATGGAAATGAAATTCAAATAAAACTTCAAAAAGCTATTCATTTACTACCAGAAAAACAACAATTAGTTTTTAAAATGAAATATTTTGAAGAATTAAAATACGAAGATATTTCGGAAATTTTAGGAACGTCTGTAGGTGGGTTGAAAGCTTCTTACCATCATGCAGTAAAAAAAATTGAGGAGTTCATGAAATCACAATAAAAAAAATAATGCTGTCAAGTATATTCTTCAATAAAAAATAAAATTTAAATTAAACCATTTATCATAAATAATGTCTTATAAGTATGAACAATTTTAAATTAGATAATGAAATAAAAATAACATCAGGTTTTCAAATACCTGAAAACTATTTTGACCAGTTTTCTGATAAAGTAATGTCAAAATTACCAAATCAGGAACCAAAAGTGGTTTCGTTGTGGAGTAAAAACAAAAGATGGATTTATGGCATTGCCGCAATCTTGGTGTTGTTGTTTTCGATTCCTTTTGCTAACTATGTTCAAAGTTTTTCTGCTGCAAATGAAATTGAAATTGAAAATTATTTAGCCTATCACTCTACTATCTCTAATGACGATTTAATTGAACTTCTAGAAGAAGAAGATATTGCCAAAATTGAAGTAGCGAATCCTATTGATAAGCAAACTATGGAGGAAGTTTTACAAGAAACAACTGAAATTGAAGAGTACATCACTTATTAAAATAAAATAAAATGACAAAAAATAAAATAGTTACTACATTTCTTATCTTAGTTTCGGCGACAACTTTCGCCCAGCAAGCAAAATATAGAGAACGTTTCCAACAAAAAAAAGAACAAGTAAAATCTTTAAAAGTAGCTTTTATAACAGAAGAATTAAAGCTGACCTCTAATGAAGCAGAAAAGTTTTGGCCACTTTACAATTCATTCGAAGAGAAACAAATGGAATTGAGAAAAAATAAAATGAAAAATTATCTTGATAGAGCCGAAAATACCGAAAAATTAACTGAAAAAGAAGCTGCAAGTTTAATTTCTCAAATACAAAACACGGAAGATGAACTTCACCAGATAAAGAAAAAATTTATTGTAAATTTAAAAAATGTTCTACCATCAGTAAAAATTTTAAAACTTAAAAAAGCTGAAGATGAATTCAATAGAAAACTTCTACAACAATATCGAGACAAAAAAGTGGGAAGGTAAATAAGTTTAAAAATTACAAAAGATATACTATAGGCAAATTAATACAAGTAAAAGTTAAAAGAGCGCTTTTATACAGAAAGCGCTTTTTTTTGGAATCTGTAACTGAAACCATAAATCTATATCCTAACAGAATCTGGCACCAACACCGTATAATCGCCACTATTTCGTAATACATCACGTACGATACTTGAAGAAATATATGAAGTTTTTGCTGCTGTTAATAAAAACACCGTTTCAATTTTAGACAGTCGTCTGTTGGTGTGGGCAATGGCTTTCTCAAATTCAAAATCAGCTGGATTTCGCAATCCACGTAATATAAATTCGGCTTTTTCTTTTCGGCATAGATCGATTGTCAATCCTTCGTAGGTGATTACTTTTACTTTGGGTTCGTCTTTAAATGCTTCTTCAATAAACCGTTTTCGGTCTTCAAGAGAAAACATGTATTTTTTTTCGGCATTGATTCCAATAGCCACAATAACTTCATCAAACAGCGAAATACCTCTTTTAATAATATCGTAATGACCGTTTGTAATAGGATCGAAAGAACCTGGAAATATAGCTTTTTTCATAGATTTTTGTTTTCATTTGACAGTTAATTGACCACTGCCGACGGTTATTCTACTTTTTCCAAATAAGTTTTCTATTTAAAGCTAAACTAATTTCGTTATCCAGCAAATCACTCATAGACATGTTCGAAAAGGCTGCTTGCTGCGGAAAAATACTTTGTTGCGATAAACCCGGATTGGTGTTGATTTCAATAAAATGTGGAACATCATTCATGATAATAAAATCAGTTCTTGAAAAACCAGACATTCCAAGAGCTTCATACACTTTTTTAGCCGTTTCTTCGACACGATTTTTTATCTCTGTTGGTAAGTTAGCCGGAGTAACTTCTTCAGATTTTCCCAAATACTTGGCTTCATAATCAAAGAAATCATTTTCAGATAAAATTTCGGTAATTCCCATCACTTTGGTTTCACCTTTATATTTAATAACACCAACCGAAACTTCTCTTCCTTTTAGGTAGGATTCAATCAATATATCATTGTCTTCTGCAAAAGCAAAATCTAAAGCTTTATCAAAATCTTCAAGCGAATTTACTTTAGAAACGCCCAATGAACTTCCTGATTGATTTGGTTTTACAAAAAACGGCAAACCTAGTTCATGAGCGACTTTGTTACCATTAATAGAGTCACCTTTTGATAAATAAATGGAATTTGCTTTTGGAATATTAAATTTTGATAAAACCGAAAGAGTATCACGTTTATTAAATGTTAAACTAGATTGGTAAAATCCGCAACCTGTGTAAGGAATTTCTAGTAATTCCCAATACGCTTGCATATGCCCATCTTCGCCAGGAGTTCCATGAATAGTGTTTGAAATAACATCAAATGTAATAGTTTTATTGTCATTAGTAAAAGAAAAATCAGCTTTGTTTATTGGATATTTTATTCCGTCAAGTAAACAATACCAATCATTCAAGAGGATATGAATTTCAAATACTTGATATTTTGTTTTATCTAAATTATTTATAATTAATTGTCCACTTTTTAAAGATATAACAGATTCATCCGAATATCCACCCATAACAACGGCTACGTTCATTTGATTTTTATTTAATACAATACAAATTTAGCACAATTGTTGAAACTAAAAATTATATCTTTGCGATAAATACTAAATTTATGAGTTTCGGAAAATATTTAACAAGTCGAATTTTTTTCGCACAAATATTAGCAGCAATTGCAATCGTTGCCTTGATTACTTTTTTGTTTTTCTATTGGATTACTTATATCACAAAGCACGGAGAAGAAATTGTGGTACCCAATTTAGTAAAGCTCAACGAGGAGCAAGCCGAAGAAAAACTGGATGAATTAGGTTTAGATTATCAAGTTATTGATACGTTAGATTATAATCCGAGTTTCCCAAAATTAGCTATTATTCAGCAAGAACCTATTCCAAATTCTAAGGTAAAAAGTGGCAGAATTGTTTACGTGAAGATAAATGCAGCAAGCTATAAAATGGTTGCAGTACCCGATTTGATTGAAAAAACCTATCGTCAAGCTGTACCAACATTAAATACTATTGGTTTAGCCGAAGGAACCATTACCTACGTACCTTACTTAGGTAAAGATATGGTTCTAAAAATGCTTATAGATGGTAAAGAAGTAAAACCTGGAACCAAGGTTTTAAAAGCAACAAAAATTGACTTAGTTCTTGGCGATGGCGAAGTTGTTTTTGACGATACAGAAGTAGATAGTATTGTAAATGAAGCAAGAAAAATTGAAAGTAAATTACAACGCGATTCCATCCTAAAGTATGAGCAATAATATCAATTTTCAAGAGCCAGAAGAAGAGCTTTTTGAGCACTATAGATTTGATGTTCCAAAGGGTCAAGCCTTTTTAAGAATTGACAAGTATTTAATGTTAATGGTACCCAACGCTACCAGAAATAAAATACAAAATGCAGCCTCAAATGGAGATATTTACGTAAACGATATCACAGTAAAATCCAATTACAAAGTAAAACCAGGCGATGTAATTAGAATAATGTTATCGCATCCACCATTTGAAAATCGAGTCGATCCTGAAAATATTCCTTTAGATATTGTGTACGAAGACGATGCCTTGCTATTAATAAACAAACCTCCAAATTTTGTTGTTCATCCGGGTCACGGCAATTACACAGGAACTTTAGTGAACGCATTGGCGTATCATTTTCAAAATTTACCTATGAACAGTTCTGAGCGTCCAGGGTTGGTGCATCGCATTGATAAAGATACATCAGGACTTTTAGTTATTGCAAAAACAGAAGCAGCAATGACGCATCTTGCTAAGCAATTTGAAGATAAAACCTCAGAAAGAGAGTACATTGCACTAGTTTGGGGAAACGTAAAAGAAGACCAAGGTACAATTGAAGGAAACATTGCTCGACATGTAAAAGATAGAATGCAAATGGCTGTTTTTTCTGATCCAGAAATTGGCAAACATGCAGTAACACATTATAAAGTTTTAGAACGTTTGGGATATGTAACGTTAATTTCTTGTAAACTAGAAACAGGAAGAACGCACCAGATTCGTGTTCATATGAAACATATTGGACATACATTGTTCAACGACGAACGCTATGGTGGAAATTTAATTTTAAAAGGAACAACGTTTACAAAATACAAACAGTTTGTAGATAATTGTTTTAAAGTTTTGCCACGTCAAGCGTTACATGCAAAAACACTTGGATTTAATCATCCAACTACAAATGAGTTTATGCGATTTGATACCGAATTGCCTCAAGATATGCAAGATGTGATTGAAAAATGGAGAAATTATTCTAAAAATGTAGCTTCGGAGGAAAAGGGAAATTAGTTTTTTAGACCTATTTTGCGCATTTTTGCAATCCATATTACTGCATTTTATTACAATCTTTACGAAAAAAACAGATTTCAACGCGAAACAGATTTTTTGTTTAAAAGATATCCATCACGCACAGGAGTAACTACCTTCTCTATTTTTTAATAGCACTATTAAATTTTTCACCTACTTTTTCCCAATTAATAACTTTATAGAAATTATCGATGTAATTTTTCCTTTTGTTTTGATAACTTAGGTAATAAGCGTGTTCCCATAAATCTATTCCTAAAATTGGAGTTCCCGAAATCACTTGTTTTGGCATCAAAGGATTGTCTTGATTGGACGTGCTCGTAACTTGTAATTTACCAGCTTTATCTACAATCAACCACGCCCAACCAGAACCAAATTGTTTAATTGCTACATCTGAAAATTGCGTTTTAAAATTTTCAAATGAACCAAAATCTTTATTTATAGATGCCGCCAAACTATCTTTCGGTTTTCCCTCCCCTTTTTTAGTTATAACTTCAAAATAAAGTGAATGATTATAATACCCACCGAGGTTATTCCTTAAATCGGCATTGTTCATATCTAACTTTTTGTGTAAATCTTCAATTGACAAACTCTCAAGTTCAGTTCCAGTAAGTGTTTTATTCAAGTTGTTAGTATAAGTTAAATAATATCTAGAATAATGAATTTCCATAGTCCTAGCATCGATGTAAGGTGAAAAATCATCATATTTATAGGGAAGTTTGTATAAACTAAAATTGCCTTCATCGGCAACAACGTCATCAGGAGTTCCTAAAGTCATTTTTTCCTCTTTAGAAGGAAGTGGCACTTCAACAACTTCGATAAGTTTCTTTTTTTTACAAGAGATCAAGGACATAGCAAAAGACAAACTAAGTAGTAACAAAAAAGCTTTCTTTATTGAAATAGACATAAGTGTAGAATTAAAAATGAAAACTATTTTTTATTTGCAATCAAATTAATGTTGGCAATGTACTCTTCTTTGGCCTCATCTATAGATAGATGACTAATTTGCATCCAAGCATTCATTTTAAAAGCATTTCTTAAATCATAAACTGGCGATACTCTATTATCTACAGTTCCCATGGTAGACTGTTTGTACAAAGCATAAAGACGCAGCTGAACATCTTGCGGCAGAGAAGCTTGCGTCATAGTATTAGCTATTTTAACAGCTGCTTCAAAACGTGTATCTAAATTTTTTTTAGCCATTTACTTTGTTGCAATAATAGTGCGATTTCCAACTGCTTTTTGATTCAATTTTACATTTATTGTTGTCCCTAAAGGAAAATATAAATCTACTCTTGAACCAAATTTTATAAAACCAGCATCATCACCCTGTCGAACTTGCATTCCTTGTTCGGCATAATTTACTATTCTTTTAGCCAAAGCGCCTGCAATTTGACGGTACATAATTTCACCAAAAATTCTATTTTCAATAACAACAGTTGTTCTTTCATTTTCTGTGCTAGCTTTAGGATGCCAAGCCACTAAGTATTTTCCAGGATGGTATTTACTGTATTTTATTCTTCCACTTGTTGCATATCTAGTAACATGAACATTTATTGGAGACATAAAAATAGATACTTGAAGTCTTCTATCTTTAAAATATTCAGGTTCAAAAACTTCTTCAATTACAACGACTTTACCATCAACAGGTGCAATTATATTATAATCATTTACTTCTAAGTGCCTTTTCGGATTTCTAAAAAACTGCAAAACAGTAACTAAAAGAAGTAAAAGTAAAATTTGAAACGTTTTCAAAACCCAATTGGATAGTAAATGCGGTGATAGCAACAACAAAATAACAAATAGTGAAGTTGAAATAAGAATAATTTTTGCGCCTTCTTTATGAAACATAATATAAAATTTGATAAAATAAAAATACAAACGGTGTCACAAATATAACACTATCTAAACGATCTAAAACACCTCCATGTCCTGGCATAATTTTTCCACTGTCTTTAACACCTGCCATTCTTTTAAATTTAGATTCAATTAAATCGCCTAAGGTGCCAAAAACACCAACAATTATAGCAATAACAATCCAAATATAAGTAGCTGTAGCACCAATGTACAATTTAGAAATTAAAATTCCGGCAAGGACACAAAAAATCAATCCTCCTATAAATCCTTCAATAGTTTTTTTTGGTGAAATTTTTTCTAGCAATTTGTTCCTACCGATGGTTTTTCCTACAATGTAAGCAAAGGTATCGTTGGTCCAAATTAAAATAAAAATACTTATAATAATTTTAGGATTAAAACCCTTGATTCCGAACGGAATTTTAATTAGTAACAAAAATGGCAGGATGATGTAGCCAACAAGGTAAACATACTTGGACAGCGTATCTAACCTTTCTTTTTTAGAATTGAATAGTAATAATAACGCTTTTATACTAACAAAAAGACTACCTACCAAAACAAGTATATCATTAGTTTTATTAGTTTTAAACTGTGTACCAAGGTAGAACGATGCAGCACCAACTAATAAAGGTAAAACTTTTTGTAATTGAATTAATTCACAAAATTCGTAAATAGCTATTAGCATGAAAACTCCAAATAGTAAAAAAAAACTATTAGTAGAATAGGATGTAGCAACTATTAGCAAGCTAATATAGACTACTCCTGAGAATAATCTCGTGAGTGTTTCATTCATTTTATAAATCTTCTAGGAGAAGTAAGTACATGTTTTTAGCGGAACTTCCGTAAGTAAGAAAATCTTCTTCTTGAACCTTTTCAAAATACTTTATCGTCGTAATATTTGTAGGATAATCCTTGTCGTACTTATTTTTTATTCCTCTTAAACCGTCACTTTTAGATTCTAATATCTGACTGGTTGTAGCAAACAATACAATATTGTCTAGAAGTTCATTTGGTTTTTTCTGTTTTATTTGATTGGAAGAAAAAAGAATAGATCCTTCATCTGCAATCAAATATTCACAACTAGCAAGAAAAAATTTTGGTTCAACTGGATTCGTAAAATTTATTTTATTCTCTTCCAACAAACTAAAAAGTTTAGCATCATAACACAAAGCATCATTTTCAAACCAGTCGTTTTCTTCTAGAATATTTTCAAATTGTTCTTTTACTTCGCTTAGATTTTCACAATATATAAATTTACCTCCATTTTTCTTAAAATTAAAGGTAAATAACTCATCAACCGAAAGTTGTGATGGTTTTGGAGCGTTATACTCACTTTGTATTTCCTCATCGGAAGCATCATTACTAGACCCAAATATTTTTCTAAAAAGACTCATATGTGTTGTTGAATTCTTTATTTTTTTCTTGAAAACTTTCAAAGATAAAAAAATCTTAATTCAAAAACATTTTTTGAATTAAGATTTTTTAATTTTTATAAAATTTAATAAAGTATTACAGAACTTCACTTACTCCTTCAGTAACTTCACCAAAGAGTCTTTTTCCAAATAACGTTTCCAAATCATCTTTAAAAATAACTTCTTTTTCTATTAAAATATCTGCAAGTTGCATCAATTTATCTTGATTGTCTTTTAAAATCTGAATGGCTCTTTGGTACTGTCCTTCTATCAAAATAGAAATTTCTTTATCTATAGTTATAGCGGTATCCTCTGAATAAGGTTTGCTAAAACTATACTCACTTTGACCTGAAGAATCATAGTAAGTTATGTTACCAAGTTTTTCGTTTAAGCCATAGATAGTGACCATAGCTCGTGCTTGTTTAGTAACTTTTTCTAAATCAGACAAAGCTCCGGTAGAAATGGTATCAAAAACTACTTTCTCTGCTGCACGGCCACCCATAGTCGCACACATTTCATCTAGCATTTGATCTGGACGAACAATTAAGCGTTCTTCTGGCAAATACCATGCGGCACCAAGACTTTGACCTCTTGGCACAATAGTTACTTTAATAAGAGGCGCAGCATGTTCTAGCATCCAACTTACAGTTGCATGTCCAGCTTCGTGAACGGCAATAGCTCTTTTTTCTGCTGGTGTAACAATTTTATTTTTCTTTTCTAAACCTCCTACAATTCTATCAACCGCATCAAGAAAATCTTGTTTATCTACAGCAGTTTTATTGTTTCTCGCCGCAATTAAAGCCGCTTCGTTACATACATTGGCAATATCTGCACCAGAGAATCCTGGAGTTTGTTTTGCTAAAAAATCGGTATCTAAACCCTCAACTTTTTTCAAAGGAGCTAAATGTACTTCGAAGATTTCTTTACGTTCTCTAATGTCTGGTAAATCAACATAAATCTGTCTGTCAAAACGTCCTGCACGCATTAAAGCTTTGTCTAATACATCAGCTCTATTAGTTGCTGCTAATACAATAACATGCGTATTGGTTCCAAAACCATCCATTTCTGTAAGTAATTGGTTTAAAGTGTTTTCGCGCTCATCATTACCGCCAGACATATTATTTTTTCCTCTAGCACGGCCCACTGCATCAATTTCATCTATAAATATAATTGAAGGTGATTTTTCCTTGGCTTGTTTAAATAAATCTCTAACACGAGAAGCACCAACTCCCACAAACATTTCAACAAAATCTGAACCTGAAAGTGAAAAGAAGGGTACTTTGGCTTCTCCTGCAACTGCTTTAGCTAGTAGCGTTTTTCCTGTTCCTGGAGGGCCCACTAAAAGTGCACCTTTAGGAATTTTTCCTCCCAAAACTGTATATTTTTCTGGATTTCTTAAAAACTCAACAATTTCTTGAACTTCTTCCTTAGCACCTTCAAGACCTGCAACATCCTTAAATGTAGTTTTTACCTCAGATTTTTCATCAAAAAGTTTAGCTCTAGATTTTCCAATATTGAAAATTTGACCTCCGGCACCTCCTCCAGCACCTCCAGACATTCTTCTCATAATAAAAATCCAAACACCGATAATTAATATGAATGGTAAAAAACTAATAATGATTTCAGACCACTCATTCTTTGGTTGGTAATCATAATTTTTAATCTTTTTCTGCTGTATTGCAAGGTCTAACTTCTTTTGAAAATTTTCGCTATTCCCCGTATCAAAATTGATGTGCGGCCCTTTATTTGGGTTTCCAAAAACATCCTTCGCAATTTTTTTATATTCTTTATCTTTCAATGCATCTGCCGTCAAAAAGGCTTCAGCTTGAACATTATTATAAATGACCACTTTTTCTATTTTACCACGTTCTAAAAGTTCGTCAAATTTGGCTGTTGTAATTTTGGTTGGATCCTGCATACTCGAACCATTAAAAATGTTCATAAGAAGAAACATTAGAATAATTCCGCCTGTAATCCACCATGGACTGAATTTTAATCCGCTTGGTTTTTTATTTTCTGACATTTATTTACGTGCTTTTAATTTTTATTTTGTAAAGATGTTATTTTGGCATCGCCCCAAAGTCCTTCAATATTATAGTATTCACGAATTTCTTTTTGAAATACATGAACCACAATTGATACATAGTCCATCAAAACCCATTCTGCATTGTCTGTTCCTTCAACATGCCAAGGTTTATCTTTTATTTCTTTTGAGACTATTTTTTGTATTGAATTAACGATTGCATTAACTTGCGTATTGGAAGAACCATTACAAATAACAAAGTAATCACAAACTGCAGTGTCAATTTCTCTTAAATCTAAGATGTCAATATCATTTCCTTTTACTTCTTCTATTCCTTTTATGATGTTTGTTAACAAAACATCTGTACTAACTGTGTTTTTCGCCATTTAAATTTATTATATAATTTGCAAAGGTATCAATTTTTGTGATTATTTTTGAAGCTTAACATAAGTTTAAATAGTGTTTTGCAAAAAATAAGTTCAATGAAGTTAATCAAACTCAATGCCATAGATTCAACCAACGATTTTTTAAAAAAATTGGCACGAAATGAAGGTTTAGAAAATTATACAACCGTGGTAGCTCAAAGTCAAACAAAAGGCAAAGGTCAAATGGGCTCTACTTGGGAATCCGAGTATGGTAAAAACTTAATAATGAGTATCTTAATTAAAGATGTATTGCCCTCTACTCAATCGATTTTTCATTTAAATATTGCTATTTCTCTTGCCGTAATTCAAGCTTTGAAAGATTTAAATATTAAAAATTGTAGTATAAAATGGCCTAACGACATAATGTCAGATAATAAAAAAATTGCTGGTATTTTAATAGAAAATAGTTTTAAATCTGAAAAACGAATTGAATCTATCGTTGGTATTGGTTTAAATGTTAATCAAAATGATTTTTCTCATTTGCCAAAAGCATCCTCTCTTTCGGTACTTGCAAAAAAAGAATTTGATTTAGATCTAATTTTAGATCTAATTTTATTTCAAATTAAGAAAAATTGTGACCTTATTTATATTGGTCAGAACGCTGTACTTTGGTCAAATTATCATGATTACTTATTTAAAAAGGGGATTCCGATGGCATTTGAAGATGAACATAAAAATCAGTTTATGGGCATCATTCAGGAAGTTACTTTTGACGGTCAACTTCAATTAGTACTGGAGGATGATGCTATCAAATTATTTGGATTGAAACAAATTCAAATGTTGTTTTAAAAAAAAACTTCCTAATTATAGGAAGTCTTTACATTTAATTTATGATAATTTTTTTACTAACAGTTCCTTTATCCGAGGTCAACCTAACAATGTAAAAACCAGTTGGGATATTGTATATGGTGTACGATGTATTGTCTCGTATCGGATTTATGAACTCCATTATCAATTGACCTTTTATATTAACTACCTCAATACTTGTAATATCGATTTCTGAATTGATGCTTATATTATGACCATTTGATGGGTTTGGATAGAGGCTTACAGAATTGTCAAATGTTTCATTTGTTTCATTTGTCAATAGGTTTCCCCAAATTGACATTGCATATGCAGGAATATCAATAAAAGGATTTCTATTTTCTTGTCTTTCATAAATAGCATTATTTCGAGCTATTTCTCTTGGCGAAACAGGATCGTTATTGTGCCAAGTAAGTAGTACATTTATTGCATGAGACGTAAAAACTTGATTTGAAGTTCCATTAAACATAGGATAAGACCAAGAAGAAACTAAATTTTCATAGCGAACGGCAAAATACAATAACATTCTGGCAATATCACCTTTAAATTCGTCGATTGGTTCAAACACGGTTAATGAATAACCAGCAGAATAGCCTGAATTTAAATTTGGTCCACGCTTCGTTCCGTTAGAATAGGTATTGTTAGCAACATTTACTCGTCCGAAAGGCAAATCGCCACGTTGTGCATTTACATATTTATCTGACGGCACAACAAAATGTGCATCAGAATACATTGGTGTAATTGAGTTATAAACCGACTGTGGAACCAAGTGTTCTCTATTATATCTTTGACATTCAACATTTCCTAGGGTTCCATCATCTTGATTTATTCCGTAAGTAAATTCGCACTCTTCACTAGTAGGATTCTCTGTGTACATATCTAACATCGTACCATTATTCTCGTAGAAAAAATCTCTATCGGATGTTAAATAAGTTGTATAAAGGCCTGAGTAACTCTTGTCGTTATGGTCTTTGATTATATTGTACAACTGTGTTTTTAAGGTATAACCAGTTCCTGTTGCCGAACCATAATAACCATTTGGAATTTGTCCGAAACATAGTAGTAAAGATAATAAAGCGAATAATGTGTAAGTTTTTTTCATTTTAATTATTTTTGCGTTCTAAAAGTGCCATGTAAAATCCATCAAATCCTGATTGTGAAGCAAGTATCTTAGAATCTTTTACAAATATAAAGCTTTTTCCTATTTCCGTATTTAAAAATTTCTTGATTTGTTCTTGATTTTCTGATGGTAAAATAGAACATGTTGCATAAACTAATTTACCACCAGGCTTTACTATTTTAGAATAGTTTTCCAGTACTTCAGCTTGCACCTTTCTAATGTTATCTATAAACTCTGGTTGCAATTTCCATTTAGCGTCTGGGTTTCTTTTTAAAACTCCTAATCCACTGCATGGCGCGTCAATAAGCACTCTATCTGCTTTTTCATGCAACTTTTTAATAACTTTTGTTGTATCGATTATACGATATTCTATATTAAAAGCACCGTTTCTTTTTGCTCTAAGTTTTAATTGTTTTAATTTACTTTCGTACAAATCCATCGCAATTAATTGGCCTTTATTTTCCATTAATGAAGCCATATGTAATGTTTTTCCTCCCGCACCCGCACAAGTATCTACAACCCTCATTCCAGGTTGAACGTCCAAAAAGTGTGCAACTAACTGAGAAGAAGCATCTTGAACTTCGAAAAATCCGTCTTTAAAAGCATCGGTCAAAAATACATTAGCACGCTCAGTCAAAACTAAAGCATCTGGCTGCTCTTTTAAAAATTCAGTTTCAATGTTTAAATCCATTAAAATAGCACGAAGTTGTTCTTTTGTTGTTTTTAGTGTGTTTACTCTTAAAATAACTTTTGCCTGTTGGTTTTGAGCTGCAAGCTCTTTTGTCCAAAGTTCTTCGCCAAGTTCTTTAATCCCTATTTCATCCATCCAATCTGGAATAGATTCTCGCATTTTTCGAATTTTTGAAAGTTCATCAAATTTCCCTTTAATTTTTCGTTCAGGAGTTCCTTCTAGTTGTCTCCAATCTGGAATTGGATATCCTCTTAAAACGGCCCAAACCGCTAACATTCTCCATAAATCATCACGATTAAAAGGCTCTTTAACATCTGCAATTTCAGCATATAATCGTTTCCATCGCACTATTTCATAGATGGTTTCGGCAACAAATTTTCTATCGGAACTTCCCCAACGTTTGTCTTTTTTTAAGGAACGTGCTACAACTTTATCGGCATATTCTCCTTCATTGAAAATAGCATTTAATGCATCAATTGTTGTATAAACTAAATTTCTGTGTAATCTCATTGTTTTTTAATCAGTTTGCAAAGGTATTGCTTTTTTATTGTTTGTCAATTTATAGTCTTTAAATTCTTATTTTTTTATACATTTGATAAGTTCAAACACTTTAATTATGAAAAGATATTTTTTTTCAGTGGTTTTATTTTTATCTATAAATACTTTGCTATTTGGTCAAGTATATCAAATAGGCCATACAACAATAACATTTGTAGATTCGAGTAGAAATAATAGAAGCATTCCGACAGAAGTTTATTATCCGGCTGATGTTATGGGAGATAATGTCGCTTTCACTGCTCAAAATTCATTGCAATTTCCAAGTCTTGTTTTTGGGCATGGTTTTTTAACAACTTGGGATGCCTACGAAAATTTTTGGACCTCACTTGTGCCAAATGGTTACATTATGGCTTTTCCTAAAACAGAGGGCTCGTTTTCTCCATCTCATATAGAGTTTGGTCGAGATTTAGCTTTTATAATTAATGCTTTAAATTCGTTGGGGAATCAATCGGCTTCTATTTTTTATAACAGAGTTAGTTCGTTTAACTCAGTTATGGGTCATAGCATGGGCGGAGGCGCTTCTTTTTTAGCCGTTCCGTTAAATTTAAATATTAAAACTTTGATAAATTTTGCCGCCGCAGAAACTAATCCATCTGCAATTCTAGCAGCCACTAATGTTTCAATCCCAACATTATTATTTTCGGGTGCTAATGATTGTATTACACCTGCAAGTACTAATCAAATTCCGATGTACAACGCAACTAATAGTTTGTGCAAAACATATCTTTCTATTATTGGTGGGAATCACTGTCAAATGGCGCAAAATAGCGCATTTTGTAACATTGGTGAAGCAACGTGTTTTCCAGCAGCAACAATAACTAGAGCTGCTCAACATGCTAAAATAACAAGTTATCTACTTCCGTGGTTAGATTTTCAATTAAAAGGTATTTGCTCGCAAGGAACTCTATTCGATAATCAAATTAGTAATGATCCCCAGATTACATTTTTAAAAAATTGTTTACAATGTAGCATTCTAGAGGTATCTGAGGCAAATTTTAATGAAAACGAAGTGATTTTTTATCCAAACCCGGTAGCCGATTTTTTAGAAATTACAGGAAAAACCAATGTCACTTACAAAGTAAAAATAGTTGATGTAAATTATAAAATTCTTTCTGAAACTACGTTTAAAGAAAATGTAAAAATTGATGTTTCTAAATTTGCCTCAGGAATTTATATCTATGAAATCGGCAACAATTTAGGAAAAAAAGAAAAAGGTAAATTTATAAAAAAATAAACTTACCTCCACTGCGTTTTAGCTAATTACTCTCCTTTGCATTCTATTCGTTTCATTTCTATTTTTTCAGGAGCATGAAGTACTAAAGGGAATTGTTCTACTTTTACAGAACTACTGTCTAATCCAAAACCTTTTTCTTCTGATAAACTAAACTTTTTAAGGAAGAAATAAGCACTCATAACCGTATTTTCAAAGAAAGTTAAATCACTATCATTAGATAAGAATTTTTCTGAAAGTACAAATTTGAAATCACCAATAATATTGTTTTTATTTAATGATTCATAGCGACTGGTGATGTCAACTTCACCACGTTGAACCATATCTTTTAATACTTGTTTAAACATCAAATTAATTTTTGTGGCTTCCCTAAAACCAAGGTAAAAATCAATTCTATAAATATCATCTTTTACAATTTCAATTACTTTATATTCTTTTTTATAAGGTTCACTTAAAATATTAACATGAACAAACCAATAAATATCAGCTCTTTTAGGTCTTTTTTGAAGAATAGAGTACATTACTTTTTCTTCAATCTCATCGCTGCGCATTGAATTGGTCATATAAACTAAATGGGTTGCATATTTAGGAATTGATAAATCAACACTTAATTCTGCTAATACTTTTTTGTAAGTATCAATTTTTACAATTTTAGTATAAGTTTTACTAATTTGTTTTGCTAAATACCATGTTGACATTACTGAAATTAAGATAATTGCAATAATTAATGTTACAAATCCACCATGCAAAAATTTAGTAACATTAGCGTAAAGGAAAGAAAATTCAATGACTAAATAAAGCGTAATTAACGGAACTATATAATACATTTTTACTCTTTTCATTATCAAATAAAAATTAAGTAAAATTGTAGTCATAATCATGGTTAGAACAATAGCTAAACCATAGGCATGTTCCATATTACTTGACTCTTTAAAATATAATACAATTCCGATACAGCCAATCAATAATAACCAATTGATAGATGGAATATATAACTGTCCTTTTTCTTCTGTAGGATATTTGATTTTAGCTTTTGGCCAAAAGTTCAATCGCATTGCTTCATTTATCAATGTAAATGAACCACTAATTAAAGCTTGAGACGCAATTACAGCAGCTAATGTTGCAATTACAACACCAATTGGTTGGAACCAAGTTTCCATAATTAAATAGAATGGATTTCCATTTTTTCCACCAAGTTCTTGAAGTGTTTTTCCTTCGTGAGAAATTAAATAAGCACCTTGACCAAAGTAGTTTAAAAGCAACATTATTTTTACAAAAATCCAACTTATTCTAATATTTTTTCTTCCGCAATGTCCCATATCTGAGTATAATGCTTCAGCTCCAGTAGTACATAAAAATACAGCACCAAGAACAAAGAAACCTTCAGGATGAGCCGATAATAGATGATAAGCATAATATGGATTCAATGCTTTAAAAATAGTAAAATTTTGGAAAACTTGAATACTTCCTAAAATTCCTAGCATGGCAAACCAAATTAACATCATTGGAGCAAAAAACTTTCCAACTAATTTTGTTCCATATTGTTGAATAATAAAAAGGATGATCAAAATAACAATTACAATTGGAATTGTATTTAACTCAGGTTTGAAAATTTTTAAACCTTCAACAGCAGAAGATACTGAAATTGGCGGGGTAATAATTCCATCTGCCAAAAGTGTACTACCTCCAATAATAGCAGGTACAATCAACCATTTTATCTTGGTTTTTTTGACTAAAGCATATAAAGCAAAAATTCCTCCTTCACCATGATTGTCTGCGCTTAAAGTAATAATTACGTATTTAAGAGTTGTTTGTAAAGTTAACGTCCAAAAAATACAAGAAATACCACCCAAAACAATATCTGATGTAATTGCATAATTGCCGAGAATGGCTTTCATCACATACAAAGGAGAAGTTCCAATATCTCCAAAAATAATCCCTAAAGTAACTAATAAACCAGCAGTAGATAACTTGCTATGAATGTTTTGATGGCCGTGTGAGCTCATAATATTTTGTTAAAAAAGAATGCAAAGTTACTCATTTTACCAATTTGAAATAAAAAAAGCACCGAATATTTTCGATGCTTCTTTATAAGATTGATTCTTAAGTTATCTTCTTCCTGAATTTTCGCTTCTGCCACTTGACTCTGGGCTTCGTGACGATTAGTTTTCTCTATAGTTTTCATTTCTTGATGAAGAACTTCTTAGAGTGCTTGTTTTTGTATTTCTTAGTGTAGCATTCACTCTTGGATTTTCACTTCTTGGATTAGAGCGAGGTGCACTTACTTCACTATTTCTAGGAGTAGAATTTACTCTCGACGAAGAATTTCTTGGTGTATTCACACTTGAGTTTCTTGTATTTGAACTTCTAGTTGTGCCAACGTTGGTGTTTCTTGTATTCGAATTTCTTGTTGTACTTACGTCATTATTTCTAGTTGTAGTTCTTTGTGCAGAAGCATTTGGATTAGTTCTGGTGTTTCCAGTAGAACTGATATTTCTAGTTCTATCTAATTCATATCTATTGGTATAACCAGAGTTTCTGTTGGCAAAAGAACGATTAGGAAATTGTGTTTCATAAAAGTTTGCTCTTCTTCCATAATAATTATTATATACTACTTGACATCTTCTAAAGTTTACATAGTTATACTGGTGATTAAAATTTATAAATCCTCCAATATGATTTCTGTATCTAAAAATCGGAAATGGTGACCAATAGCTGTAATAGCTTGGATAAAATCCCCAGTTCCAGCTAGAAAAATAAGGTCTATAGTAGGGTGTCCAAAAATGATTAAAAATTACAGGATTTCCCACAAAAACTGGTTCGTAGATATAATTTGTACCATACATAAATACGTCTCCAACTACTTGAACTTGAACTCTATTATTAGTGTCTTTCTCTACTTCTACTGTTGCAACATCTTGAAAAAGGTCTTTTCCTAAAACAGATTGAAGAACAATTAAGTGCGTGTTTCCCTCAACAGATTCTATTACTCGTAAATAATCAACTTGATTATCATTGTTTAAATCTAGATTAGATATTTGATTTTTAGGATCGTTTAAACGTCTTTCAAAATCTTCTAAATCTCTAGAATCACCAAATATTGATGCTACTGCTCGAAGATCTAGATTATCACTAATTTCAGAACTTGCAGCGTTAACCAATGTTCTGTCTTGTGCCAATGAACTTAAAAATAAAAAGCTCATCAAGGTCGAAAGTAATAAGTTCGTTTTCATACTATTCTATTTATTTTGTTACTAAATTGCATTTATACTTTTAACCCAATTTTTGTGCCATGATTAATGCATTTGCAATTCATTAACAAATACATTTTGTATTTTAGCAAAGAAATTCAAACTTATTTATGAAAAAAGTAATACCATTAGTATTTGCAGTTCTTATTTTTACAAGTTGTAAACCTACTAAAATAATAAAGGAACTGTTCTTTCATAGTGTAAAAATCGACACTATTTTGAAAGATAAAATTAGTATTCGGGCGATAACAATAGCTAATGATACGGTTTGGTATGCTGGCGATAAAAGCACCATTGGATTTATTAGTTTGCAAAACGGATTTAAAATGGAACGAACCTTAAATAAAGATTCTTTAAAATTGGAGTTTAGAAGTATAGCACAAACACCAACAGCAGTTTTTGTTTTAAACGTCGGGAATCCTGCTTTCTTGTATAAATTTTCTAAAGATCTGAAAAAGAAAACACTTGTTTATCAAGAAAACCACGACAAAGTATTTTATGATAGTATGCAGTTTTGGAATAAAAATGAAGGCATTGCTATTGGCGATCCGATTGAAAACTGTTTTTGCATTCTTATTACTCGCGATGGCGGAAAAAATTGGACTAAGAGTTCCTGCACTACATTTCCGTTTATGGATGCTGGTGAAGCTGCTTTTGCAGCAAGTAATTCTAATATCATCATCAACGGAACAGAAACTTGGTTAGTGTCTGGCGGAAAACGAGCAAGAGTATTTTATTCATCTGATAAGGGAAGTTCTTGGAAAGTTTATGAAACACCGTTAGCGCAAGGTGAAACGATGACTGGAATTTTTACAGCATCTTTTTATGATAATAAAATCGGATTTATTGCCGGCGGAAATTATGAAAAGCCGACTCAAAATTTTAAAAACAAGGCATTGACCATAGATGGCGGAAAAACTTGGAAATTAGTTGCTGAAAACAAGGGTTTTGGTTATGCGTCTTGTGTGCAATTTGTACCAAACAGTAACGGAAATGAGTTGGTTTCCGTTGGCGCCAGTGGTTTGTATTATTCCCACGATAGAGGTACGACTTGGCAACAATTTAGTACTGATCCTTCACTTTATACCATACGATTTGTAAATA
This sequence comes from Flavobacterium sp., assembly GCA_044361155.1. Lineage (GTDB taxonomy): Bacteria > Bacteroidota > Bacteroidia > Flavobacteriales > Flavobacteriaceae > Flavobacterium. The sequence goes on from JBIKJF010000006.1 coordinate 70,950, forward strand.
AGACAACCGCAATTGCAGCTGGCAAAGATAAAATACTTAAAATAGATTTCAAGTAGCAAACTGATGATTAAGGATAGAACAACATTTTAATAAACCCCAAAAAGCTAAAAGTTAGAACTAATTTTTAGCTTTTTTTTTTATGGAATGAGGGAAACCGTAATTGTTGTTGATGGTATTTTATATATTTACGATTGATTACAAAAGCCTACAAATAATTGTAAATATTTGTTTGTGGCTCGTGTATACAAGTTGTGTGAAAGTTATGCTAAAAAAAACGTTTCATCTTTTGTGAAATAAATGTAAAAATTTCATTATATTTGAAACATTATTAATAATTTCACTAAAAATGAAACATTTTATATTGATGGGAGATATTATCGCTAGTGGTAAAAAGAATCAAACAGAACTTATGAACGATTTCAAACATCTTATAAAAGATGTTAATGATAATAATAAAAATGGAATTCTATCACCTTTAACTATAACATTGGGTGATGAATTTCAGGGTGTTATCAAAGATTTACCAACTTCAATAAATATCATTATAAATATTGAGGAAAATATTATAAAGAATAAATTAAATTTTAAATTGCGGTATATTTTAAATGAAGGTAATATAGATACTCCAATAAATAAAGATAGAGCCCATGAAATGCTTGGAAGCGGATTAACTGACGCTAGATATAAGTTAAATGAATTAAAAAATGATAAGGAAAGATTTTTTATTTCTTTAGATAATAAATTAAGGGAAGATATTTTAACTAACGCTTTTAAAATTTATGATAATACTGTAGAAAAATGGAATATTGAAAAGGATTATGAAATTGCGTCAAATTTTATAGAATATCAAGATTATAAAATAGTTTCTAAGATAATGAATAAAAACAGATCGTTATTATGGAAAAGAGAAAAAACATTAAATATTGACACTTACAATTCTAGTAAAAATATAATCAAAGCAATAAGCTTAACAAACTAATATGAACTTCTTTAGATTTATATTATTATTCATTAGTATAGAGATGCTTCTATGTGTTTTCTATTATTATATTACGCCTAAATCAATTAGAACAGCAGAAATAGATCATAAATCTTTTTTAAAAGGTATTGTTGAAAGAATGTTTTTAATGGTTTCTTTAATAAATGGATTTCCACATGCACTAACATTATTTGGTGCCCTTAAATTAGCAACTAGATTGAAAAGAGAAAATGAAGAAAACAAGGATAAAGAATCAACTTACAATGATTTCTATTTAATAGGGAACTTCATCTCAGTTATGGTTTCAATTTTACATACATTTCTTTATTTCAAATTTATCGAATAAAACCTTCACAGAACAGAAGCTAGCAAATATTGCTCGTTTATTGCTAGTGAAAAACAAAGCATTCCAAAAGTTGCAACATTTTGCTAGCTGCTGGACGTTATACGAAATTTTAAAACTTGCATCGTCCTAAAATAGGTTGACTAAAATGAAAGAAGATATAAAATACAAACTCAATCAAATTGCAAATATTTGGAATGATTTTATTTTAGATTACCAATTTTGTAAGAGTAAAATAAAATTCACTCCAGAAGTAAAAACTAATTACTTAGGTGACATATTAGGTTATTTTCATGATACTTTTGATATCATTTTCGACCAAACAGAAACCATTTCATATTCTGCCAGATTTTCCAATAATATTAGTCTTTTACAAAGTATTTATGTTCAACAAGATTTTATAGAAGAGTTACTAATAATATTTAAATGCGGAATTGAAAAAGGCGATTTAAAGAAAAATATGGATTACTCATTAAACCGTGAAATCAGAAATGAGTTAGTTGGACATCCAATAAGAAAACATAAAGGTCAATTAATTTCTTCTTGTTTATTTGGATATAATGATGATGGTAATAAAATTTCTTATTTGAGATATCATAAAGACAATGACTATAAATTTGAATCAATGCAATTTGACATTGAAGATATTGTCTTAAGGCATAAAAATTTCTTAGATAAATATTTTGATTTAATATTAAAAAAACTGAACAACATTTTATCAGCTTTTAGAAAGAAAATTGAACATATAGAATCATTGATTGATAATAAGAGTTTTGAGGAAATTATCAGTCTTTTAACAGCTTTTTATGAATCAATTTTTAAATATGATTATATTTATGATAAAGAATCTTTATTAAATATATACTCTCGAAAAGAAGAACATAAGAGATATGATAACTTAATTAATATTTTTTTTAAAGACTTAAAGAGTTCTTTAAGAGAAAAAAAAGAATATTCAATTAATGTTTTCGAACCCAGAAAAATAAACGAGTATTCTAATATTAAAATACCTTCAATTAATATAAAATTTGTTAATACTAAATCTAAACTCTCATCAACTGAAATTGGAAGTCCAGTTACATATCATTATGAACTTGGAAAGTTGGCTTCAAGAAGAGATGCTATGGATTTTTCTTTTTTTAGTCGTTCACTGAGAAATAAATGTATAAATAATGAAATTGTAATTAATGAGCTAAATCATATGGAATCTAATATATATAACGACGTAGAATATTACACTGCTTACAGATTAATTTGTTCTGAATTAAAAGAGGATTAAAAGACAATAAATAAACTGTTTTTAAGAAATTGGTGATTTAAAACTTAATTAAAGTTCTTTATATTAATATTTTTTTGATTACTCCTCTTTCTTTACAACCTTCCTAGCAACTTCAATTTTAAACTTCTTTCCTTTCATTTTTTCATCACGAATGTTAGCCAAAAATTGTTTCACTTTATTCGCTTTTACGGCTGCAAACGAAATGAAATCTTTTACTTCAATCAAACCCAAATCGCCTTTTTCTAGTTTTCCTTTTTGAGAAAAGAAACCTACAATGTCAATTTTATTCAATTTGTTTTTCTTTCCGCCACTTACATAAATCGTTTGAAATTCGGGTGGCTTTGGTAAAGTTGTCGCGTTTTCTACATTTAAAACAGGCATTTTATAATCTAAATACTCCATTTTTTTCTCACTTTCGTGCGCAATAATGTACGCCGTTCCAGAAGCTAACATTCTTGCCGTACGACCATTTCTATGGGTAAATTCGTCTTCTTTTAAAGGCAAATGATAATGAATAACGTGTTTCATTTCGGGAATGTCTAATCCACGCGCCGCTAAATCGGTCGTGATTAAATAACTCACACTTCCGTTTCTAAACTGAATTAAAGCACGTTCGCGTTCGTCTTGATCCATGCCACCATGATAATACGTCGAATAAATTCCTTTTTCGTTCAAGGTGTCGCTAATGCGTTCGGCAGCATCACGATGGTTGCAAAAGATAATCGCCGCTTCCGATTTTAAAGAACAAAGCAAATTGAAAAGCGCATTGATTTTGTCTTTCTCTTTAGAAACAACCATTTTCAAACTTAAATTGCTACTCGAATCTTCCGTTGGAATAAAATCCAAAACCGTTGGCTGCAAAACTCGTGTGTATTTCGGAATTTCAATATCGGAAGTCGCCGAAACCAAAACGCGTTTGTTCAACTTGTTCAATCTTGAAATGATAAAACTCATTTGCTCATGAAAACCCAATTGCAACGACTTGTCAAATTCGTCCAAAACCAACGTCTGAATATAATCTGTATTAAAAGTTCCTCTGTCCAAATGATCGGCAATACGACCTGGCGTTCCAATTAAAATCGCCGGTGGATTTGATAAATTCTTAATTTCTGTTTCAATAGAATGGCCACCATAACAAACATTTACTTTGTAATCGGTGCCCATTTTTTTCCAAACTTGTTCGATTTGCAAACCCAATTCACGCGAAGGAACTAAAATCAAACATTGAACGTCTTTGCAAGTATCGTCCAACATTTGAAAAATTGGCAATAAAAAAGCCAAAGTTTTTCCAGAACCTGTAGGTGAAAGTAGTAAAACATTGGCGTCGTTCAAGATGGTTTCTTGAGCAACAACTTGCATTTCGTTTAATTCCTCAATACCTAAATTGAGAAGAACATTATTGGAATGTGGATTTTTATTCATTTGGCAAAGGTAGATAAAAAAGTTGCGAGTTTCGGGTTACAAGTTGCGAGTTTCGCACTTCGACAAGCGCAGTGTAAAGGTTGCGAGTTGAAGGTTTCGAGTCTTGAAGTTGATTTTTGCACTTCGACAGGCTCAGCGTGAAAAGTTGAAGTTGACATTTGAAGTTGAAATTGATTTTTTAACTACTTTTGAAAACCTAAAAAAAATTACAATGCGTTTTATAAAAGTTGCTTTCCTCCTATTTACAACGGTTATTTTGGCTCAAGATAATTCGAAATACGCTACCTATTTTGAAAAAGGAAATGGCAATCAAAGTGCTGATTATGAAGAAATACTTCGTTATTATGAGCAATTGGATTTGGATTTTAAAACCATTCAAGTTTTAAATATGGGTGAAACCGATAGTGGCGAACGCTTGCAAGTAGTGATTTTTAATCCTGAAAAAGTATTTGATTTGAATTATGCTTCTTCCGAAAAAAGCATCCTATTAATCAATAACGGAATTCACGCCGGCGAACCTGACGGAATTGATGCGACCATGCAATTGTACCGCGATTTGGCTTTAGGAAAAATTAAAGTTCCAAAGAATGTGATTGTAGTTACGATTCCAGTTTATAATATTGGTGGTTGTTTGAATAGAAATTCGACGACTCGCCTCAATCAAGATGGTCCAGAGGAATATGGTTTTCGTGGAAATGCTAGAAACTTTGATTTGAACAGAGATTTCATAAAATCCGATACTAAAAACACGCATAGTTTTTATAAAATATTCCAAGAATTTAATCCCGATATTTTCATAGACAACCACGTAAGCAATGGCGCAGATTATCAATATACGTTAACCTACATCATGACCGAACCTAAGAAATTAGGAACTGCTTTAGGCGATTACATGAAAAACGAATTGACACCATCGATTGTAAAAGATTTACAGCAAAAAAAGATAGAAACCACTCCTTATGTAAACGTTTGGCACGGCACACCAGACGAAGGTTTTCAGCAGTTTTTTGAAAGTCCGAGGTATGCTACAGGTTATACTTCGTTGTTCAATACGATTGGTTTTGTGGTAGAAACGCACATGTTGAAAAACTATACCAGTCGTGTAAAAGCGACTTATGAGTTTATGGTTTCTACAATAAATTTTGCTGATAAAAATTATAAAACTATAAAAGCCAAACGATTAGAAAATCAAAAACAATTTCAACCGAAAAGCGAGTATACTATTAAATGGGAAATTGACACTACAAAAATTTCCAAAATTCCGTTTCTTGGTTATGAAGGAAAATATAAAAAAAGTGATGTAACGACAGGCAAACGTTTGTATTACGACAGAAAACTTCCGTTTACAAAATACATTCCTTTCATGGCGGATTATAAATCGGTTCAAACGGTAAAAATTCCGGATGCTTATGTTATTCCACAAGGTTTTTGGCCTGTAATTGATCGTTTGAAAGAAAACAAATTAGAATTCAGAAGATTAAAAAGAGATACAATAATTGAAGTAGAAAGTTATAGAATTGCTGATTATAAAACTTCTAAAAATGCATACGAAGGACATTATCCACACAACAGTACAAAAATTGTAAGTTCTAAAATAAAGATGAATTTTAGAAAAGGTGATTATTTGTTCAAAACCGACCAAATGGGCGTGAAATTTCTTGTAGAAACCTTAGAACCAGAAGCAATGGACAGCTTTTTCAATTGGAACTTTTTTGACACTTTGTTACAACAAAAAGAAGGTTATTCCGACTATGTTTTTGAAGATTTAGCGAATGAATATTTGAATAAAAATCCAGAATTGAGAGCTAAATTAGAACAAAAGAAATTAGAAGATAAATCCTTTGCAGAAAACCCAGAAGCACAATTGGATTGGGTTCATAAAAATTCTATTTATTACGAAAAAGCGCATTTGCAATATCCAGTTTATAGGATAATGGAGTAACTACTTTAACATACTTTCTTCTTCAAACAACAGTTTGATATTTTCGTACGAGTTTTTCAAAGCCTCATGGACATCTTCGGGTTTTAACCAAACCGCTTTTTTAATTCCTTCTTCTTTTTGAGGTATTAATTTGTCCTCGAAATCGGTTTTCATTTCAAACCAATGCGTGATTTTTAATCGATACTCACCATTACGTTTAAAAACATGATATGTTTTTTGAAGTTTTTTAGTAATTTTCAAACCTTGAACACCAGTTTCTTCTTCCACTTCTCTTACAGAACAAGCTTCAATTTCTTCGCCTTTATCGCAACCGCCTTTTGGCAAATCCCATTTTCCGTTTCTAAAAATGAATAAAACTTCACCATTTTTGTTGTAAACTAAACCGCCACCAGCTTTTTTTACAGGGATTTTTTCCTTTACTTTTTTCAGAATTTCCTTTTCGTCAGGATAATACAAATAAGCTTTATTAATCTTATTGTTGAACATTTTTACAATAAGCTGTTCAATGTCAATACTTTCAAGTAAAAACAATTGAAAGTCGGTTTCCTTTGCGACTTCATTTGTTAAAAAAAGTGGTTTATCGTTCACAAAAACTTTATACATTTGCAGTATGATTTTTAATAAAGAAACAGCCGAAAAAACAGCCGAATTGCTTTTACAAATAAATGCAATTAAATTGAATCCGTCAAATCCTTTTAAGTGGGCTTCGGGTTGGAACTCACCTATTTATTGCGACAATCGTCTAACGCTTTCATTTCCAGCGATTAGAAATTACATTCGTGATGAATTTTCTAAGCAAATTGAAGAAATTTATGGTAAACCAGATGTCATTGCAGGTGTTGCAACTGGCGCAATTGGCATTGGCATACTTGTTGCAGAAGTGTTAGGACTGCCATTTGTGTACGTTAGACCAGAGCCAAAAAAGCATGGAAGACAAAATCAAGTGGAAGGTTTTTTACAAAAAGGTCAGAATGTTGTTGTAGTTGAAGATTTGATTTCGACAGGAAATAGTAGTTTGCTTGCTGTTGAAGCTTTAAAAGAAGCCGGAGCAAATGTAAAAGGAATGTTAGCTATTTTCTCTTACGGATTTGATGTTGCCGAAGAAAACTTCAAAAATGCAAATGTAAATTTGAATACATTGAGCAATTACGAACATCTATTAAATCTTGCTGTAGAAAAACAATACATTACGGAAGAAGAACAAAAAACATTACAAGAATGGAGAAAAAGTCCATCAACTTGGGGTGTTTAAGTATCAAGATTAAAGTATTAAGTAGTAAGACATAAAAAATTATGAACTTAGAAAGTCCAAAAGTTACTGTAGAAAAATCGGCTGAGTATTTATATACTCAATTGTCTGATGTTAAAAATTTTGAAAAATTAATGCCTGAGAACATCGCTAAATTTGAAGTTCTTGGTGATGATATTTTCAACTTTGGTTTGAAAGGTATGCCAGAAATCAAATTACGTTTGAAAGAAGGTGTTCCACATTCGAAAGTGAATCTTGCTGCGGCAAGTGAGAAACTTCCCTTTACATTGGTGGCGAGTATCGATGCCATTTCTGAAAATTCTAGCGAAGTAAAATTAGATTTTGATGGTGATTTCAATCCAATGATGGCGATGATGATCAAAGGTCCGATTTCAAAATTCATTGAGACTTTGGCTGAGAATATGCACAAGTTGTAATTAGACCTATTCTATAGAATAGTAAACCTTCTTCAACAACGAAGAAGGTTTTTTTATTGACTAAAAATTAGTAATTATTTAGATAATATCAAATAGAAACGTTAATGTCGCATGAGCTTGTCGGAGTGCTTCACTAAAATAACTCCTTTATAAAATGATAAAAAGATCTTCGACAGGATCAGACTGACAATTGTTTTCATTATTGAATTTTCGTTAAATATTCTATTTAAACAATTTGTATAAAACTCAATTAAAAATTCACTATTTTTAAACTTAACTTACATAAGATATCTACTAAAACCACTCTTTTTCCGACTAAAAAAGAAATGCTTACCTTTGCGCCAAATTATAAGTAAAATGAACACTTTCGAGCAATTTAATCTTCCTAAATCATTACAAAAAGCAATTGATGAATTAGGATTGACCACACCAACACCTATTCAAGAAAAATCTTTTTCCGTAATTATGTCAGGAAGAGATGTGATGGGAATTGCACAAACCGGAACTGGAAAAACACTTGCTTATTTATTACCACTTTTAAAACAATGGAAATTTATTGCTACCGATTCACCGAGAATTGTGATTTTGGTTCCAACACGTGAATTGGTTGTTCAAATTGTGGATGTAATTGAAAGTCTAACCAAATATATGTCCGTAAGAACACTCGGAATTTATGGTGGTGTTAATATAAATACGCAGAAAAAAGCCGTTTATCAAGGAATTGATATATTAGTTGGAACTCCAGGAAGAACCATGGATTTGGCTTTGGATAATGTTATCCGATTTGATTCTGTTCAAAAATTAGTTATCGATGAATTTGATGAAATCCTGAATTTAGGTTTTAGAACACAAGTCACTTCTGTACTAACCATGCTGAAAAACAAACGTCAAAACATTCTATTTTCTGCAACAATGACAGATGAAGTTGATGCCATGTTGGACGAATATTTTGATTTACCAGAAGAAGTTACTCTCGCAGCATCGGGAACGCCATTAGAGAAAATTGAACAATTAGCTTATAAAACCCCTAATTTTCTGACAAAGTTGAACTTATTGAAAGGTTTACTTCGAGAAGATGAGAGTATGAGTCGCATTTTGATGTTTGTGAACAACAAAAAGATTGCCGATATGGTGGCTAGCACTATAGAGGACGAATTTCCTGAGCAATTTGGGTTAATTCACTCTAATAAATCTCAAAATTATCGTTTGAACACGATGGCTTCGTTCCAAGTAGGAGAACTTCGTGGAATTATTACAACTGATGTAATGGCGAGAGGATTAGATATTTCAGATGTAACGCATGTCATCAATATTGAATTTTCTGAAGTTGAAGAACAATACATCCATAGAATAGGACGAACAGGAAGAGCAGACAAATCGGGAATTGCGATAAGTTTTGTTGCGCCACATGAAGAAGAAATTTTCATTCAAGCGGAAATTTTGATGGAAAAAGAGATTAAAATACTTGAAATTCCGTCTGATATCGAAATTGCAACACGTCTTTTAGAATTTGAAAAAGATAAAAAGAAAATTAAATTTCTACTAAAAAAACCAAAGTTTGAAGGTGGCGCCGCATTTCATGAAAAATCTGAAAAAAATAAGCAAGTAAATCTTGGCGGACCAGCCAAAACAAAACCAAGAAAAACGAAACCGACCAATCGTGGCGTTGAAAAGAAAAGAGCTGCGAAGAGGAAAAATAAGTAGGCAGTCACAGTTTTTCACTTAGCAGTTTTTTACTTTGTGCATAATCTTTTGTTATTTATAATTGTTTAAAAGATAATTCAGAAGTATATTTGTGGTCTGATTTTGAACACTGAACACTGAACAAAAACATGGGGTCGACTGGTTTTGACAGCAAGTGGAATTAATTTGTAAGCACGTCGAGCATTGTACTTTTAGCTCGTAAATCCAAAAGTTCAAACACATAAACGGCGAAAATAACTACGCTTTAGCTGCATAATCCGAATTTAAGTACGATTTTGCCACGTTCCTACAAGGTAGGAAAGCTGGATTCACCTCAAAAGCCTTGGTTTATGGCGATTGGTTAAGGTGAACCGTAAAAGTAAACCTAGGAGAGGTAATGCTTTAAATCCTTTCTGACATTAATAAAGCTAAGCAAAAAGTGGCTGTTCTTGGCCTTGCTTTTTGACGAAAATCCAATTAAGAACTAAACGTGTAGAAAGCTTTTTGATTGCTTGTTTGGACCCGAGTTCGATTCTCGGCGACTCCACTAAAACAAATTCAAAACAGACTAAAAGCCTGTAAATCGTATGATTTACAGGATTTTATGTTTTAACCACTATTCAAATTATCTATTAAATCCCAAACCATTGAAACAAAAATCGGTTACCCGAAAAAAATTAAAAATAGGGTAACCGAATTTCTTGTAAAGTCAATGACAGCAAGCAGTTCAAAAGATGAACATCTTGACAAAAAGAACTAAAATAATTAATTTGAATAACGAAAAGGTTACCACAAAATGAAACACAAAATGTCCATACTTTTCTACTTGAAAAGTGCAAAAGCATCCAAAAAAGGCTTATACCCTATTTATCAAAGAATAACCATTAATGGAATTCGCATCGAACTCAGTACTTCCAAATTTGTAGATAAAGCAAAATGGAACAAAGAAGCAGGCAGAATAAAAGGAAATTCAGAAGAAGCCCGACTAATTAATAGCTATCTAGATATCCTTAAAAATAAAGCATACGAAACCGAAAAGTGGATGGTTAACAATGATCAAGAAATTAATGCCCAAACGTTCAAAAATAAACTATTAGGTATTGAAGAAAACCAACGAAAACTGCTCATCATTTTTGAAGACCATAACAAGAGAATGAAAGAGCTAATAGGAAAAGAATTTTCCAATAACACCTTCAAAAAGTATGAAACCACTTTAAGCCATACCAGAGAATTTCTAAAAAATCAATACAAGATAAATGACATTTCAATTAAAAAAGTAGACATTGCCTTTATTAACGACTTCGATTTCTATTTGAGAAACACCAAAAACTGCAATAACAATTCAACCATAAAATACATTCGAAACTTTGGTAAAATTGTAAAACAATGTTATGTAAATGGGTGGTTAGATAAAGACCCATTCTTAAATTATAAAGGAAAAGTAAAAGAAGTTGAAAGAACGTATTTAACTGAATTAGAAATTGAAGTAATACTCAATAAAAATTTCAAAGTGAATAGATTAGAATTAGTAAGAGATATCTTTTTATTTTCGTGTTTTACTGGTTTGGCTTACATCGATGTGCACAACCTAACCAAATCAAATATCATTGTTGGTATAGATGGTGAAAAATGGATTTCAACCCACCGCCAAAAAACAGAAAGTGCTTCAAAAATTCCGATTCTACCTGTTACACAAATGATAATTGATAAATACGAGAACCACCCACAATGCCATAATGAAGATAAGCTACTCCCTATCCTATCCAACCAAAAAATGAATGCTTATTTAAAAGAAATAGCAGCTATTTGCGAAATAGAAAAAGAACTAACCTTTCATATTGCCCGGCATACTTTTGCAACTACCGTAACACTAACAAATGGAGTTCCTATTGAGAGTGTAAGCAAAATGTTGGGCCATAAGAATTTGAGAACCACGCAACACTATGCTAAAGTTCTAGACAGAAAAGTAAGTGAGGATATGAAACTTCTAAAGGATAAGTTTATGTTCAAAGAAACGACTGTAAAAAAATCGGGAGCTTTATAAACTTCCGATTTTTACTTTTAGTTTAATTGTAGTTCCTTCATTTGGATTACTCTTAATTTCAATTTCAGAATCTATCGATTTGGCTCTTTCCCTTATGTTTTTTAATCCGATACCTTTTGATAAAGAATTTACATCAAAACCAATCCCATCATCATGTACCTCAACAACAAGTTGTTTTTCATGCTCAAAAATAGTTACTATGCATTTTTGAGAATCAGCATATTTAGAAACGTTTTGCAACAATTCTTGCAAGATCCTGTAAATGTTGATTTTAACAACTGAAGAATACACGTTCCAATCTATCTCTGAAGCAATCTCTGATATAAAATGCGTAGTTCCAATGACATTATTATTTTGAACCAATTGTTCTAATAAGAAATTAAACTCCCCAACATATTTTGAAAAGTCAGCATTCAAATCATGAGATAAATCTCGAACTTCCGATTCTAATTTGTGAAGTTCTTTTATATATACTAAACGTTGAGATATAGAAGCTTCATCTGAATTGGCATTAAGGCTACCCAGCATCATTCGAATTCCATAGATTTGATTGACTATTCCATCATGCAATTCTTTAGATAATTTTTTTTGTTCGGCTTCTTTAGCATCCACAAGACTTGTTTGAAATTCCCTAGTTAAATTAAATAATTCTTCATCGGCAAGCTCTTTTTGCTGGATCAAATAAAGTTCTTTTTTTCTGGAAATTCTGTATCTGATGATAAGTATAATTGAGAAAACAGCAATCGATAGAGATAAACCTGATAACAAGAGTAAGTTTTTATTAGACAATATTTTATTTTCTTCTTCTACCTTGTCTGTTTCATATTCAATTCGCGCAAATTTTTCACGATTCTCGCGTTGCTTTTTTACGATACTATCATTAATACGAATGTATTCTGTTTTGTAATTGGAAGCGTTGGTTTTGTCAGCAACAGATAAAAAATCTAGTGTCTTTAAAATTTCTTTGCCATTATTTAACTTCTTAGAAAGTTGTAAAGCTTCATTAAATAATTCTCTGGCTTTTAAGGTATTTTTTGTTAATAAATGGTATTCGCCATAATTAATAATTTTATAGAGATAACCTTGTGTGTTTTTATTATTCTTAGTTAATTCAATTGCTTTTTTAAAATATTCTCTAGCTTCTTCATATTTACCATTCTTCATCAAAGAGTAACCAAGATTTCCTATGACTGCATGATATAAATTTGGAAAATCTTGAACTTGATTTGACTTAAGAATTTTTTTAAGCTCAATTACAGATTTGGAATAATTCTTTTGTTCATCATATACATTACAAATATCTATTATATTAGTAATATTATAATCATAAAATGAATCAATATCTTTTTTTTGCTTTTGTAGCTCAATCAAAACATTAGAAGCTTCTTTAAAATAAATTAATGCTTTTTCATATTCCTCTAATTCTAAATGATTAGATCCCTGTAAAGAATAACAACGATACTTAGTTATTAATTTCTTGCTATCTTCTAAGTAATTTAAAGCTTTAATTACTTCTATTTCACTTTCTACATAGTTTCCTTCATAAAACAATAGATAAGCTTTATTATAATGTACCTTAGCTAAAAGATCTTTATTCTTTAATTTGTGAAAAAATTTTTCAGACTCTTTGTAATAATAGTATGCACTATCTTTTTGAAATTCTAAATAGCAATCTCCAATGTAGTAATAAGCTTTTCCAATAGATATTGAATCTTTTCTTAATTTAGCTTCATCTAAAATAATCTTACTTACTTTGTGGGATAGTTTAATTTCTTTTAAATAATAATATTCTGCAGCAATTTCAAAAAGTAGTTTCGATTTTGTTGAATCGTTTTTAAAATCATTTAAGTCTAGTAATAATGAATCTAAAAAAACTTTTTTTTGACTTTGGTTAAATTCATTAAAATTTCTATCAAAGTGTTTATTTTTTGATGAATTATTATCTTTATTGTTGCAAGAGATAAGTAATAATAAAAATATGATTGATTTTTTCAAATAAATTAGTTTTACCAAAAATAATAAAAGCCATGCAATGCACAGCTTTTATTATTAGATTATTTTATAATATTAATCATCTTTTCCATTCGTTTTGACAGGTTCCCCATCAATTGTAGAAGAAATGACAGTTGTTGAATCTCCAACTTTTATCATATAACTTTCTATATTGTTATTCTGTAAATTAGTTGTTTCCACATTTTGATTCTCTAAATCATCCGTCGTACAAGAAGTAATTAATAAGCAGGCAGAAGCTACTGCGATTAAAGCATAAATTTTCATAAAAATCATTTTAAAAATTGAACAATAGTTTGCTGTGCGGTGCTGTGGCACCGCAAATGATTTTCTGAAAAAGCTGGGAGCACTTTAGCAGTAGTTTTTTAATGCTTGGTTACTTTTATTAAACCAATTCCCTCATTAAAAAACCAAATTGAATTCAACTGTTCTGTGTTTCGAACGAGTCAAAATTAGAAGGAGATTTCTAAAAAAAAGAGGAAAATAAAGCGCCTTTAGTAAGTGGTAACTTTCTAATAGTGAATGACATAAATTAAAGGGTAACTAACAAATCAGATTATCCCAATCGTTTGATTATTAAATCAATTTGTTCTTTGTAAGTCCTTGAAAAAGGCAGTTTGATGGTGTTGTCTAGTAAATAACAATCTGATTTACCTACATTAATTCTTGAGACATAATTAAGATTAACAATATGACTGTTGTGAATTCTAAAAAAAGAAGAAGGTAATTGACTCTCGTAATACTTCAGCGTTTTAAACCCTGAAATAACTTTGCCAGATATAAGATGAATATCAGTAGTATTGTTGTCGGCTTTCAAGTATAAAATATCATCCAAACTTATAAAGTGATAATCCCCATTAGAACGAACACATAGTTTAGCAGAGGTCTTCTTAAGCTGTTGCATTGAAAATTTATACAGTGATTTTCTGATTTCTATTTCTTGTAGGGGCAATAAAATAAAATCAGAAGCATTATGCTTTAAAGCCGAGTAAGCCATTTTCTCCTCCTTGTGTATTCCAACAACATAGGGTAAGTACTCTGTAAACTCTTTTAGTTCATATAATAAGGTGAGCGGAATTTCATCAGAGAAATGAAAAAATAAGATATCCGGCTTTTTTATTAAAATGGTGTTTAAAGCAGACTTATAATCTTTACAATAACCTACACATAAGTATTCCTCAAAAGATTGAAAATCATTCAAATTTTCATCAATTGTGGCTAAAAAATCAACTATTATGTAGGTTTTTAACACGTTTTGTATAAATTTGGTGCAAATTAGATTGCATTTTTATCTTTTTTTACGGTTTAGAAAAGCAATAATTACGGTTTAATATGAAAAACAGAAAAAATAATATTTTGGTCATCGATGATCATCCAATGAATTCAGATGCTTACATAAATTTGATAAGATCAAAAGAAGAATTCAATGAAACTATTTTTCATAAAGGCACAGATTGTCATACTGCCTATAAGTTAATCAAACAAGCTGAAATAAGTGAGACTCCTTTTGATGTAGCACTAATAGATATTAGTATACCTGAATACAGAGAGCAAAAATTATTATCCGGTACAGATGTAGCTATTTTAATAAGAAATACTTTTCCCGACTGCATGATTATCATGCTTACAATGCATAATGAATCATTAGTCTTATTCAATACTTATAAACAAGTGAATCCCGAGGGCTTTATTTCGAAGAATGATATCGATTTTGAAATGTTCCCAGAAGTTTTTGATAGAATTGTAAACATTGAAAACTATTTTTCTCCTTCCATTAATAATGCAATTCAACAACTACTTAAAAAAAAATTAGGTTGGGATGAATTTGATAATCAAATTTTACTTTTTTTGGAAAAAGGAATTCAAACTAAAGATTTACCTGAATACATCAATCTTTCACTAAGTACAATTGAGAAAAGAAAAGCAGCCATTAAAACACAAATTTTCAATCAAAAAGTTACCGATAAAGAGTTGATTGCAAAGTGTAAACTATTGAAATTAATCTAAAACAGATAACCGTAAGTCTTTATTATTAAAACCGTAATTTGTTTATATATTAAAATATATTTTTGAAACATAACTTTTAAAAATATAAATCATGAAAGATTTAAAATTAAGCAGATCTCTTTCTAGAGCAGAAATGAAGTTTATTTCTGGTGGAATTGCTAATGTTCAAGAATTTCAATGTTGGTGTGATGGTATCAGAAACGGATACTGTGACGGAGCTACTGTAGCTTGTTGCGGTGAACCAAGATGCGATGGTAGTACTTCTGGAAGCAAAGCAAGCCTAACAATTGCTCCATAAGCTTTACTAAGTATTAAGGGAGGCTTTTGCCTCCTTTGTTTTTTCAATTTTTTTAATAATACATTTGATGAATATTAAATTTCTTATAATATTAATAACTTTTTTTCAATTCGGGTTTTCTCAGAATGTTTCTATTAAACTGAATTTTGAAAATGTGGCAGATTCTGTAGCTATTGTAGCCAGCAAAAGTATTAATGATGATGCTGCATATTATCTATCAAATACTGATACGATTTACACAAAAAATAATCAAGCAATATTGAGTTTTAATTCTATAAATTCAGGCTACATGAATTTTAGTTTTTCAAAAGTTAATCCAGGTATTAGTATTATATTCGAACCTGATGATACTATTATTTTGAATATTACTAAAAATCAAGACAATATATATAATATTCATTATGTTGGAAAAAATAATGACGTATTATTACTTATAAATACCGATACCGTTTATAAATACCAAAAATTATCTAAAAAATTAAGACCTGTTATTTTTGCAGCAAATAGAGGTTCTGAAATTTTAAATGCAATAAAGAATGAATATAAAATTGCATTATCAAAATTACAAAGTTTATACGATGATAATAAGATTTCAAATCAAATTTTCCAGATTTCAAAATTATATCTTGAAACATCTTTAGCAGACAATTCAAAAGGTATTATTGAAGATATTTTTAGAATTGAAGAAGAGTTTTCTAAGACAAAGCTTCCCAAAAGTGAATTTATAGATTTATTAAACAATTTAATGTTTGAATTTAATCCATTTAATGAAAAATTTAATTCTTTCGCCTCAATTAGTTTTTTTAATAGTTTACAAGCAACTTCAAAATTTATTAAAGAAAGTGGAACTGATGAAAAAGTCTTTAATAAAAATTTGTGGAAAAATAAAAACGCTAGAGAATATTACAACTACATACCATTACAATATCAGGAAAAATTGTTTGCTTATCTTTTAGTTAATGATCGTTTAAACGAAGATGATCTAAAACAATTTAAAAAAATATTTCCTAATAGTAAATATTACAAATATTTAGAGAATCACTTAAAGAACAAAAAAGTTGTTTCCTTCAAGCCTTTAGCTTATGGATACTTTATTAACAATAATTTTGAATACATAAACCAGATTAGAAGTTATGATATAAGTTCTATTATTAAGGATAATTTTCAAGGGAAACCAGTTTTTGTAGATTTATGGGCCGCATATTGTGCACCATGCTTTCAAGAATTTTCACACTCGCAAAAATTATTTGCTTTTTTAAAAACTAACAATATAGAAATGCTTTATATTGCTATTGATAACGATAAAGAAATTGTTAAGTGGCAACCTAATATAAAGCGAAATTATTTAGAAGGGAATCATGTTTTTGCCTCCGATAAAATTCAGGAGTCGTTACAAAAATTATTAAATGAGCCCCAAGGAGTTTATATACCAAGATATCTACTATTTAATGCAAAAGGAAATCTAGTTTTACCAAATACCAAGAAACCTTCTGAGGGGGAATTGTTGTATAATCAAATCTTAGAAGCTTTAAAGTAATCATGAGTAATTCATACAATTTTTTGTTTAAATATTTCGAAAAAGAGAATATTTATATTGATAAATCTGAGTTTATATTTCAGGTTAGTTCTCATCCTAATTATCCTTCTGTTTTGTCTATAATTGACACATTAGATTTCTTCGGCATTGAAAACGCAATGATTAAAGTAGATCTTTTTGAAATTGATATTCTCCCTAAAAGATTTGTCGTTCTTTTGGAAAATGAAAATAATGAGACACAGCTATATCTTATTGAAAAAAGCGGATATGATTTAGTTCTTTTTGACGAAAATAATAAAAGAAAAAAGCTCACTAAAGAGAGTATAAAAGAAAGATGGAGTGGTATAATTCTTTTAGTTGAAAACAATAAGGTTGAAATGATTCCGTCAAAATCAAAAAGAACAAATTTGTTTTTCGGTATTTCTTTTGTTTCTATTTTTTTACTATTTCTATTTTTTGCAGAAAGTGATTTTAAAATTAAATTTCTTTTCTTTTTTAGCCTTTTAGGATTAATCTTTTCTTTCGCTACAATTAGAGAATTATTTGAGTCGAAAAATGATTTTTTTAATAAGTTTTGTGACTTAACGGAATCAACAAGTTGTTCTTCAGTAGTTAATTCAAATAAATGGAGTTTTTTTAAAATTATAAATTTGAGTGATTTAAGTATCCTTTTTTTTGTATTTCAATTTGTAGGTTTATTTTTTTCAATTTTATTAAATATTGAAGGAAACTTTATTAAGGTTATTTTTTATCTGTTATTATTGGCCTCTCCACTTTTTTTTATTTCAATTTATTATCAAAAATTCTTAGAAAAGAAATGGTGCCCATTGTGTTTAGTAATAATTCTAATTTCTTTATCCGAAATAATTTATATACACTTTTGGATAAATTTCAGTAATGTCTTTCCGTTAAATTTATTTTTACTTTTCAGCTTCTTGTTTGGATGTGTTTCATATTTATGGATTTCAATCAAAGAGATTTTAGTAGAAAAAAAGGATTTGAAAGAATTTAAATTGAAAGCATTAAAGTTTCAAAGAAATTATCAAATTTTTAAAAATTCTTTATTATCCTCATCAAAGATAACATTACCTAAAACGCCAATTGTTTTAGGGAATAAAAACTCAAAGACTATCGTTACCGTAATAACCAACCCATTCTGTGGTCATTGTCAAAAAGTACACGAGATTGTTGACAAAATATTAGATACTAATAATGATATTCTAGTTCAATTAATTATCAAAACAAATCTTGAAAATGAGGATAAAAAAAGAAGAAAATTTTATATTAGTGTAATTAACAACTTCATTCAGAAGGATGAGAATTATTTTATAAATTCATTTAAAGATTGGTTTATTAATAAAAATGTCGATGAATGGTTAAATAAGTATGAACTTGTGAATACTAATGAAATGATTATTAATTCATTTTATGAAAATCATAATAATTGGTGCGTTCAAAATAATTTTAATTATACACCAGTAATTTTCATAAATGGTTATGAGTATCCTGAACAATTTAATAGAGAAGATTTAATTTTTTTCGTAAAAGAGATTGTTGAAGACGATACATTTAATGTATAAATAATTTATAATTTGATTAAAATTAACTGACTAAGAATTTAATATAAATGTTAAAACTGATACAAATACAAAAACCGTAATTATTTCAAATTAAAACCGTAATTATTTGTTTTTAAGTGATATATATTAGCAAAATGAAAGTAAAAAGTTTTTGTATAATATTTGTTTTGTTTTCCTTAATTTCTTGTAAGACTAATTATGTTCGAATTGGAGATAAAGATGCAAATTATATACCATACTATTTAAAAGTATATGAAGCAGATAGTTTATTCTTAAGTGGAAATTATTTTCATTCTTATAGCATTTTGGATAGTTTATTCAAAAAGTATGAGCCTTTAAATATGACTTTATATTTTGAGTATGAAAACTACTTAAAGTCTGCAGTAATTTTAAAAAAGATTAATAAAGTAAAATTTAAGAAAATAATTTTGAATTATGGTTACAATTATTCAAATTTAAAAAAAGATAGTTTGCTTAATATAGCTTTGGTTAATTCAAATTTTAATGAAAAGAAAATAAAACGTTTTCATGAAAGTTATGTGAAAAAGTTAGATACGGTTTTCAGGAAAAAATTAGGAAACATGAATGCAGAGGATCAAAGAGTAAGAAATATGAAACCTTACGACAAAAATATTGTTTCCATAACTGATTCTATTCATAATTCGATATTTAAAGAATATATTTTGAGTGTAGGTTTTCCAAGTGATAAAAAAATTGGTACGTTTAGAAAATTAAGCTCAAACGATAATAATAATTTTTCATTAGATCTTTTTTTTAATCATATGAGTTACGGGGGGGATTATGAGTTTTTTAAAGAAAAATTATTCTTTTTTGTGAAAAATGGAACTTGTAGCCCACGGATTTATGCAATGATGGTAGATAGATGGCATATTGATAAAACTAATAAATCATTTTATCACATTCTTAGCTTAGATGAAAATTGGAAAATGGACGAAGAATTTGTAAAAAAAATTAATTATAGAAGATTCCAAATAGGATTGCCAAGTGTAGAATATCAAGATTTTTGGTATAAAAAAAGAATTTTAAATTATTAACACTAAAATTAAATTATGAGAAAATTAAAATCATTATCTACCTTTAAGAATGAAGCAGTTAATTCTTT
The DNA here is from genome assembly GCA_044361155.1 of Flavobacterium sp. Lineage (GTDB taxonomy): Bacteria > Bacteroidota > Bacteroidia > Flavobacteriales > Flavobacteriaceae > Flavobacterium. Next base: position 90,883 of record JBIKJF010000006.1, read on the forward strand.
AGGTTTAGAGAAAGTAACGGGAGGTTTAGCAATGATATCTTCAGCTGAAGATTCTTTGCGAGAGGAAGGTGTAACAACTGGACAAAGTCCTCAAAATGGATTATGTGATTCAGGTTTTAAACTTGATGGAACATTTAATCAATATCCAGGAGAAAAAGGTTGGGTTAAATGTTAATGAAAAGCGTCTCCATGAGACGCTTTTTTGTGAGTATATATGGTATTAATTTTTAGTGAGAAAAATGATTATTCAACAATTGAAGTTATTGATTGGTTGATAAGTCGAAAAGTTAGTTTTTACAGGTTTAATGAAGATGATCAATTCGAAATTAGATCAAATGATGGGATTCATTTTTTCATCAAAAATGAACAAAATCAAGAAGTGTTTTTAAATGATGTTAAATCAATTTGGTTTAGAAGATCGGTTTTATCATTAAAAAAAAATTTTTCAAATGATAAAATTGGAGAGTTTCTAAATGAAGAAACTCAAGTTCTAAATGAATACATTCTTTATTTAATGTCTAAAAAGAAGTGTTTGGGAAGCTATACGAGAATGAATGTAAATAAGTTGATTATGCTTGATATAGCATCTAAATTAGGATTTTTAATACCAAAGACTTTTATTTTAAATAGTTTCGAAAATTTTAATTTTAAAGATAGTTTAATTACAAAGCCTATTAATGAAAATCCTTATATTAGTATTAATTCTGATACTTTTATGAGTTTGCTAACTACAGAAATTAAAAATCGAGACTATAAAAGTTTTGGGAATTCACTTATTCAAGAAAAAATTGAAAAAAAATATGAAATAAGAACTTTTTATTTAGAAGGCGATACTTTTAGTATGGCAATTTTTTCACAATTAAATGAAAAAACTAAAATAGATTTTCGAAATTATGACAAAAAAAAACCTAACAGAACAATTCCATACATATTACCAAATGATGTGAAAAATAACTTAACTGTTTTCATGAATAAGATTGGTTTAAATTCTGGTTCAGTAGATATTATAGTTGATAATGAATTAAATCACTATTTTTTAGAAGTCAATCCTGTGGGACAATTTGGGATGGTATCTAAGCCATGTAATTATAACTTAGAAAACAAAATTGCAGAATATTTAATATATGAAAACTAAAAAAAGTTTAAAACAAGAATTTTTGAATGAGGAGTTTCTTCCTCTATCAATATTGATGACTGAAATTAGACAAGTTAATAGGGTTGAAGCTGGTATTAGGAAAAATATATCTTCATTAAAATACAATTCAGACAGATTCCCAGTATTCAGACATTTTAAATCAATACTTAGATTTTAAAAATGAAGTATTTGAAGTTTTATACAAACATTATTTGCGTAAAAGGTGCAAATCGTTCAACGATTTGTGATTTACAGAGAGAGAAAAGCGAATTAATACCAAATGATTTGTACTTTTTTATTGAAAAAATAAAAACAAAGATTAGTGTTAAAGAAATTTTTCAATACTACGGATTAGAAAATGAAATAATCATCCAAGAATATATAGATTTTATCATAGATAACGAATATGGATTCTACGTCGAAGACACAGAGTATGATTTATTTCCAGATATGAATTTAAAATTTAATCATTCATCTAAAGTAACAAACTCTATTATTTACAGCACTAAATTTGATTCAAATTATTTTAAAAAAATTGTAGATAATTTAGAAGAAATATCTTGTAAGGATATAGCTTTTAAATTTGATAAACCTTTATTTGAAGAAGACTTTGAGAATATTGAAAAACTTTTTAAAAATACAAGGGTAAAATCGTTAGAAATAATTTGTCCTTTTGATGAACTCTACACAACTGATTTAATTAGCAGAATAAGTGTAGGAGTATTAACGAAATTGGTGTTTTTTAATGCCCATAATGATAAAGTTGAAAACTTTAATGAAAATCATTATTTTGACTTAATTTATTCTATTTTAGAATTAAAAGATTTTAAATTTTGTGGAGTGGTGAGAATAAATGATTTTAGCGCAAATCAGTCAAAAGTTCTTGAATCTCTAAATCATAATTCTTGCCTTCATAAAAAAATCTCCATCGACAAAGATGGCTATATCCGAAATTGCCCATCAATGCCACAACATTTTGGAAACATCAAAGAAACTACTTTAGAAGAAGCATTAAATCATCCCGATTTTAAAAAATATTGGAATGTAAATAAAGATGTGATAGCAGTTTGCAAAGATTGCGAATTTCGTCATATCTGTACTGATTGTAGAGCTTATACTGAACGAACTCATTTTGAAGAGGATATTGATCTCTCTAAACCTTTAAAGTGTGGTTATAACCCATACACAAATGAATGGGCAGAATGGAGTACTAATTCATTAAAACAAAGTGCAATTGAATATTATGACATGCAAGAATTAGTTAAAAAAGAGGCTTAAAAGTTTCTATTCTACAAACAATCCGATAGCAAAGAATACTGTCTTTAATGTTTTAAGATTATTTCAATAATACAAAAAAGAATATTTAAGATTGAATTTTATTTTAGTCTCCTAATTCGAAACACTTTTAGAGTTAAATAAAAAAATATTATTTTATAAATATATTTAATAGAGTTTCATAGTCATTGAATTACTAATTTTAATTCATAGAGTAAACAAAGCTTGTTATAAGTCTAAATTCTTCACAAATAAAAATCGTTTCCTTATCTTGCACATAATAATTATCATTACTTTTTCTTAAAATGATTCGGAAATGATGTAATATTTTCCTAAAGATAATATTATTTTCTAACTATTAAAAACACCAGCTATAAATGAAAATCGACTTCATAGAAATTAGAAATTTTAGAAAGCTTCAATCTTGCAAAATTGATTTCTCAGAAAAAGAGACAATTTTTGTAGGCGCTAACAATAGTGGTAAAACAACTGCTATGGATGCTTTAATTATTTTCCTCAAAACAAAAAGTTTTAAAACTCAAGATTTCACATTAAACAATTGGAAAGAGTTGAATAAAATTGCCGAAAATTGGGTTACTAGTGAAGAATTGAAAGAAGAAGAGCAATCAATTAAGGTACTGGAAAACTATCTTCCTACATTAGACCTTTGGATTAAAGTCGAAGATAGTGAACTTCACTATGTCAGCCACATTATACCGACTTTGGACTGGAAAGGAGGATTACTTGGAATACGATTGCGATATGAACCAAAGGAAATGATTGATTTGATTCAAGAATTTTTAACGTCATATAATAAAGCAAATTCACTATTAGGCGAAAAAGGCAAAAAATTTAAGCTATGGCCAAAAACATTTTGGGATTTTTGTGAAAGGAAATTAAGTTCACATTTTACAGTAAAAACGTATTTACTCGACCCAGAAAAATCCTCTGAAAGACAAGAGTTATCTGAGAATAATATAGCTTTAGATGGTGACGTTTTAAAGGGGCTTATAAGAATCGACATAATAAATGCACAACGAGGGTTCAGCGATGCGAATTCAGATAGTTCAGAAAGTAAAAATGATAAAAAATTATCATCTCAATTAAGAGCATACTATGACAAACACTTAAATCCAACATTAGAACCTACAGAGAGCGATTTAGATGCTTTAGAATCCATTAATGCTGCCCAAGATGCTTTTGACAAGAATTTAAAAGAAAGTTTTAAAACATCTCTGTCTGAACTCGAAGGCTTAAATTATCCAGGATTTGGAAATCCCCAAATTCAACTTTCAACTCAAGTTTCTACTTCTGACGGTCTTCAGCACGACTCAGCAGTTCAATATTATCTTGATGAAGAATTATCACTTCCAGAAAAATATAATGGATTAGGGTATCAGAATTTAATATCTATTATATTCAAGTTAATCAGATTTAGAGATGAGTGGATGAGAGTAGGTAAAAACTCTATGAATGAAGATGAAATAATTGAACCACTACATTTAGTCTTGATTGAAGAACCTGAAGCACATTTGCACGCTCAAGTCCAGCAAGTTTTTATAAAAAAAGCCTATAGTGTTTTAAGAAATAACGTAAATTTAGAAGACAAGAAAGATTTTACAACTCAATTGGTTATAAGTACTCATTCAAGCTACCTTGCTCATCATAAATTTATTAGTTTGAGATATTTTAAGAGAAATGTCTCTAGTGCTTTATCGACTTCTGAAGTAATAAATCTATCCACAACTTTTGGAACGGAAGATGAATCTACTAAATTCACAAAAAGGTATTTAAATACTACTCATAATGATATATTTTTTGCCGATGCAGTTATCTTAGTTGAGGGACCGGCAGAAAGAATGCTCATTCCTCACTTTATAAAAAATTTCCATCCATTATTAGATAATTGCTATATAACTATTTTAGAAATTGGAGGAAGTCATGCTCATAGATTAAAACCATTAATCGAGATTTTAGGGATAATATGTTTGGTCATAACGGATATTGATTCAGTTGACCCAAATAATAATGGGAAGAAATGTCAACCCGAATTAGGTAAAAATTTTAAAACAAATAACGATACTCTGAAAACTTGGCATCCCCGAAAGGAACTTCTCGACGATTTATTGAACTTAACTTTTGATGAAAAGGTAAAATCTGACTTGCTTATTCGAGTTGCATATCAAAAAACGGTAGAGCTCGTGAATGGAGGTAGCACTATTTCTGCAAGTCCTTACACATTTGAGGATTCGCTAGTAATCGAGAATAAAGAAGGCTTTAAGTTGATTGATAAATCTACGGGTCTATTAAGAAAAATGGTTGATGCTTCAAAAAAGGATGATTTGAAAGAATTTGTTACAGAGACATACTCAATTATTACTGACCCTCAAGCAAAAAAGGCTGAATTTGCCCTCGATGTATTGTATTTTGAAGACCCAAAAAATATAAATACTCCAATATACATAAAGGAAGGATTGGAATGGATTGAAGAACAACTTAAAAATAATAAACTAGGACTAAATCCATAATTATGGCTGAACATAATAATGACATAGACAATCATGTAGATAGTGAGATTTACGAATGTATTAATCCGACTTCACCTAAAAGTTTTTTCTTATTTGCTGGTGCGGGCTCTGGAAAGACCCGAACATTAATTAATGTGCTTTCACTTTTTAAAGAGCAACATGGAACAAATTTTAAGTTTCGAAATAAAAAAATAGCGATTATAACTTATACAAACGCAGCAGCTGATGAAATTACTCGAAGATTAGAGCATAGTAGTATCTTTAATGTAAGTACAATCCATAGTTTTTCATGGGAACTGATTAGAAATTTCACTCCCGATATTAAAGCGTGGATTACTAACAACTTAGTCGTGGAAATAGCTGAACTAGAAGAACAGCAGTCTAAAAGCCGAGATTTGAATAATAAAACTTCAATAGGTAGAGCTAAGAAAATTGAGTCAAAAAAGGAAAGGTTAGCTACTCTGGGTAAAATTCAAAAATTTATCTATAATCCTAATGGAGATAATATAACTAAGGATTCTTTGAATCATAGTGAAGTTATATCAATTGCCGCAAATTTCATCAAATCGAAGACTTTGTTTAAGCAAATATTATTAAACAAATTTCCAGTTATTCTTATCGATGAAAGTCAAGATACTAAAAAAGAGTTAATAGATGCATTATTTGACCTTCAAAGCGAATATAAAGAAAAGCTATCTCTAGGGCTCTTCGGGGATACAATGCAGAGAATTTATGCTGATGGTAAAGAGAATCTTGGTGTTGAATTACCTAAAGATTGGATTCAACCTGCAAAAAAAATGAATCATCGTTCTAAGTCAAGAATAATAGATTTAATTAATAAAATAAGAAGCGAAATAGATGGTCAAGAACAACTTCCAAGAATTGAAAATACAGGAGGTATCGTTAGATTATTCGCTGTCTCACGAACGAAAAGCAAACCTGAAGTAGAAAATCTCATATGTCAAAAAATGAAAGATTTTACAAATGATGAGAAATGGGAAGACTATGATACCGATGTTATGACGCTAACTTTAGAACACCACATGGCAGCTAGAAGAATGGGGTTTTCTACATTTTTCGATCCTCTTTATGCTGTTGACAAGATTAAAACGAGTTTATTAGATGGAACTTCAATATCTATTAATTTGTTTTCTAAAATAGTTCTAGCATTGTATCAAGCATATATAAATAACAACAAATTTGAAGTTGCCAATGTTATAAAAAAGCATTCAGAGTTAGTTAACAAACAAACACTTTTAAAAGAAGCGAATAAGTTAATTGCTTTTCATTCAACTAATGAAAAAGTAAATGAATTAATGTCCTTGTGGGGTGATGGAAACCAACCAACTTTACTAGAAATATTAAAAAAAATTAATGAAACTAAGCTGTTTAAAATCCCATCTACTTTGAAATTAGTCTTAGCTAGAACAGGCGCTGAAGTGACTGAAAATGAAGAAGAGGAAGATTTAGATAAAGATGATGATATTTTAGGAGCTTGGGAAGTTGCCTTAACAGTAAAGTTTTCAGAGATAATAGAATATAGCAAATATATAAATGAAGAATCTGCTTTTGGAACTCATCAAGGAGTTAAAGGATTAGAGTTTGACAGAGTAATGGTAATTATTGATGATGAAGAATCAAAAGGGTTTATGTTCAGTTATGATAAATTGTTTGGAATAAAACCATTGACTTCAACGGATCAAAAGAACATTGATGAAGGCAAGGAAACTGGAATTGATAGAACTTTGAGATTATTTTATGTTGCATGTAGTAGAGCTAAAGAAAGTTTAGCAATTGTCTCCTATACGGATACACCAGAAGAATTGAAGAAAAATGTAATTAATTATGGTTGGTTTATTGATAACGAAGTAGAAATTATAAAATAGATCGACATAATGATAGAACATCATAATTATTTTAAAGTACATCTGCCTAAAAAAGTATATAAGGTCGAAAATAATAATTAACTTACTGAAATTCTTATGTTAGAGTTTCATATGATTTCAGATAAGAAACTAAAGGAAAATTATACCTCAATCATCCCAAAAGATGATGAGTCCGAAATTAACCTTTATCAATAAATCTCATATGTAGCTAATAATTTTTTAATATACTGAAATTGATATTATTTAAAAACCGTAAATATTTATTTTCAAAACCGTAAAAAATATACTTTTTAAAAAATATTTTTGGTGCTTAATGATAAAAGCACAGAATGAATCACCAATTTAATTATATTCCATTTAACAAATATATCTTAAGAACACCTTTATTATCATTAAATGTTGTAAGTAATTTAGATATTTATAAAATACGTGAGTTGTGTTCTGAAAGTATAATTTCCGAAGCAATTTATTTAGCATCTCCAGAGTTATACAACGAGATGATAAAATATTTAGCTAGGGAGCATGAACCTACAGATGAAAAATTAGTATTTGCATTATTAAAATATTTAATACGAATGGGTACTCGAAGCACTCCATTTGGGCTTTTTAGTGGTTTATCAATTGGTGAAATTGATGAAGAAACTAATATTTCTTTACAAGATATTCAAAAACATAAAAGAGTAACAAAACTGGATATGAATTTTTTATGTTCATTGTCACTTCATCTTGAATCAAATAGAGAAATAAGAAATGAGCTTAAATATTATCCCAATTCTTCGCTTTATAAAATAGGAAATCAATTTAGATACGTTGAATTTCAATATGTAAACTCAATAAGAAAGCATTTTTTGATGGCAATTGATGCCAATGATTTCTTAGTGAATCTATTTAAAAAATGTGAAATTGGGTTAAAAATTGAAGATTTGATAAAATTCATAATAGATGATGAAATCACAAAGGAAGATGCTTTGGATTTTGTACATGAATTAATTGATAGTCAAATTTTAACTAGCTCAATATATCCTACTGTAACTGGTGAAAATTATTTTGATATAATAAAAGACAATGTAAATAATAAGAATGTGCTTCCTCTTTTAGAGGAGATAAGTCTTAAAGTTAATGAATTAGATAAAGACATTGATGTCTTTAATCTTAATTCTTACAATGAAGTTATAGAATTGACTAAAAAGTTTGAAATTGAAGTAAATAAAAAATTTTTATTTCAAACAGATCTTTATGTAAACACTAATTCAAATGTATTAAGCTACCAAATTATTGATAATGTTATAGGCGGTTTAAATATTTTAAATTTAATATCTACTAAAAAAGAGTATAAAAAATTAGAAAATTTTAAAAGAAAATTTTACCAAAGATTTGAAGAAGAGGAAGTGCCTTTAACATTAGCTTTAGATGTTGAAACAGGTGTCGGTTTTGGTGAAGAAAACGAAGATGCTGATAGTTACAGCTATTCAGATTTAATAGATGATTTACCGCACTCAAGTGAATCATTTGATAAAGTGAATTTTACACAAAAAATTAATCAAACAAAGTTAGATAGAATACTAATAAAAAAATTATTTGAATGTTTTAAGAGTAAAAATGATATTATAGAATTAAATGAAAATGATCTTTTAGATTTTAATTCTAGCTGGGATGAAGCTCCAAACACTTTTTCAACTATTATAAGAATATATGAAGAAGATTCTAAGCCACTTTTTTATATGTCTGGATTTGGGGGAAGTACAGGGACATATCTGCTCAGTCGATTTAGCCATGTAGATGAAAAGATTTATGATTACATAGAAGAAATATTAAATAAAGAAATTGAAGATGATATAATCTATGCTGAAATTGTCCATTTACCAGAAGCTAGAACAGGCAATGTATTATCTAGACTTAATTTGAGAAAATATGAGATTCCTTATCTAGCAAATAGTGCATTACCTAAGGAAAATCAAATCCCTATAGATGACATAATGGTGTCAATTAGAAATGGTCGCATATATTTAAGATCAAAAAAAGAAAACAAACAGGTTTTCCCATTGTTATCTAATGCTCATAATACTGAGGCTGATCCTTTGCCAATTTATAGCTTTTTAACAGAACTTCAAGCTCAAGATAAACGAGAACATTTTGGATTTAAATGGGGAGATACTTTAACAAATGAAGCTTATTTGCCAAGGGTGATGTATAAAAATATTATTTTTTCATTGGCTACGTGGAAAATTAGCAGAAAAGAGTTAAGTAATATAAAAGATAAAGAAACATTGGATAAATGGTTATTTGAAAAAAATATCCCTGAAAAAGTTACTATTTCAGATTTGGATAATAATTTAATGATTGATTTTAAAAATGAATTGAGTTGTAAAATGTTTATTTCAATAATTAAAAATAGAGAATATTTAATTCTTAAAGAGTTTCTTTATAATAAAAACAAATCTCTAATTAAGAGAGATGGGGAGGGATTTTCAAACGAGTTTGTTTTATCATTTTATAAAAACTAAACACAATGTATGCAAAAAGATTGTTTATAGTAGGTAGTGAATGGTTATATTATAATATTTATGTAGGACCACAAAGCTCAGATTTAGTTTTAATAGATGTCATTAAACCTTTTGCTGAAAAATTAATCTCTAAACAAATAATTGATAAGTGGTTTTTTATTAGATACAAAGATGAAAATGGAATTCATTTAAGAGTAAGATTTCATCTTTGCAATATTAAAAATGTCGATTTGATTATCAATGGGTTTTATAAATTGATTACCCCTTTTATCAATAACAAATTAATTTCAAATGTTAGTATTAACTCATACAAAAGAGAGTTAGAAAGATATGGTAAAAATACAATTCGAGATTTTGAAACTTTATTCTTTATAAATAGTAAATTAATTTTAGATATTATAAAACTTACAGAAGAGACTAACACAAAAAAGTGGCTATACGGTTTAGTTGCAATTGATTCTTTTCTTAATGCATGGGAAATAGATGATATTTCAAAAAAAGAATTATTTAAAAATTTAAAAATTTCTTTTGCTAATGAATTTAAAGCTGATAAAAATTCAAGAAAATACTTAAGTAGTAAGTTTAGAGAGAATAAAAATGAAATTGAAAATTTATTTGAAAATTCAGATATTAAATTTGAAAAATTATTAAAAAAATTTGAAGCTGAAAATAAATTTGTTATCAACATGATTGATAGTAAATTAAGAAAAGATAAAAATGATTCTAGGGACTATTTGTGGAACTTATTAGCCAGTTATATTCATATGCACTGTAATAGATTATTTAACTCTAAACAAAGAAAAAATGAATGGGTCTTGTATGATTTATTGTTTCAATATTACAATAGTAAAATAGCTAGAATGAAATACGATACAGCAAAAACTAAATATTAGTTAATTATGAAAAAAATATTTTTTTTAATATTCCTTTTTTCAAATTTGATAGTAGTTTCTCAAGAACTCAATCCTATAATATTATCTCTAAAAGAAAATCCTTCAACCGAAGATTTTAATTTTTTGAAAGAAGAATTGAAAGGGGTTCAAATTGTTATGCTTGGTGAAAACTCTCATTCAGATGGTAATGTTTTTGAGATGAAAACAAAAATTGTTCAATATCTGCATCAAGAAATGGGATTTAATACTATTGCCTTCGAATCAGGAATTTATGATGTTTGGAAGGCGCAAAGTGCAATTAGTGATGGACAAAAGACTAAAGATGCTTTTATGAATTCTTTATTCTCAATTTGGGCAAAAAGAAATGAGTTTCAAAGTTTTATAGATTTTTATGAAAAGAATAAAAAAGATTTAAAAGTTTTTGGTTTTGATTATCAGATTACGGGTAATAATGGAAGCGTAAATCTTACAAATGATATATTTGAATATACTAAAAAAATCAATTATAAATTAAAATTTAAACAAGAAGATTTTGAATTGCTTTTGGAATCGATTACAAATTCAGGTATGTTTGATGAAGAGGATATTTCATACGCACAGTTTAAATCAGAATTAACTTCATTAAAAGTTAAAATTAATCAACAAAAGGAATCGGAAGAAAAATTTTATTGGAATCAAATTGTTAAAAGTCTTCTAGAGCTAGGTAACGATGCTGTTACTAAAGAAGATATTTTAAGCACTTTTAACACAACGTCATTTGATAACAATCGAGACAGACAAATGGCAGATAATTTATTAGCTTATTTGAAGCAAAATCCTGAAGCAAAGATAATTTGTTGGGGAGCAAATGCTCATTTTGCAAATAATATAAATTCTATAAATGAGCCTATTTTAAAAGAGTTTGTGCCTATGGGGGTCTATGTGAAAAATGAATTTAAGGAACGAGTATATAGTTTGGCTGCAGTTACTTCTGAAGATTCTATTTTTATGCAAAACAAATGGCATAAAACTCCAATAAAAGAGAGTTCATTTGAATATTTTTTAAAAGAAAAAAACACTTCTCCACACATTTTCATTTCTTCAAATCAGAGTGGAATGAAAGTTTTAGCATGGAACAGACTTTTTAGCCCTATAACCTTTGTGAAAAGTAAATTGAATGAGTTACACGATGGCTATCTATATTTTAAAAAAGTTACACCTTCAACTTTGTTAGATTCTGATGATGTTGGCCTAGTTTCCTATAATAGAAATAAAGAGAACATACAAGTTCATGATGACAGTGAAATCAAAAAAACAGAATTAAATGAAGTTGTTATTTATGGGAAAAGAACAGCTTATCAAGTTGTAAAAAAAACAATTGAATCATTAGATAAAAATTATCCAGATGTACCATTTAGTTCTAAAATGAAATCAAATATACAAGTGAAAATTTCAGATTCTACTTATCTTAATTTTGATTTTATTGCTGAACAATATGATTTAGGATACGTGAATCATATCAATAGAAGTACAAAAAAAATTAAAGAATTAAGATGGAATGTAAAAAGTGATTTTATAACTGAAAGTTTAAAAGAATATCATGGCTTGATGTACAATTGCCCTATTAAATACGCACCTTTTTTAAAAAAATCTAAATTAAAAAAATTTATATTTCAAATCCAAGAGACTAAATCTTATAATGGTGAAGAAGTTTATGTTATTAATTTTTCATCACCAAGAGTCCATTCCACCTATACAAGAAGAGTTTTTTTTAGCAATTATTCTGGCTATATATATGTAAATAAAAAAGATTTTGCAATTGTTAAGATTTTTGAAAATTGGTCAGTAACTGATTTTCCAATACAATTTAGAGAAGGTTATAATTTAAAAAATTCATTATCAAAATTTACTTCAAAAGAATATGTAAATGAATCGATTATTACTGAATTCACTAAGAATAATAATCAGTATTTTATTTCTCATTCAACAAATATTGTAACAGGTAATTTATATGGTGTTAATGTTAACAAAGAAGTATTTGATATAACTGTTGATTCATATTGGAATAATTTTAATACTACAAAACCTATTCAAATCAAAAATAAAGATGAAGAACATTTATTTGAAAAAATAAAATATGACCCTCTTTATTGGTCTAATCATATAAAAAAATAATCAGCGCTGATTAAGGTGGTAGCTGAAAAACCTATTCAAAAGAGTAAGCATAAACTTTAATTTTTAATCAAAATGAAAAAATTGAAATTAAACAAAAAAACCGTTTCTGTTTTAGATAAAAAAGAAATGAAAAAAGTTAATGGAGGAAATGAATTAGGAGGTGAATTTCTTTCAATTTCAAGCTGTAGAAAATCTAACAGTGGTTGGGATTGTTGCAGTAGTGGTCCTTGTGTGTAATTAACACATAGGATTAAACAACTTAGGTATTAAAATACCTAAGTTGTTATTTTAAAATCAAATTTCAGCTATTAGATAAATGGAACAATTATTAAATAAAATTGATAAAATATTATTCTCTTCTGCTAAATCAATGAAAGCTCCTACAATGAATAATGATTTAGGTGCTTTGATTTATTTTGCAACAAGATACAAGATAACAAATGAATTAATATTTAAAAAAAAGTGTTTACAACTACTGAAAAAATTCATTATTACTTTCAATGAATTTGATTTTAAAACGGGTATGATTGATGGATTCGAAGGTGTGTTTAATGTATTTACATACCTTGAGAAAACTCAAATAATTGATAATTCTAAAGATTATCTTATTGATATTGAAGAAAGTTTAATTACATCAATTCAAAATGATATAGAAATTAACATGTTTGATTTATATTATGGTAGTATTGGTAAAATAAATTATTTTTTGAGCGAAGATAGAATAAATGAAGAAGAAGTTAAAGTTTTAATTAACAAACTTATTGATTCATTATGGGCAAATAAGAAATCTCATCTTAATCAATATTTCTGGATTGATAATTTTAGTAATGATGAAAAATTTGAAATTATAGATTTGGGTATTGCTCATGGTATTTGTTCAATTTTCTTATTTCTATTAAGGTTAAAAGAATTAAATTTTAATAATGATAAGATTGAAAATTTAATTTGCGGTGTTATTGAAACATTTAAAAATGCTGAAAATAAAGTTAAGGGCTCGTCGTTTTATCCAGATAGGTATAGCTTAAAAAATCCAGATTTAAATTTGATAGATAGCAGATTGGCTTTTTGTGTAGGTGATCTACCAATAGCATATAGTTTTTCATATGCGAGTAGAGTATTAAATGATGAGGAATTGATGGATTATTCAATTAATATTCTTAAGTTAAGCAAACACAAAGAATTAACCGGTTCACATCTTAAATATTTTGAAAAATATGATTTTTTTGATGTAGGATTTTGTCATGGGATAAGTAGCATCCTTTTCTTTTTTTATAAATTAAATATTTTTCACAATGATGAATTATTAAATTTTAAAATTGACTATTGGAAAAATGAACTGATTAAAAATACAGATAAATTAATTAAAACAAAAAGACCAATATTTTATCCTAAAATTTTTAATGATATTTATGGTCAAAAAGAATTAGAATTTAGTTCTTTTTTGAATGGATTATGCGGTGCAGGTCTAGTACTTCAGTCAATTGAATATAAGGATACAGAGTGGTGCAAATTCTTGTATATTTATTAGTTAAAAAATATGAGTGATTTTCCCTTTTATAAACAGCCAGACAGCAAAGACTGTGGTCCTACATGCCTTAAAATTATAGCCAAGCATTACGGCAAAACACTTAATATTCAAACCTTAAGAGTCTTATCTGAGACTACTCGGGAAGGTAGTAATTTATTAACTCTTAGTGATGCAGCAGAAAAAATAGGATTTCGTACATTAGGAGTTAAATTATCAATCAAAAAGTTAGAAGAAGCTCCATTACCATGTATTTTGCATTGGAATAACAATCACTATGTTGTACTATATAAAATCAAAAAGAATAAATTCAATATTGCAGATCCAGCTTATGGATTGTTGGAATACAGTGAAGAAGAGTTTTTGAAATTCTGGATTGGAAATAATGCAACTACCGAAACCGAAGAAGGAATTGCCTTACTATTAGAACCTACGCCAACTTTCTATAAAAATGAATGGGATAATGAAGACAAAAAAGCATTTGGTTTTGCTTTGTTAACAAAATATATTATTCCTTATAAATCATTTGTTGTTCAGTTAGCTATCGGTTTATTAGCGGGTAGTTTATTACAACTTATTTTTCCATTTCTTACACAAAGCATTGTAGATGTTGGTATTCAAAATCAAAATCTACATTTTATTTATTTAGTCTTGTTTGCTCAGCTTTTTTTGTTCTTTGGTAAAACAGCTTTAGAACTTATAAGAAGTTGGATACTGTTGCATTTATCTACTCGTATTAATATTTCACTTATTTCTGATTTCTTTATTAAGTTAATGAATTTACCAATTTCATTTTTTGATGTTAGAATGACAGGAGATATCATGCAACGAATTAATGATCATCAGCGTATTCAAAGGATATTGACTACATCTTCATTAAGCGTATTATTTTCAGTAATTAATATGTTTATCATGGGTGGTGTTTTGGCGTATTATAATTTAAAAATATTCGCAGTATTCTTTATTGGAAGTATTTTATACTTTGGTTGGGTAGTTTTGTTTTTAAAACGAAGAGAAGCTTTAGATTACAAACGTTTTGCAGAAGTTTCACAAGAGCAAAGTAAGGTAATTGAGCTTATTAATGGCATGCAAGAAATCAAACTCCACAATGCCGAAAAACAGAAGCGTTGGGGTTGGGAATACATTCAAGCTCGATTGTTTAGGGTTTCGATGAAAAGTTTGGTATTAGAGCAAACTCAAAATATCGGTTCCAATTTTATCAATGAATTAAAAAATATCATCATCGTTTTTCTATCAGCTAAATTAGTTATTGATGGACAAATTACTTTAGGGATGATGATGGCAATTAGTAGTATTGTGGGAAATCTTAATGGACCTGTTTTACAATTAATCGGATTTATTAGAGAAGTACAAGATGCGAAAATATCATTAGCTAGATTATCTGAAATTCACGAAAAAGAAGATGAAGCACAACAAGAAGAAACACAAACGAATGATATTCCATTAGAAAGCGATATTGCTTTAAAAGAAGTTTCTTTTAGATATATAGGTTCAGATTCAAATGTTTTAGATAATTTGAATTTGACTATCCCTGCTAATAAAATAACCGCAATTGTTGGAACCAGTGGAAGTGGTAAAACAACATTGATGAAGCTATTATTAAAGTTCTACGAACCGAATAAAGGTCAAATCACAATTGGTAAAACGGATTTGAATAATATAAAGCAAAAATCTTGGCGTTCGCATATTGGAACAGTAATGCAAGAGGGTTATATCTTCAATGATACAATAGCTAATAATATTGCGGTTGGTGTTGATGTAATTGATAAAGAACGTTTAGTTTATGCAGCTGATGTGGCAAACATTTTAAGTTTTATTCAAGAATATCCTTTAGGGTTCAATACCAAAATTGGTCAAGAAGGTGTTGGAATGAGTACAGGACAAAAACAACGTTTATTAATTGCTAGAGCTGTTTATAAAAATCCTGAAATGTTGTTTTTTGATGAAGCTACTTCTGCCTTAGATGCCAATAACGAAAAAGAAATTATGGAGAAGCTAAATATCTTCTTCAAAAACAAAACTGTTGTGGTCATTGCACATCGATTAAGTACCGTTATGAATGCTGATCAAATCGTGGTTTTAGAAAAAGGAAAAATTATTGAAACGGGCAACCATAACGAATTAGTAGACAAAAAAGGAAATTATTACGAGTTAGTAAAAAATCAATTGCAATTAGGAAATTAACATGCCAAATCATAACGAAATAGAACTCAGAAGCGAGGAAGTTCAGGATATATTAACTAAAATTCCACATTGGATTATTCGATGGGGTTCTTTGGTAGTTTTAGTTATTTTACTGCTTTTATTTTTGGTATCCTGGATGGTTAAATATCCAGATATAATTACTACCGAAATTACTATCACAACCCAAATTCCTCCTGAAAAACTAGTTGCTAAAACATCTGGTAAAATTCAAATTATTTTAATTGATGATAAGGAAATTATTTATGAAAACACTCCGCTAGCGGTAATAGAAAATACAGCCAATTATAAAGATGTATTTCTTTTAAAAGCAATCACAGATACCATTTCTTTGAGTAATTCAAAATTTCCATTTGAAAAACTACAAGCAGCTCAATTCGGAGAAATTGAAAATAGTTTTGCTATGTTTCAAAAAGAGTATATCGCAAGTGAGTTGAACAAACAATTACAGCCTTATAAAGTTGAATCTAGCGCACAAAATTTTGAAGCCAAACAATTAAGAGAGCGTTTACAGCTTTTGGAAGGGCAAAAAGAAATTAATCAATCAGAACTTCAGTTATTAAAAACGGATGTTGAGCGTTATGAAAAGCTATTTAAAAAAGGAGTAATATCAGCACAAGAAATCGAAAAGCAACGATTGATTTATTTGCAAGCCGAAAAGAACTACAAGAGTTTATTAAGTTCTATTTCACAATTGAAATCTTCCATTAACGAATTGAATAGAAGTAGTAAAACAACTGTAATAAATGAAAGTACCACTTCAATTAATTTAGAAAGAAGTGTAATGCAATCGTTTTACCAACTTAAAAAAGCAATTAAAGATTGGGAGTTAAATTATGTCTTCCGTTCTTCAGTGAAAGGTACAGTTTCCTTTTTACAAATATGGTCTGAAAATCAAACCATAAACGCCGGTGAAAACATGTTTGCAATTATCCCTTCAACTGAAAAAGGATACATTGGAAAAGTTAGAGCTGTAGCTCAAAATTCAGGAAAATTAAAAATTGGTCAAAAAGTGAACATCCGATTAGCCAATTATCCTGATAGGGAATTTGGTGTAATCGAAGGAAAACTAAAAACCATTTCATTAACTCCAGATAAAGAAGGAAATTTACTTTTAGATATAGAACTTCCAAACGGATTACAAACTTCTTACAATAAACAAATCAATTTCCAACAAGAAATGACAGGAACAGCTGATATCATTACCGAAGATTTACGTTTATTAGAAAGATTACTGTATCAGTTTAGAGATATTTTTAGAAGATAATCATGTTTTTATAAACCGTAAATAATACTCTTCAAAACCGTAAAATACTATTTTTCAAAACTTTAATTTGCTTTCAAATTTTTAGTTTATGAAAGCATACACCCTAAAAAGAAGAAAAGATACCGAAGAATACCATTTATTTGATGGAGATTTTTCTCAAGAGCCGTGTACTTCTCAAAATTTATCAATTTGTAAAAAAATGGATAAATCTGAAAGTCAAGGTAATGCTTTTACATGCTTTAACGAAGAGCAAGCACGCAAACGAATTGCAGAAATTGGAAGGTCTGTTTGTGGTGTTTGTACAAGTCATTTATTTACCACCTATTAATCTATTAAAAATGAAAAAGCTATTTGTAATCGTATTATTAACTGTTTTTGCAATTTCAGTAAATGCGCAAGAAAAAAAATCAAAAACCTATGAACAACATAGGAGTTCAAAAACAGGAAGATATGTAACCAAATCAGATACAAAAAAGAGTCCGAGCACTACTTATACAACTAAAAGAAGTAGAAAATAATTTAATACCCGTATGAAATTATGAAAAAAACTATAATCATTTCAGCAATTATTTTACTAACGGCAATAGGAACAACAACAGCATACTATAGTGCCGGTAAAAAATGCACAGGCTCAAAAAACTGTAAAGCCTGTAAAACTTGTAAGTACTGCAAACAGTGTGCTAAAAATGGTGGCAGTTGTGGGGTGTGTAAATAATATAGAAACTTTGATTTGCTTGAAAAATGATAGACTCGAGTAGTATTTTAAAAGTACTCGAGTTTAAATTTTAAAAAAATATCTATAAATATTTTGCTTTGAACCCTAAATATAACATCCTCCTACACCAGTTGAACGAACAACTCAACTTCATTGATTTAGAAATAGACGATCAAATTAAAAAGTGCGAGCAGGCTATTACTATTATCTTAAAATCAATTAACGAACTCAAAAAAACAACAATAAAATCCAATTTCAAATCACAAAACGAAGAGATCCAATTCTTCAAAGACATCAAACCAAAGTTTACATCAAAACTAATTTATTATAATACAATTTTTAAAATAGAAACTAAAAAACCACATGGTGGAGAGCGCATTTTAAAAAAATACTTAAATAATGAACTCGATAAACTAAAAAGATATTTTGACAACAATTTAGATTTCTACAAATATTATCGAACAGGAAGCAATTACTTAGATCACAAATACTTTTCAAGAGGAAAAATTGATATTAAATTAGCTTTGGATAGTTTCTATTTTGAAGTGGATCACAGTTATTCTACCTCGCATGATTTCAAAGTTGCAAAGATTATGGCACACGATTTAATTCAAGTTTATTTAGAAGATCAGCTGTTGATGTTAGAAAATAAAGAACCTAAAGAAAAATCACAAGTCAATCCGAAGGTAAAACAAACTTGGACAGGTTCTAAAGTAGCACTAATTGAGCTTTTATATGCATTACATACCGAAGGTGTGTTTAACAATGGATCTTCAGATTTAAAAGATATTGCCGAATATTTTGAAAACATCTTCAATATCAATTTAGGCCAATACCATCGTGCTTTTCTTGAAATTAGAATGAGAAAATCAGATCAAACTAAATTCCTAAACGCACTTAAAGAAAAATTAATAAAGCGTATGGAAAACACGGATGATCTCCTGTAATATCAATAAATACAGCACTTTCAAAAAAATCACTCACAACTTGTGATTGACTTGTGATTTAAAAATAATCAAAATAATAAAATTTGCATCATAACACTCTAAATCAAAAGTTATGAATGTAGAAATTATTACACGCGAAGAACTAATCGAATTCAGAAATCTTCTTTTAAATGATTTAAAAGAAATCATCAATTCAAAACCACTACAATCTAAACAGTGGCTCAAATCCAATGAAGTCCGCAAGCTGTTAAACATCTCCCCAGGAACCCTCCAAAACCTCCGCATCAACGGCACCCTCTCCTACACCAAAATAGGCGGCATCATGTATTACAACCATGCCGACATCGATAAACTATTAAATGGAAACAAAGTAAATACTTTACCAAATCTATTTAAATAATTCCCCTCCTATGGAGGGGTGCCCAAAGGGCGGGGTGGTTTTCTTATAAAATCATTCCAACTAAGCTCCAAATAATATGTCAATTTAATATTTCATACCGAGCTTGCCTGCACTGAGATTGTCGAAGTGTCGAGAGATCTCCTACATAGTAGGCCTCCACTTTTAAGCACAGCTTAAAACCACAACTTTAAACTTGAAACTTTAAACCTAAAACATCAAAATGAACTACATCAAACACCTTACCGGCTTCTTCGAAAAAGTAGCCCTCGACCGAACCCTAAACCCAACACACATTAGCCTATACATTGCCTTATTCCAATTCTGGAACTGCAACCGCTTCAAAAACCCCATCAGCATAAGCCGCGATGAGGTCATGCGCATCAGCAAAATAAGCTCAAAAGCAACCTATCACAAATGCTTAAAAAACTTACACAGTTTAGGCTACATCAATTACCAACCCTCCTACAACCCATTTAGAGGAAGCCACGTCATTTTATTCAACTTTTCCGAAGATTTAAAACCACTACCTAAATCCGAAAGAAAACCAAAAAATGAACCTCATTTTGAACAAGTAAATGAACAAGCTTTGAACAAGTCGTGTACTAGTAGTGAAACAGGTACTGAACAAGCAGTAGTATCTTCTATAAACTATATAAACAATACAAACCTTTTAAACGATAAAAACATTTCAAACTTGGAAAAGCCCACAAAAAATTTTGAAGAAATTAATAATTCAGATTTAAAAAACGATGATGAAGAAAAAGAAAAAAGTTCCGCGAAAAAAGAAATGTTTTCAACATTCGCCAACTCCGATGAAAATCAAATAAAAAACAGTTGGCAAAAAAGTTCCGCGAAAAAAGAAGAAAAGTTACAGCCATCAATCGAAGAAGTCAAAACCTATTTCCTAGAAAACAACTTCCCAGAACAAGAAGCCCAGAAATTCTACAATTATTTCTCCAGTGTCGGTTGGCTTGTCGGTGGCAAAACACCAATGATCAATTGGCAAGCAGCAGCACAAAATTGGATAATCAACGTACCAAAATTCATTTCAAATGCAGAACAACCAAACAAAGCAAAACACCTCAACACCACAACCGACAAAGACTATGCAGAACCTTTGTAATTTAAAAATGACATAGGATTTGGAAGCGAGTGTCAAATATTCGAAGAATTCGTAAAATGAAAAGCTGTTTGAGCATAGCGAGTTCTTTTCATTTAGAATTCAAGAATTAATTTGACCGCTGAAAATCCCAGTCTTGACCTTTTGTTTCTTTTGTGTCAAGACAAAAGAAAAAGATAAAACTATGAAATCAAACTACAATTACCCCGAAATAATCAATTGGCTACAAAACAAAGGCATCGAACTATACGGCAATCATTTCAAAATCCTTGAAACCGATTATCAAATAGTTTACAAGCTCATTGCCTACTTTTTAAAAGACGAATCAGCCTGTAATCAATTCAATATCGATTTAGAAAAAGGCATCCTATTAACCGGCCCAATAGGTTGTGGTAAAACCTCATTAATGAACCTAATGAAACATGTAGCCCTAACCAATAATAAATTCTCAGTAAAACCCTGCCGAGAAATAAGCTTCGAATTCATTCAAGAAGGCTACCCTATCATCCACAAATACAGCATCGGCCAACTCCACCATTCCGACCCAAGAACCTATTGCTTCGACGATTTAGGAACAGAAAACAACCTAAAGTACTTCGGCAACGAATGCAACGTCATGGCAGAAATTCTATTAAGCAGATATGATCTATTTATCTCCAAAAAACTAAAAACCCACATCACCACTAACCTATCCGCTACAGAAATAGAAAAACAATACGGAAACAGAGTTAGAAGTCGACTAAGACAAATGGTAAATCTAATCGCATTCGATAAATCAACACCAGACAAGAGATAAAAAAGCTTTGTGAACTTTGTGCAGTCATCCTAAGCAAGTCGAAGGACTTTGTGCTCTTTGTGGTTAAAATAAAAATTCCAATAAATCCGCGTTCCAACAACCTGAAACTTGAAACCTGAAACCTGAAACTTGAAACTTGATACAAATTAATATTACAACCACCTTTTTCAAAAAATTTTCTAAATAACAGTCATAAAATACCGTAAATCTTTCCTCAAAAAACCGTAAAATGTAATAATTCCAATTACTAATTTGGCAAATATTATCAAAATAAGTAATGCCAACAGGAATCTACATAGCAGGACTAGGTCAATCAACGACAAAAGAGTCAGTAGAAAAGTATGCAGCACGCTATATCAAAGAATTAGAATATAGTACCTCTGGGATTAACTTCTACACCAAAGTTGAAAAAATCTATTACAACGACGACCAAAGCAGTTTAGCCGTTAGAATATTCCAACACCCAAAAGAAGAACAAAAATCAGATAAAGACACACTAATTTATACTTTCTACGATTTCGAATACAACGAACTCCTAAACCAAAAATTCCAAAACAAAAACCTATTATTCAAAAACATAGCCTTGTTGTTATTAGTAGTTAGAAAATTCCCAAGAGTAATAATGAGTTGGAGTAATAAAACTGCTTATACTAAAGGAGGACAGACATTTTATATGTTTTTACTTTTTTTAATAATGGCTTTTGCTGTTTTGTTTTTATTGCCATCCATGTTATCTTTTGTAAAAGATAGTTCATATTTTAATACTCCTCCTATTTGTTGTATTATGTGTTGGTTATCTAGAATTAGTCAATTTACAATACCAATTACAACTTTTCTAATTTTATTTATTCCAGAATCTAATACCCTACTCACCAAAGTAGCTGCAGAGTTCACAACAATAGACAACTACATTCAATACGGAGAACAAGCACAAATCATACAAGGCAACTTTGATGCATTAGTAGAATACATTATAGAAAACGAAGAAAACCCAACCATACACCTACACACTTACAGCTTCGGAAGTGTCATTGCATTAGACGCCTTATTTCCTTTAGGCAATGAACCTAGTGCCAACATACAAAACAACATTAATCTATTAATAACTGTAGGAGCTCCCTACGAATTTATAAACAATTACTATCCTAAATTCTACACCAATAGAAACGACAAAATATCAGAAAATATAAAATGGATAAACGTCTATTCCACTAGAGATCCATTTGCTAGTAATTTCAGACAAGATAATGAAGCAAAAGACGCAGAATTAAGTATTATAGGAAAAAAAGTCATTCCAATCAACCTCAACTACGAAATCGCCCGAGGAGAAAAATACGACCTCTTCAGCTTAATTACCCTGAAACACATCACCATGCACAAATCCTACTGGGACGACTCCAAATCCGGACAATCCTGCACCCGACTAATATTCAATAAAATGAAGGAATTAAAGTATTGGAATCTTAATTTCTAGATAACAGAAAATAGTATTAAAACAAAAATGAATCAAATATGGCATTAATAACAAAATCAGATCTTCATTATAATGATTACTCATGGTCAACTTACTCTAATGATGATCCAAAAATAACAGGCGAACCTGATAGCACATTATTAAATAGAATGGAAGGATATGAAATCCTATACTTCATAAATAAGTTCACCGAGATTCACAAATTAAAGGAGAAATCGTCAGCTACAAAAATTGAAAAAATGATTAGAAATGAAGTACCTTCTAATCTACGTAGCCAACAAAACATAAAGAAATGGATTGAAATTAATTGGAAAAATAGCAAGTATTAAACTAAAATATTCAAATTTATGTCAAACAAAGGATTATTAAGGATTGGGGTTTTTTATGATGGAAGTTACTTTACTTATGCACAACTTCATTATAATTCTATACAAGATAAAGGTTGGATAGTTTTTGAACCATTACATGAATTAATTGAACAAATAATTTCAGAAAAAGAACAAGGTTTTAATTCTTATAAAGTTGTGTATTCATCATGGTTTCAAGGGCTAAAACACACTAAGCAAACTGAAACAAAACATCTAGAAATAGAAAGGAATAGACATATTGATTTAATTGATGCAGGTGTTGACCTTAAATTTACTCATAACAATCATGAACAAAACGAAAAAGGAGTTGATGTAAAAATGGCATTAGAAGTTTTACAGATTGCTTTAGATGATAAAATTGATATTGCTGTTTTAATAACAGGTGATGGAGATTTTATTCCACTGGTAAGAGCGTTGATGAAACAAGGAAAAAGGGTTTTGCTATTTTATTTTGATTTTGAAAAAAATAATAAAAAAAGTTTTGCTAATAAAAAACTCATTAATGCCTGTAACTATACCGTAAATTTTGATGAGATAGAGTCGAAAAAAACATTAATACCATATTTTAAAAACTTATTTAGAAAAAAATAGTTGCTAAATGTATTAGCTTTTTTTTTTTAAATCTATTGAATTTAGACCTCAATTTAATTAACACAAAAAATATAAACAATGAAAACCCAAGCAATCAAGCCAGTATCAATGAGGCATAAACATAGCAAATATCTATTCAAGGTAATTACTACTAACTTTATAATGATTAAAATTAATGAGTAATTTATTAATACTTGGTGCTGGTGTAGAAAAAACTGAAGGAATTAATATGCCTTTAGCAAACGAATTGGTTCCTCAAATTAGAGATTTCATATATAATGATGATATTGGAAAAAAAATAGATTTGGAACTCCGTAAAATAATAAAGGGGTTGCGTTTTAATTATGATGACTTTGTAAAAAAGGCAGTAGATAAATTGGCTTCTGATTTCAGAAAAGAAGTTAATCAAATTTTGGTAGAAATAAAAAATGTATTAGATAATGATGATACATTAATTGAGGAACATAAAAATCTTGCAAAAATTGTAATTTCATTATTAGAAAAAATTCAAAAACTCCAAGAAGATGTTCTTTTAGACGACGAAACTGCGGATTTGATTAATAGTGTTTTTACCGATATTTCTGTAACTGATGAAAATATTATTGATTTAGGAAAATTGACATTTACTGATACTTTTGACTTAGTAATGAAAAAAGTCTTAGAAGTTAGTATTCGCGAACCTAATCACCCTGTTTTAAAATATGTTTATAAAAATCTCATGGATTTTGAAAACCTATTATTAAAGCATTTTATTGGTTTTTATAATGAAAATGAATCTGAAATTAAAAAGTATCTTTATATAAGTTGGACTCTATGGGCTTTTTTGGTTTATAAAGAAAGAAAAGTAGGTTTACCAATACCATTTTACAGTTCTATTACTAATGCAGATAAAGTAATCACATTCAATTATACTTCATTCGCACATCAAACTTTTCAAGATGTAACTTATTTTCATGGTGATTTAAAAAAATATATAAGACTGGATAATCGAAACCAGATTGAAATTGATAATTATACAAGTTTTGATATTGTTGAATTTATTAAAGACATTGTTGGCTCAAATATTAATTTTGAAAACAAACGCTTTGTTATTCCTTCAATAATTCCTCCGTTGAAATTGAAGCCAGTTCTCTCTAATGAATATATTAATATATGGTATCATGCTGTTGAGACTATTAGAAATTCAGAAAAAATTATTATAGTTGGTTATTCATTCAATTATGCTGATGAACACTTTAACGATTTGATTCGTAAAAACAGAGATAAAAATATCTGTATTATTGATCCATTTGCTGAAACAGTAATTAAAAATCTGGAAAGAATTTTTTCACACAGATTATCTGATTATACTAAATCTAGAATTCAAAAGAAAGAAACATTTCAAAATGGTAACCTTAAAATCATTAAGGCTTATGCACATGATATAAATATTGATGAAATATTTAGTCAAATGTAATTATTTATATATACCGATTAGTCACCGATACCGTGTAATTCCTATCGCGTGGTAATTAGAAAAAATAGAATTAACAAACAGTTAACAACAATTAAAAAATTTAATATCATCGATGAAATTTACTAGTCACTTGTAATGCTACTAGTCGAGGGCATAAACTTTGTTTAATAATTATCTTAATAACAAATGGACAAAATACTAATAAAAATTTTTAAAGAAGCTACTGACATATTTTTTGTTGAAGAACTTCAAAATATATTGAATGGTGTAGCTGAACGCAATTTATGCGGACGACTAGCTATTCACTTAACAAACAAATTAAATGAATATGGAATAATAGGTTATTATGCAGACCCAGAATATAATCGCAAACAAGACGGCAAAGTAAAAACAATACTAGACGATGAAATGGAAGTTGTGCCAATACAGTGTGACCTAATTGTGCACAGCAGAGGGAACAATATTAAACAAGATAATTTAATAGCCATTGAGATGAAAAAATCTAACAGACCAGAGGCTGAAAAGGAAAGTGACAGAAAAAGATTAAGGGCTTTAACAAAGGATAGTTATGATGATATTTGGTCCTATGATGAAAGTGCACTACCAGAACACGTTTGTGGGTATGTACATGGCATCTATATGATTTTGGACATTCGAGCAAGAACTTGCCGTTTCGAATACTATCAAAAGGGAAAGAAAGTTAGAGAAAAAACAGAAAGCATTTAGAAACTCACCGCTCCCTCACGATTCCCATCGCGTGGCAACCAAACTAAAAACTATAACAAATAAATAAAAACACATGACCACACAAGCAATCAAACCAGGACCAAAAAGAACAGCAACATCAACAGGAAAACCAGATCAACGTCAACGCGATAACAAAAGTACACCAGGCAATACACCATCCTTAAAACCATCGAAATCAACTCCTAAAAAATAGAATAAGTACACTGAAATTTTATATAACATTGACATTATTTACTAGTTAGCAGTAATATTAACAACAAAAAATCTATGAAATTTTCAACAATATTCAAAGTTAAGCCCGATAAAAATGATGATTGGTTCGATCCAATTCTGATGAAAGACACCAAACTTTTCATCGATCCCTTTTTAATATTCGACACAAACGATCCGTTATTTATAGACTGTTATAAAAAAACAATAGATTTTTTTGAAAAAGGATTTGAAATCGCTGCTGTTTCTAAACCGAATGATACTGATATAAGGTATAAGCAACTTAAGAGAATGATGAGTTTTCCAGAAGTCGCAGAAATTTGTCTTGGCTATGCGGAAAGCGATACTGGAGGTTCGGGATCCGGTGGTAAATTCGCTAAAATTATTGTCGATTCTCTATACGAATCGTTGAAATTAGGTATCACTAATTTTAATTTTTTTGAAGAAATTGGACTTTTTAATCTTGGTTTCGGTTGCGATAGAATCAGCGATATGACTGCAACAATACTAAAAACAGAATTAATTGAATATACGTTGGCAGTTTGCAAAAAACATAATATTGAAACAAAAGAAGTCACAATTAGTCAATATACATTCAATTTTCGTTTTAATAGATGGGAGAGTAAAAAAGTATTTCTTCCAATAAATCCTTTCAGTAATAAAGCTATTATTCTAGTGCCTAAAAAATTCTTACGTGAATTACCAACAATAAATTCTAATGATTTTTGGAATTACTGCTGGGATAACAAGAATGAGGAACTTCGTGATCAATATAGCATTGAAGTTAAAGGCTGTGTAAGAAAAAGAGACTTAATCGAATTAGCGAGGCAAAATAAAAAGTGGGTACTTGAATATGAAGATTTTCTAAAAAAAACTGGCTCAAAACCATACGATATAGTTAAAGACTCGGCTGGACTTTACCAATGGATAAATTACACGGAAGAATATACACAAGAAAACAAACTCAAAAAAACAGATGTAACTAAACAACAAGAGTTTGAAATATTTGTAAACGATGTGATTAACAATTTTGTTCATTTTTTAGAAAATAATTCTGGCTATAAATTACTTTGGAATGATAATAAAAAACATAAAAAAGAGGAAGCTGTTCAATTGCTTTTTTACGGTATTGTGATTCATTATTGTAAGGCAAATAATGTAGACCTAAATAGAGAAGTCAACTTAGGTCGTGGTCCAGTTGATTTTAAATTTAGTTCAGGTTTTAAAAATAAATACCTAATAGAAATCAAACAAGCAAATAATTCTAGGTTTTGGGATGGATTAGAAACTCAATTAGTAAAATACTTAGAAGTCGAAAAGGATAGGAACGGGATATTTATAGCTGTATGCTATACTGATAGTGATATTAAAAAAGTTTCAGGTATTGAACATAAAGTTCATGTAATTAACAAAAAGCTTGGGTTAAATATAAGCGTTATTGTAATAGACGCTACACCAGATAAACCTTCAGCGTCGAAATTATAATCATTATGGCACGAATTTATTATATATTCATAATCAACAATAAAATAAATAATTATGAAAACCCAAACCAAACAACTAATATAAAAACGGCAAAATATTAATATTTTTGCCAAATTTATATAATTTAAAAAAAAGATGTATCTTTGCTTAAAATAAGCGAAAAATGAGTGTTACAATAGAAAATCAAATAAATATATATTTTAAATCTAGAGACAAAATCTCTAGAGAAGAACTATTGGTATTAATCAAAAAAGATTTTAAAAATTGGACAGACAATACTATCAATATTTATTTATCCATTTTACAAAAGAAAGGCATTATCCATTCCCTCTCAAGAGGCATGTATGCCTTAGGTAAAGAAGAATCATTTCAACCGCATCTAAATAATAAATTAGTTAAAATAGCATCAATCATAAACAAAACATTCCCTTTTGTAGAGTATTGCGTGTGGGAAAGTGCATGGTTGAATGATGTAATGCGTCATCAAACGTTCAAAAATTTTACAATTGTAGAAGTAGAAAAAATAGCCAGTGAACAAGTATTCAAACAGCTCAATAACAACTTCTCAAATGTTTTCATTAATCCAGACGAAAAAACAATTGAACGATACATCGGAGCAATAGATAATGCCATAATCATCAAAAATTTAAATTCAGAAGCGCCAATACAAAAATGGAAAAACATCAATGTACCAACATTAGAAAAAATTTTAGTAGACATAATAGCAGACGAGAAACTATTTTCAGCACAGCAAGGCGAACTAGAATTTATTTTCAAAAGTGCATTTGACAAATACAACATCAATGAATCAAAAATGAAACGCTACGCTTCTAGGAGAAATCGCGTATCTGAAATTAAAAATCAAACCAATATAATTACGGCAAAATAAACCGTTTTTGCCAATACTATAAAATGATAAATAACGAAACACATACCAGTAATTGGATTCTTAACTTAAAAAGAAAGTTAGGAAAACATAGCGATGCCAAATTAATTGAAAAAGTAATTTGGGCACTAACACTATTGGAACAATTACAAATAAACGGTTTAAACTTTATATTCAAAGGCGGTACGGCTTTAGTTTTAGCAACCGAAAAACCAAAACGATTTTCAATCGACATCGACATAATAACAGAACATTCCGAAAAAGAAATAACCGCAGTTTTACAAAAAATAGTGGACGATAAAATATTCTTGAGTTGGGAAGACGACAACAACCGCAAACACACACCCGATGCACCAATAGGTCATTTCAAAGCCTATTATAAAAGTGTCGTAGATGACAATATAGAACCTATTTTATTAGACCTACTCTACACACCCAATCCCTACCCCGAAACACAAGAAGTTCTAATAAAACACCCATGGCTAATCACATCTGGTGATGAGGTTACAATCACAATGCCAACATTTGATGCCATTCTAGGAGATAAATTAACAGCTTTCGCCCCAAAAACAACAGGAATACTTTACAGTAAAAACCGACCAGCAGAAATAATAAAACAACTATACGACATCGCTTTTCTATTCGATAACATAACTTATCTAACAGTAGTAAAAAAGAGTTACAACAAAGTAGTCCAAGAAGAAATAGGTTTCCGAAAATTAGATATAACCGCTAAAGAAGTACTAGAAGATACGTGGCAAGCTTGCTATACACTAGCTGAAAGAAATGAAAAGTCAGAAGACTTCAAAAAATTACAAAAGGGCATTACCAATTTCACTAACTTCCCCATTGAACAATTCAGAATAGACCAAGCTATAACAGCAGCTGCTAAAGTGGCCTATCTTACACAACTAATACAAAATGAACAAGAAGTTAAAATAGTACGATTTACAAATCCACTCGAAATAAAAGACTGGAGTATCGAAGACACACAATACAATAAATTAAATAAATTAAAGAAGAACAACCCAGAAGCTTTTTATTATTGGTTCAATGCTTTACAATTAAACAAATAGGAAATGGCATTAAGTTGGAACAATAAAAATAAGTTAAACTTAGTGCAACTTAAAACCAAAAAGCCTTCACCAGCGAAGCCAAACGCATGGAGTTTTTATTTGAGTTGTATGAGAAATATACAGCTGGGTTATTCGTGAAGGAGAAGAAAAGTAAAAAGTAAATTTAAGACCATGTTAGACAAAAAAGAATTAGAAAAAATTAAAAAAATATTAGAAAGTTGTCACATCAATTTTTTAATTGGTTCAGGTGCTTCAACTGATTATTTTGAAACACTAAATATGGTTGAAAGTTTATTAACGGAATTGAATGATAATCAACACTCCATAGATGAAGATAATTTCAAAATCATTGATTGTTCCGTAAAATACGCTTATTTTCAAAAATGTATAAGAGGTAATCTAGGATTTATAGATAAAAGGATAGCAGTTGAACGAAAAATAGAATTTAGAAATACTCTGAAAAATTATTGTCAATTTATTTCATCTTTAAATACCATTCTAACTAGAAGAAAAACAAATATCATAAGTAAGCAAATCAATGTGTTTACTACAAATATGGATTTGTTTTTAGATTATACGCTTGAAAAGCTAAATTTAGAATTTAACGATGGTTTTTATGGTCGGCAAAATCCTATTTTCTCAACAAGTAACTTCAAAAAATCAGTTTATCAAGTGAGTGCTCATTATGATAATAAAACAGAGTTGCCTACTTTTAATTTGTTTAAAATACACGGTTCTGTAAATTGGAAATTAAAAAAAGAAATAATTTATCATGATAGCCAATTGAATGTTTTGTCAAGATTGAATGAAATTAAAATTTTACAAGAATCATTAATAGAAATTAAGAAAGGAATAACTGTTGAACAATTAAAAGATGAAACAAAAAAGTTAAAAGTGACTAAAGAAATTGAAAACTTTTTAAGGATTTACAATGAGCTGGTAATGATAAACCCAACCAAAGAAAAGTTTGCATTTACGACTATTGACTATAATTTTTATGAACAATTACGAATGTATTCTAATGCATTAGAAAGGGAAAATAGTATTCTTTTTGTTACTGGATTTTCTTTTGCAGATGAGCATATTAAAGAGATTACACAGAGAGTACTTCGAAGTAATCCAACTTTGATTATGTATGTTTTATGTTATTCAGAATCAGACAAATATAATATTGAAAGATTGTTTCCTAAATCACAGTATAATAATATTTATCCAATACATATTTCAGAATCTTTTTGTTTGAAAAATCAAATCTTAAACATTTTTGATCCGGTTGCTAGGGAATTTGATGATAAATATTTTTTAGGTGAAGAAAAAGTAAAAGAAATAAAAGAACAAAAAGAAAAAGAAACTAAACCAGAGACTAAAGATGGGAATGGAGAAGGATAACGATTCAATATTAAAAGTAGGTACTGTTATTGCGATAAAAGGGAGAACCATTGAAGTTGCTGTGGACAAAATGAAAAATGCGTCACATTTGCTTCATAATGGTAATGTTGTTAAGAATGTTTCTGTTGGCAGTTATCTTAAAATTGCAAAAGGATTTTCTGAATTAATTGGAAAAATTGAGAGTGAATTTATCCAAGAGGACAAATTAAATTTAACATCAAATTACTCCAATTCTAAAAACAAAATCAAAAGGATTTTAGTAGTTACATTAGTTGGTTTTATCAATTCTGAAAACAATCAAAAAGAGTTTAAACAAGGTTTAAAGGAACTTCCGTTAATTGAAAATGAATGTTATTTATTAACTGAAAATGAATTTGAATTAATTCACAAGTTTGCCAAAGACGATGAAGACGCAATTCAAATAGGAACTTTATTAAATGAAACTAGTGTTCCAATAAAACTGGGAGTTGATAGACTTTTCGCAAGTCATATTGGTATATTTGGAAATACAGGAAGTGGAAAATCTTACTCTTTAGCAAAAATTTATCACGAACTTTTTAATAAATATAAAGAAAATGAGAATTTTAAAAAAAATGCAAAGTTTGTTTTAATTGATTTTAATGGTGAGTATGTTAATCCTGAAACTAATGATGGTAAATATGAAAAGATAATACTTGAAGAAGATTATAAGGATGAGTTTATTTTAGGAGATGGAAATAGTAAATTTCCAATCTCAAAAGAATCAATTGAGAGTATTGAAATTCTATCAATTCTATTAGATGCAACAGAAAAAACACAAAAACCTTTTCTAGATTCGGTGCTAAATTATAGCTCATTTAAAAAGAATGAATTCAGTTTTAATGAATTTATTGATAATGAAATCATAAAAGTATTGTTATCCAAAAAAGATAAAAATTTAGGTGTTAAGGTATTAATTGATTTATTTAAAGATATAAAAGATTGCTTTATTGAGCCTGAGATCCATGATAAAATTAGTTCATTTATTAATGAAAATATTGATTTCAAATCTGATAATGGTTCATATTTTTTAAAAAATGGATTAAAAGAGAGAGAAAATCAAACGGACAATGAAAGATATCCCGAATATGAACCTAAAAATATCGAAGTTCATTTTTACATACCTTTAATTGGATTAGTTAATGAGATAAACTTTTCAAATGACTCTTTATTTAATTTAAAACTAAAAATTGTTTTAAAATATTATAAAGATGTTGTTTCTGGTTATGTAAACCCTGAATTTATTGGCCCTTTAAAAGGAAGGACAATAAAGATTTTTAGACAACTTCAAAATTTAATTGATGTTGTTGAAGCCAAAAATTCGAATACAAAATTGGTTACAATATTGTCATTAAAAAACATAAGTGAACAATCAATTAAAAAAGTATTACCGTTAGTTATTTGTAAAGAGTATTATGAAAATCACAAAATTAAAAATGAAAAAAAAGATAAATATCTTAATATAATAGTTGACGAAGCGCATAATATACTTTCTAAATCATCAACAAGAGAAAGTGAGACTTGGAAAGATTATCGCTTAGAAACCTTTGAAGAAATTATTAAAGAAGGTAGAAAATTTGGTGTTTTCTTAACCATTGCAAGTCAACGACCATCTGATATTTCTGATACGATTATTTCACAATTGCATAACTATTTTTTACATCGTTTAATAAATAATAAAGACATTGAAGCAATTGGAAGAACTGTATCTTACTTAGACAAAGTATCTTTTGAAAGTTTATCAATTTTACCTCAAGGTGCATGTATTTTGGCAGGTCTTTCAGCTGATTTGCCTGTTGTAATAAAAGTTGATGAAATAGATAAAGACTATAAACCTTATAACGAAACAATTCAATTAACGAAACATTGGAAATGATAAAACTATATCTAGATTGGAACATAATGTCAGGAATGAAAAACGGTCATTTTCCAGAGTTATCTGCTATAGTTTTAAACGAACAAAAATTCTTTTTACCTTATTCGACATCGCACATTGGAGATATTTTAGCAAGTATAAAAAATAATTCTGAAGAAGAACAAAGATTGATTAATCAAGATTTAGATTTTATTAGGAAAATTACGAAAAACCAATGTCTATACAATAATGGGGTTCAAGTTTTAATAAATACAATAGATCCAGGAGAATTATTAGACGAAAGGATAAGAGATGCGTCAATTTTTACTGATTTTAGTTTAGATAGTTTGTTTAGTTTAATTGATGAAAATGATCCAATGTTTGGTATAGTAAACACAATTAAAAATATGATTTCTTCTATACCATTAGACATGGAATTAAAAGAAGCTTTTGAAAACCCAGAAAGTGCTGAAATCATGAACAAAATGTTTCCAGGATTAAAAGATGAACCTAATATGAATGGCTTTTTTAAAAGTTTTGGCAAAATGTATCAAAACTTAAACGAAAAAGAGGATTATAAATTACTAAGAGATACTGTTCAAAAAATTGGAGTAAATAGTGGACACTTCAATGATGATAAAAATCCATATGAAGTAATTCAAAAAGCATATAAAAAGTTGGGTACAAGGCCATTTAATCCAGACCAGTATTTCGATAAAAATAAAAATGCTCCTGCTTGGTTTAATGATTTAGCAAATAGTTATTTAATTTTAGACATGCATGGTTACAAAGCTGATACAGTAAAAGTAAATGAAAAAGAAAGCAATACGTTTAAAAACACAACGGAAGATGCATCACATATGGCTTTTGCCTCTTTATGCGATATTTTCATAACTAATGATAATAAGAACTATTTCAAAACCCAAAAAGTATATGATAAATATAACGTAAGAACAAAAGTTTTTAAACCACAAGAATTTGTAAATTACTACAATAAATATTTGAACTAAAATACATTTTATCAAAAGTACATTGTTATTTATAAACCTTCTACACCAAACAATGCTAAGAAAGCAAAAACTTCCGCATCATACTTTTAAAATTCAGTTCACTTACAAACAAAATACTTAAAATAATACGGATGTAAATATAAAACCCACTATGAGTAACTTAGAAGACTTTGATAAAGAAATTGTTTGCTTTTACAAAGAAGAGCGATATGCAGTTCGTAACAACGGTGCCGTATTACGCTATCCAATAGACGGTAAAAAAAAGCGTCCTACAGACAACAATTGGACTTTTGGAAAGTTAAACTTAAAGTCAGGTTATTTAGAAATTGCAGCTGTAAGAATTCACAGAATAGTGGCTACTGCTTTTCATGGAGAACCACCCACAAAAGAACATGTTGTAGATCATATTGATACAAATAAACAAAATAATCGACCCGAAAATCTACGTTGGGTAACAAGATTAGAAAACATCTTACTTAACCCAATTACAGCAAAACGAATCGAAATTATTTGTGGCAGCGTTGAAGCATTTCTTGCTGAACCTTCAAAATTTAAAAATAAATTTCCTGACCCAAATTATGAATGGATGTGTACGGTCTCAAAAGAAGAAGCACAAATTAGTTTAGAAAGAATGCTATCTTGGGCAAAAAGCAACAATCCATCAAACGGGGGTTCTTTAGGAGAATGGGTTTATAATCGAGGCACTTCAAGTCAACCTACCAACTTTATTGAAGAAGATGTAGTAGAATTAATAAATTCATTAACTCCAAATGCAGTTCAAAAAGTACAAAATTGGAAAACACCAAGTGAATTTCCATGTTGTCCACAGGAAAAATCTGAGCACCCCATAGTTAACTATATTTCAAATGTAACCATTGGAGCAATATTTTCCCGAAACCAATACACGAGTTCA
Organism: Flavobacterium sp.; assembly: GCA_044361155.1. GTDB lineage: Bacteria > Bacteroidota > Bacteroidia > Flavobacteriales > Flavobacteriaceae > Flavobacterium. Next base: position 125,729 of record JBIKJF010000006.1, read on the forward strand.
ATTGTTGAGCAGTATGCAATATCCAAAGATGAAAATACATTATGGATAATGTGTAAAAGTGGTGAAGAAAACCCAATAAAACCCTACGCTTTAGCTGAGATAACTTATCAAAACGATGTTTATATACATAACAGTCTAGGAACTTTTTTCGAAAAAAACGGTGCAGAAAAGCAATTTACCCTAATCCAAGGACTTGAATGGACAGGTGAAGACACAATTGATGATTATTGTTAAATAAAAATATTTAAAGCGAAAGGAACTGGCATTCTTGTTTTCCATATTCCTGCTATCCGCTATTACAAGGTATCGCTCCTATCAGGGCTAGAAAGTAATCTATAGGCATTCATGTTGTCTTTTTTAAAATAGGAATCCTCACTCGTGCGCAAATGCCTTCACGTTCTTAAATACTTTTTAGTAAAACATATATAAAACACACCACTATGGCATTAAAACCAGGACCTAAAAGAATCGCAACCTCTATAGGTAAACCAGTTTAAAGTCAAAGTGTTAACAAAACAAATCAGGAAATACATAATCATTAAAATCACTTGCGAAGAAGTAGTAAAAAAGAATGAAAACAAAACTAATTTCTAGATTAGGCTATAAAGAATTTTATAAAAATTCGGAATCAATGGATGTTCTTGTTAAGCAAATACATCTAGAGAATGCTATAGAATTTCTGGTACTTATAAATAAAAATGAACAGTTACTTTACCAAAATGAACATTCAGAAATTAGTTTTATTCTTAGAGAGTGGATACCTGATACATCGGAGGATTTTAAAACAAATTTTATTCGAGTTTTTATAGAACATTCTGAAAGAAAAAATCTCAAAAATGTAAAAATAATCAACAAGATAAGCACATTACGAACTATCGAAATCTTATTAAAGAAAAAGATAAAAATTGAAAAAGTAAGTCATAATCCTGAAAGTCTATTTAAACTCTATTTAATCGTAAATGACGAAATAGCTAGTAGAATTGATTTTTTTACAAAAAAATATCTTACTGGTAATAGATCAATATCAAATGAAATAAGACTTCACCTTCATTTGGGATTAAATCAATATTTAGTTAATACAGATGCTATAGGAAAAAAGCTTTGGGTGGAAGCCTTAAAATTCGTTCAATTCGAAAAATGGATAAAAACACAACCTAAATTAGAAAACACTTTAATAGGGTATTTGGAAAAATTCAATGTTAACACACTTTATGAATTATTTACGCTAATATTCAGAATTGGCCAGATTGCAATTAACCATCATAAATTCTCAATTAACGAACAAGAGAAAGGAATTGTTTTTTTTGATTACATCTCAAATCACAATATTAATTCTTCAGAATGGAATGAATTATCAGAAATAATGAAAAATCCATTATACAGAATGAACAATGGGGAATATCTAATTATTGATTTTTATTTTGTTTTGAATAAATTTTTTACAGGGATGTATCATGATTTATTGAATTTTTCAAACTCAGAAAATTCAAATTTTCACCAAGTTTATAGTTCGGATTTTATTGAAAAGTATCTTTTAGGAAATGCTATTAATTCAGTTTTTGGTAATAAATACATTCAGTTCAATGAAGATAAAATGAAAAGCTACAAAGTAAAAAATATAAATAATCTCGCTTTACCAGATTACTACATTAGGAATGGAAATAAAGTTTTTCTATTTGAATGTAAAAACTCATTAATATCATTAATTGCTAAACTAGATTCTAAATTTGAAAAGGTAGAAACAGATTTTAAAAACAAATTTTATGAAAGTGTAAATAAAAATAAAGCAGCTAAACAACTATTGAATTTTATTAATTTGTCAAATGAGGATAAATATTCATTTTTTGACACGTGTGCTAAAAATAATAATTTAATTTATTATCCAATTATAATTACTACCGATGATACATTGACATCGCTTTCCTTTAATAATCTAATAAATGAATATGTTATTAAAGATTTAAATGAAATAGATGGTAAATTAAAAATGAGAATCAAACCAATAACAATTATTCATATTAATGATTTATTGTATAGAACAACATCCCTAAAAAGATTAGATGTTTTAATTGATTCTTATCATAGGCATTTTGAGAGTAGTAAAAATTTATATTTTGATAGATTTATATCATTTACAGATTATATTGAAATTTTTGTTTTTAAGAGAAAAAAAGCTATTGATTATAAAAGTTTAGAAAATATTATTTATTAATTAAACTTTAACACTTTATATGTAACTTTAATTTAATTATCACGTTAAATAGATAGTAAGTAAGTTATATTCAACAAATAGTAAAAGTAGTTTTATACTATTAGATATTGTTTTATTAATAAAAATAATTACATTTGGAACGTAATTTGCATTACAACTAACATTATGTACTTAACTATTGACATACAAGAAATGGCGCAACCTGTAGTAAATGATACTAAAAGGGTTCCGTTGGTACTAAAGTTTCTTTACTTTTTAAAAGTTAGATTAGTAACTAAATACAATATACATCTTACTACTTTTAATTTAGCTTTAGAAGGCGCTATCAATCGTGTTGATGATATGTCTAGTGAAAAATCTAAAAAACTTTTAGATGAGACAAAGAAGATTATTCTTTCCATGGAAAATGCAGAATCTGATTTGGCTAAATATAACTATTTAGATAGTGAAGAAGTAAAAGAGAATATAAAGTATTCACTTAAATGTTTATATACTTTTGAAAGCAAACTTCATAAACAAGCTTACAAGTCTTTACCTGCATTAAAATTTGATAATGATTTAAAAGAAGGTATTGCAAGAATGAATAATACTAATATTCACGAATTACTTTCATATTAATGAGTTTTCAAAAGGGAGACATCATTGAGGTTTATTTTGATTTACCTTATTCAAAAGAAACTAAAACTCACCCAGCAATAATTATTTCCAATGATGACGTTTATGATAAAGACGAAAGTTACGTTTGTGTCATGATGTCATCAAGTACTGATACGGATTTGTTTACTTTTGAAATAACTCAAGAAATGTTAACTCAAAAGAATAACAAACCATTCAGTCAAGCTCGTTGTCACATAATTACTTTTGTTCAAGAAAAACATATTGTTGGAAATAGAGCTATGAATTCTTTGAAAGAAAATGCATTAAATCGCTTAATAGTTAGAATAAATAATACCGTTTTTTAAAATAAAAATAGGAACGTTTCGCTGAAGAAGTTTCACCCACCCAATCCAACGCTCCCCAACGCACACGTGGTATTTTGTATGTTTTTAGCACTTGTTTTCCCTAAAGTAAGTCAATAAAAAAAGGCTCCCTGTTTTCCCAACCCCTCGCGCACAGTCCGCCTTTTTTTATCCACTTACACCCAAACCCAAAAACAAACGCTAAAAACACACAAAAACCACTCCCAAGCTATTATTACATAATAAGTGTTATAATGCCTTTTCTCTCCCAAAGCTACACCAACGGCAGTTATAACAGTTATTATGTAAAATAGCCGCACTCCCCAACATCCCAACGCGCAAAAGACGCCTTTCATTCCAGTTGCCACACCTTCCCAACCCTCTGCGGCTATTCATGAGCTCCCTAGGCAAAATAATAAACAAGCGAATAAATATCCGCTCCCAGCCACACCCTCCCGAAAAATAATAGGAACGCTACCGCTAACGTAATTTGCATTGTTTTTTGAAAATGCCTACCATTTCCAGTAGACCAAAACTGCTAATTGAAAACCGCGACTATTAACTAAACCATCAGGCATTATCAAAAATCAAATTTCCCTCACAAGAGTATGGTTTTCATATCCAGTAAGCTAATCACTAATCACTAGTTACTAATCACTCAAAAGAACCATACCCTTGTTCCGCTACTGCCCAATCACTAGGAAGTATTATATTGTTTTTTGAAGATGCTTCCCATTTCCAGTACACGCACACCACTGAACACTAAAAACTGAATACTGTACACTTTCAAAGCATCCTCAAAAATCAAACCACCACAAGAGTATATTTTTTTTTTGCATCAACAACCGATTCACCACGTAAGCAAATAAAAAAACACCCTTGTTCACCAGTCCCGATTGAACATCCCTAACACACCATTTCATAAGAACATTTGGGGTAAACATTTTTACAAAAAAAAGGATAAAAAAGAAGCCAAAGGTTTGTTCCGGGTATTCAAAAAAGCAAGTTCAAGCCTTCGGTTCCGGATAAAATCTCCACCCTTACATTTCCAGTTCGACTAATCACTTATCACTAATTACTATTCACTAATAAGGGTAGTATTTTATCCGAAAAACTTGCTTTTTTGAAACCCTCCACAAGGCAAGAGGGCTTTCTTTTTTTTCCTTTTTTCTTTTGCAAAAATGTGTGTGAAATGGAGTGAAGCGGAATTCACGAACTCCTTAAAAAACAATAGTAAACATGTGAGTAATCATCTCGGTCTTCAATCACATTTGGTGCAATCACGAAGGAAAGACAAAGGAAGTTAACCTGTTAAATCCTTGTACTATGGACACTATTTTTATTAAAACCCACCAACCTGGAGCGCACTATGCCAAACCGCACTTTTTCGTATTATCAAAAGGACTGAATAGCGGAAAACCAAGCAATGAACCTTTTGCAAACAGCTTTGTACTTGTATTTCAAACCGAAGCTCAAAAAGAGAATATTTTTTGGATAGCCATGAGCCTTTGGAAATCCAAATTCTGGATGCCTTTTCTTCGCGGTTCGGTTATTCCGTTCTTATCTCTCTATGAATTCAAAAAAGAGTTCAATCCAAAAGCAACCAGATTGATGCGTGAACACGAGCTGCACCAAAAAAACATTCAAGCTTTGAAACTGCTGCAAGAAAAAGAAAACCATTACAACAAAAACATCCACCTAATCAACGAGCTCAAAACCGCTATTATGATGAGGTATAGAATAAAATAATCACAAGCCTGGACTGATTAGTCTGGGCTTTTTTTATTCATAATTTATAGACAAATCGGAATAATGTTTTTATATTTGAAAAACGCTAATTTATATGACATATAAACCCATAATAGGGTAGCTATGTCTGGTTTTTTCAGACATATAAACAAATTTGCGGAAAGCTTAAAAAAAAACACCTGTCAAATGAGACATTACGGAAATATACCTTCAAAATTACTTTTACAATCTCATTCTAGAGAGGATATAAACATTTTAATTGGGGAAAATGGAAGTGGGAAAAGTCGATTATTGAATGAGATCTCTTATTTTTATCTATCTCAGGAAATGGATGTGATAGCAATTGCCAATAGCATTTACGATAAATTTTCATCTCGAAACAAAAAATTAAGAAAATTAAGTGCTTCAACAGGAAAAACACTAGCAGCAAAAACAATTTTTGAGACTCTTAGAAATTTAGCAGGTGACGATTTAAAAAGAATTAGAAGCATTGCAAATACTTTAGAATATGTTGGATACGATCCAGTTATTTCATTCCGTATCAAAGGGCTTAATCCATATTTTGATGACGAAATTAGAAAACGTTCTGAAATTAACCCTGAGCAAAAAGAGAATTTTTTATTCTTTTTAAACAGATTTGTAGATCAAGATTTATATGATGGTGAACTAATCAGAATTAATTTCTACACAGAAAATTTTGATGATATAAAAAATTCATTTTTAATACAGATTTTTTCACATGAAAAACAATTAAAAGCATTTGGATTAATTAAAGGAATTGAAGTGTTTCTTTCAAAAAAAAATAATTTAATCCCCTTAAAAGGAGCTAGTTCTGGTGAACTTTCTTTAATCTCCACATTATTATATATAACATCAACGATAACTGACACGACTGTCATATTAATAGATGAGCCAGAAAACAGTTTACATCCAAAATGGCAAATTGAATATATTAAAAAAATAGACGAGTTATTTTATTTATTTGAACCCAAAGTTGTGGTTGCAACGCATTCTCCTTTAATAATTAATGGTGCTGAAATTAGTACACAAAAAGTTAAAATATTTAAAGGTGTTAATGGAGAATTTATTTTTGAAGAAAAAGAGAAAATAAATGTTGAAGAAATATATCAAGGCTATTTCGATATTACAACACCTGAAAATCGTTTTTTGTCTGAAAATTTAATAGACAAACTAAATTTGCTTGCATCAAAGCAAATTGGGCTAGACCAATTTAACGAAGAAATACTTGAAATTCAAGATAACTCATATGATAAACGGCAAAAGAAAATACTTGATGAAATATTAGACATGGGTAAAAAAATAACAACTGATTTACAATAATATGCCTATAATTTTTAATGCAGACGATAATGCGAATATTGCAGCAGCTATAGCTGCTGGTGGAAATATATGGAAGAATAAATTACTAGACAATGTAAAAACAAAAATAAAAGATCACTATATTAAAAATGACTTACCAAAGTGCTGCTACTGTAGCAGACTTTTTGTTGACGAATTTAGAATGGTAATTGACATTGAGCATATTTTACCCCAAAGCGAATATGAGGACTTAAGATTTCAGGAACAGAATTTAAATGTAGCTTGTAAAAGGTGTAACATGGAAATAAAAAAAGCCCGTCTAGACTTTCTCAATAATCAAGCTACAATTGGTACAGATTACTACCAATCTCGTCACTATAAATTAATTCATCCAAACCTTGATAATTATGATGAGCATTTAAAAATAATTTCAGGAAGAAACGGAAATATTACGTTTAATAAATATCAAATATTAACTCAGACTAAAGGAAAGTTCACATACGAGTATTTTGAATTAAAGGAGTTTGAAATAAATAATCTTAATCAAGCTCAGGGAATTAAAAACTTGTCTGTCTTATCAAGAAATATTCCAGATTATTTACGAAATCAAGTTATAAAAATTCTCTCAAAAGTATAAATTCATAAAGCCCCGGGACGTTTGGAAAAATTGTCCCAAAGAGCTATTTTTTCCAACCAGCCATTAAAAAAAACTATGACACCAAATTACAACTTATCAGAAATTGACCATTTATTTTTTGACATTTTTGGGTTTTATCCAACTAAAGAAGGACAATCTTACGAGAAAATAGTTGGAGCTGCATTAAAAATAATCTACTCTGATAAGAAAATTATTTGGGACGAAAGGAAACGAGGCGAATATGATAAAAATATCTATCAAATTGATGTTGGTCTTTATTCAATAGACAATGAGTCAGTAATGGTCGAAAGTAAAGACCATACAAAATTTAAAAGTAAAGTTTCTCGTCCAGAGCTTGACAAAGTTGCTGGTTCATTAATTGAGTTAGATTTTGATTCTGGTTTATTTTTTTCTGCAACCGATTATACAAGAGATGCTAAAAAGAAATCCGAAGGTTCTAAAAGAAATCCTAATTCAAAAGAAATTTCACTATATCATTTAAGACCTTCTACAGATGTTGATAGAAAAGGACGAATTGAGGTTTTTAAAATAAATATTGTTACTTATGAAATCGATGGAGAAAATACAACTTTCAATCCTTCAATTCCTGAAAAAGCATTTGAGCACTTTACGAATCTTGGTATACCAGCAGGAATAAAAAGTAAAACTATGTTTTATTATGATGAAACTAGTATACATTGTAAGGGAGAACTATTTAATGAAACAAATATCTACATTGGGGAATACGAGTTTTTAAAAACCTTGGATAAGTCAATTTTCAAATCTGCAGAAGAAAATGATTTTATTGTTAGTGGGGTCTGGGATGTTGACTTTGGAAATGTAAAAATTAAAGATTTAAATACAAACATCGATAAAGTAGCATTCAACATAAAATTTAAAGAAATCATAAACGAGTTTGAGGTAAAATCTAAAGGAAATCCTGTTTTATTAATTGCATCCGATGATGGAGATATCAACAAATTACTTACTGACCATCAATTAAAAGGAATAACGTTTTCAGAAGATGGTGAAATATCTTTTGATGGAAGAGAACCATAAAAAAAGGCTGGTAATAGCGGTTTCAAGAAATGGTGAAAATCTACTAAATTCACTTTTTTCTTTAGTAAGAAAAACTATCTTAGTGGAAAATATACGGTTACGAAGTTCGCCATTTCTTGAAGCAACTAAACATTAAACAAAAAAGCCTGAACATAATTCAGGCTTTCTCAAACTCAGTAAAGGTTACCAATCAAAACTGAGCTTATTTCTTTTTTGAGGTCATTTGCTTTAAAAGCAATGTAACACCAAAACTAACTACTGCTCCAATAAAGGCTAAAACTATTGTTTTTAAGACATCTGCTGAGGTTAAATTAGGTATAATACTCAATGCAAATCCTCCAAAAGTTCCTGCCCTCAAAGTTAAAGAATTATCCATTCGCTCCAACGTCAGTTTCGGGCTTTGCCTTATCTTTTTTGTTGCCTCGGGTATCATCCTTAGCTTGTTGAAGGCTTTTATCTTCAACAGTAATTTGACTTACTGCTGATAAAACACCGCCTGCAACGGCAGCATAACCCGCAACGGTTACAACAACAGCAGGTAAAGCTACTGGAGCAGCTACAATGCTTCCACTTACTGCTAATAAGGCTAATCCAATGGTGCGCAACACCTTAAAAAATTTCGGAGTGGGTGCCTTAGCACGTTCTACTATATTCATCTTTTCAAAAATTAAGATTGTACAATTAATTCCACACTTTCTTTATTGTCTAAAGCTTTATAAACCAAGTCTTTCAACTTCGTAAAAGCTTTTCGAGACATTAAACCTAATCCAGGTCCAGAAAGTTTCGTTACAGGAGCAATACAGCCATTAAGCTCTCTTTTTGCATTATTGGCAGGATGAAAAAGAATGAACTTTCTATTCGGCACATCTACCAATTCAAGATGCCACTTGTATTTTGTACTGTATCGCTTTCTTATTAAATATTTCCCTTCCGGAACACAGGAAACCTTCGTTTCGTTCATCTTCCAAGGCAATTCAATTGTGTTACAAATCAATTTGCCTTCGCATTCGAGTTTACCATTCGTTCCTTCGGGGAAATAAGTTCTAGTTAACCAAATAACCATTACACGCCACTGTCAACTTTCGCAATCGACAATGGGTTAAAAGCACCATTTTTCAACGGATACATTTGCCCATTAATCTCTTGATAGAACTCAACACCTAAAGCCAAAAACAAAGGTTTTGTACTAGCAGGTGTAACTGCATTCACTTGGCTAATAGGAGCAGTAGCCGTTCCATCCCATGGCAAAATTGCCGTTTCAGAAGTAGCAACCACATACGTTTCAGCTTCAAAATCAATTTCAGCTCCACCAGAGATGATCTTAAAATGAGTACTTCCACTTGGAGCAGCAATCATATTCGCAGGAATAAAAGATGCCAAATCCACTTTAATTTCACCAGCTGCTCTATCAATAGTCGCCATAAAAGGAGCAAACAAAGTGGTGCCAAGCTTACCACGAATATTGAATTCAAAACCAAATAACAATTCAGCTTCTCCATCAATAACATTTCGCAAACCACGCACACTAACCAAATCCGCCTGAATAACTTTCATCATAGCCTGCGTCAATCGACTCACCATTCTACCATCCGCAGAGTTCAAAAGCAAGGGTCTCAAAGCCGTTCTCAGCATTTTTCCAGCCTTCCCTGCCCTACCAAACTCAGAGCCATTTTCACGCGTTCTCTGAAACGCAGGGTCACTTGCAATTCTACTAGCGTCAATTCCGCCTTTTTCTCTCGCTAAGTGTCCGTCTTGCGTTTTGTAAAAAGTAATATCTCCGATAGTACCTTTCAATTTAATTATGCCTTTCTGTCTAGCCATAACTTCAAAATTTTGTTAAACATTCATTTAAAATCTCTTCATTCTTTCAATCAGTTGCAACCCCATTTTGAATGATTAAAGCAAAGATTACAAAGCATTTCACAAAAGAAAAAATCACAAGTGTACCATATGGCCAAAATCGACACAAGTGTCTTAAATGAACATAAAAAGCCAATAAATAAGTATGAAAAATTATAACTAAATTGCAAAAGATTTTCTGCACGTCAGAAGTATAGCATCGCTATATCAAAAGCATAGATAAAGTATGAAAAGTAGCAATCAGAGGGTTTGCATCTATCCAAAAGACATACAACGTATAACAGGCAAGAGTTATCGTCAAAGTACTAGATTGATGCAAAAGATAAAAAAAGACCTCAACAAGCTCGAAAATGAGTTTCTAACAATTGAAGAGTTCTGTTCATATAGTGGCATAAAATATGAACAAGTAACTCACTTGATTTTTGGTTAAACCTAAAACATGTTTTAACCAAAACAAGAATAACTAAATACTCAAACAACTAGTTCAAATTTTAGTATTTATATTTTCTTTTTAAAAAATAATATTGTAAATTTACTTCATACGATTTATGATACTTTGAATAGTAAAAAAGAGGGGATAAAATAGGTTACCTTTATCAAGTAGTCTCTCCTAACCTCTCTAAAATAGGCAGTTTTGAGATTAGTTCGATTCTCTCCGACTCCACTAGAGTGGACAATTCGATTTTTTTCGATAATTGTCCACTTTTTTTTATTTTTGAAGTCAATATCATTCAATAATGTATACCTTAAAACATCGTTAACTTTGTTAGTTTGACTTTTTTTATCAAATTTAAAATTTTCAGAAAATATGAAACTAATTAGTTGTTGTTTATGTTTAATTACTGAGTTAATATAGTGTGATTTTAGGTGTGATAACGCATCGACTCCATTTTTAACAAGTTCAAATGATCTCCATACACCTTATTGCTCTTATTTGTTTCATTTATAAAACAATACTTTTGGGCATTTTTCTAGTCATTATATAACTATACTGCTTCTAATCTATTATACTATCAACGAATAAATCTTATAATTTTTCACTACATGAATTGGTTTCATTTAAACTTTTTATCAACTGATAAATTTCTTTAGTTTCGTTAGTGAAAGTAAAATCATCGAGAATACTTTCAAATGTTTGACTAACCAAATCCATAAGATACCATAATTACAATGATAATAGAAATATTGATTTCCAGTAGCAATTTTTGAGTGACATCCAGTTAATTTTTCATCACAATTAGAGCGCAAAAGCATTTCTTTTAAAGGTATTTCTTCTCTCAATGATTTACTTTTCTAATTTTTATTATTGTTTTACATTACTATAATCATAATAGATATTAGTAAGACTAATCAAATTAAATATAACGAAATTGAAATAACTAAGGAACTATAAAAAGTATTTCTAGTTCTAATTATGACTTGAATACTGCTCCTATCACTGCTGTTATTTATAAAAATCTACAAAAAAAGTACTTACAATATAATTTTTTAAAACATATTGTTTCATTATAAACTTAATAATCAATTGGTGAAAAAATACCCCATTACTAAGGGAACTGCAATTAATATATGGTTAGTTAAAGGAAGATGATTGATATCCTCTTAATTTACTGATTATTTCGCTTACAATTAAAACCAATTAACTAATTAATAATTTTAATGTTTGTATTTGATTTAATTAGTTCAAGGTGTATGTTTTGTTAATAAAAACTACAAAACCATCATATACTTTTAAATCAAATTTCAGTCATAAAATAACAAAGTACAAGAAAAATTTCAACAAGAAAAACAAATCGTCTGCACTATGTTTTAGAACTTTTATTAATTTTAAAGAAATTAGCAATTCTACTTTAAAATATAGTACAATAATTAATATGCACGAAAGCAAAGCCAACTAAAAAAGATGCTGATTACTTAGAATTTATTTTAAAAACACTCCAAATAGGAATATGATCCGAAATTTTTCTTGCTTCTTTTAACGTAATAAATTTTTCGTAAAAAGGTATGATTCCAGAATTTAAACTAGTTGTTTTCATTGCATCATAAAACATATTGTCATACTCAGAGGCTAAACAATAATTGTTTATACACTTTTGACGCAAACTTGTTTTTTGATTGGTTAGTATACTTTTATATCCCTTCTTTTTTAGAGGGATAAAAACGGTATTGGATTGGGGGCAATTAAAGTCGCCCATAAAAATAAGGTTTAATTTTGGGTATAAAGCTGGTAATAATTTGAAATATTTAATTTCACTTTCAGGATTTTTCTTTTTAGGTACAGCATGAAAAGAAGCCAAGGTAAATTGCTTTCCCTTATATTCAAAAGTACTCATAAAAGGTTCTCTGTCTATTTCTTTCTGAAAGTTTTGTTCCAACCAACTTTTTCCTATTTTTTTTACTTGAGAAACTTTCCATAAAAAAGCATATCGTTCCCTACTAGATGGATTTCCGCTAGTAGTTGCATCACTAATAGCATAATCCCATTGAAATCCTTTATTATTCAAAACAGCTACTAATCTACTTACGGCCTTTGCTCCTCCCTTACCAGCAACGACTTCTTGAATAGTTACAATGTCATATTTATTTAAGGTAGTTGCTATAAATTCTAATTCACTATCCGACTTTGATTTACCAAAATTCATTATATTCCAACTGCAAACCGATACTTGTGCATTGGAAAAGTAACTTATTAGGAGCAGTAGGAATATGATTTGTTTTTTGATAAACATTTTTTTGTAAAAGCAATAAAACAAATTTTATCCGAAAAGCGCAGCTATTAAAGCCGCAACACCCCATACCGCAACACAAGCACCTGTTACAGCAATACTAAATTTTGTTCCCCACATTGCAACACCACTTTTAGTCCAGAAATCTCTTGGTGGAATAAAAAAATCGGAAAATTTCCATCCAATTATAAATCCGATTAAAGCAATTATACCGGTTCCTATTGCTGCAAGAGTTCCCATAAAACTTAAAAATATTGTTAATTTCATTGTTATTTATATTATTTAAAATAATGTATTACAGTGTCAATTACTTTTTTATATAATGAAAATGATTCATAAAGAATCTTATTTCCAAAACAAGCAATTAATGTTAAACCAATTATTGAAAAAATAAAATAATACAGTTCGTTTTTTTTCTTGGTTGTATTTGTTTTAGTTATTTTGAGAATTTCTGTTTCATAAAATGCTGCTTCATCATAAGCCTCTTGCTTTTTTAATCGCATAATGCCCGAACGTATTTTTATCTCAAAAACATCACTTTCCTCGTTTTGCAATTGTGATTTACTCGCAATAGAAAATAAAACGTCTAGTTGATCGCAAATTGATTTAGCATCTTCTTTAAAAACAATTTTATCAGCTTGTTTAATTAGCGATGATATATCTTCATCGTTATTTATTGTTTGTTTTAGCATTTATTTCTTCATTTCATTATAACAAAAATTCCCATAACGCATCATTTTTTTATAGGCATTTGGTAACGCTTGACTTGCAAATGAATGCGCTATTCCAGCATTAATAATACTGTTTTTATAGTTAATTGTTACTTTACTGAATCGAAGAGTTAATCTTCCTTCAACATCTTTAAACTCTTTAATTGGGCCTATTTCTATTGTTGCATTAAAATCTTTATTTTCTTTACAAACAGCAAACAAGTTATAAAATTGTTTGCTACAGAAAAACACATTATCTCTAGGATGTTCAACTAAAGTGTCTAATACACGATAAATGTATTTTTTTAAATGAACAATATTTTGATTAGCTAATTTTACATTGTCCAATAATCCTTTAAAATTTCGAGAAGCATAAGGAATAAACTCAAGTTGCAATTTATCCATTAAAACATTTCTTTTTGCAATCCTTTTTAAGTTATCGTTATTCCAAAACTCTTTAGGTATCTCAAAATCTAAATTCTTAAAATTATAAAGAAATGCTGCTTGCTTTAAATCAAAGTTATCAAGTCTTTCAAAATCGATAGTACCATAGTTAACAAGAGTATTTATATGGTCATTATAGAATTCTTCAAAGGATTTGTAATGTGATTTACCGTTTTTGTCCTCAAAAAAATTATATGGATTATTTGGATTATCTGCATTGCCAGGATTCAACATAATCAAAACTGTTTTGGCATCTTTCTTTCCATTGAAATACATAGGCTGTATGTTTTCGTTGAAATAATGAAAACCTAAAGACTCATTAAGATTTCTTGCTTCAGCAATGAAGTTATTGTTGAACAATGATTCTAAATCGTTTAATATATTATTTTTCAAAATTCTAAGTTTATTTTTTCTTCTTGGTTCCTCCCAAAGTTGTTCTTTTGTCTGCTTTGCCAGCTTTCGTAACAGTTCTAGTTGTATGTTTTGATCCAGTAACTTTGTTGGGTTTTGATTGTGCCATATTTAATATTTTAATATGTTAAACGTTCAATAAATTGTTTAGTTACTCTGTTAAAAAATAGAGCAACTGTTTCTTGTGATTGATTTTTACTAAACTCGTGTGTACAAGCCAAGCATCCGAATTTAGCTAAATCCCAATCTGAAATTTCTTTAATTAGCCAAACACCTGGAACAATTTCTATTTTTGAATTGTTTGATAAAGACAATTCTTCTCTAGTAACTTTCCAACCAAATTCTGAAGCTATTTGAATCATATCATCTACAAATTGAGCATTATATCCATAATAGTTTATATTTAATCCCGTACCCGTTTTAGAAGGATCATTACAATAAATAGTTTGAATTGACTTTCCACCTTTACCTTCAACCCATCTATAAAAAGAGGTCACTGTTTTAGCATAATTTATTTTTTGACCAATAGTTTCTAGATTGTTATTAATAGGTTCAAAAATAGATTCCCATAAGGAAATGGCTTGTTTATTACAATTAGAAGCAATTAATTGTTCTTTCTTAGCATCTAAGCCATTATATCGTATTTTACTTTTTCCTATTTGTATTATATTCTGTTTAGACTCTTGACTGTCGTCAATTGATGTAATAGCCGCAAACTCTAAAGCATCATTTATTATTTCGTTAAAATTACCTTTAAAGGTTTCTTTAAGGCTATTTAGTAATTCTAATACATTAAATACTTTGCTTTTTAAGTAAGTATCTGATTGACAAAATCCCCAAATTACTTTTTCCCATTCTTCATCTAGCAGATCGTTCTCACCATATCTAGATATTTTTTCTTCAATTCCTTCCCATACTAAATTATTTTTTGCAGCAAAAGATTTGTCCCAATCAAAGTAAATAGGATTAATCGCAATGTATTTAAATATTTTAGGATAAGAAATTTGAATTCCTAAAAGCGCAAATAACATTAATTCAACTTGTTCAAAAGTATCTGAATTAGTTTCCTGCTTTTCATCATCTATAGTTCTTATGGTATTAAGCAAACTAAAAGTGTTTAAAAAGCGCTTTAAACTTCTTGGATTATATCCAACACTAAGTTGAACAACATCAAGATAAGTCTTAATCTTTTCGTCATTTAACTTTAAACCAAAATTTTGAAGTTTTTCTTTTAAAAAATTATTAATGTCATAAGTGCCAATTGGCATGCTAAAGGGAACCTGAATGATTTTATCAAAAAAAGATCTAAACTCTCTTTCATTTTCATCTGTCTTTTTTCCAAACTTGCCTTCTAATCCTTTTACCACAACATCATAATCTATAGCAAGTACAAAAATGCAATTTTGTAAGTCAAAAATATTTTTTAAGGATTCTAATACTTCTACTGCGTCAGTTGGATTAATTCTATCTAAATCATCTACAAAAAAAACGACTCTTTCATATCTATTTTTTGGATCATTTATTAATTGATTGATAACATCACTTATGTCCTTTTTTACTTCTGCAATTTCAGATTTTGTAAGTATCGATTCCGTATTATTTTCAATTGCTGATTTTAAATCAACTCCTACTTGATTTGCAACAGCTTGATTTATTATGTTTCCAAAAAATCTTCCAACTTTTTTTATTTTATTTTCAACATCACCTTCTTTTGGCCAGTCGCTTCCGCAAGTTTCTTTTAAGTCGTACAATAATCCATTCAATATAGCAGGAGTAGTCTCCTTTACACCTCTAAACAAACTGTATTCCCATGTATTAACCCAAGATGTAGCAACATTTTCATTAGAAAGTTCTTCTCGAATCATACACATCATAGATGTTTTTCCAGTTCCCCATTCTCCTTGTAAACCAATTGTTATTGGAGTGTCACTATTTAAAATAAATTTTGAGAGCGATTTAATGTAACGAGATACGTCTAATTGATCTTGTTCATTTTTCTCAATTGGTTTATCTTTAATTGAAATGGCATTAATTTTATTCATATTGCTAGTCTTTTAGCGTTTGAAGATTTTTTCGATATCCTTAAATTTAAATCTTATCAGATATAATTTTGTTTATTGGTGATTGACTTTATTAAGTTATTTATTTTTTAGAATAATATTCTTCTAATGTTTTACATTTTTCAGATTTTAGCCAGTCTTCAATCGAATTAAACCCACGGTCTTTGCACCAATCTTTTAAATCTTCTTTTCTTGCTGCTTGGCCTAATGTATATTTATTATTTATACAATAAGTATCATATTCATTAACCACTTGAACAGTTAGTCCAAAATGAGCATCAATCAATTTTTCAAATTCATCAATGGTCATGGATACTTTAATTTTTAAATCTTCATTTGATGATTTAATATCTTTACTTGTTCGTTGATTTAATGCTGCTAATGTTAGACTTTCATCGGCTAATTGTTTGCCTTTATAAACTCTTAGTGTAAGTCCAAAATTAGTTTTAAAATCAGCTTTAAGACTTCTAATTTTTTTATTTGGTGCTAAATGAAAATCTTTAGCTTTAAATTTATCGGTAATATTTGAAATAAAATCGAACATAGTAGTATAGTTTTAAATTAAAAAAAACCAAATGTTATTTGGTTTTTAGCATTGTGAATTTTTTGTTTAAATATTATACAAACGAAACAAAACCTTCTTCTTTGGCAGTTTCATTTTGTTGTGCTAACGTTCTAGTGTCTGCCTCGCCTTTTGTATTGTGGATTCTTCCATCAGCTGATTTACAAACAACCTGAACATTAATTCCAAAATTCTCCATAAATCTTCTCTCTAAACTTCCTACTGTTAAATTACCTACGATAGATAATTCACCACCATTTTTTTCTCTTACCTCAGATAGATTTTTGTCAATATCAATTGGATGATTATTTGCCTTTTTGAATACTAAAGACAAATAATTAAATTTTTCTGAAAATTCATTAACAATAGTTTTAATTTTTTTGTTACCTGTCATTGTGATTTCTGTTGCCATAAGTAGGATATGTTTAAATTTAAATTTGTTAAAAATACTATTCTTCTTTTTAAATTTTTATTGCAAGTTATTGCAACTTCACTTTCAAAAAGGAATACTCTTATATTTGTGTAACCATAGAGTCAAACATGAACCAACCGAATCCTTATTTAATTGCCCTTTGCAAGCAATTTGAAATCCAATTGGGATTTAAGATAAAAAACATTGCAAATGCTCAAAAGTGTTCGGAGATTTTGGGTGTAGAAAAACTTTATATTTCACCGCATACCATAGCGAGATTGTTTGGTGTTGTAAAACCTTTTAGAACTCCTTATAAAGATACTTTAAATGTAATTGCTCGTTATTTGAATTATACTGATTGGGAAGATTATTGCTACAATCAAACAAATATTCCTTTTGATCCTAACTTTTTTCTTACAGAAGCCTCTGATGGTTTTTCGCTGGCAGTATTGCAATTAGCATTAGCGAATGAAGATTTGAAGGCATTGCAACTTGTATTAGAGAAAGCAAAAGAAAATGAAAACGAAGTCATTCTTTTTACTGCGGCCGAATTAATAGGTGCTTATGTTCGAAAAAGTAAAAAGCAAAAAGAACTACTGCAATTACTGGCAGATAGTTATATTGGTCATCTTTTTTTCTATGAATGTTATGTTGATGAAGACAACGAAAATAATTACTTTTCAGAAGCTTTAGTAAATTATTATTTGCCAAATGTTACTAACGATTATAGAAAATTATATGTTTATTGTTTTTTAATTAGTCAATCGGCTCATAAAGAACAGAAAATCTCCGATTATAGTAAAGAGTTTACAACACTAACAAGTCAATTAGATATAAGCAATTGTCATTTTCATGAACGTTCTCGCTGGATAGAATGCTTGATTCTTATTGATGGTTTTAATAAAGTGCTTCAAAATACATGGAAGCTTCACTTACAAGAAATAATTGAATTTTCCATTGGCATGGGTCTTAATGAAAAAGCATGGTTGCTTTCAAGACCGCTTAAAGCATTACTCCTTTTTGGATTTAAAGAAGAGTTATTTAATTACAAGGCATGGAATGAGGTTTTAGATAATCTAATCAAAAATCAAACTAAAGAACTACACAGCATAGCTTTATATACTTTGCAATTATATTGGATTAGTAAATCAATGTACCTCAATAGTAAAAAGGTTTATACTCCATTTCGCATTCATAATATCCTATTTCAAAACGAAAGTAATGAAAAAACAGCTATTGAATTTGCTGTTGCGTCACTATTTGCGACTGGCGAAAATAAACAAATTATTACTGTTAATTTGAAACGTTTTTGCGAAACCAAAGGAGTTCATTGGGTGGTTAAAATGATAACTTAATTTTTATCCAAATCAAACTCATAATTTGCATTGGCTTTCTAAATAAGCAGATAACAAACAAAGAAAACATGTAGTCTTCATTAAAATAAAATTTCAAAGAAGCGAAAAGAAAATCAGATTGATTACTATTTTTAATGTTCTCAATAAATTATCCAAAATAAGTTTCTAAATATAGTTCATCAAACACTTTAAATTTAGCCGAAGTAACGAACCTAAAGTATTCTTCTTTAAATAATTGCTTTTCTTTATTATTTGTGGCTAAGTGATACCCAGTAATTGTATAAAAAATTAGATAGTAATCATTGTAAGCTGCTCCGTATTTAGAAACCGTAGTATCTAAATTTTTAAAGATGTGATGGGCTCGTTTTAAATCCATATTTTTATAACTAACCATAACATCTACAAGATTATATATAAACAAATCCAAATATGAATGCATATGTAATTTATCTATAATTTGTTCAAAATAATTTTCTAGCAAGTAGTTTAATTTTTTTATACTTTTTAAGAGTAATAGTGCATGAACAAATTCATGAAAATATTGACGAATATGTGTCTTTTTTTTAATATATGATAAAAAATCGTTCCAAACAATTTCTTCTTTCTCTGTGCTATGATTTTGTGCTGCACATAGCATTTGGTAACCATAAAATCTTCCAACAAGCACCTCAGGTAATGATTGCAATTCGTTCGTTGTAGGATTGTTGATTATAAGTAATTCTTTACTCTTATTAAGATAGAGCTTCAATCCGCTTAAAAGTTTCAAAAACAATTGTTCTTGGCTGCTTAAGGATTCATGTTTTATTTTTTCAAGAATGACACCATACCTTTTATTCAATCCCATGATATCTATATAAATATAGATTATGTTTTCTCTTAAGTTTTTGTTTGCTACCAGTTTCTCTATACTAGTCAAAAAGCTTTCTTTAGAAATTCCATATAAAAATATAAAAAGAATATAAGCAATATTCGTTTGAAAATGATTTATAGGAAGCTTATTTTTAAAACAACTTATGTTGTGTTCATCGAATAATGCAGCACAATAGTCCCACTTTTCATTATAAAAGGCATGTTCAAATAGTGAAATAAAAATTGTATTTGATTCTGATTTTTCTATTAACTCACTAAGAAATTGAAAATCATTTGTAGTAAGATTTTTTTTTAACTTTAGGTTTTGCAACTTGGCATCTGCATACCATTTTTCATATTCATTTTTTTTCTTTACATAATCTTGGTAAGAAGCATATTCTAAAAACTTAGCTAAAACATCTAGAGTGGAATTATTAGACTTCCGCATTGGTATCAGATTCCAAAAACGTCGTAAAGTACTTAAACTAATAGGGTCACTAGTATGTTCTTGCAGAATAGCAAGAAAAGATTTTACATCTGTTGTAGTATTTATTTTAAAACCTACTTTTTTTTCTATATCGGTTCGTAAGTGTCCGTGAAAAATATCCATAAAAGTTAATGAAATTCAAATTTATAAATATCTTTTAAATTGAAAGTACAAATGTATTTAAGTGAACACAATATGAGCAATTTTTAAGATTTATTTTGAATAATATTGTTGAGTGATTGTTTTTAGAAACGTAGTACATACGTTTTTGCTTTTTTAGAAGATTTCTATAAAGTAATTAAAAACGAAGAATTAACTAAATTATCTTTTAACCTAAAAAAATAAAAAGTAAATAGGATGGAAATAAGATCATGTATTACAGACAAACCAATTGAAAATAACTCAGAGGATAAATTAAAAATGTCACGGTATGGAAATGTATTATCAAACTTTATTAAAGAAAGTGATACACCATTAACTGTAGGACTTCAAGGGGAATGGGGAACTGGAAAAACATCCATGCTATATATGCTTTTAGAACATTTTAAAAGTCAAAATATAGCTACATCGTGGGTAAATACTTGGGAATATAGTATGTTTAGAAGTCCAGGCGAAACTACACCAGCTATTTTAAAAGGAATGCTTACTAATTTAAAATTGAGTTGCGAAAGTGAAGGAAAATGGACTATCGAAGAGAAATCTAAAGATAGCGTAAAAAAAGTGTTTAAGTTTTTAGGAAATGTTGCGAATCAAGTTATTTCAAATCAAACTGGAGTAGATATAAAAGACGCAGCATCTAGTGATGAAGCAGCAAGAGAACAAGCAGAAATAGCTGAAATTAAAAAAGAAATAGCGCTTATAATTACCAAATTAATAGAAGATACTAATAACGAATATAAAAAAGTTGTATTCTTAGTAGATGACTTGGATAGAATTCCACCTGAACAAGCAGTAGAAGTTTTAGAAAGTTTAAAAAACTTATTTGATGTACCAAATTGTGTTTTCGTACTAGCTATTGATTATGATGTTGTTGTTAAAGGCTTAGAATCAAAATTTGGAAAAAAAACAGAAGAAAACGAAAGAGAATTTAGATCGTTTTTTGATAAAATTATCCAAGTACCTTTTTCAATGCCAACTGGAACTTATGATATGGGCAATCTTTTAAGCGAAAAATTAATATCACTTAATATCGAAATTCCTGAAGATTTGAATGATTCGTATAGTAATGTTGTAAAATATACTATCGGTTACAATCCCAGAAGTTTAAAAAGATATATAAACTCATTTTCATTACTGCGTAGTCTTCGAAATTCTGATTTTGAAGAAGATGCGTCGGACTTTGGGGATAATGCTCCAGATTCTGAAGATGATTTAATCTTATTCGCCATGATTGGTGTTCAAATTTCATACCCTAAAATATTTAGACTAATTACTCAAATGTCTGACATATATGATTGGGATAAGGGATTTGCTAATAAAAATAACATTGATTTAGAAGCTGTAAAAACGGATATTCAAAAATATGGTGATAATGATAAATTAGATGAAGATTGGGAACAAATCATATATGGAGCTTGTCAAAATGATGTGTATTTAAAATCAAAAGTATTCAACATCCTGGAATTATTTAACTATTTGAGAAATAAATTCGAAAATAGACCTGATGTACTTGATGAAAAAATTGTAATGGCTTTAAAATTTGCTTCTATTACAAATGTTGATGATGACGTTAATATTAAAGGTGTTATTGAAAAAAGAGGAAACAAAACGGTTTTTTCAGATATCAAAACTAAAATGGATACGCTTAGAAAAGAACTCGTTGAAAATGGTGCCAAAAAAGATGGAATTGAAATCAAATTAAAAACCTATCAAAATCTCTTTGAAACCTGTTTAGCAATTGCTGACGAAATGGGAACAAAATTCGAGATTATGAGTAGTTCGGTGAAATTTGATTTTGGCTATTTACAAAATCCGCCAAAACAAACAGAACTTGTAGGTATAGAATTGATGCGACTTAAAGATTATTCTAATTTGCCAAAAGGTCTTATATCGGTTGGTGTTAAAGATGCTAAGAAACAAAAAGTCGCTTTCAAAGTTTCTAAAGATTTGAATTATACTGAATTCAAAGCATTTTTGACATTAAATTACAAGTAATGAATAAAATTTTAGGTTTATTTCTGTTAATAATAGTTCATAATTTTACTTATGGACAGCTTGTTAATATTGAAAACCAGCGAATTCAAAGTGATAGTATAAGAACTATTACAATTGTAGACTTGCAGTATAGTTACCAAAATAACAATAATGAGGAATTATCGCTTGTGAATTTTTCTGGAACCCATCAATACAAAACAAAGAATTTGAAGAATTACTTTCTACTTCTTGGAAACATTGATTATTCGTTAGCAAATGGGGAAGAACTATCAAATTCAGGTTTAATTCATTTTAGATACAATCGAAAACTCAATAAAAAAATAAGATTAGAAGCATTTACTCAATACCAATACAACAAAATTCTGGGTATTGAAAGTCGAAATTTAATTGGAATTGGACCCAGATATAAAATAAATAAATCTGAAAAAAACGTACTTTATATTGGAAGTTTACTTATGCAAGAATTTGAAAAAGCTTCTGATAATATGAAGACCATTAGCTATCAAAGACTTTCAAATTATTTTTCGTTATCCATAAAAAACAAGGCGAAAACTTTAGAGTTTACTGCGGTGGTCTATTACCAACCTAATATTAATCTCTGGAAAGATTACAGGCTTTCAAGTCAAGCCTCTTTGGCATTTAACATTACTTCTAAAGTACAGTTTGTTAATAGTATAAATTATGGCTACGACTCGTATGCACCCACAAACGTTAGCAAGAAAAACATTGTTTTAACTAATGGGTTGAAAATGTACTTATAAAATTTTAATAAAAACAAAAGACAACTATTAACAAAAAAAAAATCATAAAAATGGCATTAACAGACTCACAAAAAAGTTCAATTGAATCTAAAAAAAGAGATATTGAAAGAAAAAAAAACGAAATCGAAAATATTAAACAACAAATGGAACGCATGCAAAGTAATGCGAAATTAAGTATTAATAAAAACAAAGAATATTTAAAAAATGCTAAAGACACTAATTCGAAAAATATGTATCGAGGAAATATAGAGTCCGAAACAAAATTTTTAAAAAATCAAATAGTGGATTACAAAAGAGATATTGAGAATGTTAAAAGAAATATAACATCACTAAAGGAAGAAATAAGCAGAATTAAATCAAGATAACTAATAAAATTAAAATTATGGCTGATAAAGATTATAAATGCGGGAACTGTGGGGCAATTGTTAAAGATAAAATATTGTCTTGGTCGACAGGTGATGTGAGAAATGTTTGTTCCACATGTGGTCCATTGTGTGAGGATTGTATCGATGGTGGAGGAATGTTTTCTTCTACCAAATGTAAAGGATGTGATAACAAGACTGAAACCGAAAGCTATTTAAGGGGTGAATGGAAATAAATAAAAAATACATTATCTGATATTATAAAAAATACATTTTTGGTGGTCTTTTAATCGAAAACCTCATCAAAATATATTTTTACAAAACCACTTTTGAAAAGTATAATTAAGAATAAAAATTCATGGAAAATCTAAAATTAGATGAACTAATCTGTCTTACTGCATGGTCAGCAGCGTTTGCTGATGGTCAAAAAGATAGCTCTGAATCAAACGCTACCGAAAAAGAGAAAAATATTGTTAGGGCAATGAGAGCTTTTTTCAACATGGATGTTGATCGGTTTAATAAATCAAATCAAAAATATGAAACACTTACTGGTCATTTAATTGAATTAGAAGATAAAGACCCAATTACTAAAATTATCTCGAGATATTCTGCTACAAAAGTAGCTTTTGCAGAAAATGAAGATGGAATAGATAAATCGAATCTGAGTGATAAAGAGTGGGGCTTTATAATAAAAATAGATAATTTACTTAGTAAAAAAAATATAGCTGATGACATTAAAGACTTGGCCTACAATTTAGTTAATGAAATGTGTGCTTCAGAATTATTAATCGATAATGATTTGCTTGATCTTATTGAAATGGAGAAAGAAGATGGAACCATATACAGAAGATGCATACAACCCTTACTTAAAGCTTTTTTTAACTCATTAGAAAAAAACAATTTATTTATTACGTGGGAAGAAAATTATTTAGCACTTATTAGATATAAGTCTGAACTACAGGATATGTTTGGTAAAATGGATTTAAAAGAATTTGATACAAGGTATAAAGAATTAAAGCCATTAATCTCTAATCTCAAAAAAGAACAAATTGCAAAAGATAAGTTATTAGCAAAAGAAAAAACAGAAAAGGAAAAACAAATTGCAAAAGAAAAAGCAGAGTTAGAAAAAAATAAAACACATGAATATTCTGTTTCAAACGGAATTCATTATTGTAAATATTGTGGGGGAGATGAACGATGGAGAAAACACGATTGTCAAAGAGAATTAGGACATAAATATACCTTAAGACGAGTACAAAATAAAATAGGATTTGATTATTCATTTCAACCTGTTTGTAACAATTGTGGTGACATTAGACATTATTGCGAAATGGATTGGAAATATAAATTTAAATGTAGCCAAAAATAAAATTATGTTAATAATATGCCTATAAATATGAAACATTATTATTTGAATGATGTAATAAAGGAACTATGGAATAAATACTATTTATCATTTCATGATTATCATCAGGAAGTAATGAAACGTGTACCAAGTTTTTTGCCTGTTCCAGAGACTAAAGGTAAAATATTATTCATTGGTTTAAATCCAGCCTATCAAGAAAGTAAAGAAACTCATGAAGATTTTATCAATTATTCGTATACTCCTAATTTCACAATAGATGAAATTGTCAAATTTTCCACAATAAATAATGATTCTAAGATAAAATCAAAATCAAATAAACTTTATTATGGTAAATACTTTAACATACTTCATAAGATTGCTAAAAACCTTGGAGGGGATGGATTTGAACATTGTGATTTGTTCTTAATGAGAGAAACAGATTCAAAAATTGTAAAGCGAATGGTCGAAAAAACTGATGGAAATTTAAATGATTTTGGTACAGAGCAACTAAGTATTTTAAAAACTCATATTGCCATTTTAGATCCAAAAGTAATTATCATACCAAATGCGATGGCTGCAGAATATTATAGAAAAATTATACTTAATAATTCAAACGAAGACAAAGAAAAGGGGGTTTATTATACAGAAATCAATAATAAAAAAACACCCACAATTTTATGTGGTTCATGGCAGTACGGTAGATTAGACAAATACACCGAAGATATTTTGGTAAGACATATTAGAAATGCAATGAATTAATTTGTTAGACTTTTTTTATTTTTTAAACTAAATT
>JBIKJF010000001.1:0-594377 GCA_044361155.1 Flavobacterium sp.
TTCAATATCAAGTACAGTGACGCAATCTAGTGCTTCAGATAGATTTAGAATTGTTTATAACAATCCTTTATTAAGTGCTGCAAATAATGAATGGGCCAATTTTACTATGTATCCTAATCCATCAAAAGGAGGTAATTTCACTATTATTTTACCTACGGAAGTTAAAGATGGTATTTTAAACTTATATAATATTCTTGGAGAACAAGTATACACTACTGTTCTAGAAAACAATAAAGTACATACTATAAATCCTGCTAAGTCTTTAGCTACAGGAATATATTTTGTAGAAATTCAATCACAGTCAAATAAAAGTATTAAAAAATTAATTATTGAGTAACAATGAAAACCAAAAAAATTAAATTAGCGACATTGGTAGCATTAATGGTGTCGTTTTCAGTATTTTCTAATGATGATCCTTGGACCGCACCACCTCCTTCTTTTGATGATGATACTGCGGATAACACAGAGCCACCAGCGCCTTCACCGATTAATGAACCAATTGCATATTTGTTTGTAGCTGGCATTTTGTTAGCGGGCTATTTAACCACAAAAAATAAAATTATAAAAAGTAAAAATGCTTAGTTTTTAGAAGTATTTTAACTATTTTTTTTCGTTTTTATTATATATGTAACATGCATCGTTATAACCTTTTTTATTGACTTATAATTAATGATAAAATCATTAATTATTCAATAAGTTTTGACTGTATTTTTTATTTTTAATTTCATAGAATTCACAAGGGTGTTATCCGTGTGAATTCTTTTTTTATTTAAGGATAGGTCCTATTAAAAAAAACTGAATAACAAAAGAAATTAAAATTTGATTTAAATTTTAATAAATTATAGTTGATACCCACCACAGTATTTGGAACTTATGCGGGAACTATTGTTTCAAGTAGTGTATGCAGTTCTAAATATCAAAATGGTAAAAGTTTCTAATGTTTTCAACTCCAAAAACGAAACCATTTCAGAGTCCACAGGATCCAATAAAGTTTAAGATGGAAATACCGCCATTAGTAAAACAACAACAGTCTCTTTTGTTAATTCTGTTTGTACCTCTCAATTAATTTTATTGCTACAAATTCTTAAATTGCTATAATTTGATATAAAATAGAATAGATTTTATGTTTATTTTTATGAATACGACATTTTATATTAACGGTATGCTATGTGCAAACTAAATTGGCTTATTTATTAAATATAATATTCTAAATTTCTAAATTTCTAAATGGTGATTACATAGAAAGTCTCAAGTAAGTCTATATTTTTATATTTCCTATCGCAAATAGATGGTTTTAATTCACTTATTGATTAAAAACAGCCACTTATTAACTTGTTAAAAAATAGATATTTTAACAAATTATCTTTAGCCACAAAATAATATTTAAAAAATTATATAAAAAGATAAGTTATATCAAAATTTTTAAGGTAGATGTATCTATTTAACTCAGTTTTTTTTAAAATATAAACATTAAATTCATTTTTTGCAAAACATTAATAATAGAATAAAATATTACATTCAGATAATTTAATAAAATCCTGATTTTTATGAAGAACTTTACTCAAAATTTTACTAACAGTAAAAAATCTCTTGAAAAAATTATTGCAGTTTGTTGCTTATTGTTGGTGAGTAGTCTTTCTTATGGGCAACCGGGAAATATGTCTATCAACCAAGATGTTAGTGGGATTTATGCTAACACTGCTATGACTTTGTTTGGAGGTGCTTACCAAGCTCGTTTTCAAGAAAGTACCGGAACATCATCAGGTACTCGTAACTGGCAGTTCAATTCTGATAGTTATAGTAACACTTGGGGAGCAAGGTCTAATAGTACGTTAGCTGCTTACAACACAACTGTAGTTGCTAATACGGGAACCGCTTCTGCAAACTGGGCAAATGGTTGTTCACCAAATTGCTACAATGCCTTTGGAAAACTACAAGCTACACAAACAGGATTTTATTATACCTACAATATTACGAGAGGTTCTGCTTATGCTAGTCAGTTGATGGGTGTTTTGGAAACTAGTTATAATCCTGTTAGTATTTCTACTGTAGCTCAAGCTAATAGTACTTTTGGATCTAGAATTATTACTATTACTACATCGGGCACTCCAAATGCAAGTGAAAATATATATGTTCGTTATTCTACCAATAGCTATGCAGCTTCTACTTTGGTTCAAGCAACAGGTTCAGGAAATACCTGGACAGCTACTATTCCATGGCAAAGTAGTCCGGTAAGTTTTTATGTCTATTCAAGTCCAAAAACATTAAGTACCATTAATACAGAGGTAAGTGCTAGCGGACAAGGGGTGCATGATGTTTCGATGTTGAATTTAAATAATAATGGAGGAACTAATTATTCTTGGACTCCAGCTACAGGAGCTATCATTGTAACTTCTTCAGGAGGAACTTCTGCTAATACACCAGTGGGGTATGCAAGTTTGACAGCTGCAGGAGGATTGTTTTCAGTTTTGAATACAGGTACAGTTCATACAGGTACAGTAACTGCTCTTATTTTGGCAGATGTTACTGAAACTGGGGCAGTAGCTTTGAACAATTCTACTGCTTGGACTGCCTTGACTATAAATCCAAGTGGAGCAAGAACCTTAAGTGGAGCGCCTGCAGCAGGAACGCCATTAATTGATTTAAATGGCGCTGACAACGTTACATTTAATGGTTTAAATACAGGTGGAAATGCATTAACCCTATCCAATACAACTGTAGGTGCTACATTTACGGTTAGATTTACAGGTGATGCTATTGGGAATACTATAACAAATTGTACTGTTTTAGGATCTTCTACGGGTGGTGTAATTGCGAATAGTGGAACTATTTTCTTCAGTACAAGTACAACAAGTGGAAATGACAATAATACCATTTCTAACAATAATATTGGTCCTGCAGGAGCAAATTTGCCTTCCAAAGCAATATATGGAAATGGGTCTACAACCTCAGTTACTAGAGGAAACAGTGGAATTACTATTTCAGGAAACAATATTTATGATTATTATTTATCTGGAGCTCATGCTGCTATCTATATGAATGATGGTAATTTGGGTTGGACTATTTCAAATAATAAATTTTACCAGTCAGCTACTAGATCACTTTCAGGTGTTAATTCAGTTATTTTTATTAATGGTTCAACAACTCCTAACGATGGGGTAACCATAAGCGGAAACACAATTGGATTTGCCAATAATACTGGAACAGGCACATATACACTAAGTTTAGCTAGTGGAGCAACTTTTATTCCTATAAATATAAATGCAGCTGGTCCAACAACTGCTACAAGTGTGCAAGGAAATACCATTAAAGCAATTGCTATATCTGGCGCTGGTAATGGAACTGGTACTTCAGCGCCCTTTAGAGGGATTTATGTTGGAGCAGGTTTAACCACAATAGGAGATGTTACAGCAAATACTATTGGTGATATGTCTACAACGGGAAGTATTACTTACACCTCTTCATCAACCTCTAGTTCAGAAATTTATGGGATGCTTAATTACGGTTCAAGTAACTGGACCACCAATAACAATAATATAGGAGGATTTACACTAGGCAATTCTAGTACTGGAGCAACCAACTTTTATGGTTTAAGATGTTGGACAACTTCATCAGTAACTTGGACATGTAATAATAATATTATAGGAGGTACAATAGTAAATTCGATTAGTAACACATCTACTGCCGTTGGAACTATTGTTAATGGAATATTTAACGATTTAGCAAGTGGAACTTTTTCAGGAAATATTATCAGAAACTTAACGGTTGCAGGAGGTACAGGTACAGGTGCTAGTTCTTCTATGATTGGAATCAGAATTGATGCTTCGTCTGCCAATCATACTGTTCGACAAAATACTATCTTTGGTTTGGCGAACTCGAACAGTGGTGGAAGTGCAGTGATTGTTACGGGTATTAGATTTTCTTCTACCTCAGGAACTAATCTTATTGCTAGAAATTTAATATATAATTTAGGCGTTACTACATCAGTTGCATCTAATGTTAATGGTATTGCAGCAATTGGCGGTACAGCTACTTATCAAAATAATATGGTAAGATTGGGTTATAACGCTGCCGGCACAGCTATTACAGGTGGTAATGCCTTTAATGGTATTATTGCAACAGGTGGAACCAATAACTTTTTTAATAATAGTGTTTATATTGGTGGTACTGGTGTGAGCGGAAGTACAGCTACTAATGCATTTGCTTGTAGTACTACGTCGGCAAGAATTATTCGTAACAACATTTTTTTTAATGGAAGAAGTAACACAGCGGGTACAGGTAAACATTATGCCATAAACGAATCAAGCACCACAGGTTTAACAATCAATCATAATAATTATTTTGCTAATGGTACGGGAGGCGTTTTAGGTATATTATCTACAGAGCGAGCTACTTTGTCTGCATGGCAAACGGCTACGACGCAAGATGCTAATAGTCAAAATGGCGATCCACAATTTATTGCGCCTACTTCAGCTATACCAGATTTACACATAAGCCCAACTAATCCTACTCCAATTGAAGCAACAGGTATATTAGTTGCAACAGTTACTGATGATTATGATGGTGAAACGCGTTCAGGTTTAACTCCAACTGATATAGGAGCGGATGCTGGAAACTTTGTTTCTGCTGTAGCGGCTTGTGTGACACCAACAACACAACCAACAGCATTAACTTTTTCTGCTGTAACTGCAACAACGTTGTCAGGTTCTTTTACCGCTGCAAGTCCAATACCGTCTGGTTATCTTGTAATACGCAGTACTTCATCCACATTATCAGGAAATCCAGTGGATGGAATTTCTTATACATCTGGTAACTCGTTAGGAGGTGGAACCGTAATTATTCCAACAGGTACAACTTTTACAGATTCTGCTTTAACTGCAGGAACAACCTATTTTTATTTTGTTTTATCCCTCAATACTGGTTCATGTTCTGGTGGACCAAAATATTTAACGACTACTCCATTAACAAATAATCAAACAACTGTTTGTGCTGCAGCAACAGCTTTGGCTGATGGTACACTAACTCCAACGAGTGCTACACTAACTTGGACAGGTGTAGGTAATTATATAGTAGAATATGGTGCAGTAGGTTTTACTCCGGGTACTGGAGCTACTGCAGGCGCAGGAGGAACAATTGCTACGAGTACAGGAACAACTCCTTATGTTTTATCTGGTCTTTCTTCTAATACGACTTATGATGTTTATGTACGTCAGGTATGTGCTGTAGGAGGTTTTTATAGTGCTAACTCTACTAAGGATACTTTTACAACATTACAAATACCAGCTGCACTTCCTTATACGCAAAACTTTACTACTGCTAATGATTTTGTTTTTGTAAATGGTGCTCAAACTAATATATGGGTTTATGGAGCTGCAACTGGAAATCCAGCCAATTCTCTTTATATATCAAACAATAGTGGAGCTGCAAATGCTTATTCTAACACAATAAATACGGTAGCTCATGCTTTTAGACCTATTGCTATACCAAGTGGAACAACTCTAGCAAGTTTTTCTTTTGATTGGAAAGCTGTAGGTGAAAGTTGTTGTGATTATTTAAGGGTATGGTTAGTTCCTGAAAATTTTACACCTACTGCTGGTACACAAATAACAGCGGGTAGTGGTAGAATTCAAGTAGGTGGTAATTTTAATAATCAAACAACATGGCAAACCTATAGCTCTGCTGTTTTAAATTTAACTACTTTTGCCAACACAACCATGCGTTTAGTATTTGAATGGAGAAATGATGGTTCATCAGGCTCAACTCCTGCGGCTATTGACAATATTTCATTATCAATTCCTAGTTGTGGAGTTCCTGCAATAGCAGCTACTAACAATATAGCAGAAACTACTGCAACAATCAATTGGACCGCACCAGCAAGTGCGCCAAGTAATGGTTATAATTATGAAGTTAGAACATCGGGTGCTGCAGGCAGTGGTGCTACTGGTTTAACTAGTTCTGGTGCAGTTGCTGCAGGAATAGTAACTCAAAATATTACAAGTTTAACAGCTGCAACAACATACTCAGTTTATATACAGTCAAATTGTGGAGGTAGTGAATTAAGTTCATGGTCTATTGTTGGTACTTTTACAACAGCTTGTACGGTACCTAATAGTCCTGGCACAATATCAGTTACTGCACCTTTAGCTACTGGGGTTACCTTGAATTATGGAGCTGCTACCCCGGCTCCAACTAATTATATTTTATTTAGTTCAACAGGAACTGTGGCCACTGCAATTCCGATTCTGGTAGCTGGCACCAATTATGTTAATAATACAGCTTATACTTTTGGGGGAAGCAGTTACAACTGTATTACAAATACTTCTGCGTCGCCTCAAGTATTGACAGGAGGAATTAGTAACACACAATACAATTATTTTTTATATTCAAGAAGTACTACTAATAATTGTTTTGGTAATCCATATTATTCTAATGGAGTATCTGTTTCAACGATCACTTGTCCAGCGGCGCCAACATTACCTGTTGTGTCATTGGTAACAGTATCTAGTGCAACAGTTTCATGGACAGCATCTATTATTGGTGGTGGTGCGGGTTCTATAAATTATACTTTGGAAGTTTATACCGATGCAGGATATACAACGCCAATATCTGGTTCTCCATTTATTACGGGTTCCTCAGTTTCTCAAGCCTTAACAGGATTATCAGCATCAACAATTTATTACTACAGAGTTAAAGCTAACAACGGTTCTTGTGATAGTACTTATCTAACAGGTACACTAACAACTACTTGTGCTGCACTAACTTCATTTCCAAGTGTAGAGCCATTTGCGTCCTATTTACCATCGGTTTGTTGGAAAGAAGGTGATTTAGGTGATTTAACAACTGGGCCTACAACAATTGGTTCGTTAACAGTAAGTGACTGGGTTGTAGACGGGTTTTTAAACTCAGGTACTACTGGTGCAGCAAAAATGAATATTGATGCTGCAACAGGCTCCGAGTGGATTATTTCTCCTTTTTATACAATTCCAGCAACTGGATATAGAGTGAAATATAGTGTCGGAGCTACTCAATGGGACGTTACAACAGCTTTAACAACAGCATGGGAAGCCGATGATTTTGTAGAGCTTTTAGTTTCAACTTCAAATACTAATTGGACCGTTTTAAAAACCTACAATAGTGCAAATGTGCCTTCCCATTTAGGTCAGATTGATGATATTGATTTAACTGCGTATAATGGACAAACAGTTCAGTTTGCTTTCCGTGCTTTCGAAGGTGCATCAAATGGTTCTGCAGATATAGATTTCTTTATTGATAATTTTACTATTGAAGAAGCACCAGCATGTTTGTCTACAACAATGAATGCTTCAACTGCTATTACAAGTACAACAGCTACAATTAATTGGACAGCGTCGGGAAGTGCCCCAAGTAATGGTTATAATTATGAGGTTAGAACATCGGGTGCTGCAGGTAGTGGAGCAACTGGTTTAACTACTTCAGGTTCAGTGGCAGCAGGTGTTTTAAGTGCTAATATTACAGGTTTAACAGCTACAACAACATACTCAGTATATGTGCAATCAAATTGTGGGGGAAATGGCACAAGTTCATGGTCTACTGCAGTTACTTTTACAACTTCATGTAATATAGTTACTTCTTTTCCTTATGTAATGCCATTTGATGGTTCTGCAAATTGTTGGACAACAAGTGAAGGTACAGCACCGTGGGTTTTGGCCGCAAATAGTACAGATATATCATCACCTCAATCTGGTTCTGGTTTCGCATTTAAACCTTTTACAACATCAACACAATACCTTTATAGTGCTCCGATGAATCTTTCTAGTTTCGGTTCTGATCAAGCACGTTTGAATTTTTGGATTTATCGTCATTCAGCAACTGTTATTGCTGACCAAATCTCATTTAAAATTAATACTACTAATTCTAATGCAGGTGCAACTAACTTGCAAACGTATAATATATTGAGTACACAATCTCCAGTTGAAGCTACATCTGGATGGTATAATTATAGAGTTGATATTCCGACAAGTTGGAATTCAGCTGGAATTGTTTATATAGTTGTTGAGGGAATTACAACAGCTGGTTTATCTAGTTATGATATTGGTTTAGATAATTTTGTTGTAGAATTAAAACCACCTTCAATAACAATTACGCCTTCATCTAGCTTAACAATTTGTAGTGGTAATAGCATTTCTTTAACAGCTTCTAGTACAGCAGATTATGCATATACTTGGACGCCATCAACGGGATTAAGTTCGACTTCGGGAGCTACTGTTTCTGCAAATCCAACGACAACTACAACCTACACTGTAACAGGTGTTGCAGGTGCTATGACAAGTACACAAACGGTTACTGTTACTGTTAATCCGGTACCAGCTTCAGTTACTATTAGTCCAAATGTTACCTCTTGTCAAAATAATGTTACGACGTTAACGGCTAGTTCAGCAACTATTGGTACTTATACTGTTGGTACAGCAACTAGTACTTCTATTGCAGCAAACACTCCATATAGGCAATCCGTTGGTACACAAGCTAGAATGCAATATTTGATTACTAAAAATGAGTTGAATGCAGCGGGTATTAATGGTCCTGCAAACATTACTTCTATTGCATTTAATGTTACGTCTGCTGGAGCAGGAACTATTCCGACTTATACAATAAGTATGGGTAATTCTAATGCTACTGTTATGACAACAACTTTTCAAACACCAATTCTTACCACCGTTTACACAGTAAACAATTATGTTGTAAGTTCGGGAGTTAATACCCATGCTTTTACAACTCCATTTGCATGGAATGGAACTTCTAATGTGATCGTAAATATTTGTATGGCTGGAGTTTCGGGAGGAACAACTTCTGTGGTTAGTGTTTCAACCCCGGCTGTTGTAAGCACAACTTCATTGAATGGAGCTAACGCGTGTTCTACAGCTACAGGAAATAACACTGCATCTAATAGACCTATAATGACATTTGGTTTTGCTGGTCAAATTACTTGGTCACCTACGTCCGATTTGTTTACTGATTTAGGAGCTACAATTGCTTATTCAGGAGGGGCTGCAGGTACAGTTTATGCAAAACCCTCAACTACAACAACCTATACAGCGACTGCATCGGTAGGTAGTTGTATTAGGACTGCTGAATCTACTGTTTCGGTTAATCCATCATCAGTTGCTGGAACAATTACTGGTGCAGGTTCTGTATGTACAGGAACTAACAGTACTACCTTGACTTTAAGCGGAAATACAGGAACTATTCAATGGCAGTCTTCATCTGATAATATTGCTTTTAACAACATAGTTGATCAAACAGCGACAACTTATATCGCTACTAATTTAACTGCTACCACTTATTATAGAGCTGTAGTTACTAGTGGAGTTTGTTCATCGGCTACAACTGCAAGTGAAGTAATAACGGTCAATCCAACACCATCTGTTGCTAATGCGGGTTTAGATCAACAAGTTTGTTCAGCTAATACTGTTATATTAGCTGCTAATACTGCTACATTTGGATCTGGAGCTTGGAGTATAGTAAGTGGTTCTGGAGGAACGGTTACAACGCCTTCAAGTCCAACATCTACTTTTACTGGAACACCAGGGACTACTTATACTTTAAGATGGACAATTAGTAGTGGTGTTTGTAACACTTCTACGGATGATGTTGTAATTACTATACTTAGTCCATTGGATTTTATTAATCTACAATTTCCTGGAGATGCGGCTATATGTCAAGGTAATTTTCTAACTGCCTTTGGTCAAGTTTTTGAGTCTGGAATAACTCCTGGCGCTGGTCAAGGAGCTAATATAGCAGTTGAATTTGGCTATAGTGGCACAAATACAAATCCTTCAACTTGGACAAACTGGTTTACAGCTTCTTATAATTCTACTGTTACAGGATCTAATGATGAATATCAATATGTTTTTACACCATCGTCCGCTGGTACTTACTACTATACTTTCCGTTACAAACAGGGTACTTGTGATACATGGCAATATGGTGGTTTTTCAGGAAGTGGAGGTGGAGCATGGGGTGGTTCTAATGTTAGCGGTGTATTGACTGTGAATTCTAATGCTGCTCACACTATAGGACTTACTTCGGGTTCTTCAACACCAAGTCTTTGTCAAAATACAGTTTTAGGAACCGATATTATTTATGCTATTGGTGGTGGAGCAACGGGTGCTGGAGTAACAGGATTGCCTTCGGGAATGTCTGGTTCTTTTAGCTCTGGAAATTTTACCATTAGCGGAACTCCAGCCACTGGTGGTGCATTTAATTACACTGTTACTACAACAGGCAATGGCTGTACAAATGCAGTTACAGCTTCAGGAACTATAACGGTTTCAAGCACGTTGGATTTTGTTAATATGCAATTTCCTGCTTCTGGAACAATTTGTCAAACTAGTACCTTTACAGCTTACGGTCAAGTTTATGAACTAGGAGTAACTCCTGGTGCGGGACAAGGTGCTGGAATTACGGTTGAGTTTGGTTATAATAGTACCAACACAAATCCTTCAACTTGGAGCAACTGGTTTACAGCTTCTCATAATCCTACTTTTACAGGAAATAACGACGAATATTTATATACACTTTCACCTCCTTCATCTGGTACTTTTTATTATGCATTCCGATACAAACAAGGTACTTGTGATTGGCAATATGGAGGCTATACTTCTGGTGGTGGTGGAACATGGGGTGGTTCAAACGTAAGTGGTGTATTGACTGTTAATCCAACATTAACTAGTAGTGTTTCTGCTGCGGCTTCACCAAGCGGTCCAATTTGTGTAGGCACAAGTGTAACTTTTACTGCTACACCTACAAATGGCGGAACTAGTCCAGCTTATCAGTGGTTGGTAAATGGTTCAGCCGTTTCAGGTCAGACAGCATCAACATTTACTTCTACAACTATTGCAAACAATGATGTAGTTACAGTTCAAATGACTTCAAATGCGACACCTTGTTTAACAGGTTCGCCTGTAACTTCTACCGGAATTACAATGACTGTAAATCCTATAGTAGCAGCTAGTGTTTCGGCTGCGGCTTCACCAAGCGGTCCAATTTGTGTGGGAACAAGTGTAACTTTTACTGCTACACCTACAAATGGCGGAACTACTCCAGCTTATCAGTGGTCGGTAAATGGTGCGCCAGTTTCAGGTCAGACAGCTTCAACATTCACATCTACAACTTTAGCAAATAGCGATACCGTAACAGTTGAAATGACATCAAATGCTACGCCATGTTTAACAGGTTCACCAGCGACATCAAACAGTATTGCTATAACCGTTTCAAACAACGTAAGTTGGGTAGGAACAACTGGTCTTTGGAGTGATACTGCCAATTGGTCTTGTGGTAGTGTTCCATTAGATTCTTCGATAATTACTATATCCAGCGGAACACCAACGCTTGATGTTAACTTTACTGTTGGAAATTCAGGTTCGTTAGCATTAGAAGGAACTGCATCTTTAATTATTGCTCCAACTGCCTCATTAACGGTGGCTGGTTCGGCAAATTTTAATGCGAGACCAGTTTTATTTGAGTCGGATGCGACGGGAACAGGAGAATTTGGTTCATTGACAGGAACGTTAATCGGAGCGACCAACGTAACGACAGAGCGTTATTTCCCTGCTAAGAGAGCTTTTAGGTTTACTAGTTCAGCTGTTACGACAAATACAACAATTAGAGCAAATTGGCAAGAAGGAGTTAATAATAGTAACACCACGTTTGTAAATAATCAAAATCCTAATCCAGGATATGGTACGCATATAACTGGTGCAGGTGGAAGTGCAAACGGATTTGATACTACAATTTCTAACGCAAGTTCTTTATTTACTTTTAATAATTCCACTTCTGTTTGGGCTGCTGTAGCAAATACTAATGTTAATAAATTAGATGCAGGTGTCCCTTACCGTATAAACGTTAGAGGTGATCGTTCTATTGATATGTCTGTTACAAATCCAGATGCTACTCCAACAACCTTAAGAGCAACTGGTACACTTTACACTGGAACATACACACCATCGACTATAAGTAGTGTAGCAGCTGCATATAATTTTATTGGTAATCCTTATCAAGCTCCGGTAAATATGAAAACAGTTCTTGATAATGCTACAAACCTTAACAATCAATTTTACTATGTTTGGGACCCAAGAATGGGAACAAGAGGTGCTTATATTTCTGTAGATTTAAATTTAAACACACCAAATAATATTACATCGGCATCTACCAAATTTTTACAACCAGGTCAAGCTTGTTTTGTAAGAACAGCTGCTAATGGTGGAGCAAGTATTAACTTTCAAGAAAGTTATAAAGATTTAACGGCTTCTAATAGTTTGGTATATAGAAATTCAAATCAAAATAGCAGTACAACTTCTAATATTAAAATGAGATTGTACAATAGTAACTCGTTGGCTTTAAATCAGACTGCATTAGATGGATCTATAATATTCTTTGATGATTCAAACAATAATGGTGTAGACCAAAACGATGCTGCAAAATTTGCTAATCCTGATGAGATGTTTTCTACTTTTAATTCTGGGACCCTTGTCAGTATTGAAAAAAGAATGCAACCTATATCTTCAGATATTATTCCTATCCGTATCAGTCAATATAGAGGCACCAATTACACGATAGTTGCGGAAGGTGAAAATCTGAATGGGGTTCCTGCTTATCTACATGATCAGTTTTTACAAACGTACACTGAAGTACCTCAAAACGGAACTGTAGATTATGTTTTTTCAATATCAAGTACAGTGACGCAATCTAGTGCTTCAGATAGATTTAGAATTGTTTATAACAATCCTTTATTAAGTGCTGCAAATAATGAATGGGCCAATTTTACTATGTATCCTAATCCATCAAAACAAGGTAACTTCACTATTCTTTTACCTCAAACGATATCGAATGGAACGGTTACTCTTTTCAATGCGTTAGGAGAAAAAATATTTACTCAAGAATTTGTTTCTGAAAGACAATTTAATGTTAAGCCAAATCAACCTTTAGCGTCAGGAATCTATTTTGTAGAATTACAGTATGATTCTTTAAAGAGTGTAAAAAAGTTAATTATTGAATAATTTTTATTCAATAGTAACTTTTTGCTTGTCAGATTTTGATAATAATTTGAATGCAGAATAATGAGTAATCAAAATAGAGTAAAGTAGAAAATTTATTTTTTTAATACTTTCAATCAAACAAAAAAGGCCAATATTTTTATTGGCCTTTTTTATTTAATATCAAGAATTTTTGCAATTTCGATTATATTTGATGTTTTTGTTTTCTCGAATATTCTTCTTTTATATGTGCTAATGGTTGTTTTTTCTACTTTTAATTTAACTGATATTTTTGTGGTCGAAAGCCCTTTTATCATTAGCATTGCAATTTCATATTCACGAGGTGAAAGTGCACTTATTTTGTTTTGATGTACACTTTTTAAATCTTGGGAATTTTTTTTTGGAACATTTAATCGGAGATCTTTGGTAAAGTATGTATTCCCATACAATGCGAGCTTTAATGCAGCTACTAAATAGTGTTCAGAACAATTTTTTAACATCAAGAAATCAACATTACTACTAGCGCATTGCATTCTAAAATCGTTTGAATCATTTTCGCACATCACTACTAGTTTGCTTTTTGGTTGCAATTTTTTAATTTTTTTTAACTTGTTAAAGCTAAAAGTATCATCATTTATAAAATCAAAAATTACTATGTCATAAATTACTCTGCTGCATTCCTCGATGAATATATTTGGACAAAAAACTAGAAATACGTCTGTGTTAGCAAAGTTATTTTTAATTACCGATTGTAATCCTTTGCTAAAAAAGAACAGTCTGTCGTATATTAAAATTTTTTTCAAAAATCGAATTTTTAATTTATGGATGGTGCAGTTATTTTATTTAAATAAAAATATTTACTTTATTAAAAACTATTCTAGTATTGTAGTAATTGACAATAAAAATGTTATAAATGATTTTTCGTTGCTCCACTTATATAACTTTAGTGCCATTTATGACATTAAAGGCACTGTTGTTACATGCTATTATTTACAGTCTCGTTTTGTTTTAATTTTGTAGAAATTATATATCAATGAAAAATTTTATCTTTTTTGCAATCCTTTTTAATACTTTTTCCTTTTACAGTCAAACAGACAGCAATGTAATTGATTCTTCTAATGTTAACTATAATAGATGGACGATAGAGCTTGCAGCTGGTCAGCTTAAAGGCGTTGCGCCATATGCAGACGGTTATTTTTCTAGTAATCCTGGATCCTTATTTGGTTCTATTGATGTTAATAGTTTTTCCCTAGCTACTCGCTATGCTTTCAGTCCAAAGTTTGGTATAAGATTTGGCGTTAATTACGATCTTTTAAGTAATTTAAATAAAGAGAGTTTGCCATTTAGCATGCAACAAATTGGTCTTTCTGTGCAGGGAGTTGTGAATTTGAATCGTTTATTTAGTATTGAGAATGATCTAAATAGGTTTGGAATTCTTCTTCACGGTGGTCTAAAGGTTGATCAAATGACTTCTAAAACACAAAACACTGTTAGCAATAGGAATTATAATAAACAAGAGCTTAATGGAGGACTAGTTTTTGGAGTTACTCCACAATATAGAATTACTAATAGAATTGCCATTTTTGCCGACGTTACTGTTCAGAGTTCTTACCGTCAGCACTTTAATTGGGATGGAAGTTTTGCTGACCTATCTGGTAATAACATGAAAGGTCAGTCTGTAAGGACTTCTTTTGGATTGTCAATTTCATTGGGTGACAATAAAGTTCATGGAGATTGGGCAGTAATTGAAACAGAGGCTGCTAAAAAGGCGGAGGCTATAAATTCAAGAATTGATGAAGTTG
Organism: Flavobacterium sp.; assembly: GCA_044361155.1. GTDB lineage: Bacteria > Bacteroidota > Bacteroidia > Flavobacteriales > Flavobacteriaceae > Flavobacterium. The sequence goes on from JBIKJF010000001.1 coordinate 14,813, forward strand.
AAACATTAATGAATGATACAGATAAAGATGGTGTTCCAGATTATATAGATCAAGAAAACAATTCGGTTGCTGGTGTTGCAGTAGATTCAAGAGGTAAAATGGTAGATATAAACAAAAATGGTGTGCCAGATGAAATCGAACGTTATGTTAATTCAAAAGTGTCAAATGAAGTGTCTACAAGTCAACAAAGCAGCAAGAGTGCCTTACAAACTTTAATTGATGAAAAATACGTTGCAGTTTATTTTGAACCAAACAAATCTGTACCTTCCAATGTTTCGTCAGAAGGTTTAAATTTTATTAGAACTTATTTAAGGTCGAACCCAGAAGATTCTGTTTATGTTATTGGGCACGCTGACGAAATTGGTGATGAAGTACAAAATAAAAAATTATCCGAAGCACGTGCGATTGCAACAAGAGAAGTTTTAATAAAGGCAGGAATAGCGGCTAATCGTTTGATAATTTCTTCGGAGGGCGAAGATAGCTCAGTTGATAAAGATTCTAAAAAAGCAAGAGATTTAGTAAGAAGAGTTACTTTTAAAATAGTTAAGTAAATTTTAAACCCTCCTAAGTGAGGGTTTTTTTTATAAATTGCAGTATGAAAAATTTATATAAAGGTTTCTTATACAGTTTTTTTTGGCTTAATGTTTTTTTTACCACCGCACAAAATTATAGAAATCCGAAAGCTTATATTGCGGATTTTGGTAAATCGGAGTTGTTTGTTAAAATTGCATTGATGGAGTATTCTAAGTCTATAATTGAAGCAAATCCTGATAGCAGAGTTGAAGCTACGATGGAAAGAATTTTTATTAAACTTGATGATTTAAAACTTAATTTATTAAAAAACGATAAAGGTGTATTTGGCGATACACAGTTACGTGACGAATTTTTAAATCTTAACGCAAAGACTATTCTTTTGTTAAAAAACAATACGCTGAAACTTAATGATTATGCTGTTCTCTGCAATTATAGCTATGATGATATATTTAGTGCTTTTTCATATAAAGAAAAAGAAATTAGAGCTTACTATCAAGACATTTTAAAATATGAACAATTTAAAAAAGAATTCGGGTTAAAGTACAAAATCGCAATAAGAAACTATAATAGTAAAAATGTATTTGAATACAATGCGTATCAAAATTTGATTTTTTATAAGTTAAATGTTTTAGATGATAAATTGTTTACCTTATTTAAACTTAAAGATGTTGAAAAAGTACAAGAATGTATTATTCAAATGGATAAAATTATAAAAGAGTCTGAATTTAAAACTGAGGATTGTAAAGGTCAATTTGACGACGAATCGTTAAATAATAGAACTATCGATTTGATTAAGTTTTTTCAAAATCAAAATACTTTTATATCAAAGTTATATTTTGATTATATTCGAGAATTCGATATACTACAAATCGAAAAAAAAATAGTACCGATAGATGCCGATGAAGAGACAATTGCTGCTTTTAATTTAAAAGTTAAAAGTTTTAATGTTGCCAAAAATCTCTTTTTCGATGCTTTATATGAAAACCAGCTTGCGAAAAAAAAGTTACTAGATAGTTGGTATGTAACTAATAGTACCTTTTTGAAAAACAATATTGTATTTGAAGACGTCTATGAAAACTTTATCAAGTCTAACAAATAACTAAATTTTAAAAAAGTATTTTTTTAGTATGTTTTGTGCTATTATCAAGTTCAACACTAACTAATAATCCTTGTTTTTTCGAAGTTAACTCGTTTATTTCAACTCGTTCTTGGTTTAGGTTCTTTTTAGTAAGTAAAGTTCTGCCTAATATATCAAAAATGGTAACTGATTTTATTATTGAAGAACTTTTTATGATTATTTCGTTATTTTTTGGGTTGGCAACTAGGTCGTAATGGTCATTTATTGGATTTGTGCTTTGCGATAGGGCATTGTTTTGGTATTTGACTTTAAATCTCGTATCGAATGTGCCTGCATTTGTATAAAAGTGATAAGGACTTTGTTTTAAATTGTGTGTTACATCCAATAATTTATCTTCGAGAAAAATGTCTTGATTGTCTGTAAATAATCCATCCAAAGCTCCAATCGCAATAGTGTAAGTCCCACTTGTAGGAAGCGTGTACCCAAGCAATACAGTATCGTCATTTTGAAAGGGTAAAGGTCGGCCTTGTATACATACTCTATCATTTTCTATCAATGTATACAAATTTTGACTACCGTCTAATTTTGCAAAAGCATCATACAAAGCGTCTTTTTGGTAAGTTGCGTTATTTAAATAGCCAACTGCGGTTCTTGTAGCATTGCCCGATTCACTTACTAAATCCAGCCAAATTCTATGTTTTTCAGGTGGTAAAGAAACTAATTGACTTTTGTAAAATTGCGAATTTGAATTTAATGATTTATCTCTCATAAAGTTCTTATAAGTTACGGTACTGCTACCCTGGTCTCCCTCATTCATTAAAACAAAAAATGATTGACATGATGCTACAAATCCGTTAAATACACCAGGACCAGATAAGGTGGCTGTACCATTGTGCGTTATATAATCATTAGTAGTATAATTATATAGATAAGAATTATAGAAGGGATTTGTCGTAGTTGATGGCAATGTTCCGTGTGTCCATAATCGCACAGAGCCCTCAATTACCGGATTATCTACTGCGTTATAAATCAAAAATGATTCAATGTTAAGTGCGCTAGGGTAGGGATTGCCTATTAAATTCCAATTATCATCATAGATTGAAAATGGCACACCATTTAAGCTTGTATAATTGGGTAACGTTGACATGGTCATTGGACCTCTTGATATAGTGCTATTAATTAATCCATTATTAATTGTTGATCCACTAAAAATAGCTGTAAAATTTTGTGGTGTAGTACCAAAACTACTAGGCCCTCTTACTATATAACCTCTACCAATTTCCATAGTTTCTCCAGCAGCGGGAGTCCAAAAACCTATGCCACCATTTGGGTTGTTAATAGTAGGATTCCATTTCCAATTATATCCCAATGGGGTGTTTGGCGATATTAAATTAACTAAAAACTGTTGTATAGGTGACGACCAGTATACATAGTCTAGCATTCTTATATTAGCATTTCTTTTTACAACCGCATTTCCAGTATTTGATGCATAATCATCTTTTTGAATAATTGTTCCACTATCTTCAACAACCAAATTTCCATAATTATTAATATCACTTTCTGATAACAAATATGAATTTGAACCAATGGTTAATGTTTTGTTCAAATTCACTTGGCATTTGCAGGCACCAATATTGCCGTTAACTAAAGTGTTATAATCGCCATCAATGATAGCTTTTGTAAACTCATTTGGGATTCCATTACTCCATTGGGTCCCATTCCAAATTGTTGATGCTTCCAATTTTCCTAGTAATTCAATATTATCTATCGCCCAAATTTCGTTAGTATTATTATTTACTATGGTTAGTCGTATAATTAAGCTATTTGTTTTTGGTAATCCATTTAAGATTATCGTGCTATATCCTTCGGTGGTTAAAAATCCTCCAGTGCTTGGGTTAAATGCTGTTATAAAATCAGTGCCAGAATACGTCGATTCTGCCAAACCAACGCCGCTATTAAATGACCATTTCGCTTGACTGCTTCCTGTTACCTGTATTTCATTGGACCAAGAATTACCACCATTTGAACTAATTGCTAGTGAAACGTAATCGCCGTTTTCACTTCCCTCTGATGGTGTTTTTGCAAAAGATGCTAATTTAAATCTAAACGAAGGGTCTTTTATAGAATTGGTATTAATGGTGTCAAATAGTAAAGTACAAAAAGAATTGTTTACTTGTAAACTGCTTGTGCCCATAAATTTAGGTACCAAAACAAGTGGAGTTGCATTCACCCCAAAAGCAGTACCGCCAGTTACAGAAGCAATTCCGTTGGCAATAGTATAACCTAAAACAGGTATAGTAGAATTAGCCTCGAAATCTTGTTTGTAAATTACTTCTTCGTTTAAATTGTAACCGCATTCTATAAAGTCTAAGCCTGTGCCCGCTATGGCAAATGAGTAAATAGGATTTACTAAATCATTAGATTGAATTTCGATGAAAGCTGATTTTAAACCAACAGAACTTGGGTTAAATAGTACAGAAAACATGGTGCTTTCACCTGCTTGTACAATAGTGTTCGGTAAATTTACGAGCTGGAAATCTGATGAATCTATGCCATTTATTACAACATTTGAAATTGTCAGAGCGGTTGTGCCATCATTTACAATTGTATAGGTGACTGTGCTAGTTTCATTGATTATTTGACAGGATAAGAATAAAGTATTATCGATAGGGCTTGCAAGTAAATTTCCGTTTGCAATAGGAACTAGATTTCCATTTACAACAAGCAATGGACCATTCAGAGGCTGTAGCTCTAATCCGTTAATATTATGATGAGAAACAAAACTAAATGTAAAATTACATATAAAAAGTAAGAAATATCTTATCATATCATTAATAAATTAAATTAAACATTTAATACTCTTTTTTTTAAAATTACAATTTCTAATTGTGAATATTTTAAATTATAGTGCCTTTGACTATAGAAAATTCAAAATTTAGAATTTTCATTTTAAAAATGTCAAATTAATTCTACAAAGAATGGTAAAAAAGTATATAAATCATTTTAAAAATCTGCAGATTATCTTATTTTTCTTGTTATTTTTGTAATATTTTTTTGTTTAATGAGAGTTTATTCTTAAATTTACTTTTTTTATTGTTTTAGATTTTTTTTTTATTTAGTAGATTTTTTTAACAATCCTTATCTTACCGATGTTACCAGCGAAATATTTTAAATAATGTTTTGTTTTAGAATGTTTGCAAATCACCCTTAAATATGGATATACAAGACTTTTTAGATAAAATATTTATTTTATTAGAACCAACAGAAGAAGTAGAATACTCAGTGTTACAAAGAAATGAAAATTTTGATTTCATAGCTTTAACTAATAAAAGAGTGATTTATTCTAATTGTAGTTTACATCGAGATGATGTTTTTCATTTTTTTGATATTAAAAATAATAAAGAGCAAAATGTTGAAAAATTAAAAAAGACTTTGCAATCAGAAGATGCAGAGCTTTATAACTTGATAAACAAATACTTCAGTTGTATGTAGCTTGCCGACAATTAATTGCGAGATATCAATGGTAAGCAAAGCGTTTTTTTTTTACTATTTTTAGAATTTAATAATGAGGATTAGATTTCAAAGACAATCACTTGTTTAAATCTTTTTGTGCTTAAAAGTTTAGCTATGCTTGAATAAATAAGTGCTTACTTGTTGTGGAACACTGCACAAATCAAAGTATTGAAAAGTGCAAATTACCAGCTATTTATATTATAAAATCAAATGTCAATTTGTGATTATATAATAAGATCGTACATCTTAAATTGATCTGCAAATCCTTTTTTCAAGAATTATAAATCAAATAAATCAATTATTGAATGCATCTACAACTGGGAGAACGTTATTACTAAAATCCCATAACGCTTGATTTTCCCAAGACGATCCGTTAGTTGCTTCCGTTCCTCGAAAAGCTACCCATTCACCTCCCCAGTAGCAAAAACCTAATCCGTATGAATTTTGTTTTACAAGATTTTTTACTGCTAAAACAAAGTTTTTCTGTCCCACTTCAGTTGCTGGATAGGCTGAAATTAACTGATTGGTTCCTCCTACAATATTGTTAGTCCAATCGTTCCAATTTAAAGTAAAAGGGTAGGCGGTTTCTGCAATAAGTACTTTTTTGTTGTGTGCTTGTCCTAACGATGTAATAGAAGAAGTTACATCGGACAGATTTTTTCCATGCCAAATAGGATAATAAGATAAACCAATGTAGTCATAATTTACAAAACGCATTTTGTCAAAAAACCATGCAGCGCCGTTTCCAATTCCAGCATAATGAAGCATTATTTTAGTCTTTGGCGTTTGCGATCTAATTTTTGAACTTATGGCTGCAATCAATTCTAAACTTTGATTTTCATTGCTAATTAAATGTCCATGAGGCCAAAGCAATCCGTTATTAATTTCATTGCCAATTTGAATAATATCGGGATTAATTTCTGTTAAAATAGTCGACGTATAGTTTATTGCTGCTGTTTTTAAATCGGTAAAACTTAAATTTTGCCATGCCACAGGAGTTGATTGATGCGCCGGATCGGCCCAAGTATCCGAATAATGAACGGTAAGCCAAACCCTAAAACCCGCATTCTTGGCGCGAAGTGCAAAATTTTTCACTTCTTCAAAACCCGAATGACCATCAGTTGGATTGTTCCAAATACGAATTCGTAATGTGTTACAACCAGCGTTTTTTAAAGTAGTTAACGGATTTTCTGCAAGACCATTTTTTTTATAAATCGTACCATCGCTCTCAATTAAAGGTAAAAAGGAAACGTCTGCTGCTTTTATAAAGGGTTGGTTTTGTACCATAGGCGATACAATTAGTTCTTCGTCTTTTGATGAACAACTAAAAACAAAATATACTAACGCAATAAAACAGAAGATTTTTTTCATTCTCAAATATAAGAAAAAATAAGAACAAACTTATGTTGAACAACTTAATAGCTTGTATTTTCTTAAAATTTGTTGTGCTTTAAAATGAAACATGTTTTAAGCTTTTGTTGGTTATTTTGTCATTTGCAAATTTCTATCGTACCAAAATTGATTCATTAATTGCCCAGTAAATTGGCAATAATGAAAAGTTTAGTATTTCATTCGGAGTTAAAAATCATAATGCAGCATCAAATAAAAACACTACTTTATACTATTTACTTGCAGTTACCAACATACTTATCAATAATGTATTGCGAAACTCTCTTGAGTTCTGCATCATTTTCGGGATTTGCACCGTCCATATTAAAAAAATGTACCACATTATTTTTTTTACTGTACCAAATTATTGGTTTATCTCCTTTATAAAAAGTGGTTGTATCGCAAACTTTAAGTTCTTTTCTGTCAAATTCAATTTTATTATATGGTTTTATAATTTTAGTATTTACAAATCCAATCTCCTCTGTTTTGCAATTAACCATTTCATAATGGTCCTGTTTCCACTCCATGCATTGTTTTTCTTTCAAGAATGCGCTTTTCGCTCCAAATACTCCCAAAACTACTAGCGTACCAAGTCCAACTTTTTTTGGTATATTTCTTATTGAAGCAGTTACTATTTTATCTTTTACAAAAACTGGTTGCTCTTCTTTTTTAGTAAGTGCATCCACTTTAGTAGAAAGCTCGTTTTTTTCATTGCATTCTGCAACTACCTTAAAAGAATTAAGTTTAGAAAATTTTTTAAAAGGTCTTGGATGAAAATCTACCAAAATAGCCGCCATATTGATACCTTCAATATCAGTCAAATCGCTTTCTCCCTTTAAGAAATTTTCTATCGGACGAAACTTATCGGTTGCTGCTTGCATTTTATTTTTAATACCAGACTCCAATGTAAATCCCAAAAAAATCTCAAAGGTTTTTAAATCATCACTATTGTCATTATTCTTAAATCTTTCAATACAAAGCTGACGCAATCTTGCCCGTGATGGAACAACCAAAAAACTTGAATATTCTTTGGTTTTTTCTTCTTCAAATTTTTCTCTGACGTTCTTCTTGTAAGCTTCAAGAACTTCTTGTATTGTAGTCATGGTAGGAATTTTAGGAATTTTAGGAAATATAGGAATATCAGGAATATCAGGAATTCCTTATAAACATTCAAACAAAAACCACATTCCTTTGCCTCAGGATTAGTTCTTGTTCTATTTCGCGATAAGAACAAATGTACAAAACTAGTTCAAAAAAGCGACGCTATACAGAATTGAATTTTTATTCAGGGAAGTATAAAAACACGATGCTGTTGTAGCTCACTTCACTTCCCAAAAAAATAAATCCTAGGACTCAACCCCGAGACAGAATTTCTGTTTCAAAATGCTTTCGAGATAGTCTCGAACAGCCACACCTATGTTCAATTCTTAAATTTTTAAATCATGAAAAAAATATTTTTTATAGCTGTTGTAGCACTAGCTGGTATGCAAACATCTTGTTCAAACGATTCAGAAGTAGTCACTCCAACTATCAAAGCTACATCATTGAATAACGAACTTTCTTTAATGCAAAGAGCCGATGATACAATCCCAGATAACGAAACTGGTGGACAAGGTGGATATGTTCCTCCAAAAAAACCATAATTTATTTTAAAATAGTGTACGATATTTAATATAATTTAATAATTTCGGGAAATGATACTTAAAAAGTGTAGTTTCCCGATTTTTACAATAATAACAAGTGCTATTTTGTTGTTGTTGTTGTCTTGCAAAAACGATGTTTTTTCAAAAAAAATAAACAATCCAGAATATGGAAATTTTTTATTGAAGGCAGAATCCTATTACAAACTACAAAAATTAGACAGTGCAATTTTTTACTATTACAAAGCGAGATCGGTTTGTTCCTCAGACGAAGTAAATAATATAAGTTATGCTCTTTATTTTATAGCAGAAATTCAACAAAAACAATGTGATTTTTCAGGCAGTGAAACAACAGCCACAGAATCATTAAATATCAATCCTAATTACAGTGAAAATTATTCTTTCTTTAATTTACTTGGATTAAATTATCAAGAGCAAAATGATTTTAATGAAGCAATAAAATATTATAAACTTTCACAAAATCAAGCAAAAACCAAACTTGAGCAATTCGTGATTGAAAATAATATTGCTTATGTTAATTTGGAATCTAAACAATATTCAAAAGCCAAAGCAATTTTAGAGCGTATTGTAACTTATGATTCGCTTATCGCTAGCAAAGAAAACTATGCCAAAGTGCTTGACAATTTAGGGTTTGCTTATTTCAAATTAAATCAGCCACAAGCCATTGATTACCTTTATAAATCTTTAGAAATCAGAGATGGTTTAAAAATCGATTCTGAATCCATTGCTTCCTACATGCATTTATCAGAGTACTATCAGAATATAAATCCTTCTTTTGCTAAAGATTTTGCGCAAAAAGCCTACAATTGTGCCACCGCAATTAACAGTCCAGACGATAGAATTGAAGCCATAAAGTTTCTTATTACCTCATCTAGTGTAAATGATGTAAAGTCGCTTGCCTTGAAGCAAATGAATATCTCCGACAGCATTAACAAAATTCGACAAAACTCCAAAATTCAATTTGCTAAAATTAAGTACGATGCCAACATAGCCTTGAAAGAAAGTGAAAGACAAAAGAGTCAAAAATAACTGTATTTGTCACTTATTGTATTCCTCTTAGTTCTTTTTATAATTTCCTTCTTTTTGGTTCGTTTACGTAATAAAAGAAAACTTTTAGAAGCAACTTACCAAACAGAAACACGTATTTCCAAAAAACTTCATGACGAATTGGCTAATGATGTTTTCAATGCTATGACTTATGCCGATACTCAAAACCTAACTGATGAAGCTACAAAGGAATTTTTGATAGAAAACTTAGACAAAATTTATAATCAAGCAAGAAATATTTCCAAAGAAAACAGTTTGATCGATACGGGAGCAAGTTTTGGTCAAGTCTTGAAAGACATGTTAGGAAGTTATAATTCTAAAACGGTAAATGTAATTATTAAAGAAAATAAAGTTGATTGGTCAAAAATAAAGAAAGAATCAAAAATTATTATCTATCGTACCCTACAAGAATTGATGGTTAATATGAAAAAACATAGTGAGTGTACTATTCTGGTTATCAATATAGAAGATCAAAAAAACCATCTCGAAATCAACTACTCTGACAACGGAAAAGGTTGTTCGGAATTGTTAAAATTTAAAAAAGGTTTGCAAAATGTGGAAAACCGTATTTTTTCTATAAAAGGAACAATTACTTTTGAAACCGAACCTAAAAAAGGGTTCAAATCTAAAGTAAAAATTCCTAAATAATTGAACAATTATGTTTAAGAAAGTACTAATCGCAGAAGATTTTGATAGTATTAATTTGGCTGTAATGCAAGTATTGAGTGAGCTAGGAGTAACCGAAATACATCATGCTAAATACTGCGATGATGCACAACTTAAAATTAAGAAAGCGCTTTTAGACAACGACCCATTTGAGTTGTTAATTAGTGATTTATCCTTCAACGCAGATTACAGAGCAGTAGAATTGACCTCTGAAGACGAATTAATTCAATGGGTTAGAGCAGCTCAGCCTGGTTTAAAAATAATTGTACATTCTGTCGAAGATAAAAAATTTCATATCAATTCGCTGTTTGAAAACTTCAATATTGATGGTTTTGTACAAAAAGGACGAAGCAGTATTAAACAACTAAAAACAGCTATCATAAACCTTTATCAAGATAACGATGCTATGTATATTTCGCCAGAACTGCAGCACGTTTTACAAGACAAAACCATTAAAGAAATAGATGATTATGATATCCAAATCATCAAATACCTTGCTATAGGCGTACCACAAGAAAAAATGGATTTAAAATTTAAAGAATTGGGCATCACACCCAACAGCAAAAGCACTATCGAAAAAAGAGTGAGCAAACTCAAAGACTACTTTAAAGCCAGCAATACAGTTCATTTAATCGCTATTGCAAAAGACCTTGGCATCGCTTAATAATCTTCTTCTGATTTTTTTTAATTTTTTTTTAATTGTAAATAATTAATAATTAGTTATTTAAATAGTTACTTACTCTTTTTTTTTAGGCTTTTACGGTTTCCCGTAAAATGACCACTTTTTTTGGTTTTAAGTTTGAAAAAATAACAACGTAAAAGCCATAAAAAATGAAAATTATTTGCATTATCTGTGGAGCAATTGCTATTACAGGCTGCTTTGAAATGCCAATTGGATATTATACGTTTCTTAGAATTATCGTAACGCTTGGTGCTGTTTTAATACTTCTAAAAGAAATTCAAAATGACGTCAATCTCTTGGGCATTTCGTTCCTCTTCATTGCCGTTGTATTTAATCCAATTGTACCCATTCATTTACACCAAAAAGCTATGTGGATGCCCATTGATATTGCAACAGCAATACTTTTTATTTATTACGGTTTGCGAGAAGTATAATTAAATCTAAAATCACTATGAGTCGCTACCAAATAAACACTAAAAATATCGTTTCTGCGGGATATGACGAAAACAAGCAAATTGTAGAAATCGAATTCAAACTCAATGTAATTCATATGTATTATGATGTGCCACTAGACGAGTTTGTTGCCTTCATGAAAGCCGATGAAGTAGAAGAATTCTACTTCAATTTCATTCAATGTAGGTATCATTTTGATGAATTTATAAAATGAAAAAGTCCCACCGAAGCAGGACTTAAGATTTTCATCTACGGCATATAGCCTTATTGTGATAAGATTAAAGATTAGAATTGTTTTAATCTGTTACAAATGTATGCAAAAACTTTTTTAGTTGGATTACGGGAAACCGTAAAATAGTAAAATATTTTTTATTTATCTTTAAAAATTGATTTAAAAGCAGTGAAACTATGGCAAAGATTTTAGGATTAGACTTAGGAACAAATAGTATTGGTTGGGCTTTAATTGATGATGATCAAAATAAAATTTTAGGTATTGGAAGTAGAATATTTCCCATGGGTGTCGAAAATTTGGGTGAAGGAGAAGGAAGAGAAATATCTAAAAATGCTGGAAGAACTGGCGCAAGGGGAGTTCGACGTCAATTTTTTAGAAGAAGATTACGAAAGAAAGTTTTATTAAAAGCTCTTTCTGAAAATAAAATGTGTCCAATGGACGCAAATGATTTTGAAGATTGGAAAAAAACTAAAGAATTTCCATCTAAAAAATTAGCGAATTGGTTTGCTTTAAATCCCTATAAATTACGTCAAAAAGCGTTGAATGAAAAATTATCATTAGAAGAAATTGGTAGAATTTTTTATCATTTAATTCAAAGAAGAGGATTTTTAAGTAATAGCAGAAAAGGAGGAGCTGATGATGGCGCTATTTTTAAAGGAAATCCAAAAGAAGGGAAAATTGGAATTACAGAAACTCAAGAAAGCATTCAAGATAAAACTTTAGGCTCTTACTTGTATGAAATTTATCCTAAAGAAAATCAACCTTTTAAAGATGGATTAGAACGAATTCGGAACAGATATACAACTAGAAAAATGTATGTTGATGAATTTGAAATGATTTGGGAAAAGCAAAAACAATTTTATTCAGAGTTAACGTATGAATTAAAAACAAAATTTGGAGGAAGAAAATTAGATAAATATCCAGAAGATGGTATTTTATTTCATCAGCGACCATTGCGTTCACAAAAACATTTGGTTGGAAATTGTTCTTTTGAGCCAACCAAAACTAAATGCCCTATTAGTGCAATTCCTTTTGAACAATTTAGAGTATGGCAGTGGGTAAATACAGTGGAATGTAATGGAAAGAAAATCTCGCAAGAGGAAAAAGAAAAAATAGCTTTTGAGTTAATGAGTTTGCCTTTAAATAAGGAAAAGATTGATTTTAGTAAATTGAAGAAGGTTATAAATAAAGAAAGTGCCGAATTCAAGTTCAATTATAAAGATAATGATCCAATTGTTGGTGCTTTTACAATTTCCAACTTATCAAACAAAAAGTACTTTGGCAAAAAATGGTTTGAATTTACAGAAAAAGAGCAAGAAGATATTTGGCACGTTTTGTATTTTTTTGATAGCAAATCAAACCTAAAAAAATATGCTCTAGAAAAATGGAATTTTACTGAAGAACAAGCAGAAGCTATTTCAAAATTTAATGTAAAAGACGGTTATGCTAGTTTAAGTAGAAAAGCAATAGCTAACATTTTACCTTTTTTGAAAAGTTATACTTATGATGTGGCGGTTGTACTTGGTGGAATAAAAAATGTGTTTGGTTCGGAGTGGGAAAAATTATCCAATGAAAAACGGAATTTCTTTTATGATAATGTTTATGAAGTTGTACGTTCTAAAACCAAAGGCGGTTTTATTCAAACCATAAAAGATATTCTTAGAAACGATTATTCTATTTCAGATAATCAATTACGAAAATTATATCATCATTCTGCAACTATTGATGTTTCTGAGTTCGTAGAAAAATTACCATTGGGCAGTGAAGCAGACAAAGAAATTCAACAAATTAAAAATCCTATTGTAATCACAGCATTATTTGAATTGAGAAAATTAGTAAACGAACTAATTGATGAACACGGCAAGATTGATGAAATAAAAGTAGAAATGGCTCGTGATTTGAAAGTTTCAAAATCAGAACGTTATAAAGCACGTAGAAACCAGCAAAGATTAGAAAAAGAGAATGATAGAGTGAAAGTTGAAGTGTTGAAATATACCAATTTATCACACGACAATATTTTGAAATTTAAACTATGGGAAGAATGTAAAAGAACATGTCCTTATACTGGTTTGTCAATACCTATAAATGAATTATTTACAAACAAATGGCAGATCGAACATATTCATCCATGGAGTAAATCGTTGAATGATAGTTTTTCCAACAAAACACTTTGTTTAGGAACAGAAAATATTAAAAAAGGAAACAAAACGCCTTTTGAATATTATGGTAATGACGAAGCTAATTGGTCAGCCATAAAAGAAAGAGCGTTGAAATTGTTTTCATTTACAAAAGAATATCCAGATTCATATAGTAAGTTCAAGCGATTTATTAAACAAAGTTTTGATGATGATTTTACTTCTAGACAATTAAATGACACACGCTATATCAGTAAAGAAGCTAAGAACTATCTTTCTAAAATTTGCAAAAATGTAATGGTTTCTCCAGGACAAGCTACTTCAAATTTGAGACAAAAATGGGGTTTAAATCATATTTTGAATGATGAAAATGCTAAAACTAGAGAAGACCATCGTCATCATGCTATTGATGCGTTGGTAATGGCTTGTACTAAACTATCGTATGTGCAAGAATTATCAAAATGGAATCGATACAACAGAACTTACGAGATGAAAAACTTTCCATTACCATGGGAAACTTTTAATTTTGATGCCGAAAAAGCAGTAGAAAAAATATTGATTTCGCACAAAAAAGTTTCTAACGACATTACCGTTCGATTTAAAACTGTTGAAAAAAACGGCATAAAGCATCTCAACAAAGGCGTCGCTGCTCGTGGACAATTGCATAAAGAAACCGTATTTGGTAAAAGAAATTTTAATGGAGAAGAAGCTTATCATGTTAGAAAACCTATTGAAAGTTTAGAAACTGCAAAACAAATTGATAAAATTGTAGATGAAACGACAAGATTACTAATTCTAAAAAGAGTAAACGAATTAGGTGGATTTGTAAAAGATAAAGTCCCAGCTAATACTTTTTTTATTGTAGATGGAAACGGAGTAAAGCAACCACAAATTTTCTTGCCTAATAAAAATGGTGCACCAGTTCCAATTTTAAAAGTAAGAGTAAAAGAAAATATTGGTGGTGCAGAAAAACTGAAAGAGAATGTAAATCAATGGGTAAATCCAAGAAACAATCACCACGTTTTGATTTACAAAGACAAAAAAGATAATCTAAAAGAAGATGTTGTTACTTTTTGGACTGTTGTTGAAAGAAAAAGAACAAGTCAATCTGCATATCAGTTACCAATTGATGGAAAGGAAATTATAACTACATTTCATATTAATGATATGTTTCTATTAGGATTAAACGAAGACGAAATCAATTGGGAAAACCCAGATTATGAAGTTTTGAAAGAGCATTTATATAGAGTTCAGAAATTATCCTCTAAATTTTATGAGTTTAGACTAAGTTCTCAAGCTTCAATTCAAAATAATTTCCAACCATTTTATAGAAGAATTACAGGTTATGGAGAAGGAATTGGTGGTTGGTTAACTCATAATCCAATTAAAGTAAAAATTTCAGTTTCAGGAAAACTTCAAAAGTTGTAAAATAAAATATTTGGTGTATATTTACACCACTAAATTATAAATTATGGCACGACAAAGTATCACCTTAGCCAATCAAAATGATGAATGGTTAAAACAGCAAGTAGCTAACGAAGAATTTACCAGCAAAAGCGAGGCGGTAAATTATTTAATTCAGCAAGCAAGAAAGCAAGAAGAGTACTATGAATTTGTGAGAATGAAAATTGAATTAGGAGAAAAAAGCGGTTTAGCAAAAAAGCAAAACAAAGAAGAAATGCTTGCTGAATTTAAAAAGCGATTAAATGTATAATTATGATTTAAGCGAACAGGCTAAAGAGGATTTGTTGCGAATTTATGAATATGGAATAGGTCAGTTTGGTTTAGATCAAGCCGATAAATATTTTGTTATGATGCACGATTGTTTTAGTAAAATTGCTAAAAATCCCTATTTATTTCCAGCAGTATCAAATATCAAGTCAAATTATCACAAATGTGTTTGTGGCGTTGATGCTATATATTATAAAATTGTTGAAAACAAAATAGTAATTACAACAATTATAGGAAGGCAAGATTTTGAAATACAAAAATTAGTTCTTTGACATAAAGTTTCTCAAACACTTAAACATCTCAAACCACAACGGAAAATCTCCCGATTTTCTGCCAACGGATTTTCCGTTGTGGTTTGATTAAAGATTAGAAAACACGATATTAGATTAAAGTTAATTCTATTGAAACAAATGGTTGTGGTTTGATTAAAGATTAGAAAACACGATATTAGAGATTAAAACAGCAATGGAAAACTACACGTTGTGGTTTGATTAAAGATTAGAAAACACGATATTTAACAAGAGATAACAAAAAATACTTCATAGGTTGTGGTTTGATTAAAGATTAGAAAACACGATATTATACGATCTTTATAAATGGTAACTTAGTATGTTGTGGTTTGATTAAAGATTAGAAAACACGATATTTTAAGTCTATTAGTAACAATGTTGAAATAGGTTGTGGTTTGATTAAAGATTAGAAAACACGATATTGGTGACGAAATTAATTTTGATAACGGTTCGGTTGTGGTTTGATTAAAGATTAGAAAACACGATATTATTCATCACCAAAAGATAAATATTCTTTAGTTGTGGTTTGATTAAAGATTAGAAAACACGATATTAACCATTACAAGCGTTCGTAGTAGGAAGTGGTTGTGGTTTGATTAAAGATTAGAAAACACGATATTATTAGCTAAAATTAAGTTTGTACTATTAGCGTTGTGGTTTGATTAAAGATTAGAAAACACGATATTAAACCTCTTAAAATACATACAACAAAATAGGTTGTGGTTTGATTAAAGATTAGAAAACACGATATTATATCGAGCCATTGATTGAGCAGTGGAATAGTTGTGGTTTGATTAAAGATTAGAAAACACGATATTAGATTAAAGTTAATTCTATTGAAACAAATGGTTGTGGTTTGATTAAAGATTAGAAAACACGATATTAGAGATTAAAACAGCAATGGAAAACTACACGTTGTGGTTTGATTAAAGATTAGAAAACACGATATTTAACAAGAGATAACAAAAAATACTTCATAGGTTGTGGTTTGATTAAAGATTAGAAAACACGATATTATACGATCTTTATAAATGGTAACTTAGTATGTTGTGGTTTGATTAAAGATTAGAAAACACGATATTTTAAGTCTATTAGTAACAATGTTGAAATAGGTTGTGGTTTGATTAAAGATTAGAAAACACGATATTGGTGACGAAATTAATTTTGATAACGGTTCGGTTGTGGTTTGATTAAAGATTAGAAAACACGATATTAAAAGGTATTAAGAGTTCTTCAAAAGCACCGTTGTGGTTTGATTAAAGATTAGAAAACACGATATTTGAAACTATGTAAGGCACGTCTTTAGACTTGTTGTGGTTTGATTAAAGATTAGAAAACACGATATTAAACAAAGGAGATTATTTTTTTGAATTCTAGTTGTGGTTTGATTAAAGATTAGAAAACACGATATTAATTAGAAAAGCACCACGATTAACTATGTGGTTGTGGTTTGATTAAAGATTAGAAAACACGATATTACCAAACAGTCACAACATCGCTAAGGAGTTGTTGTGGTTTGATTAAAGATTAGAAAACACGATATTTGTTGTTAGCAAGACAAGACAAAGCTAATAGTTGTGGTTTGATTAAAGATTAGAAAACACGATATTTTTGACTATTCGATAAATTATAGTAATCAGGTTGTGGTTTGATTAAAGATTAGAAAACACGATATTTTGAGGAAATATATTTTAAAGCATAATCTGTTGTGGTTTGATTAAAGATTAGAAAACACGATATTTGATGAAACAATCTCTATGTTTTCATCGTTGTTGTGGTTTGATTAAAGATTAGAAAACACGATATTGGGAGTATTTAACGGCTGAAAGCAGACAACGTTGTGGTTTGATTAAAGATTAGAAAACACGATATTAACAGTACTACAACGAAAAATTTAAAAAGAGTTGTGGTTTGATTAAAGATTAGAAAACACGATATTCAAAATTAGTTTATTGTTTTGACATACGCGTTGTGGTTTGATTAAAGATTAGAAAACACGATATTAGTTGGCTTGTTACCTTCTAATAATCAAGTGAATAAAGTGCTATATCGTGATAAAAAATGCTTCTTTTTTGCAGTGATAAGGAAAGATTGAAGCATTTTTTTATTTCAAAATAATTCCAATTGCGTGGGTTGAGGTTCTTTTGGTACTTCCGCTTTACCCCAAAAATTTAAAATATTTCCAAACTGTTTGTCGGTTATACGCAAAACACTAACTTTTCCCAAGGGTGGTAAAAGTCTGTGAATTCTTTTTTCGTGTACATCGGCACTTTCACTACTAGCACAGTGGCGAACATATACAGAATATTGCATCATACTAAAACCATCTTTTAACAAGTTGTTTCTAAAACCTGATGCATTTTTGCGATCTTTTTTAGTATCTGTCGGTAAATCAAAAAATACAAATAGCCACATAATTCGGTATCCGTTTAGTTCCATAATTTTGGATATTTTATCTTTTTCCTTTCACCAGTATAACATTGTTGCAATGAACTTGCAGTTTTTTGCAAAGCAACCATCAAAGGGCTTTTTTCCTCTTTAAAATAAACAGTTCGAGTAAGAATCTGCAATAATTCTGATTTGAGTAAAGTATTCAGTTCTTGCTCGTCATAATTTTGCATAAGTTCATATACTTTTTCATCTACAATTGGTCTGAAAGGTTCCATAATGTCATCTGCTAAAGCAAAAGCATTGTACTTACTTTTGTGATGAATTCCTAAAGTATTTAGCAAACCACTTCCAGACAATGCTCTAGCAGTTGCAGCTCTCAAAATAGCATAACCATAATTCAAAAAATTATTAGGATAGTCACCAAATCGCTCTCTTTTAAATTTATGCTCAAAAAACGATTTCCAATATTGACTTGCTGCAACACCTTCCATGTTAGAACTATCACCACTTAAAACTTTACTTGCTAAAAAATCAAAACTGTTTTTACATTCAGTTAT
Organism: Flavobacterium sp.; assembly: GCA_044361155.1. Lineage (GTDB taxonomy): Bacteria > Bacteroidota > Bacteroidia > Flavobacteriales > Flavobacteriaceae > Flavobacterium. Next base: position 33,172 of record JBIKJF010000001.1, read on the forward strand.
CTTTTCTAATAAAATTCCTTGATTACTAATTTTCTCAACAATGGTTTGTTGCCACAATTGTTTTTTTAATGGTACACTTGCATTGATTTGATTTTTAAAAATTTCTTGTTGAATATGATGACTGTTAAGGTTTAAGAACATTCCGTTAGGTAAATGATTTGAATTGCAAATAATAACAGAGGTATTATTTTCAATCAATAAATTCATTGCTGGAATGCTCAAATAAATTTCAGGATTATCAATAACTAAAAAACCAATATCCTCAGCAGGAATTGAACTTTCACGAATTTCAGATTTAATAACTAATTGAAGATTTTTAGAAGTTATGGAAGCTTTATTTTCAAGTAAAATGGTCTTTTTTAGCATAATAATTAAATTTTATTTACTAAATTATTGATAACCATAATATTAATTTTACGGGAAACCGTAATCTAAAAACTAAGTAAAGAACTATTTTTGAAAAAAAATATCAATGCGCCAAATTTTCCTCTTCCTTCTCCTAACCACAACAACCTTCTCCCAAGTAAAACTCCTCTCCTGGAATGTAGAAAACTTGGGTAAGTCTAAGTCTGATAGCACTATAGTTTACATTGCCAACACTATTAAAAATTATGATGTAGTGGCATTGCAAGAAGTAGTGGCTGGTCCTGGCGGTGCACAAGCGGTGGCCAAACTTGCCGATGAACTCAATAGAAAAGGCGCAAAATGGGATTATGTAATAAGTGATCCAACATCAAGTTCTGCCTACAAAACCGAGCGCTATGCTTTTCTATGGAAAACAGCCAAAGTTAAGAAAATTGGTAAAGCATGGTTAGAAAAAAAGTACCATTTAGAAATAGACAGAGAACCCTATTATTGCACATTTGAACATAATAAAAAGCAATTTACAGTAGCTAATTTTCATGCAATTACAAAGAGTAAACAACCTGAAACAGAAATAAAATATTTTAAGTTTTTGCCTGCACAATATCCAAATTTAAATTTGGTATTTGTAGGAGATTTTAATTGTCCGCAATCGCACACGGTTTTTAATCCATTGAAAAAAATGGGATATAAAAGTGCCTTTATAAACCAAAAAACGTCACTCAAAAAGGAATGTAAAGAAGATAATTGTCTTGCCTCAGAGTTTGATAATATTTGGTATGATGCTTCTAAACTGTCGATTAAAAATGCGGAGGCAATTCATTTTTACCAAGATTTCAAATCGTTAAAAAACGCTAGAAAAATTTCAGATCATATACCCATTGGCATTAATTTTACAATGGAATAAGTTACAAAAACGACTCAAGACTAAAAGTTGTGGAGAGTTTTTTTTACCGCCGCTACCGCACGAATCCTTTAGCGTGGTTACAGCAAAAAAAAACTTCTGAAATAATCAGAAGCTTTTAATGTACCCGGAGCCGGAGTCGAACCGGCACGGTTTCCCACAGGTGTTTGAGACCAGCGCGTCTACCAATTCCGCCATCCGGGCTTAGCAGACAGAAATAACAACAGTCATTTCATCGCATTAAAATTGATTTAAAAAACCAATTTGTTTTAACACGTTGCAAATGTAAAAAAAATTAATTCATATTTTAAAGAAAATAGTTAAAAATATCCTTTCAGACTCGGATTTTATTTCTAAATTTGCACCTCGTTAAAACGACACACAACTAACTAACTACATTCGAGGCATTTAATTGTATTGTGCTCCAATACAAAGGGCGTAAAGTTATAATTAAACAATTCGAATTAAAACAACAAATTATAATGTCACATTTAGAACCAGAAGCAAAAATTTTTGCCTGTTCACAAAGTGTTCATTTAGCAGAGCAAATAGCTGAAAACTATGGCGTTCCGCTAGGCAAAGTTACGTTCTCAAAATTTAGTGATGGAGAATTCCAACCTTCGTTCGAAGAATCTATAAGAGGATTACGCGTCTTTATTGTTTGCTCTACATTTCCAACAGCAGACAATTTGATGGAGTTGTTATTAATGATTGATGCCGCAAAAAGGGCTTCAGCACGACACATAACGCCAGTAATTCCCTATTTTGGATACGCAAGACAAGACAGAAAAGACAAGCCAAGAGTGCCAATTGGAGCAAAACTAGTAGCAAAATTATTAGAAACTGCAGGAGCAACGAGAATTATGACTATGGATTTACACGCCGATCAGATTCAAGGTTTCTTCGAAAAACCAGTAGATCATTTGTTTGCTTCGACTATTTTCTTGCCTTACGTAAAGAGCTTGAATTTAGAAAATTTGACAATTGCATCACCAGATATGGGCGGTTCAAAAAGGGCTTATGCGTATTCTAAATTTTTAGAATCAGACGTAGTTATTTGTTACAAACAAAGAAAAGCCGCTAATGAAATTGGTTCTATGGAATTAATTGGTGATGTAAAAGGAAGAAATATTGTTCTTGTTGATGATATGATTGACACCGGAGGAACATTAGCAAAAGCAGCTGATTTAATGATTGAAAAAGGCGCATTAAGTGTAAGAGCAATTTGTACACACGCAATTCTTTCAGGTAACGCCTACGAAAAAATAGAAAATTCTAAATTATTAGAATTAATAGTAACCGATTCTATTCCGTTAAAGAAAGAATCAAACAAAATAAAAGTGGTGAGTTGTGCGCCTCTTTTTGCAGAAGTAATGCAAATGGTACAACACAACAATTCTATAAGTGGTAAGTTTTTAATGTAAAGCCCAAAACTTGTAGTAAGCGCTGTTTTGAAATCAATTTTTGAAATAAATAGTGCAGTTTAAAACAAATTTTTATAATTATTAACTATATATTTTTACAATGAAATCAATTTCGATTAAAGGATCACAAAGAGAAAGCGTGGGCAAGGTAGCAACCAAAGCGGTACGTAATGCTGGAATGGTTCCTTGCGTAATTTACGGAGGAAGTCAACCAGTACATTTTCAAGCAGAAACAAAAGCTTTCAAAAGTTTGGTTTACACTCCAAATGCGCACACAGTTGCTATTGATTTAGGAGACAAAAAATTTGACGCTATTTTACAAGACATTCAGTTTCATCCAGTAACAGATGCTATTTTGCACATCGACTTTTTTCAATTGTCAGATGACAAAGAAATCATCATGGAAGTGCCTGTTAAAATTGTAGGAACTTCTCCAGGTGTACTTTTAGGTGGAGTTTTAAACCTAAACCAAAGAAGATTAAAAGTAAAAGCTTTACCAAAAAATCTTCCAGATTTTGTTGAAGCTAACATATCAGAATTACAAATGGGTAACAAATTGTATGTAACTAAATTACCTACAAACAATTTCAAATTAATGCACCCAGACAACACTGTTGTATGCCAAGTGAAGATTTCACGTGCTGCTATGAAAGCTGCTCAAGAAGCTGCAAAAGCAGAAAAAGCTGCAACAAAAGGAAAGAAAAAATAATTTTTCAAAACTTTATACCAAAGCATCAGTATTCATATACTGGTGCTTTTTTTATTTAATCTGAACCTGTTTCAGATTCTCAGAAACGAGTCAGTAGTAATTCTTGCAAGTGCTAGTTCTGCTTTAAATTCTGATAAAAAAGTGTGATTGAGGCTCTCGAAATTACTCTTTTTTTCTTCATTACCATTTGGAGTAGGTTATTCTAATTCCATAAAATTCCATTTTCAAAACAATTATACTATTTTTACCACATGAATTGGTTTTTAAACATTTTTAAACAAAACAAAAAACAAGACGAATCTCCAATGAAGAAGTTCCTTATCGTTGGCCTTGGTAATATTGGCGCCGAATATGTAAACACTAGACATAATATAGGATTTAAAGTACTAGATTATTTTGCTAAAAAAGAAGCTATTTCCTTTCAAACAGCAAAACTTGGTGATGTAGCAGAGTTCAAAACCAAAGGGCGTACTCTATTTTTGCTAAAGCCAAATACTTACATGAACCTTAGCGGAAAGGCAGTAAAATATTGGATGGAAAAAGAAAACATCGAAAAAGAAAATATATTAGTCATTACAGACGATTTAAATCTAGCATTCGGAACCATACGTATTAAATCTAAAGGAAGTGATGGAGGCCATAACGGATTAAAAAACATTCAATTAATTTTAAATTCAACAGAATATCCTAGATTTAGATTTGGCATCAGCGATGAATTTAAAAAAGGAAAACAAGTAGACTATGTTCTTGGCGAATGGAATGATGAAGAAAAAATTAAATTGCCAGAACGATTAGCTTTAGGTACCGAAATTATCACGTCATTTGCACTATCAGGTTTAGCGAACACTATGAATACCTACAACGGAAAATAATGGTAAGGTTTTTGTATAAAACTAGTAATAGGATCAAAATAAAAAAAAGAATGAAAATATATATAATACTTTTACTCCTTGCTTTACTTTCTAGTTGTAGTTCAAGTAAAAAATCAGTGTCAACTTTTAGTAAGCTAGATAATTCAATTGCACTCGAATCGGAATGTCCGATAGACGGAAAATGTACCATTAAAATAATTAAAAATAAAGCCTTGAATGTTCAAACAGACCAATTCGGATCCGTTTACACACAGCAATTAGAGTCGCCCGAGACCTCAATTATTGTGTTTCAATATGACCGCAATGTTCCAAAAGATCTTCAAGATGCGCATTACAGAGAAGAAATAGTTTTCCAGGTTAACAATGCGTCACCAAATCTAACACTTAAAGACAAGGAAATACAAATTACCAAAATGTTGTTTGGAAGATTTTGCTTTTGCCGAGGTCAAACAGGATATTATAGAGTAGAAAATGGAATTTTAAATCTAAATCAAGTAGAAGATAAAATCAACATGAGTTTAAGTTTTAAAGTAGATCAAGTACCACAAAAAATTGAAGTAATAAATGCCATAATACAATAAATAATTTTTAGAAAAATTAAAACGCCCCCAAAAAGTAAAACACTATTTGGGGGCACTTTTATAAAAAATGATCGTAAAAACAAATTTTATTTATTCATATGGGTCATTTCATAAATAAAAGTATCTGAATCAACGTTCAACATCAGCAATGACAATGCTTTGTCAACAATAAAAGAAACATTTCCTGGTGTAAATCCTAAAGCTAAAGCAAACTTTGTTAAAACCTCTTTTTGCTTTGGCCCTAAAACATGATCAACATAAACCATTCTTGCTAAATCAAAAAGACGTTCAAGTCGTTGCGAATACAAGTAAGGCGGATTAATTGGATACTTCAACGGATTTTCGAGAATTTCGTTATATTCTGCTGCAGAAATTTCTAACCTAACAGATAGTTTATCTAAAAATTCTTTCTCTTCTTTGCTCAATTCTCCGTCAGAAGTGGCAACACGCACAATTGCCGAAAAATGACCTTTATTTCTATTCTTAAATTCGCTATCAAATAAATCTGAAAATGACATAATTTTATTAGTTTTGTTATGCAAATGTAATTTAAATTCTTCAAAAAAGTGAAAATGTTTTCATCGATTTTGATAGAATATTTTCGTTCAAATTCAAAATAAATTGTAAGTTTACCAAACTAAAATTGCTAATTACACAACCTATGTCAGATTTTTGGATTTATTTCAAAATTGGTCTCCACCATGTTTTAGATATTAATGGTTACGATCACGTTTTGTTTCTAATCGCGTTAACCGTTCCTTACGCTTTCAAAGATTGGAAAAGAATACTTTTTTTAGTCACTATTTTTACCATAGGGCACACACTCGCGCTAATGCTTTCTGTTTTTAATATCGTAACGGTGCAAGCAAATATTATTGAATTTCTTATTCCAATAACAATTCTAATTACAGCATTTTTTAATCTGTTTACAGCAGGAAAGTCTTCCAAACAAGAAAGTCTAACCTTTGTTGGCTCTATAACCTTATTCTTTGGTGTAATACATGGATTAGGTTTTTCTAACTATTTTAAAGAAATACTTCCAGGAAAACCAACCGATAAATTGTGGCCATTAATAGAATTCGCACTCGGAATCGAAGCCGCACAAATTATGGTGGTTTTAGTAGTTTTAATTTTATCATTCATCGTGCAAACCCTATTTCGATTCAATAAACGTGATTTTACATTAACCATGTCGGCCTTCGTTATAGGTGTTGTAATTCCGTTAATCATCGAAAGCCCAATCTGGAACCAATAAAAAAATCCTGAGTTTCTCGAAGGAAGGAGCGAATCAGTAGTTATATTTGTAAAGGTAATTCCTGCTTTTCGCACTACAAGGTAGTTGCTGCAATCAGGGCTAAATGATAAACCATTTGAATAGAGTTTAGAATTTAAAACAACATTTATTTTATACCTAAAGAATTTAAAGAAAAGATATCGAAATCCGTAGAGAAATATAATGCAAACAAGTTTAGCATAAAATGAAAGACAAAAAACAAAATAAATACGATAAAGCTTACCTAAGAATTGCTGCCGAATGGAGTAAGTTATCTTATTGCAAACGCAAGCAAGTAGGTGCCATAATTGTTCGCGATAGAATGATTATTTCTGATGGTTACAACGGTACGCCATCAGGATTTGAAAACTGTTGCGAAGATCACGAAGGATTAACCCAATGGTATGTACTGCACGCTGAAGCAAATGCTATTTTGAAAGTAGCTCGTTCTACGCAATCTTGTGATAATTCCACTCTATATATTACGCTTTCTCCATGCAAAGAATGTAGCAAATTAATTCATCAATCAGGTATAAAACGAGTAGTTTATCAAAATGGTTATCGCGACACTTCAGGAATTGATTTCCTTGTAAAAGCAGGAATCGAAGTTTCTCAAATTGAAGAGTTAAATTAACTTTTTTACCACATATTTAGTCCTTAATATTCGATACAAAATACTAGGCAAAAATTTAAACCATTAAGAAATTAAGTTTCATTAAGCCTCAATTAACTTTATTTCTTGATGAATTTTAAAATAAAATTTTATAGGTGTCTAACTCAATTGTTGGTATCACCAAAAATAATATGATTTGTTTAACGTTCTCATGTTATAAACCTTTGTAATTTTGACAAGCTAATTATTTGTTTTTCATGAAAATTAATAAAATCTATTTACCATTACTTTTTTTCTCGTGCGTGGCGCTTGGCATTGTCATTGGGGGTTTGATTAATTATCGTTTGGCAACACCTTCGTTGTCTAAAAACGATTATAAAACAAAACTTAATAAACTTATTAATTTTATTGACAATGAGTATGTTGATGATATAAAAACCGATTCCATTGTAGATTTAACTGTTAATAATATTCTTGCTAATCTTGATCCTCATTCGATTTATGTTCCGCCAAGTGAGCAAACAGCGGTTGCCGAAAGTATGAAAGGAGATTTTGTTGGAATTGGGGTTAATTTCTATAATTATAACGATACTATTGCCGTAATAAAACCAATAGAAAATGGTCCAGCAGAAAAAGCCGGAATCAAATCTGGTGACAGAATTTTGTATGCTGATAATTTTAAACTTTTTGGAAAAAAATTAAAAAACGAAGTGCTGTACAGCAAATTAAAAGGCGAAAAAGAATCTTCGGTAACATTAACCGTTTTTAGAAAATCTGAAAATAAAAATCTAAAAATCAAAGTAATACGCGATATTATTCCTATAAAAAGTGTTGATATTGCTATACTTTTAAATAAAACTACTGGTTATATAAAAATCAATCGTTTTGCTGAAACTACAGCCGATGAATTTCATACAGCTTTAATCAAATTGAAGAAAAGTGGTATCAATTCTCTAGTAATAGATTTAAGAGAAAATGGTGGCGGATTTATGGAAATGGCAGTGGAAATTGCCGATGAATTATTAAATGATAAAGAGTTAATTGTTTTTACTAAGAACAAAAAAGGCAGTATCGATAAAACATATGCAACCGATAAAGGTAATTTTGAAACTGGGAAAGTAGCCGTTTTAATTGATGAAAACTCAGCTTCAGCAAGTGAAATTCTTGCAGGTGCTATTCAGGACAATGACAGAGGTTTGGTTTACGGAAGACGATCGTTTGGTAAAGGATTGGTGCAACATGAAATGGGTTTTGATGATGGTTCCGCAGTGCGATTGACCATTGCAAGATATTATACTCCAAGCGGAAGAAGCATTCAAAAACCTTACGTAAAAGGTCATACTGAAGAATATTACAAAGAATCTGAAACTCGTTTTGAAAGTGGCGAATTGTATGATAAAGGCAAAATAAAAATTGCTGATTCTTTAAAATTTAAAACCAAAAAAGGACGAACAGTCTATGGCGGCGGCGGAATAGTTCCAGATGTTTTCGTTCCTTTAGAAGTAGAACACGGACAAGAAAGTTTAGAATATATACTTCAAACTGGCATTGTTGGACAATTTGTCTTTGAACTATTAGATCAAGGTAGGAGTGTTTTTAAAGATTTAGATTTTCTTAAATTTCAAGTGAAAATGCAAAATAATGATACCTATAGTGGCTTGTTTGAAAAGTATCTTGCTAAAGCAGGTTTAGATATTCGATTAAATAAAAGTAAAGCATTGGTAAATCGCTACATTACTGCTGAATTTGCTCGTCAATTGTTTGGAGAAAATCAATATTATCAAATTCTTCTAAAAGATGATAAAATGGTAAAAACGGTTTTGAATGGTAAATAACTAACTATGGAAAAAATAATGAATAATTTTAGTTTAGGATTGTTTCTTTGGCAAATAGCACTATTTATAATTTCAGTAATTATAATTGTATTTTTATATAAACTATCTAAAAGAGTTTGGAAGTTTTATGAAAAGGATAAACCTACTTCCTAATAGAATCATGTGCTTGACTAGAGATTCCATCATTCCACAAAGTTAGAATATCGGTTGCAACAGCAGCGCCACTTCCAGAAGCGATAGCTAATTGACTTCTGTGTCCAGCAAGCGTTCCAATTACGTAAATTCCGTCAACAACTTTATGGTCATCATTTTTTAATTGGATGCGTTGTTTTTCGGCAATGGCTTTTTTGTGCGGCTCAACAAAGTGCATCAAGCCTTCAATCGCAAATGTATTAGCCGAACCAATTCCAACAACAACATGCCGCGTTTGATAGGTCTTTTTGTTTGTAATCACATTGAAATTTGGATATTCACCTTCAATTTTTATCACTTTTTCGGTCTCAATTCGTTCTACGTGAGGATATAAAGTTGCAAGCTGTTCTAAACTTTCAGTCAAAAGCGCTGATCCTAGTTTTCCGGCAGGAATTCCATAAGCGTTATTAAACAAAGCTTCTTGAAGAGAAGAGGTTTTTTGATGTGCAATAATTCCGATTTTTTTATTTTGCGCAAAGTCTTTTTTTTGAGCTGAACCTAATACTAATGCACAAGAAACTCCAGAAACGCCACCACCAATTAGTAAAACATCAAACATAAATTTTAGAAATCAAAAGTTGAAATTTATAATAGTTATCGATTTTTCAATTTATCTTCAATTTTTTTAGACATTTTAAAGATAGTCAAAATCAATACGGCGCAAACCGCAGCAGTAATTCCTACAAGTGCTATCACACTATCACCTTCAAAAGGATTTTTAAAATCAAGCAAAGTAATGTTGAAAACAATTAATCCAGTAGCAACTACAATCAATAAGGTTGTAAAAATTTTCATTGTTAAATTTTTGATACAAAAATAATAAAAATCAGATTAAATGAATAATCCTTTAACATTAGCTGCAAATAATTTAACAGCAATTGCAAGGAGCACCACGCCAAAAGTTTTTCTTATAACGCCAAGTCCGTTTTTACCTAAAAATTTTTCAATTTTTGCAGAAGATTTCAAAACGATGTAAACTAAAATTATGTTTAAAACAATCGCTATAATAATGTTTACAGTTGCAAATTGTGAACGTAAAGAAAGCAAGGTAGTCATTGTTCCAGCACCCGCAATTAATGGAAAAGCTAAAGGAACAATAGATGCTGATGTGTTGGTTTCATCTTTATAAATTCGAATTCCGAGTATCATCTCTAGCGCTAAAAAGAACAATACAAACGAACCTGCAACAGCAAAGGAGTGAACGTCAATTCCAATTAATTTTAATAATTCTTCTCCAACAAAAAGAAACACAATCATAATTACTCCAGCAACAAAAGAAGCTTTTTCCGATTCTATGTGCCCAAATTTTTGACGTAATTCTACAATAATTGGAATCGTTCCTACAATATCAATTACTGCAAAAAGTACCATTCCAATCGTTACAATTTCTTTAAAATCTATTGCAAACATAATACCTCATTTTTCAAAGAGCAAAATTACTGCTTTCCAAATTGTTAAAATCAAAACAATACGTTAATATTAGGATATTTAGTAAAACCATAAAATCATTTGTACCTTTGGCCAAAATTTTAGATAAGAGAAAGCATCTAATATCTAAAATTTAATATCAAATATTTGACATATGTTTCAGTTAGGAAAAACGATAGTTTCAGAAGATATTTTAGAAAAAAATTTTGTTTGTAATCTTTCTGCATGCCATGGTGCATGTTGTGTAGATGGAGACGCAGGTGCGCCATTGAGTGAAGAAGAAACCAAAATATTAGATGAAATTTATCCAAAAGTCAAACCTTTTTTACGCAAGGAAGGAATTGAAGTAATTGAGAGATTAGGGACTTGGGTAAAAGGTACTGAACAAGATTTAGAAACACCTTTGATAGATAATAAAGATTGTGCTTACGTAATTTTTGACGGAAAAACGGCTTTGTGCGGAATAGAACAAGCCTACAATCAAGGCGCAATTTCGTGGAAAAAACCAGTTTCTTGTCATTTATATCCCATAAGAGTAAAGGATTTTACCGAATTTGCAGCAGTAAACTATGATCGTTGGGATATTTGCGACGTTGCTTGTTCGCTTGGAAAAGAGCTTCAAGTACCCGTTTATAAATTTGTAAAAGAAGCTTTGATTAGAAAATTTGGCGAAGACTGGTACCAAGAATTAGAAAAAGTAGCCGAAGATTTAAAAAAGGGCAAATAAACAAAAGATACCAAAAGCAAATTTTGATAGACATTTCCTCAACGAATACTTTCGTTTGACTGGTAAAAATAAAACAATAAAGTGAAAATTACTTTTTTATAAGTAAAATTATAAGTTGCCTAATCTTGAAAGATTATCTTTACTTAGCTTTGCAAAAGTCTTGCATTTTGTTAATTTAATAAAAAATGATAAGGTGGAGTTTGTGTTTACAAGTCTTTTGTAATTAGAAAACTCACGAAAGGATTCGTCTGGGATCAAAGAAAAGATGAGGCTCGAACCAACTATTAAATAAATTTTCCCTAAAAATCTAAACAAAAACTATTTGGTAAACAAAAACGCCTAGTATTATAAAGGCGTTTTTTTGTTTTAAAAGTGGAGAAGATGGGAGTACATACCCCTCAATATAACTATATTGTAGCTACTCCAAAAATCCAGTACAAATATACGTAAAAACCAATAAAAACAAGTACTTAGATAGGATTTGTATTTTTACTATGTTTGATTCAATTCACGTTAGTTCACGTTTAATCGTACAGAAATCGTACAGATTTTGTATATTTGTACGGTAAAAACGATTGAATATGGCTTCTGTAAATTTTTTATACCGCAGTGCTAAACCGAAAGGGTTTGTTACAGCACGTTTACTTTTTAGTTACAACCAAGAAAACTTTGTTTATGCTGTCAACACTCAATTAGAAGTCGAAAAAGAATATTGGACAAAGTATCATAAAAAAACGAAGCCAAAAGACATCACAATTGTCAACCGACAATTAGAGATTAATAGTGAACTAAATCGAATTGAAAATCATATTATCAATGCTTTTAGGACAATTAATCCTTTGGATATAAATAAAGACTGGTTACAAACTACAATTGATAGTTATTACAACCCCACCAATGTATCATCAGAGATACCCAAACACCTATTAGGCTATATTGATTATTATGTAGAAGAAAAGAGAAATGAAGTAACCGAAAGCACTTTAAAAAAATGTGGAGTAAATAAGAACTTGCTGTTGCGATATGAGAAACATATTAAACAGACTTTATTGATAAAAGATGTTAACCTAGATTTCAAATCGAAATTTGAGAAATACTGTATCAAAGAACAATATGCACCAAATACAATCGCACGTGCTATTCGTTTTTTTAAAACAATTTGTCGCCATGCTAAACTCAAAGGGATTGAAGTTAGCAATGACCTAGATGCGGTTACAACCAAATATGTAAAATCCGAACATGTCTATTTAACTTTTGAGGAGCTGGATATTATAAAAAATCTTGATAAGGATGTTTTGTCCGACCGTTTAAATAATGTTCGTGATTGGCTTTTAATTAGTTGCTACACTGGACAGCGTGTTAGTGACTTTATGAGATTTACAAAGGATATGATACGTTACGAACAAGGTAAACCATTGCTAGAGTTTACTCAAAAAAAGACGAATCAAATTATGACAATACCCGTGCATCCTATTGTCCTTGCTGTTTTAGAAAAACGCAATGGGGAGTTTCCAGTTAAGCTATCAGAGCAAAAATACAACGCCTATATTAAGGAGGTAGCTGGATTGGCTGGATTGGACACTGTTATATATGGCAGTAAAAAAGAGCAGATTAGCGAAGGGAAATACCGTAAAGTAACTGGTAACTTTAAAAAGTTTGAACTGGTATCGTCGCACATTGGCCGTCGCAGTTTTGCCACCAATTTCTATGGTACTATGCCAACCACCATGATAAAGAACATTACGGGACATAAAACCGAAGCCATGTTGCTAACCTATATAGGTAAATCAAACAAAGATTTAGCTCTCGATACTTTCAAGTATTTTGGCTAAAATGCTCTTTGCTGACGTTTTTTGGAATCTTTTTTAAAATCTTAAAACTTTACTCAAATAAACTTATTTACTTTTTTTAATCTAATGCATTGTTTATCAAGTATTTAAAATCTTTTGAAACAGATAAGTTTATCCACTTGAAATGCACTTTTTATGTAGAATATCGAAGATATATGCTTTTAATAGATTTTTTTAATGGATAAGTTTATGCAGATTTTCAATTTGCTGATTATCAGCACATTAATATTTTTTACAAAAATTCATTAAAAATATACGTTAGAAAATTAAAAAAATCGTATATATATTTGGTCCCAGAAAATCAATCTGGCCAGAGGCAGTTTTCAAACTCGAAATTGATGCGCGTCGAAATCGAATTTTAACTAATAATCCCACTTACATATTTTAAGTATGTATCTGACCACACTTATGTGCTGGTTGGAGCGGGATGAATACTAACTATTAAATTTTTAACACATGATTCAGATTACACAAACAACACCAGAATCATTGAGTAAAATGATTGAAGATTGCGTAAGAAAAGGGTTAGAACAATTTAGCCCTTCGGTTAAGAGCTTAGAGGCTCAATATAACGACGAACTCCTTACAAGGGAGGAAACGTTGGCCTTTCTAAAAGTTGACAGCACAACGCTTTGGAATTGGACACGTAAAGGTAAAGTAAAGGCCTATGGTCTAGGCAAAAGACGTTACTATAAAAAGAGCGAGTTAATTTCTGGTTTAGTTCCGCTTCAAAAGAGATTTGGAGAGGGGGGTTGAGCGCAATTCGGGGGGTGAGGAAGCCAATACTTAATGTAACTATTCTAGTTGATGTCGACTACACTATTATAGATACTAAGTTGAGGTAGCCTAATCGAATACTCGCGGAGCGGGTTGAGATGAATCCTATACTCTGGGGATAATTTATCCCAAATGATAAACGCTAACGCGTATTTGATAGTTGATTTATTTTCTTAAAAAAATAATACCTTGAAAATGAATAAAACAATCAAAAGTTGCTGGTGTTTAAATTTTGAGAGTATAGTTAATATGAAGTATAGTTTTATTTTTCTTATAGTACTTCTTTTCGTTTAGATTTAATTTCTTATAGTTTTTATTGTCGTTTAGTAATAGCGTATAATTTGTCTTTTTAAATAGACATTATAATACGTTCAAGGGATGTTTTGTCCCTTAACAAGTCCTTTTATTAATCTTAAAATCATAAATTATGTCATTAGATATAAAAAATATTTTCAATGATGCCCTTTATTGGGCGACATCACCTCAATCCAAAGAAAAGGGGTATCACATTAGCAGAGTTCATGATTCAGTTCTAAGAAAACTTATCCATTATTGTAAAAATAAAGAACAAGTTTACTATACCAACGATGTGATTGCAAGCCACACTTATTTAGGAGAAGAACAAATAAAGAAGTCTATTCCATTACTGGATAAGAAACGATTTATCAATTGTTCTTATACTTCAAGGCGCGATGACAATGGCAATATCATCAAACGTCGTGGTATATCAATCAACTGGCCAACATTTGAAAAAATTATGGATGAATTATCACATAAGGGAGAACAAAAAACTGTTGACATAGCTCCAGAGAGTTATCAAGAACTTGAAGTTGAAAATGTAAACAACTTTGAAGTTGAAAATGTGGTCTTTAGTGGTAATTCCAATTCGGATGATGTAGACGATTTCATACAGTCAATTGAGCCAGAAATAGGATACCGTGAGGATGATATTGTTTCAATTCAAGAAATAGTAGATTCTATGGCGTTAAGCCCAGATTATGCTAAAAGTTTGCTTAACTTTTTAAAGGATGCTTTTGAGTATCGACCAAGAGTTAAGTTTGGGGATTTATATTGTAATTTGACAATGAACAAGCTACTGGAAAAATATGGTAACAATGATGATTTTATTATTGAGGAGGTTGTTGTAGACAAAATCAGGGAGTTGCTAATCGAATGAAAATAAGTAGCTTTTTACACTATATTTGTGAAATTATAATTTAATTGCCATGTCAGAAGACCAAAAACGCGTCCTAGAACAACAACTTTGGAACATCGCCAACACTCTTAGAGGTAAAATGAACGCCGACGAATTTCGGGATTATATTCTCGGCTTCATTTTCTACAAGTACTTGGCCGAGAAAATGGAGTTGTTTGCCAACGATATACTCAAACAAGACGGAATTTCATTCCGAAGCCTAACAGCTACCGACAGCCAAACCCTTGAAATCGTTGAAGCGGTTAAAGAGGAATCGCTGGAGCGGTTGGGGTACTTTTTGAAACCCGATGAACTTTTTAGTGAAGTGGTGAAGCGTGGGAACAGCGATGTTGAAGGTTTAAGCAATTTTATTTTGGAAGATTTACAAAAAATCTTAACCAATATACAATTGAGTACCATGGGTACAGAGAGCGAAGACGACTTCGACAATCTGTTTGAAGACATGGATTTGAACAGCACCAAGTTGGGGAAAACACCAGAAGCCAGAAATGAGATTGTGGTCAAGGTATTAAGCCATTTGGATAAAATCGACTTCAAGCTCGAAAGCACCGAATTGGATGTGCTGGGTGATGCCTATGAATATCTTATCAGTCAATTTGCCAGCGGGGCTGGCAAAAAGGCTGGTGAGTTCTATACACCCCAAGAGGTAAGCATGATTCTGGCTAAAATTGTATCAACGGGGAAAGACAAGTTGAGGTCAGTATATGACCCTACGTGTGGTTCTGGTTCGTTGTTGTTGAGGGTAGCCCGTGAGGTCAAGGAAGTGAGTAACTTTTACGGTCAAGAACTCAATCGTACCACGTATAACTTGGCACGAATGAACATGATTTTACACGGGGTACATTACCGCAAGTTTGACATCAAACAAGAAGATACGCTAGAACATCCACAACACAAAGACTTGACGTTTGAAGCGATTGTGGCCAATCCACCGTTTTCAGCGCAATGGAGTGCCAACCCTTTGTTTACGACTGATGACCGATTTTCACAATACGGCAAACTAGCACCTTCTGGTAAGGCCGATTTTGCTTTTGTGTGTCACATGGTGCATCACTTGGCCGATAATGGCTGTATGGCCGTTGTATTGCCTCACGGGGCATTGTTCCGTGGTGGCGCAGAGCTACACATTAGACGGTATTTGATTGAGAATCGTAATTACTTAGATGCGGTGATTGGATTGCCAGCCAATATATTCTATGGTACTGGTATTCCAACGTGTATTTTGGTGTTCAAGAAGTGTAAAGAAAGTCCAGAGGATGTCTTGTTTATTGATGCCAGCCAACATTTTGAGAAAGTGAAAACCCAAAATGTCTTGCGAGAGGAACATATTGAAAAAATTGTGACCACCTATCGCGACCGACTGGAAGAAGACAAGTATAGCAAACGTGCCACGTTGCAACAGATTGCCGATAACGATTATAATTTGAATATATCGCGCTATGTGGACACTTTTGTGTCAGAGGAATCCATAGAAATCAATCAAGTGGCCAATGAGCTTAAATCGCTGGAAAATGAGCTAAATGACATCGACCAACGCCTAGCTGGTTTTTGTAAGGAGTTGAACATTGTAACACCGTTTTAGTATGGGAGAAGATGTGATAAAGCCTATGTTAAGGTTTCCAGAGTTTAATGAAAATTGGCATAAAACTATACTTGAAAATGTTTTTAAAATTTTTAATGGATATGCCTTTTCAAGTAAAGACAATGCTGATTGTGGATTAATATGGGTGAAAATTGCTGATGTTGGTATTCAACAAATGAAGAAGGACAATTTATCTTTTTTGCCAATTAGCTTTAGAAGTACACACAGTAAATTTTTATTAAATAAAGGTGATGTTGTCGTTGCTCTTACAAGACCCATTTTAAATGGTCAACTTAAAATTGCAAAAATTGATAATTTTTTTCATGAATCAATTTTAAATCAAAGAGTTGGAAAGATAGAAACCTCAAATAATCTAGACTTCATATATTTTTATTTACAAAGAGACATATTAATCAAAGAAATTGAAAATAATATTTCAGGTACTGACCCACCTAATTTATCACCAAATGATATAAATTCAATAGAGGTTACTATACCTAAAGTTATTGAACAAACCAAAATCGCATCCTTCCTCACCGCAGTGGACGACAAATTGCAAGCCTTGAAAAAGAAAAAGGAATTGTTGGAGCAGTACAAAAAAGGCATGATGCAACAACTATTTTCCCAAGAGATTCGATTTAAAAAAGACGACGGGACAAATTATCATGATTGGGAGTGGAAAAAGTTAAGTGAAGTAAGCGTAGAGCATTTAACTAAAAACACTAGAAATGATGTTACAGAAGTCTTTTCCGTATCTAAACATAAAGGAGTAATTAATCAAATTGAGCATTTGGGTAGGTCATTTTCATCAAAAGAAATTTCAAACTATAAAGTGATATTTCAAGGTGATTTAGTTTATACTAAAAGTCCGACGTCCGAGTTTCCATTTGGTATTATAAAACAAAATAGAACCGAACGAGTGGGTGTTGTTTCACCACTATATTGTGTTTTTAAGCCCGTTACTATTGAGCTTGGTTATATTTTACATGAGTACTTTTATTCACACGTAAATACTTTTAACTACTTAAATCCACTAGTTCAAAAAGGTGCAAAAAACACGATGAATATTAATAATGAAACCTTTTTAAATGGTGCTGAATTATTTTTACCAATTGATAATGAAGAACAAACCAAAATCGCCAATTTCCTATCGGCCATTGATGATAAAATTGCACATTGCCAGTCAGAGTTAGACGGTTTGGTACAATGGAAAAAGGGGTTGTTGCAACAGATGTTTTGTTAAATAAATCATTTTTTGAGATGTAAAATGAATTAGAGCAATATGATAAATTGTTAAAAAATACACAGAAATGTTGACAACTTGTAAAAAGTTTATATATTTGCAACAACAGTACCTGTGTTGCTTCCCATTAGAACAGCTCACGGGTCTTTTTTTTTATAGTCCACAGTAGAACAGTATTAGTGTTTCATTTAAAACCCTATTATGGCGAAGGCTCCTAAAGATATACAATCCCAGATTACCTTATTGCAAAGTCGAAATATGCAGTTCAAGGATGTTAATAATGCACCCCATTTTTTAAGTACCATTAGTTATTATCGCCTTAAAGGTTATTGGTGGGAAATGCAAGATGATAAAGTAAATCATCACTTTGCAAATAATAGCTATTTTGAAGATGTAATAGATTTATACAATTTTGATAGACATTTTAGACTAACTGTTTTCAATGCGATAGAGCGTATAGAAGTTGCTTTGAGAACTAAATTGATATATCATTTGTCATTAAGTTATGGCGCCTATTGGTATTTGAAACCTGCATTATTTCAAGACCCCACAAGGTATCTTGCTTTTTTAGGTAAAATAAATCTTGATGTTAGTAATAGTAGTGAGGAATTTATAGTAAAGCATTTTGACAATCATCCAGATGAAATGCCCGAAAGCTGGAAGTCGTTAGAAGTTATTACACTAGGAACATTATCAAAACTATATAGTAACCTAAAACATCAATTACCAGAAAAAAATAGAATTGCAAACGAATTTGGGTTAAATAATCAAAAGTATTTAAGTAGTTGGTTGTTGACCATTACAGTTGTACGTAATATAATTGCGCATCACAGTAGGCTTTGGAATAGAGTTATTATTAATAAATATGATTGGCCTCCAACTTCACCGCAACCCATATTGAGTTATATTCCAAATAATCACCAACGGAGAAAAATTTTCCCAATATTATCTGCCCTGATTTATATGAATAATCAAATAAGTCCAGGTAATCACCTTAAACAAGAACTGTTTAATTTATTTGCACAATTCCCTAGTATCCAATTGAGTAGAATGGGATTTCCAGCCAATTGGCAAACTGAACCTATTTGGAAATAGAATGAGTAAGCAATCTGAAGCCATATTAGAAGAACAACTGGTCGCCCAGCTCCAAAAAATGGGGTATGGTTTGGCCAGCATCACCAATGAACAAGAACTGATTGCCAACGTAAAAACCCAGTTGGAAAAACACAATCGTATTCAATTCTCGGCCACCGAGTTTGAACGGGTAATGAATATTTTATCCAAAGGGTCGGTATTTGAAAAAGCCAAAACGCTTCGGGAGAAACAACATATTATTCGGGACAACGGGGACAATTTATACTTTGAGTTTATCAATACGGAACATTGGTGTCAAAATCAGTTTCAAGTAACGCATCAAGTCACCGTTGAGGGACAATATAAGAATCGTTATGATGTAACCTTATTAATCAATGGCTTGCCGTTGGTGCAAATTGAATTGAAGCGTAGAGGCCTTGAGTTAAAAGAAGCCTTTAATCAAGTCAATCGCTACCAACGTCATTCCTTTGGTTCCAATTCGGGTTTATACCAATACATTCAAATTTTTGTGATTAGTAACGGAGTAAATACCAAGTATTACGCCAACAACCGTAACCAATCGTTCAAACAAACCTTTTACTGGACGGACAAAGAAAATAAACGGTTAACCAATATTCTCAACGGTTTTACCAGCGAGTTTTTGGAGCCATGCCATATCAGTAAAATGATTTGTAAGTACATTGTACTCAATGAAACCCATAAAATCCCAATGGTGTTACGACCGTATCAATTCTATGCCGTAGAGGCGTTGATTGATAGAGTAAAAAACAGCGTAAACAATGGTTATATCTGGCACACTACGGGAAGCGGTAAAACGCTAACATCCTTCAAAGCCAGCCAGATTATAATGAATTTGCCACAAGTGAAAAAAGTGGTGTTTGTAGTTGACCGTAAAGACTTGGATTACCAGACCACCAAAGAGTTCAACTCGTTTTCAAAAGGGAGCATCGACGGAACCGATAATACCAAGATGCTGGTGGATAAATTTACGGACGATTCAAAGTTGATAGTTACTACCATTCAAAAGCTAAATACGGCCATTAGCAAGAAACAGCACTTAGAAAAGATGAATCGTCTTAAAGACGAACGTATTGTCTTTATCTTCGATGAATGTCACCGTAGCCAGTTCGGAGAAACCCATAACCGTATCAAGAGTTTCTTTAACAATATTCAATTCTTTGGATTTACGGGAACCCCAATATTTGCTGATAATTCCGTTAAAAATGAATTGGGTCGTAGAACCACCAAAGAACTGTTTGGTGATTGCTTACACAAGTATGTGATAACTGATGCTATCAAAGACGAAAACGTATTAAAGTTTTCTGTGGAGTATGTGGGTCGCTACAAACAGAAGGAAGACCACAATACAAACATCGATATTGAAGTAGAAGACATCGACACCAAGGAGTTAATGGAACACCCTTCACGATTGGAAAAAATTGTGGATTACATCGTGGCACACCATGACCGTAAAACACACAGTCGTAACTTCACGGGGATGTTTTGTGTGAGTAGTGTCGATACGTTGATTAAGTACTACGAACTATTCAAAAAGAAACGATTAGCGGGTGAACACAATTTAAACATTGCCACCATATTCAGTTATTCGGCCAATGAAAACGATGCCGATGCTAACGGCTTTTTACCCGATGAATTATCGGTAGTGGAAGAACCGAGAGCGTTGTATGGATTACAAGCCCACAGTCGGGAGAAACTAGATGAATTTATTGTCGATTACAACCAGTTATTCGATACCAAGTTTTCCACCAAAGACAGCGAGAGCTTTTACAACTATTATAACGACATATCCAAAAAAGTAAAGGAACGTAAGATTGATATTCTATTGGTGGTCAATATGTTTTTAACGGGTTTTGATAGCCCTACATTAAACACGTTGTACGTTGATAAGAACTTAAAATACCACGGTTTAATTCAAGCCTATTCACGCACCAATAGGGTGTTGAACGAGATGAAATCCCAAGGTAATATTGTTGTGTTCCGTAACTTAAAAGGAGCCACTGACGAGGCGATAACGCTATTCAGCAACAAAGATGCTGTTGATGTAATTATAATGAAACCGTATGAAGATTATGCGGTTAAATTTAATGAGGCTTATCAAAAGTTACTAGAGCTGGTTCCAAGTATTGATGCTGTAAATGAACTAAGAACCGAGGACGAAGAACTAGAGTTTATCAAGGCGTTTCGTGAGTTAATGCGTATTCGCAATACCATGACAGCCTTTGCCGATTTCAGTTGGTCAGACCTTGATATGGAAGAACAAGAGTTTGAAGATTACAAGAGCAAGTATTTGGATTTACATGATAAGGTTACAACCGAACATGAAAAAGATAAAGTGTCCATACTAGAGGATGTTGATTTTGAATTGGAGTTGTTGCACCGTGACGACATCAACGTGGCCTACATACTTCAATTGCTAATGAAGTTAAAGACCGACAACAAAAAGGATGCGGTTAAGACCGAGGCCGACATATTAAATTTATTGAGTGGTGAAGCCGATTTGAGAAGCAAGAGAGAATTGATAGAACGCTTTATCAAAGAGAACTTACCCATTATTGAAGATAGCGAAACCATACCCCAAGAGTTTGATAAATTCTGGAGTGAGGAACAAGTCAAGGCCTTTAATAAAATCGTAACCGAGGAGAATTTATCCCCAGAGCGGACTGAACAGCTTATTGAGAATTATTTGTTTTCAGAGCAAGAGCCGTTACGTGATGAAGTGTTGGATTTAATTGAAGGAACCAAACCAACAATATTAGAACGCAAGAAGACGGGTGATAGAATCTTAGAAAAGATTGTGTTGTTTGTGAAGACGTTTGTGAATGGTATAACGGGGTAAATAAATCTATTAAGTGTATGAATTTTGATAAGTTAACCGATAAAGAAAGAATTGAGTTTGCATTAGGTTCAATAAAATTGATTAGCAATTATTTGAGAGGTGTAAACGAAGAAAAGTTTGAGAATGATATGAAGACACAAGATGCGGTTCAATATAGAATGTTTTGTATTGGTAATGCTATTAGTTCTGTATCAGAAAAATTAAAAGAAAGGCATTCAATACATTGGGATTTATATAGTATTTTGAGTTTCGACAATGCTGAGGTTATGTTTGATTTAAAGCAAAAAGATATAGAGAATAATGAATCATACGAATCACTAAAGTCATTATTTAACATATTATACGATGTTTACAGACAAGAATTTTCAGATGTTTTGAATAGTGAAAAGAAAAGTTATGTTGGAGATTATGAATATCCAATAAAAACAAAAAATTCAATCTGGACTGTAAAAAATAAATGACCCCCCTCCGTTACCCCCGTCCTTCCCCCGCCCAAAATATAGGTAGCTATGAGAACCTTGATGAGGCGAGGAAAAATTTTTGGGAGATTGGGATAAAACATCTTTTTAAGGTATATTTTTAACCTATATTAGCGTGTAAACGCTATGAAAGTATTTATCAAAAAGTACCTCATAGAGGTAAAACTTTAGAGGTATTCGTTCTTTTTTATTGTTTCTGGCACAAATTATCTTTTTTGCACTAAAATTGGTTTGATATTTTTGGCTTTATCCAACCATGAAAATTTATAAAGATTTTGAGTGACGTATTGTTGCACGGGTATATTAGGCTCCATTGCTTGCCCAAACCAGTTACAAATAATTTCGCTACCCTCATATTGATTTAAAGGGTCATTGATACTGGTGTCACTTTGCAACCATACTGTGTATGTATATTTTGGTAACAAGCCATTAGAATCATATTGAATGGTATTACGGTTTATAATGGCTGGATGTTCAATGCCCCATTCTAAAGGGTAATCAGGACTTGATAGAATTTTGTTACTTTTGTGTAAGTATTTTTCGCTGGGTAATCCATTAGGATAAGTTTCAATAAAGTAAAAGGCCTTTATTCTAATTTTAAAACCGTCGATAAAAATGATGTTGTTTTCGTTTTCCATAGCTTTTTATTTATAAATATTTTGGCAACGGAAAAAGTTAAAAAAGGGTCAATCTTTTTTCAATCGTACAAGAATCGTACAGATTTAAGTAAATAAAAAACGCACTAACCTGATTATAAAGTTAATGCGTTTTTACTAAGTGGAGAAGATGGGGCTCGAACCCACGACCTCTTGACTGCCAGTCAAGCACTCTAGCCAACTGAGCTACATCCCCGAGTGACAAATCTAATAATAAATTTTTAATAAACCTAAGCACGTTTTTGCGTATTTTTGTTGTATCAATTAATTCTATCTTCAATGACTGTTCTAACTTTTTTTTCCAAAATCGATATTGATGAAAAATTAATAGCTGCTCCCGATTCTGGATACCAAACAGCATTAGTGATTGGCTCGTTTGTTCCTTTTGTTTTACTAGTAGTAATTGCCTATTATATTTATTATAGGTTCAAAAACAGAAAAGACTTAGATTAAAATTACTTAAATTTGCATTCTAAATTTTTTATGATGAGTAAAATCAGAATTACAAAACAATTTTCTTTTGAAACGGGTCATGCACTTTATGGCTACGACGGAAAATGTAAAAATGTACATGGCCATAGTTACAAACTCTCTGTAACCGTAATAGGAACGCCAATAATCGATTCGGATAATGTAAAATTTGGAATGGTAATCGATTTTTCTGATTTGAAAAAAATTGTTCGTGAAGAAATTGTCGATGTTTTTGATCACGCGACGGTTTTTAATAAAAATACACCTCATATAGAACTGGCAAATGAACTGTCTAATCGAGGTCATCATGTAATACTTGCAGATTATCAACCAACAAGTGAAAACATGGTAATTGATTTTGCTAAAAAAATTCAATATAGATTGCCAAACAATATCCAACTACATTCTTTAAAATTGCAAGAGACAGAAAGCTCCTTTGCCGAATGGTATGCTTCTGATAATATGTAATTTACTACTTTTACAAAATGTCAAACAAGAAAATCTATTTCGCATCCGACCAACATTTTGGAGCTCCAACGCCTGAAGCTAGTTATCCGCGTGAGCAAAAATTTGTGGCTTGGTTGGATGAAGTAAAAAAAGATGCCGAAGTCATTTTTCTGCTTGGTGATTTGTTTGATTTTTGGTTCGAATATAAAACCGTTGTTCCAAAAGGATTTGTAAGAGTTCTAGGAAAGTTAGCCGAAATTCGTGACAGTGGAATTCCTATTTATTTCTTCGTCGGAAATCACGATTTGTGGATGAATGACTATTTTCAAAAAGAACTCAATATTCCAGTTTATCACGATAATAAAGAATTTACTTTTAACAATAAAACGTTTTTAATTGGTCATGGCGACGGAAAAGGTCCAGGTGATAAAGGTTATAAACGAATGAAAAAAATATTTGTTCATCCGTTTTCAAAATGGTTGTATCGTTGGCTTCATCCAGATATTGGTATGAAATTAGCACAATATCTTTCTGTAAAAAACAAATTAATTTCTGGAGCAGAAGACGTAAAATACTTAGGCGAAGACAATGAATGGCTAATTTTATACGCTAAGAAAAAACTAGAAACCAAACACTATAATTACCTCATTTTTGGTCACCGACATTTACCAATGACTTTAAAAATCGGGGAAAATTCAGAATACGTAAATCTAGGCGATTGGATTGGTTACTTCACCTACGGAGTTTTTGACGGTGAAAATTTTGAATTGAAAAAGTTCGAATAGCATTATTAAATCAAATCTTTGAAACGTAATTGAACTGTCACATTTCCATTAAATTCATTTTCGTCAATACAATAAACGACATCAAATGGTTTTCGATTTTTAGTAGATTCTAGTTTATTTCCTAATCCAAAACCAATAGCGCCAAAACCTTCCGATTTGTTTTGCTTTACAAATAACTTTAAATGTTCGTTGTTTTTTCCTAATGGTTTCGCATAACCTGTGTCTTTTACATTTTTAGTCATAAAAACAGGTGTCATATTTTGTGGGCCAAAAGGTTCAAATTGTGATAATAATCGAATCAATTTCGGATTAATATCTGAAAAATTGATTTCCAAATCCACTGAAATTTCAGGAATTAATAAATCTGGAGGAATGGTTTTTTGAACTTCCTTTTCAAAAGCATCTTTGAATTTTTGGTAATTCTCTTCTTTCAAAGTCATTCCAGCAGCGTACATGTGTCCGCCAAATTGTTCTAGATGTTCTGCGCAAGCTTCTAACGCATTATAAACATCAAAATCTTTTACCGAACGTGCCGAAGCTGCTAATTTATCACCACTTTTTGTAAAGACAATCGTTGGTCGGTAATAGGTTTCTGTTAATCTTGAAGCCACAATTCCGATGACGCCTTTGTGCCAATTCTCTTGATAAAGCACCGTTGTAAAGTTCTCTTTTTCGTTATTTTTTTCAATTTGAGCCAACGCTTCAACCGTAATTTGTTTATCTAAATCTTTTCGGTCTGCATTGTGTTGTTCAATTTCGGAAGCAAAAATTTCGGCTTGTTCTAAATTAAATTCGGTCAATAAAGCAACCGCTTCGTTTCCGTGTTTGATTCTTCCTGCTGCGTTAATTCTTGGCGCGATGATGAAAACCACATCCGTTATGGTCAAGACTTTTTTCTTTACATTTTGAACCAAAGCCTTAATTCCAGGACGAGGATTGGAATTAATTACTTCCAAACCAAATTTGGCTAAAACTCGATTTTCACCAGTTATCGGAACAATATCGGCTGCAATAGCTGTAGCAACCAAATCTAAATAAGGAATTAAATCAAAAATAGATTGATTTCTGTTTTCTGCCAAAGCTTGAATCAATTTAAATCCAACGCCACAACCGCAAAGTTCATCATAAGGATAAGTACAATCATCACGTTTTGGATCTAAAACCGCAACAGCATTGGGCAATTCATTTCCAGGTCGATGGTGATCACAAATGATAAAATCGATATTTTTTGCATTCGCATAAGCAACGTGATCGATGGATTTTATACCGCAATCAAGTGCAATAATTAACGAAATTCCGTTGTCGTCGGCGTAGTCAATTCCTTTATAGGAAATTCCGTAACCTTCGTCATAACGGTCTGGAATGTAAGTAGCAATATTAGGATAATAACTTTTTAAATAGGAAGAAACCAACGAAACAGCAGTAGTTCCATCGACGTCATAATCGCCAAAAACTAGAATATTTTCTCCGTTTGCAATAGCTTTTTCAATACGAGAAACCGCTTTGTCCATATCTTTCATCAGATACGGATTATGCAAATCGTCTAAAGTTGGTCTGAAAAATGTTTTGGCTTGGTCGTAGGTTGTAATGCCTCTTTGTACTAATAAAGTCGCAATGATTTCATCGACTTGAAGTTCGTTTTGTAGTTTCTGAACTTGTTCTTTTTCTGGCTTCGATTGTAATGTCCAACGCATAGTTTAATTATGAATTAAAAATTATGAATTATGATTTTATGGCTTGTAAATGTTTGGCAAATGTATAAAAAAATTAGAAACAACTTAAAAAACAAGTTTATATAAAACTTACTTTAATTCCAAAGCTTCACCATCAAATGAAATTCCATCCCAGCCAAATGTTATAAAATTTCTAATATTTTGATGGTCAATTCCATCAGGATTTTTTAAAACATCATCAAAATAATAACTTCCAAAAAGCGATAGAGTTTCGTCTTTTTCTAAATTATTTATTTTAGCAAAAGCGAAAATTTTGCAAGAACCGTTATTTTCGTTTGTATTGTTAAATTGATTTCCGTTTTTAAAAGTGGTTGGCGTGAAATTATATTTTTCATCGATATAAGCGATGGTTTCTTGAAACGATTTTTGGTTTATTAAGTCTTGCATAATTTTGATTTAAAATTCTATTCAAATTTTATTATTGGGTAATAAGGTTTCCAAACATCTCCTAATTCCTCTTTATTGTTGCTAAAACCAATATCACAAATATTATTATCTAACATTAATTTCATAAATCGTTCTGAAATATATGTTCCCCAAGAATAATGTGGAATTTTAAAAATATCAATTGAAGAATCAAAATTTTTATTAAAAACTATAGTTCTTGGTTCAAATGAATAAGATTTTAAATTTTTGGTTTTTTGTTGTTTTTCCTTTTCTGTTATGTTTAGAGAATAAATTTCATTTATTTGATTTGAAATTTTCTTATTTTCTTCTATGAATGTAAATAATTCGTCATGTGAAGATAAATTACAAATCTCAATATCATCCTTTAAAACTTTTATTTCACTTTTACTGAAATTTATCCAACTATAGCAAATCAAATCATTAGGTTCTAATAATGAAACTTTAAAGTATTTATATGATTTTGTCTTTTTAACTGGACCAATAATCCTTTCTTTTCGTTTTACTATAACAGGAAATATATCATAAGGTATGATATTGCTATTCTGAAAAAGTTTTAAAACTCTTTCATTTATTACGTAATCATTTGTTGAATGAAGTATGTCATTTAATGAATTAAATTCATCATCGTCATATATTTTACAAATAAATGTTTTTTGATTATCAATGATTTTTTCATCAGATTCTTCAATAGCTCCAGAATCTTTAATATGTAAAGTATAGTATTTCATTTTTTGAACTGCTAACTAAGAACTGCTAACTGCAAACTATTTCTTCCCACCAACTACAGCCACAATTTCTCCTTTCGGAGGTTTTGCTTCATAGTGTTTTAAAACTTCTTCGGCTGTTCCGCGAATGGTTTCTTCGTGCAGTTTTGATAATTCTCTTGAGATAGAAACTTGGCGTTCGGCTCCAAAATACTGTACAAATTCGGCTAAGGTTTTTACCAATTTATGTGGCGAAACATAGAAAATCATGGTGCGAGTTTCTTCTGCTAAAGCTAAATATCTTGTTTGTCGTCCTTTTTTTTCGGGTAGAAATCCTTCAAATATAAATCTATCGTTAGGTAAACCACTATTTACTAATGCTGGTACAAAAGCTGTTGCGCCAGGCAAACAATCAACTTCAATATTGTTTTCAACGCAAGCGCGTGTCAATAAAAATCCAGGATCTGAAATGGCTGGTGTTCCTGCATCAGAAATTAAAGCAATGGTTTCACCACCTTTCAATCGAGCAATCAAATTGTCAACGGTTTTGTGTTCGTTGTGCATGTGATGACTGTGCATGTGTGTGGAAATTTCGAAATGCTTCAATAATTTTCCACTGGTGCGCGTGTCTTCAGCTAGAATTAAATCGGCTTCTTTTAAAACTTTTATAGCTCTAAAAGTCATGTCTTCAAGATTGCCAATTGGCGTTGGAACGATATAAAGTTTAGACATTTATAAAAACTTTTTCTCAACCAATTCAATAAATCTATCAGCATAATCGTCTGCGCCAACCCAATTGTTGTAATCTGGCTTGATGATTTCGTCAATAAAATCTTTTGCTTCTCTAAAAGTGCTAAACGTATTTAATTGTGATAAAACACGATTGTAATCTTCATTACTATCTGCAAAAAGGAATTTTACAAATCCCATTCTGTCATTCAATCCGATATTGATGGTTTTAGCAAGTTTATCATTCAAAGAAGGTGTTTTTCCTTCAAATCGATCAACAATAATATCATCCGATTTTTCAAAAACTTCTTTTTTAGAAGTTGGAAGCGTTACATCATTTGGTTTTACAAAAACAGGTTCGGTATAATTTTGACCTAATAAATCTTCAAAAGAAATTTGCTGTGCTTTAGTCTGAACTTGATTCAGACTCTCGTCTTCTTCTACTTTCGGTTCTTCAATTTCTACAGTTTCAACTGGAGTTTCTGCTGCTAATTCAAAAATAGGTTCAAAATCTAAGTCGCTTTTCGCTTCACCAACAGGAACTTCTTCCTCTTCAATTTCCTCTTCTTCCTCAAGTGTGATTTCGCCAACAATAACAGGTTCTTTTTCAATGGCTTCTTCTTGAACTTCTGTTTCTTCTGATGCAGTAACAATTTCTTGTTCAACAACTTCTTCAACTTCGGCTACAATTTCTTCCTTTTGCTCTTCAACTTCAACAATTTCTTCAACAACTACTTTTGGTGTTGCAACAACTGTTTTATTTTCAACAAAACTTTCGATTTTTTCTTCGATATCTTCGTTAGAAATATCCGATTTTACTTGCTCATAGTTGTCACCATAAAACTTCAAAACCGATAATGCTTCGTATAATTTTTGGGTTTCATGATACAATTGATCGATTTCCGATTTGTTTTTTAGCTTCAAAACTCGGTGTGCAATGCTGATTAATTCGGCTTCCAATCTTTTTTTCATATGTTTAGATTTTATTTTCAAGTGGTAACATATGGTATCGCCTTTCTAATTGTTGGTGTTTGCTTAGGCAAACTTGTTGTTAGTGGCGATTTCATAACTTTTTGAAATTATAGTGACTAGCTTATCTTATTTTATAATAAATTTTTTCTCTAAATTTTATTTTTTGCCAAAGGAAAGAAAGAACCTTTGATAAATATTTTCTACATTTGAATCGACGTAAATGTATAAAATATTTATGTCGGTTTGTTTCGATACAAAGTAATAAAAACAATTCCTTTTCTAAGGTCTAAAAATACAAAATGTTTCTCGAAAATACAGTAAATCATAAAGAACAATTTGGTTGGATTGAAGTAATCTGCGGTTCGATGTTCTCAGGAAAGACCGAAGAACTCATCAGAAGACTCAAAAGAGCGCAATTTGCTAAGCAAAAAGTGGAGATTTTCAAACCTGCCGTCGATACTCGATATGATGAAGAAATGGTGGTTTCTCATAATAAAAACGAAATTCGCTCAACGCCTGTTCCTGCTGCGGCTAATATTGCTATTTTGGCACAAGGTTGCGATGTGGTTGGTATTGATGAAGCTCAGTTTTTTGATGATGAAATTGTGAAAATTTGTAACGATTTGGCCAATTCAGGAATTCGTGTTATCGTTGCTGGTTTGGATATGGATTTTAAAGGAAATCCTTTTGGACCAATGCCTGCATTGATGGCAACTGCTGAATATGTTACTAAAGTTCACGCTGTGTGCACGCGTACAGGAAACTTAGCACATTATAGTTTTAGAAAAGCCGATAGTGATAATCTAGTTTTACTTGGTGAAACAGAAGAATACGAACCATTAAGTAGAGCTGCTTATTTCAAAGCCATGCGCGAAAATATGGAAGTAAAAGATGCAGAACATTTGTCGGAAGACACAAATACCTAGTCTAAATTGACACTTTCTATAAGAAATATCATCCCAATTATTAAAGCACAATTTGTTGGTTTTAATGAAATTGCTGTAATCGATTCGGTTTCTATTGATAGTCGTTCGCTTCAAAATTCTGAAAGCACTTTGTTTTTCGCTATTGTTGGTCCAAATCATGATGGGCATCATTATATTTCTAATTTGATTTCAAATGGTGTTTCCAATTTTGTGGTGAATCATGTTCCAAAAGAATTTGAAAACGAAGCAAATTTTTTGGTGGTTGAAAATACAATTGAAGCTTTACAAAACTTCGCAGCAGCCTATAGGAGCAATTTCGATTTTCCAATTATTGGAGTTACAGGAAGTAACGGAAAAACAATCATCAAAGAATGGTTAAACTTTTTGTTAAGTCCGGATTATAATATTATTCGTTCTCCAAAAAGTTATAATTCCCAAGTTGGAGTGCCGCTTTCGGTTTTAGGAATCAATGAAAAACACAATATCGGAATTTTTGAAGCTGGAATTTCTACCATAAATGAGATGGAAAATCTTCAGAAAATTATCCAGCCAACCATTGGAATTTTATCTAATATTGGTTCGGCTCACGATGAAGGTTTTCATGATATTGGTGAAAAAATCAAAGAAAAACTAAAACTTTTTACCTCAGTTGAAGTTTTGATAATGAATACAAATAAAACAATCGAAGCATTTTTAAACCCAAAAATAAACCGTTTTACTTGGAGTTCTGAAGATGGAAAAGCAGATGTTTTTGTGATTGCAAACGAGATTGAAGATAAAACAGAACTCAAAATAACCTATCACAAACTTTGTTTTAAAATTACAATTCCGTTCAACGACCAAGCGTCTATTGAAAATGCTATTCAATGTTTGATGGTGCTTTTGTATTTCAAATACGATCAAGATACAATTCAAAATCGTATGCAATTGCTTTATCCAGTTGAAATGCGCTTGAAAGTTAAAAACGGAATCAACAATACAACGCTTATTGATGATAGTTATAGTTCTGATTATCAATCGTTAAAAATAGCGTTAGATTTTCTTGAAAGTCAAAAACAGTACAAAAAGAAAACCTTAATTTTATCTGATATTTTTCAATCAGGATTGGTTTTGGAAGAGTTGTATTCTAATGTTTCACATTTAATTGTTTCCAATAAAATAAATCGTGTCATTGCTATTGGAGCAACAATTTCAACTTTTAAAAATAAGTTTCCAAATTGCATCGCTTTCGAATCTACCAAAAATTTCCTTCAAAGTATTGATGCTATTTCTTTTGAGAATGAAACCGTTTTGATAAAAGGTGCACGACATTTTCATTTTGAAGAAATCGTTTCTTTTTTAGAAGAAAAAACACATGAAACGGTGTTAGAAATTAATCTGAATGCGTTAAGTTATAACTTAAATTATTTTAAATCCAAATTAAAAACCAAAACCAAATTAATGGTTATGGTAAAAGCTTTTGGATATGGAAATGGTGGTTATGAAATTGCCAAATTACTTTCGCATCATAAAGTAGATTATCTTGGTGTGGCTTTTGCCGATGAAGGAATTTCGTTAAAAAATGCAGGAATTGATTTGCCGATTATGGTTTTGAATCCAGAAAACACTAGTTTTTCTGCGATTATCCAACATCAATTAGAACCCGAAATTTATTCGATAAAAGGATTAACGGCTTTCTTGAAAATTGCCGAACAAAAAAAGTTAAAGCAATTCCCAATTCATATAAAATTAGATACTGGAATGCATAGATTAGGATTTGAAGAAGAAACTATTGATGAATTAATTGCTAAACTGAAAGACAACAAAACGGTTGAGGTAAAAAGTATTTTATCACATTTGTCAGCAAGTGACGACATGAAGTTTGTTGATTTTACACTTTCGCAAATTAAATTATTTGAAGAATTATCGTCCAAGTTAATTACAGAATTGCAAATAAACCCAATTCGTCATATTTTGAATACTTCTGGAATTTCTAATTTTCCTCAAGCACAATATGATATGGTTCGTTTGGGAATAGGACTTTATGGGGTTTCCAATGATGAAGAAGAACAAAAATTATTAGAAAATGTAGGCACATTAAAATCTATAATTTCTCAAATCAGGACAATAGAAGAAGGTGAAAGCGTTGGTTACAGCCGAAGATTTATGGCTGCTAAAACGACAAAAGTTGCCACAATTCCAATTGGTTACGCTGATGGAATTTCAAGACATTGGGGAAATGGAGTAGGTTATGTAACCATAAAAAACAAAAAAGCACCTATATTGGGAAGTGTTTGTATGGATATGCTAATGGTTGACATTACCGAAATTGACTGCAAAGAAGGAACCGAAGTCACCATTTTTGGAGACAATCCAACAGTGAGTTTTATGGCAAATCAACTAGGTACCATTCCTTACGAGATTATGACAAGCATTTCGCAACGCGTGAAAAGAGTTTTTTATAGAGAGTAGTTATAATTCTACAAATTAAATGTTAAATTATTCTATTTTTTTGTAATTTTGCATCGTTAACCAATAAAAACAAAATATCATGTTAAAAGAATTTAAGAATTTTATAATGACAGGAAACGTAATTGAGTTTGCTGTTGCAGTAATTATGGCAGGTGCAGTTGGTGCAGTTGTTAATGGGTTTGTTGCAGATATTGCAATGCCAATTGTAGGAATGTTAACTGGTGGTATAGATTTCTCTTCTTTACAATATGTTTTGTCACCAGAAGTTAAAGATGCTGCCGGTGTTGTAACTACTCCCGAGAATGCTATCCGTTACGGTAAATGGATTAATTCTATTGTTAGTTTAGTAGTAGTTGGATTTGTAATGTTTATGATTATTAAAGCATACGGTAAAATGAAGAAGCCAGCAGAAACCCCAGCTCCAGCAGGTCCAACTCAAGAAGAATTATTAGCAGAAATCAGAGATTTATTGAAAAAATAATAAACCGCTACAGTATATATTCTAATTTAACCGCTTCTTAATTGAGGCGGTTTTTCTTTTTCAAAAAACAATTTGAACTTCAAAAAACAACTTGAACTTCAAAATTTTAACAATTCCAAAAATTTCTCAAATCTGCGTTTCAAAAATAATCAAATTCAATTTCAAAAATTTTAATTATTAATTCATAATTTTTAATTTTATTTCTACCTACTTTTGTACTTCCAAATTTTTATTAAAATCTAAATATTTTTATATGAGAGTTGCTGTAGTTGGCGCAACCGGAATGGTTGGCGAAGTAATGCTTCAAGTTTTAGCAGAAAGAAATTTTCCTGTAACCGAATTAATTCCTGTTGCTTCAGAGAAATCTGTAGATAAAGAAATTGAGTTTAAAGGAGCAACCTACAAAGTTGTTGGTTTGCAAACTGCTGTAGAAATGCGTCCAGATATTGCTTTGTTTTCTGCTGGAGGTGAAACTTCTTTAGAATGGGCTCCAAAATTTGCCAAAGTTGGTACAACAGTGATTGACAACTCATCGGCCTGGAGAATGGATCCAACAAAAAAATTAATAGTTCCAGAAATCAACGCTTCAGAATTAACTAAAGAAGATAAAATTATCGCTAATCCAAACTGTTCAACAATTCAAATGATAATGGTTTTAGCGCCTTTGCATAAAAAATATAAAATTAAACGTGTTATTGTTTCTACTTATCAATCTATTACCGGAACAGGTGTAAAAGCGGTAAAGCAATTAGAAAATGAATATGCAGGAATTCAAGGTGAAATGGCTTATAAATATCCAATTCACAGAAATGCAATTCCGCAATGTGACAGTTTTGAAGAAAATGGCTACACTAAAGAAGAAATGAAATTGGTTCGTGAAACTCAAAAGATTATGAGTGATAAGTCCATTGCAGTTACAGCAACCGCTATTCGTGTACCAATAGTTGGAGGTCATAGTGAAGCCGTAAATATAGAATTTGCAAATGATTTTAATATCGGTGAAATAAGAAATATTCTTCAGCATGCAGCTGGAGTTGTTGTTCAAGATAATATCGATACTTATACTTATCCAATGCCTTTATTTGCTCAAGGAAAAGATGAGGTTTTTGTGGGTAGAATTCGTCGCGATGAAAGTCAACCAAATTCTTTAAATATGTGGATTGTAGCTGATAATTTAAGAAAAGGAGCTGCAACAAATACTATTCAAATTGCAGAATATTTAGTTGCTAATAAATTAGTTTAGATTATATATAATTTGAAATCGCTTGATTTATCAAATGTCAAAATTTGTTAAATCAAGCGATTTTTAATTTGATTATCCTTACTTTTGCTAAAGTGAAACAAAAATATGCTATAGGAAGTTTTATTTTAGGGTTGGTTGTATTTCTCGCAATACTAATCCAATCGGTTCATTCTATTCACCATCTTGAAGAAGCATTTCAACGAAAGCAATGTTATCATGACTATTCGGGACAGAAACAACAATTTACTCATACGCACGATTTTGAAAGTTGTTTTAGTTGTGAGTTTACATTTAGTTCGAGCGTTAAGTTGTTTTCAAAATCGTATTATTACTTAAATACAGAAATTTCAAAAGAACAAGTTTTTAGTTTCTACAATGAAAATCCTTATTGTTTTTCTGGATCCAAAACTACCCTAAGAGGTCCTCCTGCTTTGTAACACATATTCGTAAAAGTGTTAACATCATTAAATAAATAAATGCATAAACTTTTTTTTGCTTTTATCTTGTTGTGTGCTTGTCCTTCATTGGCTCAACTCACTATAACTGGTAAAGTGCTAGACAACAATGTCCTTCCGTTAGAAGGATGTCATGTTCATATTGGTTCAAAATCGACTGAAACTGATGCTAAAGGTAATTACAAGATAAGTAAACTTTCTAAAGGTAAGTTAAATATTGTAGTAACATTCATAGGGTTTAAATCGATTGATACCATCGTGCAAGTAAATAATAATGGTGTTTTTGATTTTAAATTGACACCAAAAACAGAATCATTGGAAGAAGTTCAAGTTAAACACAAGGGTAACAGTTATAATCACTCGGTTCTAGAACAGAAAATAAAACTTAATATTATTGAAAGAATGAGTAATCAATCTTTAGGAACAGTATTAAAAGAACTTTCGGGAGTTTCTGTTTTAAAAACTGGTGCTACAATTGTAAAACCAGTACTACAAGGTTTACATAGCAGTAGGGTTCCAATTTTTACTAATAATGTAAAACTAGAAGATCAACAATGGGGAATAGAACATGCTCCAAATTTTGATGTTAATGCTGCTGGTAAAATAACAGTTATTAAAGGAGCCTCTGGTTTACAATATAGCGGTGATGCCATTGGTGGTCTTGTTATTATAGAACCTTATTCAGTCAATAAAGACACCTTATTTGGAAAATCAATCATTACATTAGAATCTAATGGAAGAGGAGGCACTTTATCATCTAGTTTACATAAAGGAAATTTCTGTGATTGGAGTTGGAATACGCAAGGGTCGTTTAAATATTTGGGGGATAGGCAATCTCCAGTTTATACTTTATCAAATACGGGCAATAGAGAAGTGAACTTTTCTGGTGACGTAAAATATATTGGTAAGAAGTATGACTTTTCGGGATATTATAGTATATATAATGCCACTATCGGAATATTAGCAGCTTCTCATATTGGGAATGTTACCGATTTATACAATTCCATAATTAGATTGCAACCCGATAGTACTGCACCTTTTACCTATGACATTAACAACCCAAAACAGCAAGTGCAACATCATTTGGCTAAATTGAATTATAATTATTATTTAAGCCCATATTCCAAGCTTTCGTTGCAATATGCCTTTCAATTTAATAATAGAAAAGAATTTGATATAAGGAGATCTTCTAGAGATAAACGAGCAGCTTTAGATTTAGATTTAACCTCGCATATAGTTAATTTAGATTATAAAGTATCAAGTAAGATTTTCGATTTAAAAACAGGTTTATTAGGAATGTATCAAAAAAATATTGCAAGTCCAGCTACTGAAATTCGTCCTTTAGTTCCAAATTATACCAAATATGACGGGGCAGTTTATGGTATTGTAGATACACATTTAACAGAAAGTTTAGCTATGGAGATGGGCATACGATATGAATATTCAAATGTTAATGCGGCAAAATTTTATTTGAAGTCAAGGTGGAATGAGAGACAGTACAGTCCTCAGTTTGATTCGTTTATTGTTTCAGATGAAGCTACACAATGGTTTACACAACCTACGTATATTTTTCATAACTTTTCTTCAAGTTTAGGATTTCAGTATTCTTTTGAAAAAGAACTAGATGTATATTTAACGTTTAGTAGAGCAGTAAGAAATCCGAATATTACTGAACTTTTCAGTGATGGGCTCCATCATTCTTCGGGAATGATTGAATTAGGAGATTTAAAATTGAATCAAGAAAAGTCTAATAAAGTTGCAACAAGCATTATTAAAAAATGGGAAAAGTTTAGTTTTACTGCCAATCCGTTTCTTAATTATATTACTGATTATATGTTTTTAAAACCAGTTGGATTTGAAACTACCATAAGAGGCGCTTTTCCTGTATGGGAATATGCTCAAACTAATGCATTAATGACAGGTATAGATGTAGATGCAAAATGGGAGTTTTATAGTAATTGGAAACATATCTTTAGTTTTTCTTATGTAAAAGCAACAGATACCGATTTTGATATTCCGGTTATCGATATGCCTCCAATTAATATTGATAATAGTATTCAGTTTCACAAGAAAGAATGGAATGAATTAACAATTGAACTTAAAAGCGAAATTATTTTTAGACAGCATGATGTTCCAAATAATGATTTTGTAACCAATATTGTTGATTCAGGAGTCCTTGTGCCAGTTGTGGTTCCAATTAGTCGAGCACCTGCTGGTTATCATTTGTTACATTTATATTCTGATGTTCGTTGCAATTTGTCAAAAAAATCGTTTTTAACAATTGCCTTTTCTGTTTTTAATATGTTTAACACTAACTACAGAGATTATTTAAACCGACAACGATTTTACGTTGACGAATTGGGAAGAAATTTCCAACTACAATTAAAAATTAATTATTAAAAATTTAAAAATTACTAAAAAATGAAAAATTTAAAACTATTTGGATTGCTTTTATTCGGAATGATAACTTTAGTTTCATGTGACGATGAAGATGATAAAATACTGCTTCCACCGGTTATCAATGAAGAAGAATTAATTACTACTGTAGTAATGACTTTGACAGGTGGTGGACAAACAATTACGTTTACTTCTAGAGATCTTGATGGTGAAGGACCATCAGCGCCAGAAGTTAGTGTTTCGGGAGCACTTGTTGCAAATACAACTTACACGGGTTCTATTGCATTTTTAAACGAAGCAGAAACTCCTGTTGAAGACATCACCACAGAAGTTGTTACAGAAGGTAAGGACCACCAAGTTTTTTATCAATTTCCAACTGCTTTAGGAACTTTAACATACACTGACGCTGATGTCGACGGAAGACCAATTGGAGTCACATTTACTTTTGCGTCAGGGAATGTTGCTGCTGGTGATATGATAGTTACGTTAAGACACAAGCCTAGTAAAGCAGCTGCAGGAGTTGCAGCTGGAAATATTGAAAATGCTAATGGAAGCACAGACGCTTCTGTTATTTTTCCAATAGTAATTGACTAATATATATCAGTTTTTTTAAAAGGTTATTCTCAAAATTGTAGAATAACCTTTTTTTATATTAAAATCTATTGTCACCGTCTAATAACCTGCCAAGTCCGCCAAGTAGACTTCCTTCTTCTTTAGAACTTCCCCCCGATTGTGGAGCCGAAGCAATAATTCTATCCGCCAATCGGCTAAAAGGTAATGACTGAATGAAAACCGTTCCAGGTCCGCGCAGCGTAGCATAAAACATTCCTTCACCACCGAAAATTGTATTCTTTATTCCGCCAATGAATTCAATGTCATAGTCAACATCTTTTGTAAATCCTACAATGCATCCTGTATCAACTTTTAAAATTTCGCCAAAAGCTAGTTCTTTTTTAGCCAAAGTTCCACCCGAGTGCACAAATGCCATTCCGTCTCCTTCTATTTTTTGCATTATAAAGCCTTCACCACCAAAAAGTCCACGACCAAGTTTTTTAGAAAACTCAATTCCAACTGACACGCCCTTTGCAGCACACAAAAAAGCATCTTTTTGACAAATAAATTTTCCTTGAAATTTTCGTAAATCAATCGGAATAATTTTTCCGGGATAAGGTGAGGCAAAGCTAACTTTACTTTTTGTGTTATTTTGGTTTAAGTAAGCGGTCATAAAAAGACTTTCACCAGTCAAAACTCTTTTTCCAGCGGAAAGCAGTTTCCCAAAAACGCCACCTTGGTCATTACTTGATCCATCGCCAAAAATGGTTTCCATTTTGATTCCGTTGTCCATCATCATAAAACTTCCTGCTTCTGCGACAACAATTTCTTGTGTATCGAGTTCTATTTCAACATATTGCATTTCTTCTCCAAAAATTTGGTAATCTATTTCGTGAGCTTGCATAATTTATTTGTTTTAAGATTATTACTATTAGATAATTGTTTTATAAAAAAGTTACAAAGAAGCTACTGAAAAAGCATTAAATATAGAATTGTTTAAAAAATTAAGTTTTATAATATCAATAAAATAAAAAATTAATTATATTTTTACCATATTACTAATCAATAAAATAAATATTTATGAATTCAATGTTTGCAAAAATTGTTAGAATACTCTTAGGAATCTTACTTGTTTTATTTGGTGCAAATAAGTTTTTAGGTTTTATTCCACTGCCAGAACTTCCAGACAAAGCAGCAAGTTTTATGACATCTCTAGGTGCAACAGGTTATGTTTTGAAAACGGTAGGTTTTTTGGAAATTATAATTGGAGTTTTACTTCTTTTAAAAAAATGGGTTGCTTTTGCATTGACTTTGTTAGCGCCAATATCAATAAATATTCTATTGTTTCATTTGTTTTTAGATGTAAACGGAATCGGTGGTGCTTTGTTAGTTGCAGTTCTTAATGGTATGTTGATATACAAAAATTGGCCACAATACAAATCGTTATTTCAATAAATTAATAGTCTAAAATCCCAATATGGCGCATGACACGAGTAATTTTGTCTTTGCGTCTGTTTATGTATGAACTAGAATTTGACGCTTTAAATTTTCTCGGACTTGGAAGTATTGCTGCAATTCCGGCCGCTTCTCTTGAAGATAAATTTGAAGCGTCTTTGCTATACCAATGTTTCGAAGCAGCTTGTGCACCATAAATTCCATCACCCATTTCAATAGAGTTTAAATAGACTTCCATGATTCGTTCTTTGCCCCAAATTAATTCTATTAAGACGGTAAAATAAGCTTCTAATCCTTTTCTGATGTAGCTTCTGCCTTGCCAAAGGAAAACATTTTTTGCAGTTTGTTGCGAAATGGTGCTTCCACCTTTTAGTTTTTTCCCCTTATTGTTGTTTTTAAAAGCTTTTTGAATTGCAGTAAAATCAAAACCACTATGATTCAAGAAATTACCATCTTCACTTGCAATTACTGCTTTTTGTAAATTAGGAGAAATATTATCTAATGATTCCCAATCGTGACTAAAAACAGCATCTTTACCTTCAACTTTATTTTCGATTACTCGAATAACCATTAAAGGTGTAAACGGAACCGGAATCCATTTAAAAATAATAACTGAAAATATCGATAATCCAAAAAACCAAAGCATGGATTTCCAAATGAATCGTTTTAATTTTTGAAAAAATGTTCTATTTGTATTTTTAGAAGTGTTCTTTGTTGTTGCCATTTATACTAATTCTGCTAATTCTTTTCCTATAATACTTCCAATTGCTACACCCATTCCACTCAAGCGAACGCCACAATAAACATTTTCAGAGAGTTGTGAAACAATTGGATTTTTATGTGAACCAATTCCCATTATTCCGCTCCATCGATGCGCAATTTTAAATTCTTGATTGGGTAAAATTACATATTTTAATAACTCTTCCAATCTATTTTGAATTTTTTCTGTTTGTGATAAATCGGTTGTGGTTTCTCCTTCAAAATCTAAATTCCTTCCGCCGCCAAGTAGTATTCTGTCTTCAAAATTTCTAAAATAATAATATCCTTTGTCTAAATGGAATGTGCCGCGAATGTCCAAATTCGGAATCGGTTCAGTAATTAAAACTTGTGCTCTTGCAGGTTTTACCGCGTTATTTGTTAGTTGAGATGCAAAACCATTAGTGGCAAAAAGTAATTTTTTTGTCACAAATGAATAATTATTTGCTATAATTTCAACAGAATTATTTTTTTCAATATGTGAAGTAACTTCGGCTTGATTTAAAATTAGAATATCTTTAGAAATAGCTTCTTTAAGAAGTGCTTGTATCATATTTCCGGGATCAATCTGACCTTCATATGGATTAAAAATAGAGTATTCGTGGATGTTTTGAAAATTAAAGCGATTAAACTCTTTAGAAAAAACATCCGATTTAAAAAGTGATTTTAATATGTCGTTAATGAAAGGCAGTTTTTGTAAACATTCATTATAAGTATTTTCATCTTCTTTTAAAAACAATTCATAACCTCCATAAGGTTTAAAATCAATTGTTTTATCTCCAAGACGTTTTCTTAGTAATTGAAGGCCATTCCAACGTTTTTGAAGCAATTGAATGACTTCTTCTTCTGAATGTGATTTTAAATCATCAATAATTTCCGACAAGCTTCCAAAACATGCAAAACCAGCATTTTTTGTACTTGCTCCTTGAGGTAGAATTCCTTTTTCAAGAATCAAAATTTTACTACTTGGGTAACGCTCTCGCAAATTTAAAGCACAATGTAAACCCACAATGCCACTTCCAACAATAGTAAAATCAACATTTGAAAACCAATTTTTAATTTCCCAATAACTTAAAAACATTTCCTCATAAATTTTTATAAAAATAGTATTTTTTTCTTTCTCTAGAAAATGCTTATTGAGATATAAATATGAAATTATAGTTAAATATGATGATTTTTTAAAAATATACAATGTATTTCATCGATTTGTTAATATCTTTTTAAAATAGTTGAAGAACCAATAAAAAAAGTTAATAATTTCGAATTATATTTTAACCAAAAACTGAATTATTATGAAGTACAAATTACTTTCCGTTGCTTTATTATCGATAACAAGTTTATCTTTTGCACAACAAAAAGGATCGTTTTGGAAAGCAACTGCCAACAAGAACGCACCGCTTCTTGAAAGTAGAATGCAATTACCAGAAAAAAATCTTTTGGATTTAGATGTGGACGCAATGAAAGCTATGCTTTCAAGTTCACCAAAAAGAGATTTATCTTTAAAGTCTGCTGTTATTGTTTCCTTACCAAACGCGGATGGTGAAATGGAACAATTTAGAATTTATGAAAATTCTAATATGGATCCAGCTTTAGCAGCTCGATATCCAGAAATTAAATCTTACATCGGAATTGGAATTGATAATCCTTCTTTGACAGCCTATTTCAGTATGTCACCACTAGGTTTCAAGTCGATGGTTCTTGGAGCAAATAAACAAGCGGTTTTTATTGAGCCTTTTTCACAAGATTTGAAAACTTATTCTATATATAGAAAGGCAGATAAACAAGCAGCTTTTACCAAATTTGAATGTTCTGTAGTTGATGATTTTACTTCAAGTATGGAACTGAATGTAACGCGTAATGCAAATGACGCTACTTTAAGAACATTTCGTTTAGCGGTTTCAACAACAGGAGAATATACAGCCTATTTTGGGGGTACTAAAGCACAAGCTTTAGCAGCAATTAATGCTACAATGACAAGAGTTAATGGTGTTTTTGAGAAAGATTTTGCAGTCAGAATGGTCTTAATTGGAAATAATGATACTGTAATTTATACCGATGCTGCAACAGATCCATACACAACTAGCTACAATAGTCAATTGCAAACTACATTAACCAACGTTATTGGTAGTTCAAATTATGATGTAGGTCATTTATTTGTAAGAGCTGGAAATAACGGAAATGCAGGTTGTATCGGTTGTGTTTGTGATGCTGCCAAAGGAAGTGCTTTTACATCCAGTACAATTCCAACTGGGGATTTATTTGATATGGATTATGTTGCACATGAACTCGGACATCAATTTGGTGCTAACCATACTTTTTCAATGAGTAACGAAGGAACAGGTGTAAATATGGAACCAGGTTCTGGGTCGACTATAATGGGTTACGCAGGGATTACAAGCCAAGATGTTCAGCCAAATTCTGATGCTTATTTTCATGCAGCTAGTATACAACAAGTAACTAATAATGTTAAAAATAAAACGTGTCAAGTAAATACACCAACAGGTAATGCGGTTCCAACTGCAAATGCAGGTTTAGATTATACAATTCCGAGAAGTACGCCTTTTATGTTAACTGGTTCAGGAACTGATGCTAACGGAGATGTACTAACTTACAACTGGGAGCAATTTGATAATGCAGCATCTACAGCAACTGGTGCTAGTTCTGCAGCAAGTGCAACAAGAACTTCAGGACCAACGTTTAGATCTTATAATTCTTCGACTTCTCCAATAAGATATTTTCCAAATTTATCAAGAGTTTTAGCTGGTGCAACAACAACTCAAGGAACGGAAATTGTTGTTGAAGCGTTGCCATCTGTTGCAAGAACTATGAATTTCAGATTAACGGTTCGCGACAGTAGAGCTGGTGGTTCTGCAAATAATTCTGATGATATGATTGTGACAGTAAACGGAACAGCTGGACCATTTTCTGTAACTGCACCAAATACAGCGGTTTCTTATGTTGGAGGAAGTTCTCAAACAGTAACTTGGGTAGTTGGTGGAACAACTGCAAATGGTGTAAATTGTGCGAACGTTGATATTTTATTATCTACTGATGGAGGAACTACATGGTCAACCTTATTAGCAGCAACACCAAATGATGGTACTCAAGCAATAACTATTCCAAACACACCTGGAACGACTAATAGAATCATGGTAAAAGGAACAAATCATATTTTCTTTGATGTTTCTAATACTAACTTTACAATTACTTCGGGTGTAACAGATACTTTTGCTCCAACAGCTCCAACATTGGCGGCTTCTGGAACAACTCAAACTACAACAAATTTATCTTGGTCTGGTGCTACTGATAACGTTGCTGTAACAGGTTATGATGTATATAGAGGAGCTACTTTATTAGGTTCAACTGCTTCTACAACTTTTGCAGTTACAGGTTTAACAGCTTCAACTACTTACTCATTTACAGTAAGAGCAAAAGACGCTGCAGGAAATATTTCTGCCGATAGTAATTCAGTTTCTGTAACTACTTTAGCTCCAGTTGTTGACACTACAGCTCCAACAGCTCCAACATTATCAGCTTCAGGAACAACTCAAACTACGACAAATTTATCTTGGATTGGCGCTACTGATAACGTTGGTGTAACAGGGTACGATGTATTAAGAAACGGAGTTGTAATTGGATCTACAACTACAGCTACTACTTTCGCAGTTACAGGTTTAACAGCTTCTACAACGTATACTTTTAATGTAAGAGCTAAAGATGCAGCAGGAAATATATCTGCAAATAGTAATACGTTAAGTGTTACAACTTTAGCAGTAGCTACAGTAACTTATTGTACTGCTTCAGCAAATAGCACAGCAGATGAGAGAATTGGTAGAGTTCAATTAGGAACAATTAATAATCCATCAACTGGAACTGCAGGTTATGAAAACTTTACAGCTTTATCAACAAACTTGGTAAGAGGAACTGCTAATACTATAACAATAACTCCAACTTGGACTGGAACAGTTTATAGCGAAGCTTATAGAGTGTATATTGATTATAATAGAGATGGAGATTTTGTTGATGCTGGTGAAAGTGTTTTTTCTCGTGCTAGAACAACTACAACTCCAGTTTCAGGTTCGTTTACAGTTCCAACAACTGCAGCACTTGGAGCTACTAGAATGAGAGTAATCATGAGATATAACACTACTCCAACAACTCCTTGTGGAACATTCGATTTTGGTCAAGTAGAGGATTATACAGTAAATATTACTTCAACTGCAAGACAAGACGAAGAGGTTTCTAAAAATCAAATTTCTTTCAACTTATATCCAAATCCTGTAAAAGGAGATGTCTTAAATATTGATAACCTTGAAGCAGATTCAAGCTACAGAATTTATAATATGATGGGACAAGAATTAGGAAATGGTAAAATTGAAAATGAAAGTATTAGTGTTGGTAATTTAGCAGCAGGAACTTATTTAATTGAAGTTTCTAATGCAAATGGAGCAACATCAAAACGTTTTATTAAGCAATAATTTTTTAGTCAGTTAATTTTAAAAGCCGTTGCGTTTATCGTGACGGCTTTTTTTATTACTTTTAACGAATCATTAAATAACCTATTCCAGTATCGAAAGATGCTGAACTAAATTCAGAATAAATGAAGAAAATATTTTTTATAATCGTTAGTACAATGAGTATAGCAGCATCAGCGCAACAAGTTTTATCTCCAGAATTACTTTGGAAATTAGGAAGGATTTCTGTTTTAGGAATTTCAAAAGATGGAAAATCGGTAGTTTATAAAGTTGCCATTCCATCTGTAGAAGAAAATAAATCGAATTCTAAATTTTACATCATTCCAGTAAATGGAGGAAATGCAACCGAAGTAAAAGATACTAAAGATTTAGTTGTCGATAAAAATGTTTCTCCAGATGGGAAATATATTTTGTCCTCTCAAGAAGTGAAAGTAAATAAAGTTTTAGGTAAAGATATTTATCCAAACCTTGATAAATCTAATGCTCAAGTTTATAACGGATTAGATTATCGTCATTGGGATACTTATAACGATGGAAGTCACAACCACGTATTTTATGCTGAAAATATAGATAAGGCAACACCAATTGACATTATGGCAAATGAGCCATACGATTCACCTCAAAAACCTCACGGTGGCGATGAAGATTTTATTTGGTCATCAGATTCTAAAAGCATTATCTATGTTTCTAAAAAGAAATTCGGAACAGAATATGCTATTTCTACAAATACTGATTTGTACGAATACAATCTAGAAACGAAAACTACCAAAAACCTTACAGAAGCTAATAAAGGATACGATACCAATCCAACGTTTTCTCCAACTGGAAATCT
This sequence comes from Flavobacterium sp., assembly GCA_044361155.1. Classification (GTDB taxonomy): domain Bacteria; phylum Bacteroidota; class Bacteroidia; order Flavobacteriales; family Flavobacteriaceae; genus Flavobacterium. The sequence continues at coordinate 78,120 of JBIKJF010000001.1, forward strand.
AACTTGGTTGCAAATGAAACGCGACGGATATGAAGCCGATAAAAATGACATCATCGTTCGTTTCAAAGGAATAGACATGAATCTTACGGCTAATTGGGACGGAAGTGTAGATAATTATGCATGGAGCGCTGATAGTAAAAAAGTATATTTTGTTGCTGCTGTTGACGGAACCAAACAATTATTTGAAGTAAACTTTCCAGGTTTAACAAAAATCGCTGTTATGGTTACTCAAGTTACCAATGGTGATTTCGATGTATCGGATATTGTGGCGTTCTCTGGCGACAATGTAATCGTTACAAGAACCGATATGAATCATGCAGCTGAGGTTTATTCGTATAATTTGAAGAAAAAAACTTGGTTGCAAGTGACTAAAATCAATGATGAAACCTATAGCAAACTAGCTTTACCAAAATATGAAAGAAGATACGTTACAACAACTGATGGAAAGAAAATGTTGGTTTGGGTAATTTTACCTCCAAATTTTGATAAAACTAAAAAATACCCAACACTTTTGTATTGCCAAGGTGGACCACAATCGCCGTTAACTCAAAGTTATTCTTTCCGTTGGAATTTCTCTTTGATGGCTTCGCAAGGTTATGTAGTGGTTGCTCCAAACCGTCGTGGAATGTACGGTCACGGACAAGAATGGAACGAACAAATCTCTAAAGATTGGGGCGGACAAGTAATGGACGATTACCTTTCTGCAATTGATGATGTAGCTAAAGAAAGTTATGTAGCTAAAGACAGAATTGGAGCCGTTGGAGCAAGTTATGGTGGCTATTCTGTTTTTCAATTAGCAGGAATTCACAACAACAGATTTAAAACTTTTATTTCACATTGTGGTGTTTTCAATTTAGAAAGCATGTACGGCACAACCGAAGAAGTGTTCTTTAATAATTGGGATCACGGGGGAGCATACTGGGAAAAAGACAACGCTGTAGCACAAAAAACATACGCAAAGTTCAACCCAATCAATATGGTGGACAAATGGAACACACCAATATTAATCATCCAAGGAGGAAAAGATTACCGTGTACCAATAGGACAAGGACAAGAAGCGTTCCAAGCAGCACAATTAAGAGGAATTAAAAGTAGATTTTTATTATTCCCAGATGAAAACCATTGGGTGCTAAAACCACAAAACGCGCAAGTATGGCAAAGTGAATTCTATAAATGGTTGAAGGAGACGTTGTAGAAAATGACTGTGAATTCAAAGTTTAGAGCGTTATTTCTTGCAAGAAAAGTATTTATTTTTTGTGGTTTACTTTTTAGTTGTTATCAAGTTTTTTCAAATAAGGGTATTTATTTACTTGTATTTGTTGCGCTTTTATTATTATTTATTTTCTTAATACCATTTGAACTTATTAATTTTTACAAAATAGTTATTTCGAAGAATGGAATTACTAAAGTTCCTTTTCTATTTTATAAAGAAGAGTTTATCAATTTTTCTGATATTGAAAGTGTTACTTTAAATCATGATACTGGTTTTATAAAGCATCTTTTGGAATTATTAGTTGAAAGTAATATTGTTGAAGGATATTATGAAAGTATTATTAATTTAAAAAATAAAAAACAGATATTAGTTTCTCCCGATTATTTTGAAAATTATAGAGAATTAGTAGTAGCCATGAGTGAAAATTTAACAAATTATGAAATCTAATAATAGCTAATTTATTACAAAACAAAAACCCCGACTTCAATTGAAATCGGGGTTTTATATTTTAAGACTTCGTACTTTTTATTTCGTACTTCGTACTTTGACTAGTATCTGTAATACTCAGGTTTGAATGGTCCTTGAACTTCAACACCAATATAAGCAGCTTGATCGTCACGTAACGTTTCTAATTCAACTCCTAATTTAGCTAAGTGTAAAGCAGCAACTTTTTCATCTAAATGTTTAGGTAACATATAAACTTCATTTTTGTATGCTGCGCTGTTAGTCCATAATTCAATTTGAGCTAACGTTTGGTTTGTAAAGGAGTTACTCATTACAAAACTTGGGTGACCAGTTGCACAACCTAAGTTTACTAAACGACCTTCAGCTAAGATAAGAATATCTTTTCCAGCGATAGTATATTTATCAACTTGTGGTTTGATTTCAACTTTAGACGCACCATGGTTTTTGTTCAACCAAGCCATATCTATTTCGTTATCGAAGTGACCAATGTTACAAACAATAGTTTTGTCTTTCATTTGCTCAAAGTGCGAACCAAGAACGATGTCTTTATTTCCTGTAGTTGTGATGATAATATCAGCATTAGCTACAACTGTGTTTAATTTTTTCACTTCAAATCCGTCCATTGCAGCTTGTAAAGCACAAATTGGGTCGATTTCAGTTACTGTAACAATAGAACCAGCACCACGGAAAGAAGCCGCAGTTCCTTTTCCAACGTCACCATAGCCACAAACAACAACTCTTTTTCCAGCTAACATAATATCTGTTGCTCTTCTTACAGCATCAACAGCCGATTCTTTACAACCATATTTGTTATCAAATTTCGACTTAGTAACCGAATCATTTACGTTAATTGCTGGCATGAATAAAGTTCCGTTTTTCATTCTTTCATACAAACGATGAACACCAGTTGTAGTTTCTTCTGATAAACCTTTAATTCCTGGAATTAATTCTGGGTAACGGTCAAAAACCATATTAGTTAAATCACCACCATCATCAAGAATCATGTTCAATGGTTTTCTGTCTTCACCAAAGAATAACGTTTGCTCAATACACCAATCAAAAGACTCTTCGTCAAGACCTTTCCAAGCATAAACTTGAATTCCAGCAGCAGCAATCGCAGCAGCAGCTTGATCTTGAGTTGAGAATATGTTACAAGATGACCAAGTAACTTCTGCACCAAGAGCAATTAAAGTTTCAATTAAAACAGCGGTTTGGATAGTCATGTGAAGACATCCTGCAATTCTTGCACCTTTTAAAGGTTGAGTTGCTCCATATTCAGCTCTCAACGCCATTAATCCTGGCATTTCAGCTTCAGCCAATTCAATTTCTTTTCTTCCCCAAGCTGCAAGGTTAATGTCTTTAACTTTGTAAGCTACAAATGGTAATGTTTGTGTACTCATCTATTATGTATATTTGTATTTTTAAAATTTGGTGCAAAATTACAACATAGGTTTTGATTTTAATAATTTATTTTAAAAATTGTGAAATGTTTAAATGTTTAATCTTTTGAAAAACAACAAAATACTAAATGCCATTACTTAAAGTAGTCTATTTGTCTAACAATACTAAACTGTATCTTTGGAAGATTACAGAAGATTTTGATATGCTTTTAAGTCAAGTAAAATTGAAAGACTCCTCTTTAGCGCGATTGGAAAGTATGAAATCTGAAAGTCATCAAAAAGGATTTTTAGCGGTGAGAATGTTATTACAATATAATAACTATAATGATTTTGACTTGTATTATGATGAATTTGGAAAGCCACATTTGAAAGTTGCCTTCGAGAGCCTCAGTCAACGCGAGAATTCTAAAAAATTGTTGCCTGAGGCTCTCGAAGGCAACAATTTTATTTCGATTTCCCATTCCAATGATTTTTCTGCTATTGCAATTAGTGATTCAAAAGTGGGATTAGATTTAGAACAACTGAAAGAAAAGACACTCCGAATAGCTAAAAGATTTATGGATGTTTCGCATTTGGAGAATCTATCTGAAGAAGAAAAAATTAAAAAAGCAACGGTCGTTTGGGGAATTAAAGAAAGTATTTTCAAAATCAAAAACGAAAAAGGAATCAGTTTTCCAAATCATATATTTGAAGACGATTTTTCATTTAAAGATAAAAAAGCAACGGCGACATTAAAATTTAATAACAAAGAAGAAACATTCCAAGTCCAATTTGATTCGGTAGAAGATTATATCTTTGTTTGCGCCTTTGAATCAATTAATAATTAGGAATTAAAAATTAAAAGTCCGCGATAATCAGTGAAATTCGCTTTATCCGTGGCTAAAACAATGACAAACATCTATCAAAATATTTTAAATTCAAAAACCAAAGGTGAAAAGCTTCTAGCCATTCTTCTCGATCCAGATAAGTTGGCAGTGGAAAACCTTTCGAATTTAATTGAAAAAATAAACCAATCACCTGCAACACATATTTTTGTCGGTGGAAGTTCCTTTGATGGAACCCATTTAGATGAATTGATTATCGAATTAAAATCAAAAATCAACTTGCCATTTTTATTGTTTCCCGGAAATCCATCACAAATTTCGGATAAAGCTGACGGAATTTTATTCCTAACCTTGTTATCAGGAAGAAACCCAGATTATTTAATTGAACACCAAGTAAATGCTGTTCCAATTATTAAAAAAACTAGTTTAGAAGTCATTTCAACAGGATATATTTTAATAGAAAGTGGCAATGAAACGGCTGTTGAAAGAGTAAGTCAAACTAAACCATTAGATAGAAACAACCACGAATACGCATTGCAAACCGCACAAGCAGGCGAATTCATCGGAAATAAATTAATTTATCTCGAAGCTGGAAGCGGAGCAAAATTATCCGTTCCAAAAGAAATGATTGTATTAGTTTCGCAAAATATAAACGTTCCATTAATCGTTGGTGGTGGCATTCGTTCCAAACAAGAAATCGAAAATACTTACAATGATGGTGCGGATTTAGTAGTAATCGGGACCGCATTTGAAAACGATACTAATTTTTTTAATTCTTAAATCAAAGTTCGAAAATCAACAATCGTTAATGACATGCTAGATTTCTTAATATCACAATACAAAAACGCTACAACACTTCAAATCATATTGGAGTCGGTAGCATTTACCTTTGGAATTTTAAGTGTTTATTTTGCTAAAAAAGAAAATATTTTAGTGTATCCAACTGGATTAATTGCAACAATTATAACAGTTTATTTGTTATATCAGGCAAAATTCTTTGCAGACATGACAATGAATTTTTATTACTCTATAATGAGTATTTATGGCTGGTACAATTGGACTTCAATTGGCAATGAACCCCAATTAGAAATTACAAGAACTACAAGAAAAGAGAAAGTAATAGGTGCAGTTTTATTCATTTTAACAATGATAGTTACCTATATGGTTTATCTTTTTTTCGATTATAAACTTGAAATTCCTAATTATATTGATATTTTTACATCAGGAATATTTTTTACAGCTATGTGGTACATGGCTTTAAAGAAAGTTGAGAATTGGACCTTGTGGATTATTGGTGATTTGATAGCCGTTCCTTTATTTGCCCATAGAGGCTTAGGGATGTTGTCATTACAATATTTAATCTTCACAATATTAGCTATTTTAGCCTACATTCAATGGAAGAACATCTTAAACAAGAACATACAGAAATAATCAAAATTGCTTTTGTAGGACCTGAATCAACAGGTAAAACCACATTAGCATCGCAACTTGCTGAAGAATTCAATACCAATTGGATTCCAGAATTTGCACGCGATTATCTTCAAGAAAAATGGGATTTGAAACAAGAAATTTGTGTTATAGAAGATTTGATACCAATTGCAATAGGACAAACGCAACTTGAGAATGAAGCGTTGAAGAATGCTAATAAAATTCTTTTTTGTGATACTAATGTTTTAGTTACCAAAGTTTTTTCCGATATTTATTACAATTCTTGTGATACAATAATTGCAAAAGCAGCCAAGAAACACAAATATGATTTGATTTTTCTAACAGACGTTGATGTTCCATGGGAAAAAGATGATTTAAGAGATAAACCAGAGGATAGGGCAGCATCAATAGTTGTTTTTGAACAAGCTTTGGTTGAATTTGATAAACCTTTCATTAAACTTTCGGGCAATAAAGAAGAGCGCCTTGAAAAAGCTTCTAAAATAGTTTCAGATTTTCAAAAAGCTAAAAATTTAGGCTTAAACTCGTATGATTTTATAAAAATCTACAATAGAAATGCCGATGTTGAAATTATTGCAGATCAATTTCAAGTATTGAAAAACGGAATTCCGAAGATTAACCTGGAGCGACCTGCCATAATTAATGATGGAATTCTGAGGATAAGCGACGACGAAGCTATTTATTTTTCAAACTTTTTTGATGATAAAAAAAGTAACCTCAAGCTAGAAAAATTTGTTCCAGCCTCCGGTGCGGCAAGCAGAATGTTTAAGTTTTTGAACGAATTTTTGAATGATTATAAGCTTGGAGAAGAAAGTATAAATGCTTATATAAATAGAAAAAAAGAAAAAAACTTGCCTATTTTTTTAGTAGCAAAAGAGAAGTTTCCATTTTTTAATGAAGTTTTAGAAGTAGCAAAATCAAATTTGTCAGAGTATGTAAGTTGGGAAAAAGACACAAGAGATTATAGCTTTATAAAAACAATGCTTTCGCCAAAACACTTCGATTTTGCCAACAAACCCAAAGCTGTTTTACCATTTCATAAATACGATAATCATACGGCGACAGCTATCGAAGAGCACTTGAATGAATGTGCTTTTTATGCTAAAGCAAACGGAAAATCGACTCTTCATTTTACAGTTTCAGAAGAACATCAAAATGATTTTGAAACCATTATAAATGAAGTGAAACCAAGAATTGAAAAGCAAAGCAATACAGAAATTAATGTAAAATATTCTTACCAAAATAAAGCTACAGACGTGATTGCAGTAGATTTGGAAGGAAATCCTTTTAGAGATGAAAATGATAATATCGTCTTTAGGCCAGGAGGACATGGTGCATTAATAGAAAATTTGAATAATTTAAATGGCGATATTATTTTTATAAAGAATATTGACAACGTTATTCAAAATCATATTCAGGAAATTTCACTTTATAAAAAAGCATTAGCCGGAATTTTAGTTCAATATCAAGAAAATATTTTTAGATTCATGAAAATGCTTTCTAACGAGAATATTTCTAACGAAGATTTGACCGAAATTGTAAATTATATTAAGTCGAAATTGAATATTGCAATAAAAGATGATTTTGTAAAATATACCAAAGAAAGTAAAGTAGATCATTTAAAGACAATTTTAAACCGTCCAATTCGTGTTTGTGGAATGGTCAAAAACGAAGGAGAACCTGGTGGTGGGCCATTTTGGGTAATTGATAAAAAAGGAAAAACGTTTTTACAAATAATTGAATCTTCTCAAATTGATTCAAAAGATGCGAGACAAAAAGAAATTTTTGATAGCGCTACGCATTTTAATCCAGTTGATTTAATTTGCGGAATAAAAGATTACAACGGGCAAAAGTTTGATTTAAAAAAATTTATCGATAAAAATTCCGGTTTTATTGTCGAGAAAACGAGCAAAGGAAAATCATTAAGAGCTTTCGAGCTGCCTGGTTTATGGAATGGTGCAATGGCAAAATGGCTAACTATTTTTGTAGAAGTGCCCCTTATTACTTTCAATCCAGTTAAAACAGTTAATGACTTGTTGAAACCTGCTCATCAATCTAAAGAGTAACAATTTTAATTTCAAAAATCAACGGTCATACTTAGCTTGTTAAAGTGCAAAAGTAAATTTTCACGCTATGCTTATTGAAGATAAACTTCAAAATCAATTTTGAAATTAAACTTGTGCGTTAGCGCCTTTGTGGTAAAATTACTTTGAGTCTTAAAACTATGGATAAAGAGAAAATTATTTCAGAACTCACTTTTAAAGCAGTAAGAAGCTCTGGTGCTGGTGGACAAAACGTAAATAAAGTTTCATCTAAAGTTGTTTTATTTTTCGATTTAACCAATTCTAAGTCACTTTCTGAAGAAGAAAAAGAAAGGTCTCAAAAGAATTTAAAATCGAAATTAACTTTTGATGGAATTTTAATTTTAAACTGCGATGAAGATAGAAGTCAACTTAAAAACAAAGCAATTATAACAAAAAGATTTTTGGAGATAATTGAAAAGTCTTTAAGTGTTCCAAAAGAAAGAAAAGCTACAAAAATCCCAAAATCAGTCATCGAAAAAAGATTAAAAGACAAATACACCACTTCAGAAATAAAACAGAATCGTAAAAAACCTGATTTGTAAAAAAAATATTAAAATTGAGTTTTGATATTGCAATTGTTATTGATATTGACTTATATTTGCATCGTCTCAAAAGGGGTGCTGATATTCTGAAATAAATTCAGAATTTAATGCTGAGATTATACCCAATGAACCTAGAACAGGTAATGCTGTTTAGGGAAAAGTGACAAAACAGAGTGCACGCTGAACTTTGTCACAGGAAACATCATTTTTATTTTTAATCAAGAATAATAACCTCTTTTTATTCGTATAATTTATTTACGAATGGAAATTTTATTAAAAAAAGCTTGCCAAAAAGACTCGAAGGCACAAAGATTTAAATTACGCAGTCTATTTTCTATTATCTTTTATCTTCTATCTATTTTCTCTTTTGCACAAGAAAAATCAAAAGACACAACCAAAGTCAATACACTCGACGAAGTTCTTATCTCGGGTGTTAGGGCTAAGAAAAACAATCCGGTTACCTTCACCAATGTTAGTAAGGAAGAAATTGCGCCGAGAAATCTTGGACAAGACATTCCTGTTTTACTAAATTATTTACCATCTGTAGTTTCTACAACCGATGCCGGAAACGGAGTTGGTTATACCTATATGAGAGTGAGGGGAGCTGATGGTTCTAGAATTAATGTTACCTTAAATGGAGTTCCGTTTAATGACAGTGAAAGTCAAGGCACTTTTTTTGTTAATCTTCCCGATTTTGCCTCCTCTGTAGAAAGCATGCAGCTACAACGTGGTGTAGGAACATCAACCAACGGTGCGGGAGCTTTTGGTGCGAGTTTAAATATGGAGACCAAGTCGTTTCAAGAACAAGCTTATGCTGAAATTGCAAATTCTGTAGGAAGTTTTGGAACTCGAAAACACACTTTAATTTTTGGAACAGGATTAAACAATAACTTCGAGATGAATGCAAGAATTTCAAATATTGCCTCCGATGGTTTTATTGATAGAGCGTCAACTAATATGTTTGGTTATTTTTTTAATGCCAATTATATTACAAATTCTACTCAAATTAAGTTATTTGCATTCGGCGGAAAAGAAAAAACGTACCAAGCGTGGTATGGTTTAGAGGATGAAGATAAATTGAAAAATGATCGAACTTACAATCCTGCGGGAAGGTTTTTGGATGAATTTGGTAACGAAAAATTTCATGATAACGAAACTGATAATTACAGGCAAAATCATTTTCAATTGCATTGGTCAGAAAAATGGTCAGAAAAATGGACGTCTAATGCAGCGCTTCACTACACCATTGGTAAGGGTTATTTCGAGCAATATCGGGAAGACGAAACCTTGTCAGAGTACTTTCTTCCTAATTTTCAAGAAAACACAACTTCTGATCTTATTAGACGACGTTGGTTAGACAATGATTTTTATGGAGCAATTTTCTCTTTAAATTATAAGTCTAACGCAACAGATGTTATCTTTGGCGGTGCTGTAAATAGGTATTTGGGTGATCATTTTGGAGAAGTTATTTGGACACAATTTTACGCGCCAGAGCAAAACAGGTACTACAATAATATTGGTAATAAGGATGATGTAAACTTTTATGTAAAAGCATCTCAAAATATTACCAAAAAATTAAATCTTTTTACCGATTTGCAGTACAGAATGGTTTTTTATACTGCAACAAGTTTTCGTTTTAACGACGTAAACGATACGTTTAGATTTTTTAACCCGAAAGCCGGCTTAAATTATCAGCTAAATGATAAAAATACTTTTTATGCCTATTTTGGAATTGCAAACAAAGAGCCAAGGCGTGATGATTATGAAAACGGCGCTGTAATTCCTGAACGATTATTCGATTATGAATTGGGTTGGAAATATAACACCAAAAACGTTCGATTTTTTGCCAATGCTTTTTACATGTCCTACACCAATCAATTGGTTTTAACAGGTGCTTTAAATGATGTGGGAGCACCAGTTTTTACTAATAGTGGAAAAAGTTACCGTGTTGGTTTAGAGTTGGATGCTACAATTAAAGTTTTTGATAAGTTTCTACTTAATCCTAACGTTACTTTTAGTCGTAATAGGAATAGGGATTTTAATTTTCAGCGCGATGGCGTTTTACTAAATTTGGGTGATACCAACATAGCTTTTTCGCCAGAAATAGTTGTTGGTAACGGGATAACGTATACTATCCATAAAGATTTTCAAGTTTCATTTTTATCCAAATTTGTAAGTGAGCAATTTATGGGAAATATCGATTCTGAAAAATCAAAACTAGATGCTTATTTTGTAAATGATTTAAACATTAACTACGAACTAAAAATTGGGAAAGGAATAAAATCGATAGTATTTTCGGGATTAATAAATAATGTTTTCGATTTACAATATGAATCAAACGGCTTTTTTTACACCTTTGATGATACCTGGTCAAGCTCGGCAACCACTACCATCGAAGGAGCAGGATTTTATCCGCAAGCTGGAAGAAATTTTCTTATTGGCGCAACATTGAAGTTATAACCAATAATTCAATTTTGGTAACAAAGTCAGGCTAGAAGATACTTCGGCCTGGCTTTTTTAGTTTTAAGATTTTTATAAACAAATATTCGTTGACTATTACATCCGTTTTTTAATTAAAAACTGTAATTAAAGTACCGTTCACTTCCACGCGATATTGCTTTAGAGGATATTGCAAACCAGGGCTTTGTCCAGTAAATAGATTATATTCGGAATCATCACAAGGACATTTTGCCATAATACCATCCAATTCTAGAGTAGAACATGAAGATAAAACCTGGTTCGGACACGCTGCATCATAAGCTAGAAATGCACCGCCTGTATTAAAAACTATTACGCCCCTTATCCCTGCATTTAAATCATTAACATAAGCACTGCTTCCTGCAAATTGTAAATTACTGTATGTTGGTAAGTTTAAATTTATAATTACAGAAAAACCCCTATTTGGAATAAAAGGATTATTATTGTTGAATTTGTCTTTACTACATCCTAAAAGTGAAACAACTGCTAATAAAATAATAATTTTTTTCATATAATTTTTCGTATTAATGGCTTCTACAAGATTAAATTAATTAACTTTGTCAAGTATTGTAATGCAAATATAGTATTGTATTATTCTAAAATATATATCTTTGAAAAAAGAAATCCCGTCTTGATGGGATTTTTTCTATTTTATAATAACGATGAAATTGTCTAAATCAATACATTGAAACAAAAAAGAAATTCTAGTTAACATTGTTGTTACCAAGAAAATTAAGAATAAAAAGAATGAAATTATGAGCAACGTATCGTACTACACAGCAGAAGGATTGAAGAAATTGAAAGAAGAATTAGATCATTTAAAAAGCGTGATGCGACCAAAAGCATCGGCAGATATAGCAGAGGCTAGAGATAAAGGCGATTTGTCTGAAAATGCAGAATATGACGCAGCAAAAGAAGCACAAGGAATGTTAGAAATGCGAATTGCTAAACTTGAAGAAGTATATTCTAACGCTCGATTAATTGATGAAAGTCACCTCGATTTATCAAAAGTTTTGGTTTTATCTAATGTAAAAATTAAGAATCAAACCAACGGAATGGAATTAACATATACATTGGTTGCCGAAAGCGAAGCCGATTTAAAAACAGGAAAAATATCTGTAACATCGCCAATTGGTAAAGGATTACTTGGTAAATCTGTAGGTGAAATTGCAGAAATTACGGTTCCAAACGGTACTTTAAAATTTAAAATTTTAGAAATTTCTAGAGATTAATTTATTCTGTCATCCGCAGCACAGTCGAAGGACTTTTTTAAAATAAATCATAGTATGAGCAGTATTTTTACCAAAATAATAAACGGAGAAATCCCTTGTTACAAAATTGCCGAAAACGAAAATTTTTTGGCATTTCTTGATGTAAATCCAAATGCAAAAGGACATACTTTATGCATTCCAAAGCAGGAAATCAATAAAATTTTTGATATTGATGACGATTTATATCTTGGCTTAATGGCTTTTTCTAAGAAAATTGCTATTGCGCTTGAAAAAACAGTGCCGTGCAAAAGAATTGGAATGGCAGTTATCGGACTCGAAGTTCCTCATACTCACGTACATTTAATTCCGTTAAACGAAATGGACGAAATGCGTTTTCAAAATAAAGTATCACTCGGCAAAGAAGAGTTTGAAGATTTAGCAAAAGCAATTCATAATAATTTATAAAACAATACTCCGTCAATAATTTTACTTGATGGAGTTTTTTAAATAAAAAAATGAAAAAGTACTGTTTTTTATTTATTGTACTGTGCATCAATTACAGTTTTGCACAATTTGAAGCTATTGATAAATTTATGGATGCAATGCCTAGTAACTTGGAAACAGCTACGGTACCAATTGCAAATTATATCAGTTCAAATTTTAAAACGGAAGACGAAAAAGCAAGAGCAGCATTTTATTGGACAGCTTCAACAATTAGTTACGATGTAGAAAATATGCTCAATCAGCCGCCCAATCAATCACCAGAAGATCGAGTAAATCGCACGTTAAAATCTAAGAAAGGAGTTTGTATGCATTATGCTCAGCTTTTTTATGATATCATGAACAAACTAAATATTGAAACGGTATTGATAGACGGATACACTAAAGATAATGACGGAAAAATTTCGGTACTGTCTCATGTTTGGTGTGCGTCAAAAATCAATAGTAATTGGTATTTGTTTGATGTAACTTGGGGTTCTGGATTTGTAAATAACTCTAAATTTACCCGAAAAATAAACAACAGATATTATAAAGTCGAACCAAAATCACTTATAGACAGACACATGCCATTTGATTATTTATGGCAATTTTCAAACAATCCGATAACAAATCAAGAGTTTTACGATGCCAAACTTGAAGCTACTAATAAGACTTTAAATTTCGATTATTTAAAAGAAATCGAGCTTTATAAAAACTTATCAGAGCTCGATAAATCAATACAAAGAGCTAATAGAATTCAAAAAAACGGTTTAAAAAACAAGCTTATTACAGAACGTTATGAATTTGAAAAGCAAAAAATTAGCAGCTACAATCAGAAAAATGATTTCTCAAGATTAGCAGAAATTAATGCAGATTATAACGAATCGATGCAATTTTTTGTTGATTTTTTAAATTATAAAAACAGAAAATTTCTTCCATCAGTAGCAGATGATGAGCTTAAATCAAAAATTCAAATTCCGTTAGACAAATTAAGTCAATGTATTAACGATATCAATGAATTAAAAGATATTAAACGGGAGAATTTAGCGCCAGTTACAAATCTTAAAAGGTTACTAATGAGTTCTAAAATAAATATGGAATCCAACCTAAAATTTGTAGAAGAGTTTATTTCTAAAGATGTTTCAGAACGCGCCAAAATGATAATGACCACGAAAACAATCCGAAAGTAAAAGCGCTACATTTAGAAAGTTTTGTTAGTGTTTTTTTATAGAAATACTACTTTTGCAAAGTACCGAAGACATCTATTTGGTTATATCAGTTTAAATAATTCCAATGAAATTTCTTTTTTAAGATTAGGTAATTTCACTTGACTTTTTTATATACAATTTGCATTGTTGTTCCTTTACCTATTTCTGATTGAGCCACTTTTATTCTTCCGTTATGATATTCTTCAACAATTCTTTTTGTAAGTGATAAACCTAAACCCCAACCTCGTTTTTTTGTTGTAAAACCAGGTTCAAAAACGCTTTTATACTGGCTTTTTGGTATTCCTTTACCTGAATCGATTACGTTAATTTTAATGCTTTGACCTTCTTCTTCTATTGCAATTTGCAACATTCCTCTACCTTTCATGGCGTCAATGGCATTCTTCATTAAGTTTTCGATAGTCCAACTATGTAAAGCTGGGTTTATCTGAATCATTATCGGATTTTTTGGAGCAGCAAAAGTAAACTCCACTTGTTTAGAAAAGCGAGATTTTAAATAATCAAATGAGTTTTTGGTTTCTTCGACGATATCTTTAGTTTCTAAAACTGGTTCTGAACCAATTTTAGAAAAACGTTCTGTTATGGTTTGTAATCTACTGATGTCTTTTTCTATTTCTGAAACAGTTGTTTCATCAACATTATCGGCTTTCATGATTTCGAGCCAACCAATTAATGACGATAATGGTGTGCCAATTTGATGTGCTGTTTCTTTTGCCATTCCTGCCCAAAGTTTATTTTGAGTAGCCATTTTCGTGCTTTTATAGAAGTTGTAAACCACAGTACCAAATAAGAAAATGATTAATAATAATGCAATTGGATAATACTTTAATTTGTTTAATAGAGAAGAATTTCCATAGTATAAAAGATGAAAATCATCAGGTGAAAATTGAACTTTTATTGGATTATTTTGATTTTTAATTTCTTCAAGAAAGCTTTTTAGCTTGACCGTGTCTTTTTCAATTTCATCAATATTTAAAGAGCTTATGATTTTGCCTTTAGAATCAGTTAATATTAATGGAATATTTTTATTGTTTTCTAAAATAAAGGAAGGAAGTTCAATTTCAGTATCTAAATTAGCCGTCATGATGCTTTTCTGAGCTTTCGCCCAAAGTTCCATTTTAGATCGTTCTTCTTGTTTAAATATTTGAAAAAAAGTATACGTATTCCATAGAATTAAAGAAACAATCACAAATGAAGTAATGATTATAATCCAACGCGTTGTATTTCTTCTTTCGGAAAATTGCATTTATGAATTTTTGTTTAAAAGTAATGATTTTTTTCAAATTTAAATTAATATTAATTTTTGAAGTTGAATTTTGAAATTGACTTTTGCTGTCGAATCCTTATCTTTGTAAAAATTTCAATTTTATGCTAACAATTGATCCAAAAGAACTTTCTCCAATGAAATTGCAGGGTTATTTGCAAAGTGCTATTGCACCTAGACCGATTGCATTTGCAAGTACAATTGACAAAAACGGCAAGCCAAATTTATCACCGTTTAGTTTTTTCAACATTTTTAGTTCTAATCCGCCAATTTTGGTTTTTTCTCCAGCACGAAGAGTTAGAAATAATACAACGAAACACACGTTGATTAATTGTGAAGAAACACGTCAAGTGGTTATCAATGTTGTGAATTTTGATATTGTTCAACAAATGTCATTATCAAGCACAGAATATGCCGACGGTGTAAATGAGTTTGAAAAATCGGGTCTGACTCCAGTCCCATCAGAAATGGTAAAACCTTATCGCGTTGCCGAAAGTCCGGTGCAATTTGAATGTAAAGTCAATCAAATTATTGCATTAGGAACAGAAGGCGGAGCCGGAAATATGATTATTTGTGAAGTGGTTAAAATGCACATTAATGAAGCAGTTTTAGATGCAGATGGTCAAATTGATCCAATGAAAATTGACTTGGTTTCAAGATTAGGAGGAAATTGGTATTCGAGAGCCAATCAAGGGCTTTTTGAAGTAGAAAAACCATTGGCAACTTTAGGAATAGGAGTAGATGCGATTCCAGAATTTGTGAGAGAAAGCCCTATTTTTAATGGGAATGATTTAGGTAAATTAGGAAATGTAGAAGCATTGCCAACCAATGAAGAAATTACTATATTTGTAAAACAAAATTTTGAAGTGAAAGGTGTTTTAAGTGCTGATGATGAGGTTAAAAAACACCAATTAGCCAAAGAATATATAGATAAAAACGAGGTGCTTACCGCTTGGAAAGTGCTTTTAGCAAAACAATAAACAATAATATTATGGAAGTTTCAGGAAAAGTAAAAGTAGTAAGCGCAGAAATTCAAGTTAGTGCTACTTTCAGAAAAAGAGAATTAGTGGTAACTACAGATGAGCAGTATCCACAACACATTATGATTGAATTTACTCAAGATAAAAGTGATTTATTGAATAATGTTGCCGTTGGCGATGCGGTAAAAGTTTCTATCAATTTAGGTGGAAGAGAATGGGTGAATCCACAAGGAGAAACTAAATATTTTAACTCAATAAGAGGTTGGAGAGTTGAAAAACTTCAAGAAGAAGCTCCAGCAGCACAAGCAATGCCTCCAATGCCAGCAGCAGAAGCATTTGCTCCAGCAACTGATTTTAAAGAAGAAGAACACGACGATTTACCTTTTTAATAAAAAGTAAATTCCAATTTTTAAATTCCAAATTCCAATTTTGTTCGTCTTAATTTGGAGTTTGGAATTTATTTTTTGGAATTTATAATGTTATACTATGTATTTCCTAACCAAAGAACTTTATTTTCCTCCAGTAGAAGAAGCCTCGTATGAAGGAATTCTTGCCGTTGGTGGTGATTTGTCTGCAGAGCGATTGTTGTTGGCTTACCATAATGGTATATTTCCTTGGTTTGATGCCGATGATCCCATTTTATGGTGGTCGCCAAGCGAACGAATGGTGGTTTATCCGCATGATTATAAAGTTTCTAAAAGTCTTCGAAATATTATTAATCGGAATATTTTTGAAGTGACTATCAATAAAGATTTCGAATCGGTTATTAAAAATTGTCAAAAAATTGAAAGAAAAGGCCAAGACGGAACTTGGATTTCAGATTCAATTATTAAATCATACACCGAATTATATCAATTAGGAAAAGCAAAATCATTTGAAGTTTGGCAAAATGGCGATTTAGTTGGCGGATTGTACGGCGTTGATTTAGGTCATATTTTTTGTGGTGAAAGTATGTTTTCTAAAGTGCCAAATGCCAGTAAAGTGGCTTTTGTAAAATTGATAGAATACTTAAAACAAAACAATTACAAACTCCTAGATTGCCAAGTTCATAACGATCATTTGGAAAAATTAGGAGCTTTTGAGATTTCCCGAAATGCTTTTATGATGATTTTGAAGAGTTAGTTTTCTTCTTCATGAAAACTTGATTTTATTTTTCTTTTTGTAAGGTGATAATAAATTACAATATTGTCAAATAGTAACGCAATAATCAGTGAGAATGCAGCAAAAAGAAGAATTTTAAGTTCATATTTATCATAGAAAATTCCACCAAGAACACAACCAAGAAAAAAGAAAGTAATAATAGAAAGTCTTAGAAAAATACTTCTACACAATCGCGATTTTTCAACTGGTTTTCTGTAGAAAAAAAGTTGTGATAATTCAATTCCTAAATCAGTAAATAATCCTGTAAGATGAGTTGTCCGTACCACAGATTGCGATATTTGAGTCACCAAAGCATTTTGAATTCCCATCGAAAAAAGTAATAAATGTGCAATGAATTCCTGATGCTTTATAAATCCAAATCCAATAATTAGCAAAATAATGACTTCAATTATCATTGGAAATGCATGAGCAATTCTAGGTTTTTTTAACGAAGTGATTTCGATTAATGTATTGCAAGTAAAAGCTCCAACTAAAAATGATAAAATAAACAGAAGAAAAGTAATAGCTTTTGAATAATTTCTCAAAGAAATTTCTTCTGCAAAAAAAGCAAAATGACCTGTAACATTTGTGGTTAAGGTTGCAACAGATAAAACGCCAGCAATATTTACAATTCCTGCAATAAACGATAATGTAGATGCTAATCGTAAGTTGTGTGTGAAAGTTCTTCGATTGCCTTTATGTCGAAACATGGTTTTAATGTTTTACTAAAGGTAGTGATTTTAATTTTCAAAAGACTGAAATTATCCTGCAAACTAATGCTGCGTCCAACAATCCGTCACATGATCATTGACCATTCCTGTAGCTTGCATGTGCGCATAAACCACAGTTGAACCTACAAATTTGAATCCGCGTTTCTTTAAGTCTTTACTAATTGCATCCGAAAGTGGTGTTGTTGATGGAACTTCTCTTAACGATTTTCTGTTATTTTCTATGGGTTTTCCGTCTGTGAAATTCCAAACGTATTTTGAGAAACTGCCAAATTCTTTTTGCACTTCCATGAAAGCGATTGCATTAGAAATTGTGCCTCTTACTTTTAATTTGTTTCTAATAATTCCGGCATTTTGAAGTAATTCTTGCACTTTTTCTTCGTCATATTGAGCCACTTTTTTATAATCGAAATTATCAAATGCTTTTCTGAAATTTTCTCTTTTTTTCAAAATAGTATACCAACTCAATCCAGCTTGAAAGGTTTCTAAAATTAAAAATTCAAATAATTTATCGTCATCATAAACAGGTTTTCCCCATTCATTATCATGATAATCTCTGTACAAATCATCTTTTTCGCACCAAGCACAACGTACTTTATTCTCCATCTTTTGCTAAATATTTTTCTATTAGATAATGACCTAAGTAAATCATTGGTGTCATTAAAACAGCAATAACCAACTTCACAGAATATCCAGTAAACCCAGAAATAAAATAGGTTTTAGTATCCATAATTCCAGGTAAATAAAAAGCTATTCCAAGTACAATAAAACTATCAAACAGTTGTGAAATTACCGTAGAACCGGTACTTCTCAACCAAATCAATTTGTTGCCAGTTCTATTTTTTACATAATGAAAAATGGTAACATCAATCAATTGCGAAACTAAAAATGCTGCTATACTTCCAATAATTATCAACTGACTTTGACCAAAAACTGCCGTAAATTGTTCTGTAGTAACCGAACTAATCCCAGTTGAAGGAATTTTGATTGCAAAAAACAATATAATAAAAGTATATGCAATTAATCCTGCAGTAATAAGCGAAAGTTTTTTAACGCCTTTTTCCCCAAAGTATTCATTTATTAAATCGGTTGTGATAAATACAATTGGCCAAGGTAAAATACCAATGCTCATCGGAACTCCAAAAACATCAATTAATTTACCGCCAGTTAATTCAGCAATAATTGCATTGGTTATAAAAATTCCAGCAAGAATTACATATATAATATCTTTTCTTCTTTCAAACATTTGCTCTAATTTACCTAATGTATCAAAGGTATGTTTTTTTTAAATTTAGAGCGAATGGTTTGGTCTTTTTTTGTAATCCATTTTCCTGCTACTGAAACTCGCTTTTTTATAATGTTGCCTTAGTTGTTACATTGAGCTTGTCGAAATGCTCTCGATGGCAACATTATAAAAAGAGCTCAAACAAATTTCAGTATCAGGGCTATATAGTAATGGTCTTTTGTAAAAATATCAGATTAAAAAAAACCTCGATTCTATTAAGAACCGAGGTTGATATTTAAAATCTAATATCTAAAATTTGATCTTGAATTATCCTAAAGCAACTCTTTTAAATCCTGTAACAGTTAAGCCACCGTCAACCGATTTAATGTAACCAGCAACGCTCATTGCGCCATCTTTAATATAATCTTGGTTTACTAAAGTGTTGTCTTTGTAGAAACGTTGAATTTTTCCTTTAGCGATATTGTCTAACATTGCCTCTGGTTTTCCTTCTTGACGTAATTGATCTTTAGCGATTTCAATTTCTTTTTCAATGATTGATGCATCAACACCAGCTTCATCTAAAGCAATTGGATTCATTGCAGCAGCTTGCATTGCTACGTTTCTTGCAGCTTCTTCAGCACCTTCAACATTAGCAGATAAAGCCGTTAAAACAGCAATTTTGTTTCCAGCGTGAATGTAAGAACCAACAAAAGCGCCACTTAATCTTTCGAAAGAAGCGATTTCAATTTTTTCTCCAATTACACCAGTTTGTTCAATTAATTTGTCAGCAACAGTGATACCATTAAAATCTGAAGCTAAAAATGCTTCTTTAGTATCATAGTTTAATGCTTGGTTAGCTAAATCTGTAGCCAATTTTACGAAACCTTCATTTTTTCCAACGAAGTCAGTTTCGCAATTTAATGTGATTACAACACCAGATGTTTTATCCGCATTAACAACTGCGATTGCAGCACCTTCTGTAGATTCTCTGTCTGATCTGTTAGCAGCAACTTTTTGACCTTTTTTTCTAAGGTTTTCGATTGCTAAATCAAAATCGCCATCAGCTTCTACTAATGCTTTTTTGCAGTCCATCATACCTGCACCTGTGATTGTTCTTAATTTATTTACGTCTGCAGCAGTAATTGTTGCCATTTTGTTTTTATTTTAAGATTAAAAATAATTTGTGTAAAAAAAGAAATTCCAATTTATAAATCCCAAATTCCAATTTTAATAAATCATCAAATAATTGATAACTTCTTGGAATTTGGAATTTATATTTTGGAATTTTCTGTGTTTTATTCTTCAGTACTAGTTTCAGTAGCTTCTACTTCTGGAGCAGCAGTTTCAACAACAGCAGCTTCTGGAGCAGCTACAGCTTCAACAGCTTCAACTTCAGTAGTATCATCAGCTTCTTTATCAGAAGTTCTGTTTGCTAATCCGTCTTTAACTGCGTCAGTTACTAAAGATAAGATTTTGTCAATTGATTTAGAAGCATCATCATTTGCTGGAATAACATAATCGACCTCACGTGGATCAGAGTTTGTATCAACCATTGCGAAAACTGGAATGTTTAATTTTTGTGCTTCTTTTATTGCGATGTGTTCAGCTTTGATATCTACTACAAATAATGCAGCAGGTAATCTAGACATATCAGCGATAGAACCTAAGTTCTTCTCTAATTTTGCACGAAGACGATCAACTTGAAGTCTTTCTTTTTTAGAAAGTGTCATGAATGTTCCGTCTTTTTTCATTCTATCGATAGAAGCCATTTTTTTAACAGCTTTACGAATAGTAACGAAATTTGTTAACATACCTCCAGGCCATCTTTCAGTGATGTAAGGCATGTTACATGCTGCTGCTTTTTCAGCAACAATGTCTTTAGCTTGTTTTTTGGTAGCTACAAAAAGTATTTTTCTACCAGATGCTGCAATTTTTTTCATAGCTTCATTAGCTTCTTCAATTTTTGCAGCAGTTTTATATAGATTAATGATGTGAATACCATTACGCTCCATATAAATGTAAGGAGCCATGTTTGGATCCCACTTGCGAGTCATGTGTCCGAAGTGAACACCTGCTTCTAATAATTCTTTAACGTCAATTTTGTTTGCCATTGTGTAATAGTTTACGTTCCGTGTTATAGCAATGCGTCACCTTTTTCGCTTTAAGTCTTTCAACTTTAAGACTTTGTACTGCATTTCGATGCTAAACTAATTCCCTTTTTATAAGGAATATCGACAACTTTGTTTTAAATTCAATTTTAATATGCTGAATTAATTTCAGCATCTGTTTGTAATAATTCGATGGTTCAATACATTTTGAGAAAATCTCAAGAAATACTGAATCAAGTTCAGAATTAACGTTTCGAGAATTGGAATCTCTTTCTCGCTTTTTTCTGACCGAATTTTTTACGTTCTACCATTCTTGGATCTCTAGTAAGTAATCCTTCTGGTTTTAGAATAGATCTGTTTTCATCTCCAACCTCGCACATTGCTCTAGCGATAGCCATTCTTACAGCTTCTGCTTGACCTGTCGAACCACCACCGTAAACATTTACTTTTACGTCAAAGTTGTTTACATTTTCTGTCAAGGACATTGGTTGTAATACTTTGTATTGTAAAGTAGCAGTTGGGAAGTAAGTTGTAAATTCTTTTTTGTTAACGGTGATTTTTCCTGTTCCTTCAGAAACATAAACACGTGCTACAGCACATTTTCTTCTACCGATTTTGTGAATAACTCCCATTACTTTAAGTCGTTAAGGTTAACGGTTTTTGGTTGTTGAGCGCCATGTTTGTGCTCAGAACCAACATTTACATCTAAATTACGGAATAATTGAGCTCCTAATTTGTTCTTAGGCAACATTCCTTTTACAGCTTTTTCTACTAATAATGCAGGGTTTTTTTGTTGCATTACTTTAGCAGTTAAACTTCTTTGTCCTCCTGGATAACCTGTGTGTCTGATGTACGTTTTGTCATCTAACTTGTTTCCAGTTAAATTAATTTTCTCTGAGTTGATAACAATCACGTTATCTCCACAGTCAACATGAGGTGAGTAACTTGGCTTGTATTTACCTCTTAAAAGCATCGCAACTTTTGAAGCAAAACGACCTAAGTTATGACCTTCAGCGTCTACAACAATCCACTGTTTTTCAGCGGTGGCTTTGTTGGCAGAAACTGTTTTGTAGCTTAATGCGTCCATAATATTATTTTAATTAAACATTCCATTCCCAATTAAGGGAGTGCAAAAGTACAATTATTTATTATATATGCAAAAATGATTTTGAATTTTAATTATTATTTTGAATTATAACGATTTATAGCTTCCAAAATGATGGCTATTTAGCCCTTATTGAAATCAAAATCCTTGGCTTTTTGGACAAGATTGGAATTTAAAGCAGGACAATGGTTTACAAAAATACCTAAAACATTCGCTGCTATTTATAAATTTCATAATTTTACAACTTATTTTGATATACAATGAAATCGAAAGCCACTTTAAAACAAATTGCTAAGGAACTTGGAGTATCTGTATCGACAGTTTCTAAAGCCTTAAATGATAGCCCGGAGATTAGTAATCCAACTAAGATAAGGGTGCAAGAATATGCTAAGTTAAAAAATTACAAACCAAATGTTATTGGGTTGAACTTAAAAAATCGTTCTACCAAAACGATTGGTGTAATTATTCCAAATATTCTAAATCAGTTTTTTGCCAAGGTTTTTACGGGTATTGAAAAAGTTGCCGATGAAAAAGGATATAAAGTGATTACATGTATTTCGAACGAGTCAATTGAGAAAGAAATCAGTGCTCTTGAAATGTTGAGTAACGGAACAATTGATGGTTTTATATTATCAATTTCGGAAGAAGCTCAAAAGTTGCAACAATTCGGTCATTTTAAATCGATTATAAACGAAGGTACACCAATTGTGATGTTTGATAGAATTGCTGATGAAGTAAATTGTGATAAAGTTATTGTTGACGATTTAGATTCTGCGGTGAATGCAACAGAACATTTAATTAAAACTGGTTGTAAAAAAATTGCTTTGTTTTCTTCGATTGATAATTTGAGTGTTGGAAAATTACGTGCTCAAGGTTTTTATAAAGCTATTGAAGCTAAAGGATTGAAAGTAGATGAAAATCTAATTGTTTTGTCGGAAACTGCGGATGAGTTTGATAGTAAATCGGCAAATTTCTTTGACAAAAATAAAGTAGATGCCATATTTGCATTAGATGAACATGCATCAGTAATGGCAATGAAAATCGGAATTAAAAAAGGATTGAAAATTCCTGATGAGCTTTCAGTTATTGGTTTTGCAGACGGCGTTTGGTCTAGAAGATTAACACCAAGCTTGTCTACCGTAAGTCAGCATGGTCCAGAAATTGGCGAAGTAGCGACCAAAATTTTAATTGAAAAGCTAGAGCGGAAGGATGACTTAGCAGTTCATAAAACTTTTGTTGTAAAAACAGAATTAAGACAGAGAGAGTCAACAAAAAAACTATAAATTGAGCAAATGTTTAAAGTAATCTTTTTTAGTTTCTAAATAGTCCTTACTTTCTTTTGATGCTTTTATTTCTAAAGGGATCCTCCCTTTAAATAAGATAGTCGAATCTTCAAAAATTGCAACTTTATCTGGATTATTTGTTAAAAGATAAATTGATTTCACCTTCAAATCATTCAAAATTTCTACTGCTTCTTTAAAAGATCTTCCATCAGCAGGTAAACCTAAAGCAATATTTGCTTCAACAGTATTTTTGCCTTGTTCTTGAAGTTTATATGCTTTAAGTTTGTTTATTATACCAATGTTTCTTCCTTCTTGTCTTAAATATATTAAAATTCCACCATTTTTTTCGAAGTAACTCATAGCTTCATGCAATTGTTTTCCACATTCGCATTTTTTAGAATGAAATATATCACCTGTAATACATTCTGAATGGAATCTAACCGCAACAGTTTCCTTAAGATTTGTTTGTTCATGAATTAAAACCAGATGTGGCATCCAGTCGTTTTCATCTTCAGAATATGCGATGATTTTAAAATTACCCCAATCAGTAGGTAAGGTAGTTTCAACTTGGTTTTTTAACATTTTCTTTCTTTAACAATACAGCAAAGTTACAATAAGTTTGTTAATGTTGTTTTTTTCTATCGTCGTTCCAAGTGATGTATCCAATAATAGCATTAAAAAAATAAAATAAATATTTTGCCGTGTTAGCAATATTCATTAAAAGTATATTTTGAATAATCTTTGTCAAATTATAAAATTGCCACATAAGCCAATTATCAGGATACATTCTGGCTGTATTGAAGGTTCCGCCAAAAGTGATTCCTGCCGTAATTGCTATTGCAAAAAATAATCTCCAATCTATTGGTTTTTAATATAAATAATCAAAAGCTATTTACTTTAGTAAAAAGGAAAATAAAAATCCTAAAACAATATTTTTATAAAATATATAATCAATCGAACGGAGAACTTAGCTTTTTTCCCATGTATTAAAAATCAAATAATTCCTTACAAACGATATTGGATAAGTTAAAATAGCACCAATATTTCCTAATAAATAATCAATAGATCCGCTTAAAAAAGTATTACAAGTGGTCATTAAGTTACCAATATTTTTTTTGTAACTAAACGGTTACCCATCATTGATAATCCAGTGTTGATTATTGAAACGTAACCCAAAAAGAAAATATAATTTTAACCATGATAAGTAAAATCATATTTTGTATTATGATAGCCTAATGTTACAGAAGCAGTAATAACTATAGCTAAGCATATGATATCTAAATAGTTACTATTTGTAACGGCTTTTATAATTTTTAAATTTGCCTCTGGTAGTTTTATCAAACCAATCTACTCTTTTTTAAGTACATATTCAGCACCTTGAATTAAGGTTAATTGATTTTCTGCAAAAACAATTTTAATTCCTGCAGCCAAAAATACAAATTCAGTTTCACTTTTTGCACTTAATGGAAACGAACTTTGTCCTGTTGCTTGTGCAAATAGTGAACCGTTTTCCTCTATAACTATTATTTTCATTGGAAAAGTAGGTGAAGAATAGGTGCCAATATATTTTGATAATACTTCTTTGTTTACTACAAAATCCTTCAAGTTTGGAAAAGTATATGGTTTTTGATAGTACAAACTCAAAACACCAATCATAATATCGTTTCTATTGTAATTGTCGCCATTAACGATTAATGAAATTCCAAATTTTTCTTCAATATTATACATTGCTACCGAACGAAAATTTTCAATACCGCCAGTATGTCCATAATATTTTTTTCCATCAAAAGGAGCAATAACTAATCCTTTTCCATAATAATCTTCCATGGTTTTCATTTGTTCTAATGAAGCATTTGAAACTAATTTTCCGTTGAATAATCCATGTAAAAAAGCGGTTAAATCGCTTGGTGTTGCAGCAATATCTCCAGCCGCAAACGCTAATGAGTTGTTCCATTCTGGTATTGATTGCCATGATTTACTATCAAATATACAAGAATAACTTTCGTTGTTTTGAATGTTTGTTTTTGTTGGAATTAAAGTATTTTTTAAATTTAGCTTAGTGATAATTCTAGAGTTTAAATTGTCTACAAAACTTTTTTTAGTGATAGTTTCAATAATTGCTCCAAGCAAATAATAATTGGAGTTACTATATTTGTGTTTTGAATTTGGTTCGAAGTCTGATTTATATTTAGTAATTCTGTCAATCATTTCTGCTCTTGAATTTTCAGCATAAATTTTTTCTGCAATAGATTCATCATCATTTAAATAATCTGGAATTCCAGTTCTGTGGTGTAATAAATGATGAATAGTAATCTTTTCAGCATTTGGAATTTGAGGATAAAATTCAGAAAGTTTGGTATCTAACGTCAATTTATTTTCTTCAATCAACTGCATCGTCATTACTGCAGTAAAGGTTTTAGTGATTGAACCTATTTTTAGTTTGGTATCGGTTTCCAATTTTTTATTGGTTACAACATCAGCATAACCATAAGCTTTTGCAAAAACAATTTTGTCGTTTTCACGAAGCGCAATCGAACCCATAAATTTATTGTTGGTATTCAAAAAAGTTAACAAACTATCAATTTTTTGAAATTTCGTTTGTTGCGAAAATCCAATAAATGAAATAAATAAAACGGAAAGAAGTACAATTTTTCTCATGGTTATGTTTTTCTTTATTAGAATGTTGGAATTGGAAAATGTTACAGGTCTTTATTTCAAATAATTAAAATCAACACAATTTAATCTATTTTATTTTGTTTGATATAATCTGAAGGTGTTATTCCTACTTTGTTTTTGAACGCATTATTAAAAGCAGATTTCGAATTAAATCCAACAATTTCACTTATTGCTTCAATAGTATAATTTGAATATTCATTAGAGATTAATATTTTTTTTGCCTCTTCAATTCTATAAGAGTTAATAAAAGTTACAAAATTACAATCAAGCATGTTATTTAATATGTTAGAGATGTAATTGCTATTAGTATTGAGTCCTTTTGCTACATCATAAATTGTTAAGTCTTTTTGTAAAAAAACTTTTTCATTTTCAATGTAGTCAATCATTTGATTTTTTAAAATTTCTCTTTTCTCATCATTTATTGAATTTGTTTGCTTGTTTTGTTGATTTTCAACTTCAGTAGTAATGTTTGTATTTTGAATAATAGAACTTTCTAGTTCAACCGTAATTTGAGCATCTCGTTGAAAAAAAGTATAAACCATAATCAAAAGAAATGGTAAATAAACTACATAAGGAGATGAATCTGGATTGAGAATAAAAAAACAAGCAACAAATGATAGGTATCCCAATAGGAAAAACAAAATCCAATTTAAACTTATCCCAATTTCATACGACAATATGTTTTTAATTTGTTTTCGGTGTTTTATATATAATAAGATAGTATGTGTCAAGTAATAAATGTTGAGTACTACAAATATTACTTTCAAACTAAAATAATTGGTATAATCAAGATTTTTTCGCAAAGATTCATCTCCTAAATTATCTAAACTTATGTAAGGATAAATATTAAAAATTAAAGATTGTAATGGAATAAAAAAGTGTGGTAAAACAGCATTAACTTTTTTATATTTTTTTATTGTATCTGTTAAGGATGAGATGTAAAAGTATATAATTACCGGCAAGGATAACATTATGAAATAAAAAGTGATTTCAATTAGGAAAAAATAACTTTGAATGAACGGATAAAATTCTTGTAAATATTGAAACAAGATAGCTATTAGAGCAAAGCAAAAAAATAAAAAGAACACACCTAAAATCTTGATGGAAATGGTACTATTTTTTTTAATAAAGAAAAACCTAATACTCAAAAAAAGTGTTATTAGAATTGGGAGCATTAAAAATATAAGTTTCATTCCTAGTGTTTTATTTTATAAAAATATAAAAAAAAGAATACATCAAGTATTTTAAAAACAAATTGGTTTTTTTGTAGCGATTATAGAAATCAATACGATTGTAATATTAAATAATGTTAAAAAATAGTAAACTTAAAGTATATTTACTTTTTTAAACTTATTTTTATGAAAAAAATTTACTTTCAGTTTATTTTTATATTTATTACATGTGGAATATACTCTCAAGTTGGTGTCAATACTACAAATCCAACTGCTACACTGCATGTTTTTGGGAATACTACTTTACCAAGTGCAGGCACAACAACATTATTAAACCAAAATTTTAACACTAACGATTTTACTTTTTTGAATAGTGGTTCCGCTACTAGTAATAATTGGAGGTTTGGTATTGCGGCTGGAAATCCCTCAAGCGCTATCTATATATCAAATGATAATGGAACAACCAATAGCTATGCAACTACATCAACTGCTACCGTAACTTTTGCCTATAGAGACATTGCTATTCCGGCTGGGACAACTACATCTACTTTTTCGTTTGATTGGAGATGTAATGGAGAAAGAATTGGCGCCACCGATTATGATTATTTAAGAGTTTGGCTAACTCCAACTTCTTTTACACCAACATTAGGAACTCAAATTACTGCCAGCGCTGGAAGAATTCAAGTAGGGACAAATTTCAATCAACAAAATACTTGGACTACTTTTTCTAATGCAGCTTTGAATGTAAGTAGTTTTGCTGGATCTAGTATGCGTATTATTTACGAATGGAGAAACGATAGTTCTGGAGGTAGTCAATTTCCTGCAGCGATAGATAATGTAATTGTAACTATTCCATCTACACCAGTTCCAGGCGCATACGCTTTTCGCTTGGAAGATGGTACTCAAGGCGCAGGAAAAGTTCTTACTTCGGATGCTAGTGGAAATGGATACTGGCAAACTCCATTAGGCGGTTCAGGAACCGATAGTCAAACCCTAAGTTTAGTTGGAAATGCATTAACAATTTCTAACGGAAACACTGTTACTTTGCCCAGTGGAAGTGGTTCAAATACTTTTACAAACGGATTAACATTAACAGGTTCAACTGTAAGACTTGGAGGGACTTTAACACAAGCTACTACATTGAATTTAGATAGTTATGATTTAAATTTTAATAGCAGTACTTCAGCAGCTTTTCCTGGGCAAATCAAATTTAATGGCACCAATAGAATTATAATGGAAACAAATTTTAATGACAACTATATTAATTTTGGTGGTGGTTCAACTATTGTAGATGCCGATGACGGTTTGACTTTTGTTGATTCTGGAGGCGATACATACACCCGAGATTTTACTCTTGGTTTTTATAGAGGTACAGCAGGTGGCTCTGCAATGGCAACTGGTTCAATTGAATATATTGTAGATGGTTTAAATGAATTATTGCTTGAAGCATCTAGTTTGAATCCATTAGTGGATAACATTACTCGCTTAGGTGGTTCTACAAAAAGATGGACTGCTCTATGGGCTACTAATGGAACCATTCAAACTTCTGATATGAAACTAAAAAAAGATGTTGTAGAATTAAGATATGGTTTGAAAGAAGTGATGAAATTGAATCCTATTTCATACAGATGGAAAAACAATAGTATTGGTAAAACAGCAATTCCTGATCAACTTCAAGAAACTAAATTGGGTTTTTCGGCTCAACAATTGCAAGAAGTTTTACCTGAGGTAGTAGAAACACACTCGTGGTATCCGAAAGATGAGGAAGGAAATTTTGAAAGAAAACAAAATGAAAATTTAGGTGTAAGATACGCTGAAATTACACCAGTGTTAGTAAAAGCAATTCAAGAACAACAAGAACAAATAGAATCTTTAAAAGTTACTATAGAAGAACTAAAAAAGCAAAATGAAATGTTATTAAAGTTGATAGAAAAAAAATAGTATGCTTAATGTGCTTCCAACCAATTTTTCCCAAAACCAATTTCAACATCTAACGGAACATCCATTTTGAAGGCGTTTTCCATTTCGTGTTTTATCATTGGTTTTATTTTTTCTAATTCTGAGTTGTGGACGTCAAATACCAGTTCGTCATGAACCTGAAGTAACATTTTTGATTTCCACCCCGAGCCGTCAGGATTCTTTTCATTTAATCTTTTATGAATATTAATCATCGCAATTTTGATAATATCTGCTGCCGAACCTTGAATTGGAGCGTTTACAGCATTTCGTTCAGCACCACTTTTCACCATCATGTTGGCCGAATTGATGTCTTTTAAATAACGTCTTCTTCCTAAAACCGTTTGTACATAACCATTTTCTCTTGCAAAATCTACTTGATTACTCATGTACGATTTCAGTTTTGGATAGGTTGCGTAATAAGCGTCAATCAACTCAGCACTTTCTTTTCGCGAAAGTGATGTTTGATTAGAAAGTCCGAATGCAGAAACACCATAAATAATTCCGAAGTTCACGGTTTTGGCATTGCTACGTTGTTCTTTTGTAACTTCGTCTAAAGGAACATTAAACACTTTTGCAGCGGTACTTCTGTGAATATCTTCGTTGTTTTGAAAGGCTTTAATCATATTTTCTTCACCAGATAAAGCTGCGATAATTCGAAGTTCTATTTGCGAATAATCGGCAGAAACTAAGGTGTAATTTTCATCACGAGCAATAAATGCTTTTCTAATCAATCGTCCGCGTTCGGTTCGAATTGGAATATTTTGCAAATTTGGATTGTTCGAACTCAAACGACCGGTTGCGGCAACCGTTTGCATGTAATCGGTGTGAACGCGACCTGTTTTTTTATCAACTTGATTTGGTAAGGCATCGATGTAAGTACTTTGCAATTTCACCATTTGACGCCATTCGAGAATGTCTTTTACAATTTGATGTTCGTTCGCTAAGTAACTCAAAACTTCTTCACCAGTGGCATATTGACCCGTTTTGGTTTTCTTTTGTTTTGCTCCACCAATTTTCATTTTATCAAATAAAACGTCACCCAATTGTTTAGGTGAAGCCAAATTGAATTTCTCACCGGCGGTTTCATATATTTTTTGTTCTAATTCAGAACTTTCTTTTGCCATTATTTCCGACATTTCTTTCAAGAAAGGAACATCTAGATTGATGCCTTCCAATTCCATTGCGGCCAAAACAGGAATTAACGGAATTTCGATTTCATCAAATAACTTTTTGGTTTCGGCTTTGTCTAGAATCGGACTGAAATTTTGCTTTAGTTGATACGTAACATCAGCATCCTCGGCAGCGTATTCTTTGATGTCTTCTAAAGAAACATCGCGCATTGACTTTTGATTTTTACCTTTTTTACCAATCAAATCTTCAATAGATTTTGGAGAATATTTTAAATAAGTTTCACTCAAAACATCCATATTATGACGCATATCTGGATTGATTAAGTAATGTGCAATCATCGTATCAAATAATTTTCCTTTGATTTGAACTCCATAATTAGAAAGAATTTTCAAATCATATTTTATATTCTGACCAATTTTTTCGATGTTTTCATTTTCAAAAAACGGCTTGAATTTATCTACTAAAATCTGCGCTTCTTCTTGATTTTCGGGAAAAGGAACATAGAATGCTTCACCTTTTTGCCATGAAAATGACATTCCAACTAGTTCGGCATTCAAAGCATCAATTCCAGTAGTTTCGGTATCAAAACATATTGAAGTTTGATTAAGTAGATTTTGTAAAAACAATTTTGTTCCTAAATCACCTTGAATAATCGTGTAATTATGATTGGTGTTTTCTAAAGTTGCGTAGAAAGAATTTGGTTTTGCATCATCACTTTCTTCATCAGAAAATCCGAACAAATCAAATTGATCTTCGTTAGATTTCTTCGTAATTTGTTTTTTTAACGTAGTTTGACTCGCACTATTCTCCGCTGAATTTCCATTGGTGTCAATTTCATCATATTCTTTTCCAGTTCCAAAATATTTATCAAACTGTGCTTTCATCTGACGGAATTCCAATTCTTGAAATAAAGCATCGGTTTTTTCAACATCAGGTTTAGAAAGTTCAAAATCTTCAGAGTTAAAAGTCACAGGACAATCGAGTAGGATAGTGGCTAGTTTTTTAGATAATAGTCCCAACTCTGCATTGGCTTCAATCTTATCTTTAATCGCACCTTTTAGTTGATTGGTGTTTGCCAAAAGATTTTCTAGTGAACCATATTCTTTCAAGAATTTCTTTGCTGTTTTTTCCCCTACGCCAGGCAATCCCGGAATATTATCGGCTGCATCCCCCATCATTCCTAAGAAATCTATCACTTGTTCTGGTCGTTCTATTTCAAATTTTTCTAATACTTCTGGAATTCCCCAAATTTCGATGTCGTTACCCATTCGTGCTGGTTTGTACATAAAAATATTTTCAGAAACCAATTGTGCGAAATCCTTATCTGGCGTAACCATATAAACTTTAAATCCTTCTTTCTCGGCTTGTTTGGCCAAAGTTCCAATTAAATCATCAGCTTCAAAACCTGCTTTTTCCATAATCGGAATGTGCATCGCTTTCAACAATTCTTGAATATACGGAACGGCAATTTTAATTGCTTCAGGCGTTTCGTCTCGATGCGCTTTGTATTCTTGATACATTTCGTAACGGTAATCGCTCCCGCCTTTATCAAAAGCTACGGCTAAATGATCGGGTTTTTCACGTTTGATTACATCCATCAAAGCATTCATAAATCCCATAATGGCAGATGTATCCATTCCTTTAGAATTGATTCTAGGGTTTTTTATAAAGGCGAAATAACCGCGAAAGATTAGTGCGTACGCATCAAGAAGGTAAAGACGTTTTTGTGACATTTTATAATAATTTGAGTGTAAAAATAAACAATCGATTTGGGATTTTTTTTAAAAGTTATTAATTCATTTTTAAAATTTTCATCTTTAGAAATAAAATTGAAGACATTTATTATGTAATTTAATTTAAGTTCTTTCGAAAACAGTGCTTGAAAAACCATTAATGAATAGAATAAGAGTTACTTTTGAGGACAGTATTGTGATGTTAGTTTAGGGAATTTTATTTGATAAAATGGTTTTAGAAATCAAAACAATTATATCGAAGTAAAAAATTGTAATTGTAACCAAATATTTTTCTTAAAAATAATTGAATTACTTCCAAAGTTTTTTTTTAAATTTTGTTAAAATTTTCCAGAACAATTTTATTGTGATTACATGAGATAAAGCAAGAATTGTTGCTTTTAAACCAATGTTAAATAATATTTAACAATAGTGTTTTGCCTCGCGTTTCTTTGTTAATTTGCTTAAAATTAGAAAAATGTTCGCACGTTGGATTATACCTTTTATATTTATAGCTATTGTAGAAATTTATGCCTTTCAAGCTGTTAAAACCTTTTCTAAGGTGCGATGGGTGCAGTTTTCTTATATTTTTATTTCTGTTGCGGCCGTGGTTTTTGTTTTTTATGGTTTTTCAAAATTTGATCGGAGTGTTGGTCAAACACCAGTTTTTATGACTACTATAGGAGTTTTCTTATTGATTTTGGTTCCAAAATTATTGATTACTTTTATAATGTTATTTGAAGATATTTTAAGATTGATTATAGGAACCAAGAATTATTTTGCCAATTATGGTACCGATAATTATTTGCCAGAACGAAGGAAGTTTGTTAGTCAAATTGCTCTCGGAATTGCTGCCGTGCCTTTCTTATCGCTGATATACGGAATGACAGTTGGCAAGTATAATTTCAAAGTGATAAAACAAACGCTATTTTTTGATAATTTGCCTGATGCTTTTGATGGATTTACAATCACCCAAATATCAGATATTCATAGCGGAAGCTTTGATAATCCTGAAAAGATAAATTATGCAGTCGACTTAATTAATGAACAATCCTCTGATTTATTGTTGTTTACTGGTGATATAGTGAATACGCATGCAACCGAAATGCATCCTTGGATTACTACTTTTAAAAATATTAAAAATCACGAGTTTGGTAAATATTCAATTTTAGGAAATCACGATTATGGCGAATATGTAGATTGGGATTCGGAAGAAGAAAAAAATAAAAATTTTGAGGATATCAAAGATTTGCACCGTCAAATAGATTTCAAATTGATGTTGAATGAGAATACAAAAATTAAAAAAGGAAACGACGAAATTGCTATTGTCGGAGTTGAAAATTGGGGTGTAAAATTCAAGAAAGTTGGTGATTTAAATAAAGCTTCAGAAGATTTAAGTAAAGATGATTTTAAGATTTTATTAAGCCATGATCCTAGTCATTGGGATGCTGAGGTAAAAGATCATCCAAAGAATTTTCATTTAACACTCTCAGGTCATACACATGGTTTTCAGTTCGGAATCGAAATTCCAGGAATTATAAAATGGAGTCCTGTCGAATATGTATACAAGCAATGGGCTGGTTTGTATGAAAACGTTGGTAAATTTATTTATGTAAACAGAGGTTTTGGGTTTCATGCTTATCCAGGAAGGGTAGGAATTATGCCCGAAATAACAGTTATTGAACTAAAAAAAGGCAAAAATGTAGTATAATTAGTTAAATATGCTACATTTGTATTACTAATACTTTCTTTTTTAATAAAGAACATATAAATATTTAGGTTTTATGTCAAAATTTGGCGAACTTATAAATGCGCAAGTTCCTGTGTTAATTGACTTCTACACAGAGTGGAATGAATCTTCTGTATCCATGCATCCTGTTATTAGAGATGTAGCAGCTGCGCTAGGCGATAGAGCAAAAGTGATTAAAATTGATGTGGATAAAAACCAAGAATTAGCCGAAGCATTGCGAATTAAAGGTTTGCCAACACTTATGATTTATAAAGAAGGTCAAATGGTGTGGAGGCAATCAGGTGAGCTCGACGCTAATACGATAATTGGTTTAGTTCAGGAACAAGTCTAGATTATTTTTTCACAAACAAACCCGTTTTCTTTTAAAAATTGCAGCGTTTTTGGTAAAACATATTCCAAATTCGTAGATGCCTTTTTGCTGTCGTGAAAAACAATAATACTTCCTGATTTTACATTTTTTAAAACATTTTCTAAACATTGTTCTTTAGAAATAGTAGCATCAAAATCATAAGAAATGATGTCCCACATTATAATGTCATAACCAATTTTGCGCAGTAGTTTAGATTGGGATGGTTTTATTTTGCCATAAGGAGGACGAAATAGGTTTCGAGTAGCGAGTTTTGTGTTTTGTGTTTCTTTATCACAACGTTTTGCGTTTTCAATATAATCTTTTGTAGAAGTTTTCCATCCGTTTAAATGATTAAAAGTATGATTCCCTATAGCATGTCCTGCGCGAGTAACTTTTTCAAAAATTTCCGGATATTTTTTGATATTATCACCAATACAAAAAAAAGTCGCTTTTACATCGTATTCTTGTAATTTAGATAAAGTCCATTCAGTGATTTCTGGAGTTGGTCCGTCATCAAAAGTAAGATATACTTTTTTTTCATTATTAGGAATTTCCCAAACATAGTTTGAAAACAAGTTCTTAATAATCCAATGTGCTTTTACCAACTTCATAATTCAAATATAAAATAAAAGTGCCGATAAATTTCTCTATCAGCACTTTTATGTTGATGCACTGCATTATTCCATATCTCTATCAAACATCTGAAAACGTTTGTTATAGCTATTAAATTCTGTTTTGTTTTTACTATAAAATTCTAGGTCATTATTTTTACGCATTACGCCAAGCAAACTTCTGTAACGTTCTATATCGGTTACTATATCAGTTGCTATGTCGTTTTGTTCGGTTGCTTTTAAGGAGCTGTAATACCTTAGGCTTTCTTTATATTTAACAGTAAGTTTTGATAATAAATCTCTAGCTTTTTGTTTTTCACCTACTTTATAATAGCCATCTGCAAATGGTTCTACAGTAGAATAATATCCATAATAATCTAGTGGAAATTTAATTACTCCCATCTCAATAACATTCTTTGCTTTTTCAATTTTACCTTCATTTATTAGAGCATACATTAATCTAGATAAATTTGATCGAGTAGAGATACTATTTTTTCGGGTTTCTACATCGTGATAAATGGTTGTTTTGTCTCCGTTACCCCAAGTAAACTTTTGTACTAAATTGTACATTTTATCGGTATCAATTTGACCCATATCGGGATAATTCTCTTCCAACGTTGGTGTTTTAATTGGAACTAATTTATATACCATTCCGTCCAATTGAAGATAATCTTTCATCCAAAGGTAATCGTCATCTGCAAAACTCCCTGGACTGAAATAAATTGGTCTTTTCCAATTATTATTGTTCAAAATGTCTAGCATTATCAGTCTGTTTTTGTATAAAGCACTTCCTTTAATATCTATATCGATATAAGGAACAATAGAATCATTAAATCTTGGATGAACTACTTTGTTTTTAATTACAGCATTTTTATCAACCGGAATTCTGACTTTATTGGTTGGAAAGAAATGTACTTTTTGTCCACTTTGCATTTCTACTAAAGTTCTCTCATCTTCACTTTTTGCAAATTCCATGAAGTCTTTAATATCCCAACGATTTTTTGTTTGATCACTAAAAACAATGTAATCTCTAGTTCCGTCTACATATTGACTGTGCTTAAAAGATATTGGAAGTCCCGCAGAGGTATAAGTTTTCATTTTCATTTGATCTATATACCAATCGGTCATTAATAAACTTGTACAACAAATTTTAATATCTGGGCGAACACCTTCTATTTCTTGCGCATACCACAATGGGAAGGTATCATTATCACCAATAGTGTAAAGAATTGCATTGGGTTCGCACGATTCTAAATAAGCTTTTGCCATCGCTATAGCAGTATATTTCTCTGAACGATCGTGGTCATCCCAATTTTGTGTTGCCATCAAAACAGGTGCGGCAATAACTGTTGCCAAAATTGTAAGTGGCGCAGCTATTTTTGGAGTTAATTTTTCTTTAATTATTTCATAGATAGCATAAACACCAAAACCTATCCAAATAGCAAAAACGTAGAAAGAACCTACTAAGGCATAATCTCGTTCACGAGGTTCAAAGGGTCGCTCGTTTAGATAAATTTTTAGTGCTAATCCGGTGAATAAAAATAAAGTTAGTAATACATAAAAACTTTTTCTATCTTTCTGTGCGTGATGCATGAATCCGATTAATCCTAAAATAAAAGGAATAAAGTAATATACATTTCTACCTTTGTTATTGGTAACATCTGGCGGTAAATTATTTTGGGAACCTAAATGCAATTCATCAATAAAATTAATTCCGCTCAACCAATTCCCGTCTAAATTATCGTATTTCCCTTGGATATCGTTTTGTCTTCCCACAAAATTCCAGAGTAAGTATCTTCCATACATGTAGCCAAATTGATATTCTACCATGTAACGAAGATTGTCAAAAGCGGTTGGTTTTTCTATAATTAAATAGTCGCCATATGCTTTTAGGAAAGCAACATATCCATCAACGTCTATTTTATTTGAGGCATAAGCATTTCTAAATTCTGAAACAACATCAACTAATTCTTTTTCTTCAGAATACTCTGGATTTATTCTAAATGTTGGCGGATTTGAAAAATGAATATAATTATCAATATGATCGGTACTCCACATTCTAGGTAAAATTGCTTTGTGAGCATCATCTGTGTTTTGCTCTGCGTTTTTATAATTGTTTACAATTACATATTTCTCTGTTTTGTAGTCTCTCTCGTAATTTGGTTTTTTATCTAAATAGGGATTTTCTTCATCTAATCCAGCAAAAGTGTCTGTATATTGTGGGCCGTAAAATAAAGGATTTACGCCATATTGTTCTCTATTATAATAAGCCAAAACTTCGGCTGCATCAGAGGGTTTGTTTTCGTTTATTGGCGTATTTGCGTTGGCACGAATGGGTAACATCATCCAAGTAGAAAAACCAATCAAGACAAACAACAAGCACAATAAAATTGTGTTAAAAAATGGTTGTTCTTTTTTCTTGGTATAACGTAATCCAAAGTAAAACAATGCGATAATAATTAGTAAAGCTAAAATGCTTCCCGAATCAAATGGCAAGCCTATCGTATTGACCATGAAAATCTCGGTTTTTCCAAAAAAGGCTAATGTGTACGGCAATAATAATTTAAAAATAAATAATAAAATTGCAATAATTATGATATTAGCAAGAATGAAATTTTTGATGGTAACTTTTTGATAATTTTTAAAAAAATACAAAAATCCAATCGAAGGAATGGTTAGTAATGCCATGAAGTGAACTCCAAACGATAAACCAACAACCAGTGAAATTAATACCAGCCAGCGATTTCCACGTGGGGTATTCATGTCTTGTTCCCAACGTAAACCAAGCCAAAGCAACAAAGCAATAAATAACGTTGCCATAGCATAAACTTCGGCTTCAACAGCATTATACCAAAAGCTATCAGAAAAAGTAAAAGTTAAAGCGCCTACAAATGAACTTCCTAAAATTACAGTACTATTATTTTGGTCTAAATCTGTATAGGATGAAATTAATTTTTTTAACAAAATGGTAGACGACCAAAACATAAATAAAATAGTAAAAGCACTAGAAAAAACAGACATCATGTTAACCATAAAAGCTATGTTTTCATTAGCCGTAGCAAACATGGCAAAAAAAGCACCCATCATTTGATACAATGGTGCGCCAGGAGGATGCCCAATCATTAATTTTGCAGATGTTGCAATATATTCACCACAATCCCAAAAACTCATTGTAGGTTCTACTGTTAATGTAAAAGTTACTAAAGCCACCGCAAAAGCAACCCATCCAAGAATTATATTCCACTTATTAAAATTAAATGTTGTCATAAATAGGTATGAAATTATTTCAGTTGCAAA
The DNA here is from genome assembly GCA_044361155.1 of Flavobacterium sp. Taxonomy (GTDB): domain Bacteria; phylum Bacteroidota; class Bacteroidia; order Flavobacteriales; family Flavobacteriaceae; genus Flavobacterium. The sequence continues at coordinate 115,997 of JBIKJF010000001.1, forward strand.
GAAACTATTTTTTTATCTAATCCGCATAAATTGCACTTGATAAAATTTAATAAATCAGTGTTAACTAAAAGTTTGATGATAATTATTCTTTTATTTTAAATTCTAATCCAATAAAACGCGTACTTTCTAGCTTTATGTTGGCGTCTTCATGAAAATATTTTCTAATTTTTGTAATGAAAACATCCATACTTCTTCCAGAAAAGTAATCGTCATTTTTCCAAATGGCACGCAAAATTAAATCGCGTTTAATGATTTGATTTTTATGTTGGTATAAATAATAAATTAGCGCTGCTTCTTTTTCGGTAAGTTGTTGCGTTTTGTTTTCGAGTTTTAAGCACAATCTTTTTGTGTCGAAAAGGTATTTTCCGATACTTATGTTTTGCGACGTTATTTTGAAATTAGACTCGCTTCTTTTCAAAATGTTGTTTAAACGTAAAATAAGTTCGTCGGCTTCAAATGGTTTTACAATATAATCGTCGGCTCCAAGTTGTAATCCCTTAATTTTATCTTCTTTTAATTGCTTAGCTGTTAAAAAAATAAATGGAGTTTCAGGATTTATTTTTAGTAGCTCTTCAGCTAATGTAAATCCATCCATTTCGGGCATCATTACATCTAAAATAGAAATATTAAAAGTTTTTTTTTGAAATAATTCTAATGCTTTTCTGCCATTTTCTGCCAAAATCACTTCAAAATTATGCAATTGCAAGTACTGAATTAAAACGTTGGCAAAATCTAAATCGTCTTCGGCTAAAAGTATTTTTTTCATAAATTTAAGATGGAATAGATAAAATAAACTGTGTTCCTTTTCCAAAATCACTAACTAATTTTATAGTTCCTTTGTGAGCTTTAATAATTTGGTCAACATAATAAAGTCCCAATCCTAACCCTTTTGCATTGTGAATATTTCCTTGTTCTACTCTGTAAAATTTATCAAAAAGTAATGATTGTTTGTTTTTAGCAATCCCAATGCCATCGTCTTTAATGCTTATTTTAAAATCATTATTTTGTAAATCTGTTGAAATAAAAATTGTTTTAGCGCCATATTTTACAGCATTTTCCAATACATTAGTGATGGCTGTTGTAAGATGAAAAGTATCTAGATTTAACTGAGTTTCTTGATGAAAATCAATTTCAATTCCAATTGATGGATGTGCCATTTTAAAATCATCAACTATAGTCTTTAAAAAAGAATTAGCTTTTATTTTTTCTTTATTCAATTCTATTTCTTCAAATCCTAATGAGTTGCTCATTACTTGATCAATTAAATTCTGTAATCGTTCGTTTTGACGGTTTATAGTTTGAATTAACTGATTGTAAAGCAAATCGTTTTCCTTCACGTTTTTACGTTCTAGTATTTTTGTTGAAACTGATAACGTTGCTAAAGGCGTTTTTAATTCGTGTGTAATATTGTTGATGAAATCGGTTTTTATATCACTAATTTTCTTTTGTTTGATTAGTGATTTTATAGTGATTACAAATATTAGTATCAATGTGAGAATGGAGGCAAATGCAAAAATCAAAATCAATGACATTCGTTTTAGAACGATCAATTCCCAATTTTTTACAGAAACATACAAGCTATCTTCTGTAAGTAACTTGTAATTTGATGTCACACTATTCGAACTTGTTGTGCCAACATAGCTTCTGATTAAAAATGCATCATCTAATGAAGCTAAATCGCCATACATTTTATTTTCTATGAAAGGTTTTTCAGCAAAAAGTGTATCTACTTTTTTCAAATTATTATAGATAACAAATTTGTTTAAGATAATTGCGAAATCTATTTCATTATTCGGAAATTCCTTGTCAAACTCTTTTTGCAATCTTTCGGTTAATTGTTTTCTAAAATGATTTTCTAATAATTGTTTTTTTACTTGAGAACGATAATTCTTGTCAATCAAATAATTTTCTGCTAATTCTTTATATAAAAAATCTTTTTTGTGAAACAAAGTACTGTCAACATCACTGTAATCGTTGGTTATTCTGCTCAATTTTTCTTTAACTTCAATTCTAAATTGGGCAACTTTATAATCGTAAGTAGTCTTTACCAAATACAATTGCATAACAAACAGCACAACTAAAACTAGAGCTGATAGGGAAATGAGTATATTTATGCGTTTTTTCATATAAGTTTTAAAACCAAAGTTCAAAAATAAGAGGATTTATTGATTAAATAACCTAAAATTGATGCTTTAACCTACGATTAACTTTCGCTAGCATTTATTTGTAAAATTGTAAGTAGAATATAATTAATGAATTAGAAGTTAACAATTGAGAATTGTACGGTTTTTAATCAAATAATCAATAAAATATTTGCTTTAAATAAAATTTGTATTAAATTTGCACCCGCATTGAAGCATTATTGGTCTATGGTGTAATGGTAACACAACTGTTTTTGGTGCAGTCTTTCTAGGTTCGAGTCCTAGTAGACCAACTGGTAAATTAAGAAACCCCTGTAAATAATATACTTTACAGGGGTTATTTTTTTGTCACGTAGCAATAAGCGTAGTAATTTTCTACCTACGATAACTGCTCTTCAAACTTGACAAAGCTAGTATTTCTTAGTATCTTTGCTTTAATGATGGTTGTACGTTTTTTTGGGTACTTATAACGACCAATACAATCTAATGAGGCTGACTTCAGTAGCAATCACAAGCAAATACCCGATTCAATACCATATTTTATAGGTGGACAAACAAATCCTTAATTCAAGGGACGTTATGCAGATACTTGATATTTGCGAAAACACGTTACTTGAGATGGAGCGAGATGGAAGAATCAATATTGATTTCCGTATAGGTAACCGTAAGCGTTACTATACTAAGAATGTCTATGATTCACTTGCCAAACTCAACCCGAGAAAAAACTAAAGATTAAATTCTTTTATCCATTGGCAGACACGGCTTCTATTAGCCGTGGTTGTGCCACTACCAACTTTTACCAATTCTTTATCGGAATTTTAAAGTTATTAAAATAAATAATAATTCTTTCGGTCTTTTCTAAATACCGTGATATTTATTATAAAATAAGTAACTAAGTACTGGCATTATCCCAATTGCCTAAAAGGTTACATGCGTTTAAAAACAAGTAAAAATGCAAAAAAATGAATACCTATCAGTAAAAGACATCAGTCAAAAATACATGATGTCTACACGTAACGTAAGACGAATAATAACTACGTTAGAAAATAAATACAGTGAAGAAACATTGTATAAAGACAAAAATAATCATTGGCAAGTGCATCATTTGTTAGTGGGTAAGTTTAAGCCACAAAGGATGAGGAAAAATAAATACTATGCTGTTACTATTGACCCAACATTTAAATACACCTCTAAGGATATTGATGCGATTATGAGCTTTGTTCTTGACCAGTTAAATGACGATACCGCAGAAATTAATTATGTGGTGGAGCAAAAGAAATCTAATGACCATAATCACATACATTGCTATGTTAAGTGTTCTAATAAAAAGAAACTTATAAATAGCTTTAGGTTAGGGTTTGGACAACTAAGTTACCATGAGAGTATAATTTTTGACTTAAACGGTTGGAAGCAATACATTACAAAAGACAATAACAATATTAAAACATTAAAAAAGTAGGTTATGATTGAGATAGAAGATTTTAGGTATAACCCTAAATTGCGTAAAATGTTGGTAAACTATTGTTTGAGAATGTATGAAGAAAATGCAATTATTGACGATTACCATTTGCTTGAAGAATACAAGCTATTGAAAAGAGATAACAATGTACATTTACTTTTTGAAGAAGAGTATTTGATTAATTTTTTAAGATATGGAGGCGATAGCGGATAAAATAAGGGTTAAACAATTGCAAATTAATGTGGAACATAACCCAGTTCGTAAACAGGAACTACAAAAGCAACTTAAAAAGTTGCAACTAAATTTAGAGATTGAACAAATAAGAAAACGAATTGAACAATTAGGATAGTTTATGTTATCGCCCTCGATAATGGGATAAATGAAAACTTATTATAGTATTGGTATGATGAGGCGTTTAAATTTTTTTTTGGGAAAAATTGTTCCAAAAAGCAAATAGATAGTTAAGTATACGCTATCGAGGTTGTTATTAAAACACATTGTTTTAGATGTTTTTTAACGGATTAACTTTAAGTAGTCCGTGTAGTGTTTTGTGAATTTTAAAATAAATGGATCGTGCAACGCACGATCCATTTTAGTTTAATAACCTTTGTATCTTTTGTGCAGTTCCTAGACTGCATTCGCCTAGTTTAGCCGCTCTTCTTAAGGATTGACCATTTTTTAGTTCTCGAACTACCATTTTGTATTTGGCTAGAATTTCGCTATCTGTCATTCTAGTTCCATAAAGACGACCTTTATAGGTTCCTTTAGCTTTCGCTAATTCGATGCCTTGGCGTTGACGTTCTAGCATGTTTGAGCGTTCCATTTCAGCTACGTTACCTAGAACACTAACAATCATTTTGAAGCTTGGATTTGGCTTGTTATCGATTAACGAAAACATTCCGATATTTTCTACAAAAAGTTTAATAGATTTTTGGTTGAAGTATTCGACCATTGTAAGAATGTCTATAATATTACGACCTAGTCTGTCTATTGATGAGATATGGATTTCAGAAATAGTACCCGCTTCGATGTCGGTTATAAGTTTAGATGCTTCTTTGCGTTCCGTGAATTGGATTGAACCCGAAGTTTTGTCGATATAGATTTTTGAAAATTCTGTGGCGTTTACTTCTTGACGACCTGTGTTTTGCTCTGTAGTTGAAACTCGGATGTATTTTACTTTTGTCATGGCGTATATTTTTATATTACAGTACAAATATAGTGTATATTTTTAGACTAGCAAAATTATACGCCTAAAAACCAGGTATTTAGCTAAAAAAAGTGTGTCATTCCGAAGCATGACCTAGAAATATACATTATTGGTTATTTGGTTAATTTAGAATTTGGAATATTGATGCCTTGGAAGAACTCTTCTAAACTAACATCGAGTAACCTACAAATTTTGATTAGTGTCTTTAGTTCAAAATTTGCACCTGTTTCTAATCGCCAATATGCAGACCGACTCATTTCGAGAGCAAAAGCAATATGTTCATAGTTAGTGTACCCTTTTGCCTTTCTTAATTCTTTTAAGCGATTTGCTATTGCGTTTAACTCTTCAAGGTTTATTTTTTGATTTTGATTTTCCATACACAAAACTCCTCATTTCGTGCTTTTTATGGTACTCTATAATAAAGTACACTATATAATAGAATTTTTATATCTTTGCATCATAAATAAGATAATATTAGACGTTTAATCAAGATAACTGAACGTTTAATAATTCTTATATTTTATTGTTTATTTAAGGTATACTTTTAAAATTATTAAAATTAATTAATTATGAGAAACAAATTACAATTATTAGCTTTGGGTCTAGCTTTAACAACCCAGATGATTATGGCACAAGTGCCATCTTATGTGCCAACTAATGGTCTTGTAGGTTATTGGCCATTTAATGGAAATGCAAATGATGAGAGTGGGAATGGAATTAATGGAACAGTTAATGGTGCAACATTAACAACGGATAGAACAGGCAATGCTAATTCTGCGTATAATTTTACTGGTACAACTAATGAAATAACTCTAAATAATAGCCAAAATTTAATTAATGGAAGCTTTTCGGTTAGTGCTTGGTGCACTATTGATGTTTTGTCACCTTCTAATTTTGATGCTACTCTTATTGGTCAATTTAATGGTCAAATAGCAAATGATAGAAAATGGTTGTTTGGATACAGGTCTATCTCAACACAAAGAGGTGTTTCTTATTATTTATGTGATAATAATGGAAATTTTAACCCCGCTAATTCATACTCTATTAATTGGTCGACTCAGGTTTCAACTTGGTATAATATAACATGGGTTTTTAGCTCAGGTAATTCTATTAAGACATATATTAACGGGGTTTTGCATAGCAACGTAAGTTTAAGTTTATCCAATTTTAATAGCACTGCAAACAATGTTTTAATGAAAATTGGAAATGGAGTTGATGTTGACACAACTTTAAGATTGCCTTGGAATGGTAAAATAGATGATATAGGAATCTGGAATCGGGTATTAACTCAACAAGAAATAACAGGTTTATACAACTCTGTTAGTACTGCTGAATGTTTGACAATGGTAATAAACACGGGTGCTTTAAGTACTAATCCTATTACTTATACTAGTACTGTAAACATTTATCCAAATCCAGCTAATGACCAAATCACTATTGATTGTGGTAATCTAGCTAATGTTCAAGGTTGGAGTATTAAGATTACCAATATGCTTGGTCAAGAAGTGTTTAACCAACCAATGAACACACAACAGTATGTTGTCCCCTTAAATACGTGGACTGGACAAGGCATGTACTTTGTTAAAATAATTAATGCTCAAAATCAAGTGGTCAATATCAAAAAGATTATTTTACAATAGTTAGCATTTATATTATGCAAAAACCCCTAGTGATCCACTAGGGGTTTTTGTTTTATTGGTAGAATGTTAATACTTGTATAATTTAGTTTTTTTCGGTTCTAGTGAGTTTATTAGATTAACAGCTTTACTCACTAGAGCATTTTTGTCATACACTTGAACTATGGAAGTGTATTTATGTTTAGGATGAGTTATTGGTTCTATATCGGCATCGTGCACCCCTAAGTTTTTTAAATTGGTTATAAATGAACTACGGCAATCGTGTGGTGAAAATATGTCGTGTAATTTTACTTTTTCTTCTACCACTTTATCCATGAGGTAATAATATTTTTTTTCGTTTATGTAGTGGTTAAACTCTAAATGGTTTAATAACTTCTTAATACATTTCCTAATGTTTGGTTTTGATGGAAATTTTGGAAATCGGTTGTCATTTTGCGATAGGAGTTCTTCAACTGGTTTAAGTATTGGAATTGTAGCCATGAGCTCTTCCTTGTTTTCTTGTGATTTTCTAATGCGAGTTGTGAAACAAAAATATTTTATTGATTCATGGATTTGGAGCTCGGGTTCTAATTCGTGAAGGTAAATCATGTCACCGATTCGCAAACCTGTAAACGATGAAATAATTATATAGTTTTTAGCATGAGTTAATTCTTTAGAATGCGAAACATTGGCATCGATTATTTTATTTAGGTTTTCTTCCGTTAAGAATATTTCGTTTTTAATGGTTCTTTCTTTAATGAAGTATTCTTTTTTAGTAAACTTAAATCCAACTTCTATGTCGTCTTTAGTTGCTTCGTTAAGTAATGCCCTGAAGTGTTTGTTTTCTTTAACAATGGTATTATGTGCGTAATTTTCGCCTTTTTCTTCTTTGTATATTTCATTTATTACTTTGAAGAAATCCATGAAAATTTCGCCTGTAAGTTTACCAAAAGTTAATATGATTCCTTTTTTGTTTTGGTAGTTTATTATGTGGTTTTTTAGGTTAGTATATTGTTTGCCAGTTTCATTAGACCATCGACTATCGGATGTTATGTTTAAAGTTGTTCTTTCGTTTACACTAGTGGTGATGTAGTCTGTAATAACTTTATCAGTTGTTGCTTTTTCAATTCGACCAAGTTTTTCAAGTAGTATGTTTTTTAGTTCTAAGGGTGCTGGGTCGCTATCATGTGTGTTCCTGTAAATTGATAGTTGGGCGTATGCCATTTTTTCTATTTTATCAAGTACGTTATTAATATCTTTTCCAAACCTTTTAACGTAGTTATTATTTGCTCGATAAGTAGGTTTACTTATCCAATCCTCTTCCTTGATGTTCCATTGAGTAGAAATTTTTAAGGGAATGTACTTGAAGCCATTGTTTATGGGGTTGTATTCTCTATAGCCGTAATTTAGATTGAAATAGATTAAACGACTGCCATTTTTGTTTTCAGTAGCTTCTAAATTGAAAAAATGAGTAGGTTGTTTCATGGTCTAGATATAATAACGTAGTAAATCACGTAGCAAAAATACGCTATAATATGAAGTTTTCCAAAGTTTTTTGAGGTGTTGTAAAATAATAGTATTTCAAAAACTCTATATTTATTGGGTTTGTAGAGGTTTTTTGAGGTTTGCTGAGGTGATAGGGGTTTTGTCCTAGTAGACCAACAAAAAAATCCCAACTTTTCGGTTGGGATTTTTTGTTTTTGCTTCAAAAAGTATAGTAATTCTTTTTTATGGTTAAAAAAACCTCTCAATTTCTTGAAAGGTTTCTTAAATATAATTTTTTGGTTTTAGATTTTAAAAGTAATTACTGGTCGAGAAGAGTGATTTACAAGGTCTTCACTAATGCTTCCGTTAAAAAAATGGGACAAACCTTTTCTTCCATGAGTACTCATTCCTATTAAATCGGCATCAATACTATTAGCGAAATTTAAGATTCCTTTCTCTACATTGCTCTCATTATAAATATGAGTTTGATATTTGTTAACTTTGAAATTTGCTACAAATTCGTTCATTGTTTGTTCAGATAATGATGTTGGTTTAAAGTTGGTTGGAGTATTTATCATTGCCAAGTGCAAAGTAGCATCAAATTTATTTGCAAATTCAACAACTTTTTCAAAGGGTTTTTTGATTTCTTCTGCAAAATCGGAAGCAAAAACAAAATGATTTACATCAAAATTTTCTTGCTCTTTTTTGATAATTAAGACAGGTACTTCAGAGTTTCTAACTACTTTTTCAGCATTAGAGCCAATAAACATTTCTTTGTAACCACTTGCGCCATGTGATCCCATAACTACCATATCAACATCGTTTATTTTACTCGCTTTTAGAACACCTTCAAAAGCCAATTCAAATAAGATAGCTTTAGAAACTTTAATTCCGTCTAAATAGGCTTCGTCCATAAGGTCGTCTAATCTGTTTATGGCAGCATTTTTAAAAAACATAATCTCAGGAAGCTCTTTCCCCGATCCAACGGCGTCACTTCCTTGATTTGGAAGTTCAAGCATGTGTAACAAAATTATTTCACCGTTATTTTTTCTTGCAATTTGGGCAGCAACTTTTAAAGCATATTCAGCATGCTTAGAAAAGTCTGTTGGTATCAAAATTTTTTTCATGATAAGGTTATAAATTATTGGTTATATTTAATTTAAAATTTAAAGTATAAAGGTAAGAATTTTTTTCAAGATTAATAAATGATATTTGTCATATAAAAAAAAACACTATATTTGCGGCATTATTTATTAGATCAAACTAAATAATGAGGGAAGCACTGCTTCCCTCTTTTTATAAAAATATGATATTTAAGGAACAAGTTTTATCGCTTATAAATGATGCTTTAGTAGAAAAGCAAGAAATTTTCTTGATAGACGTTACTATTTCAGTTAGTTACAAAATTGTTGTAACTTTGGACGGCGATATTGGTGTCAGTCTTCAAGATTGTATAGATATTAGCAGAGCTATCGAAAATAATATAGATAGAGAAGAACAAGATTTCTCACTCGAAGTTGCGTCCGTTGGAGTAGGTTCTCCGTTAAAATTAGTGCGTCAGTACAAAAAAAATATTGGTAGAACGTTAATTGTATCAACAAGTGAGGAAAAAATTGAAGCCGAATTAGTAGATGCAAACGATCAGTTTATAGTGTTATCTTGGTCGGCAAGAGAACCGAAGAAAGTAGGAAAAGGTAAGGAAACAGTTCAAAAAAAGAAAGAAATTACTTACTTAGAAATAAAAGAAGCAGTTGTTACAGTAAATTTTAATTAAAATAGAATAATGGAAAATATTGCATTAATCGAATCATTCTCAGAGTTTAAAGACGATAAACTTATTGATCGAGTAACGCTTATGGCGATTTTAGAAGATGTGTTTAGAAATGCTCTAAAAAAGAAGTATGGTTCTGACGATAATTTTGATATAATCATAAATCCTGATAAAGGAGATATGGAAATTTGGCAAAGAAGAATTGTAGTTGCTGATGATGATTTAGATTTAGAACATTTAGAAATTACTTTGTCTGACGCTAGAAAAATAGAACCCGATTTTGAAATTGGTGAAGAAGTTTCGGAAGAGGTGAAACTTATTGATTTGGGAAGAAGAGCGATTTTGGCGTTACGTCAAAATTTGATATCCAAAATTCATGAACACGATAATACCAATTTATATAAGCAGTTTAAAGATATTATCGGCGAGATTTATACAGCAGAGGTGCACCACGTGCGTCCTAGAGTAGTAATTTTAGTTGATGATGATGGAAACGAAATTGTTCTTCCAAAAGAAAAACAAATTCCTTCTGATTTTTTCCGTAAGGGTGATAATGTAAAAGGTATTATTGAAAGTGTAGAATTAAAGGGGAATAAACCTCAAATTGTCATGTCTAGAACATCAGAAAAGTTTTTAGAGAAATTATTTGAACAAGAAATTCCTGAGGTTTTTGATGGTTTAATTATGATCAAAAAAGTAGTTAGAATTCCAGGAGAAAAAGCAAAAGTAGCCGTAGATTCTTATGACGATAGAATTGATCCTGTTGGTGCTTGTGTTGGGATGAAAGGATCGAGAATTCACGGAATTGTTCGGGAACTAGGAAACGAAAACATAGACGTAATTAATTACACAACTAATGCATCGTTGTTAATTACAAGAGCTTTAAGTCCGGCAAAAGTTTCTTCTGTAAAAATAAATGAAGAAACAAAACACGCAGAAGTATTTTTAAAACTTGAAGAAGTATCTAAAGCTATTGGTCGTGGAGGTCAAAATATCAAATTAGCTGGGCAATTAGCTGGTTACGAATTAGACGTTATTAGAGAAGGTAGCGTTACAGAAGATGATGATGTAGAGCTAACAGAATTCTCAGATGAAATTGATGGATGGATTATTGACGAATTTGCTAAGCTAGGATTAGATACAGCTAAAAGTATTTTAAAGCAAGATGTTGCTGATTTAGCGCGTAGAACAGATTTAGAAGAAGAAACAATACAAGAAGTAATGCGCATTTTGAAAGAAGAGTTTGAAGACTAAACTTCTTTCATTACAAAATAATAAAAAAAAGAATTTATAAAAGATTTTATGTCTGAAGAAAGAATTATTAGAATAAATAAAGTTTTAAGGGAATTAAATATTTCATTAGAAAGAGCTGTAGATTATCTTAAAGATAAAGGAATTGCTATTGATGCAAATCCAAATGCAAAAATTTCTGATGTTGAATTTAATATTTTACAAAGTCAATTTGCTGGCGACAAAGGAAACAAAGAAGCTTCAAAAGGAGTTAGTGAAGAGATTAAAAAAGAAAAAGAAGCGCTTCGTCTTGAAAGAGAAAAAGAAATTGAAGACAAGAGAAAACAAGAGGAAGAGCGTCAACGTCTAGAAGTAATAAAAGCCAAAGCTGTAGTTACTGCTCCCAAGCAAATTGGTAAAATTGATTTAGAACCCAAAACTGCTACAATTAATCCTATTCAGCCAGTAAAACCTGCAATTGAAAAAGCTCTGCAAGAACAGCTTCCAGTTGAAAATAATAAAGAGGTAAAATCGGAATCTAAGGTGGAAAAAACGGCTGAAAAAATTGAGCCATCAAAGCCAGCAGTACAAGCACCAAAAGTATCAATTAAAGTTGATGAAAAGGCTATAGATAAAGTGGCTTCAAGTCCAACAGATGAAACTCCTATTGATGAAACATTTACTACGCAATATCAAAAATTATCTGGTGCAACACTCACTGGTCAAGTAATTGACTTGTCTCAGTTTAACAAACCTAAAAAAACAGCGCCGCCAAAAATTAATAGTGCAAACAAAGTTGATCCAAATAAAAACAAAAGAAAAAGAATTCCGCCAAAACCAGGAGAAGCTCGTCCTGCTGCACAAGGCGGTGCCATAGGTGCTCCAAACAGGCCAGCAGGAACAGGCGGAAATAAATTTGGCCCAAATAAACCTGGTAGTGGAGGTGGTTTCCAAAAAGGAAACAGACCTGCTATTGTTCAAAAAGTTGAGCCAACAGAAGAAGAAGTTAAAAATCAAATTAAGGAAACCTTAGAAAGACTCCAAGGAAAAGGAAATAAATCTAAGGCCGCCAAGTATAGAAGAGACAAAAGAGATACACACCGTCAAAGAACTGATGACGAACAAAGAGCTTTAGAAGAAGGTAGTAAAACAATCAAAGTTACCGAGTTTGTAACAGTTGGTGAAGTTGCCACAATGATGGATGTACCAATTACTAAAGTTATAGGTACTTGTATGTCTCTAGGAATTATGGTTACAATGAATCAACGTTTAGATGCTGAAACATTAACAATAGTTGCCGATGAATTTGGTTTTGAAGTTGAATTTATAACAACAGATATTGAAGATTCAATTGAAATTGTAGAAGATAGAGAAGAAGATTTAGTAACCAGAGCACCAATTGTGACAGTAATGGGTCACGTTGACCACGGAAAAACTTCCTTACTAGATTATATTCGTAAAGAGAATGTTATTGCTGGTGAGTCTGGTGGAATTACACAACATATAGGTGCCTATGCTGTTCAGTTAGATAATGGTCAAAAAATAACATTTTTAGACACACCCGGTCACGAAGCATTTACTGCGATGCGTGCCCGTGGAGCTCAAGTAACCGATATTGCAATTATTGTAATTGCTGCCGATGATGATATAATGCCTCAAACAAAGGAGGCGATTTCTCATGCACAAGCTGCAAACGTTCCAATGATATTTGCTATAAATAAAGTTGATAAGCCGCACGCTAATCCTGAAAAGATAAAAGAGAAATTGGCCGCAATGAACTTACTTGTTGAGGACTGGGGTGGAAAGTACCAATCTCACGATATATCAGCAAAAGCTGGAACTGGAGTTAAAGAGTTACTCGAAAAAGTGCTACTAGAAGCAGAAATTTTAGATCTAAAAGCTAATCCTAATAAACCTGCGGTTGGTACCGTTGTAGAAGCACAATTAGATAAAGGAAGAGGTTATATTTCTACAATTTTAGTTCAATCTGGGACTTTAAGAGTAGGAGATTATGTTTTAGCAGGTAAAAACCATGGTAAGGTAAAAGCTATGCATGATGAAAGAGGTAATGTTATTAAAATTGCTGGACCTTCAACACCAATCTCAATTTTAGGACTAGACGGCGCCTCAACAGCAGGTGATAAATTTAATGTTTTTGAAGATGAAAGAGAAGCAAAACAAATAGCTGCCAAAAGAATGCAGTTAATGAGAGAACAGTCTGTTAGAACACAAAGACATATTACTTTGGCGGAAATTGGTCGACGAATTGCACTTGGACAGTTTAAAGAGTTAAATATTATTCTCAAAGGAGATGTTGATGGTTCAGTAGAAGCATTGTCAAGTTCATTTGCAAAACTATCGACAGATGAAATTCAAATTAATATCATTCATAAAGGTGTTGGAGCAATTACAGAAACCGACGTAATGTTGGCATCTGCTTCTGATGCAATTATTATTGGATTTAATGTTAGACCGGCGGGTAATGCTCGTCAACTTGCTGATAAAGAAGAAATTGATATCCGAAATTATTCAATTATTTATGATGCTATTGATGAATTGAAAGATGCTATGGAAGGAATGCTTTCACCAGAAATGAAAGAAGAAATCACTGGTACAGCCGAAATAAGAGAAACATTCAAAATTTCTAAAGTAGGAACAATCGCAGGTTGTATGGTAACCGATGGTAAGATTTTTAGAAATTCTAAAATTAGAATTATTCGTGAAGGTGTTGTAATCTTTACTGGTGAGCTTACTGCGCTAAAACGATTTAAAGATGATGTGAAAGATGTTTCAAAAGGTTATGATTGCGGAATTCAAATTAAAAACTATAATGAGATAGAGCAATTAGATATCATAGAGGCATTCCAAGAAGTTGAAGTTAAGAAAAAGCTCAAATAGTAAATAAAAAATCCCGTTTCAATCGGGATTTTTTTATGATTTAATTTTGCTTATTAGGCTTAATCAAAATTGCATTTGGATATTTTTTAATAAGTAAATTAAGGTTTCTTTCGGCATCAATTCTAGTTTTGTAATTTCCTGCTAGCAATTTGTAGGATGGTGTGCTGAAAACAAGTGTTGCATCGATGTTTCTATTTTCTTTTTTGAACTGTACTAGTTCTTTTTTTGCCGACTCATTAGAACCACTAAACAATTGAATTTTATATCTGTTATTCACTGTAATTGAGCTGTTTATTTTTCTTTTTTCTGCTAATAATTGGTCAAAATTGTTATCCTGATTAATGTTTGAATTTTGCCCATGTGAAACAAAAAAGCAATTTAAAATAATAAAAATTATACAGTTAAAGTAGCGTTTTTTCTCTTTTGTTTTTTTCATAATGATTTGATTTATATACAAATGTACGATTTCCTTAACAGAATATAAATATTATTATTATTTAGAATTAATATAAATTAATAAGTAAGGTATATTTAAGGTTTTGAGAATAATAGAGAAGTCGTATTTTTGTGCAAGTTTTAAAAAATGTATTGTTTCTTTTCTATAACGTTATGGAAAAAATAATACCAAAAATGTCGATAATCATTAACTATATGAAAAAAGTGGGTAACCATAATTCGATTACTAAGAATTTTATTCTGAGTTTAGCTTTTGTGCTAACATCTTCCTTTAGTTTATTTGCTCAAGATGCTGCTCCGGTAGCTGATGCTTCTGTAGCTGCACCTGCTACTGCTGGTGGAGATGCTGTAAAAGGAAAAGAACTGTTTAATGCCAATTGTGCAGCTTGTCATAAATTAGATGCTAAGGCTACTGGTCCAGCATTGCGTGGAGTGGCAAACAAGTACGATATGCCATGGTTGTATAAATGGATTAAAAACAGTTCAGATTTAATTAAATCAGGCGATCCAAAAGCTATTAAGATTTATGAAGAATATAATAAATCTGTAATGACTGCTTTTCCGCAGTTGTCTAATAAGGATATTGATGATATCATTGCATACACATCGGAACCAGCCCCTGTTGCTCAAGCTCCAGTAGGTTTGCAGGTGAAAGATGGATCATTACAAGCTTCAGACGATTCTGGGATATCTAATAATATTATTTTGGGATTTTTAGCAACAATCATGTTGTTGTTAATAGTAATGTTGTTCTTAGTATATAATATGCTCAATAAAATTGCATCTGCAAAAGGATTAGAGTTAGTAAAAAATGATAAATCTATTAAATCAGTTTGGAGAGCATTTGCTAAAAATCAATTTTTAGTTTTGGTTTCTGTAATCCTTTTAATGTTAGCTAGTGCGTATTTTGTATATGGTTATTTGTCTCAAATAGGTGTAGATCAAAATTATGCTCCAATTCAGCCAATTCATTTTTCACACAGAATTCATGCTGGAAGTAATGGTGTTGATTGTAAATATTGTCACTCTGCAGCAAGAGTAAGTAAAAATGCAGGTATTCCTTCTCTGAATGTTTGTATGAATTGTCACAAAAACATTGCTGAAGTTGCTGATACAACTGCTACACCAGAGTATTCAAAAGCATTTTACGATGGTGAAATCCAAAAATTATATGATGCCGTTGGTTGGGATAAAACAGTACAAAAGTACACAGGTAAAACTAAACCTGTTAAATGGGTTCGTATTCATAATTTGCAAGATTTTGTTTATTTCAATCACTCTCAGCACGTTTCAGTTGCTGGTATTGAATGTCAAAAATGTCATGGTGAAGTTCAAACCTATGAAATACAAAAACAATTTGCTCCATTAACTATGGGTTGGTGTATTGATTGTCACCGCAAAACAGATGTAAAAATGGAAGGTAATGCTTACTACGATAAAATTCATAAAGAACTTTCTAAAAAATATGGTGTTGATAAATTAACTGCAGCACAAATGGGAGGTTTAGAATGTGGTAAATGTCACTATTAATATATTACTAAGAAGCTAATTTTTATATACAATATGTCATCAAACAAAAAATACTGGAAAAGTGTTGAAGAGCTAAACGAAAATAGTTCTATTGTTGAGACGCTTAAAAATAATGAATTTGTTGAAGAAATTCCAACAGATGAATTTTTAGGAGACGCAGTGTCTTTGTCATCATCATCAACTTCTCGTCGTGATTTTTTAAAGTATGTAGGTTTCAGTACTGCTGCTGCAACTCTTGCAGCTTGTGAAGGTCCTGTTCATAAATCAATACCATACGTAGTTCAACCAGAGCAAATCATTCCTGGTGTTGCAGATTTTTATGCAACTACAATGTTTGATGGTTTTGATTTTGCTAATCTTTTAGTAAAAACACGTGAAGGTCGTCCAATCAAAATTGAGAACAACACGTTAGCAGGTTGTAAGTTTACTGCAAATGCTAGAGTTCACGCGTCTGTATTATCATTGTATGATAGTATGCGTTTGAAGGCACCAAAAATAGATTCCAAAAATTCCAATTGGAACGAAGTTGAGTCTAAAATTAAGTCAAGTCTAGCAGATGCAAAGACTAAAGGAGGTCAAGTGGTTTTACTTACCAATACGCTGGCTAGTCCATCAACTGAAAAATTGATTGTAGAGTTTTTAACAAATAATCCAAATGCCAAGCATGTAATCTATGATGCTATTTCAGAGTCAGCTGCATTAGATGCCTTTGAAACTGTTTATGGAGAAAGAGCTCTTGTTGATTATGATTTTTCAAAAGCAAATACGATAGTATCACTTGGTGCAGATTTCTTAGGAGATTGGCAAGGAGGTGGTTTTGATTCAGGTTATGCTAAAGGTAGAATTCCTCAATCTGGAAAAATGTCAAAGCATTTTCAATTTGAAGCAAATATGACTTTATCTGGAGCTTCTGCTGATAAAAGGGTTGCTATGTCTGTAGCAAATCAAAAACAAGCATTAGTAAAAATATACAACATTATAACAAATGCATCGGTTTCAGTTTCTTTAGGTAATGAATTTGTTGCAGAAGTTACAAAAGCTGCGCAACAATTAAAAGCTGCGGGAAGTAAAGGTGTATTAGTTTGTGGTATTCAAGATAAAAATGCGCAACTTTTAGTAATTGCAATTAATCAAGTTCTTGCAAGTGAGGCTTTTGTTACTTCAGGTTCAAGGCAAATTAGAAAAGGGTCTAATGAAAAAGTAGCTCAGTTAATTTCAGACATGAATGCAGGTAGTGTTCATACTTTAATTATGAGTGGAGTTAATCCAGTTTATACTTTAGCAAATAGTGCTTCATTTGTTTCAGGACTTAAGAAAATTAAATTATCTGTTGCATTTTCACTAAAAGAAGATGAAACAGCTTCGATAACTAATATAGCTGCTGCAGCCCCACATTATTTAGAATCATGGAATGATCATAGTTTGACTAAAGGTACTTATTCTTTAACTCAACCTACAATCCGTCCTTTATTTAATACTAAACAATTTCAAGATGTCTTGATGTCTTTAAATGGTTTTTCTGGTTCGTATTATGATTTCTTGAAAGCAAATTCGTCAACTATTACAGCAGGAACTTCTTGGAATAAAGTGGTTCATGATGGAATATTTGTTGGAGTTCCGTCAAGTATTTCAGGTGGAACGGCAGATTATGCTTCAGCTGCTTCAACTTTAGCTCAATCTAAAGCTAGTGCTGGTTTTGAATTAGTATTATACACTAAGACAGGTTTAGGAGATGGACAGCAAGCAAATAATCCCTGGTTACAAGAGTTTCCCGACCCAATTACAAGAGTTTCTTGGGATAACTATATTACTGTTTCTAAAGCAGATGCAGATAAGTTAGAACTTGAAAATAAAATTGTTGCTAATGGAGGATTGAATGGAAGTTATGCAACAGTTTCTGTAGGTAATGTTAAAATTACAGCACCAGTAATTGTTCAGCCAGGTCAAGCTAAAGGAACTATTGGTTTAGCTTTAGGATATGGTAAAAAAGCTTCCTTAAAAGAAGAAATGCAAGTAGGTGTTAATGCTTACGCTTTATATAATAATTTTTCAAATGTTCAATCTGCTCAATTAGCGAAAGCTGATGATGTTCACGAGTTTGCTTGTGTACAATCTCAGAAAACATTAATGGGTAGAGGAGATATTGTTAAAGAAACTACATTGGAAGTTTTCAATACTAAAGATTCAAAAGAATGGAATCCTGTACCTATGGTCTCTTTAGATCATAAACCAATTGAGGCTACAAAAGTTGATTTATGGGAATCATTTGATCGTTCTGTAGGACATCATTTCAACCTTTCAATTGATTTAAATGCTTGTACAGGTTGTGGAGCATGTGTTATTGCATGTCATGCAGAAAACAATGTTCCAGTAGTAGGTAAATCAGAGGTTAGGAGAAGTAGAGATATGCATTGGTTGCGTATTGATAGATACTATTCTTCTGAAGACACTTTTGCTGGAGATAATAAGAAAAAAGAAGAATTTGATGGATTAACCGGAGATAAAGGTTCATTAAGTGGTTTTGGTGAAATGGAGAGCCCTTCTGATAACCCACAAGTTGTTTTCCAACCAGTAATGTGTCAACACTGTAACCACGCACCTTGCGAAACTGTTTGCCCTGTTGCCGCAACATCTCACGGTCGTCAAGGTCAAAATCAAATGGCATATAATAGATGTGTTGGTACTAGATATTGTGCAAACAATTGTCCTTATAAAGTACGTCGTTTTAATTGGTTTCTATACGCCAATAATGAGGAGTTTGATTATCATATGAATGATGATTTAGGTCGTATGGTTGTAAACCCAGATGTAAATGTTCGTTCACGTGGTGTAATGGAAAAATGTTCTATGTGTATCCAAAGAACTCAGTATACTATTCTTACTGCTAAGAAAGAAGGAAGAGAAGTTGGAGTAGATGAATTCCAAACGGCTTGTTCTAGCGCTTGTGCAACTGGAGCAATGGTTTTTGGTGATGTTAATAATAAAGAATCTGAAATTGCAACCTTAGTTGCAGATAAAAGATCCTATCATTTGTTAGAACATGTTGGAACAAAGCCAAATGTGGTTTATCAAGTTAAAGTTCGAAATATATAATTAATCAAGAAACAATATAAAGGATTATGTCGTCTCATTACGAAGCACCCATTAGAAAACCCTTAGTTATAGGTGATAAAAGTTATCATGATATAACTGTAGATGTAGCTGCACCCGTTGAAGGTAGAGCGAACAAACAGTGGTGGACTGTATTTTCTATCGCACTTGCAGCTTTCCTATGGGGAGTTGGTTGTATTATTTACACAATTTCTACAGGTATTGGTACTTGGGGATTAAATAAAACAGTTGGTTGGGCTTGGGACATTACCAATTTCGTTTGGTGGGTTGGTATTGGTCACGCTGGGACATTAATTTCTGCGGTACTTTTATTATTCCGTCAAAAATGGAGAATGGCAATCAACCGTTCTGCTGAAGCTATGACAATTTTCTCTGTAGTTCAAGCTGGTTTATTTCCAATTATTCACATGGGCCGTCCTTGGTTAGCTTATTGGGTTGTTCCAATTCCTAATCAATTGGGATCTTTATGGGTTAATTTTAACTCACCATTGTTATGGGACGTATTTGCAATCTCAACGTATCTTTCAGTTTCATTAGTTTTCTGGTGGACTGGTTTACTTCCTGATTTTGCAATGTTAAGAGATAGGGCTGTAACTCCATTTACTAAAAGAGTTTATTCAATTTTAAGTTTTGGATGGAGCGGAAGAGCTAAAGATTGGCAGCGTTTTGAAGAAGTTTCACTTGTATTGGCAGGTTTAGCAACACCACTTGTACTTTCAGTACATACCATTGTATCTTTTGACTTTGCTACATCTGTTATTCCTGGTTGGCATACTACAATTTTCCCACCATATTTCGTAGCTGGTGCTGTATTTTCTGGATTTGCAATGGTGAATACTTTGCTTATCATCATGAGAAAAGTATCTAACTTAGAAGCTTATATTACAATTCAGCATATTGAATTAATGAATATTGTAATCATGATTACAGGTTCTATAGTTGGAGTTGCTTACATAACTGAGTTATTTGTTGCTTGGTATTCTGGTGTTGAGTATGAGCAATATGCTTTCTTAAACAGAGCAACAGGGCCATATGCTTGGGCTTATTGGTCAATGATGACTTGTAATGTTTTCTCTCCGCAATTTATGTGGTTTAAGAAATTAAGAACTAGTATCATGTTCTCGTTTATTATTTCTATTGTTGTTAATATTGGAATGTGGTTTGAACGTTTTGTAATTATTGTAACATCGTTACATAGAGATTACCTTCCATCATCATGGACGATGTTCTCCCCTACATTTGTTGATATTGGAATCTATATCGGTACAATCGGATTCTTCTTTGTATTATTTTTATTATATGCAAGAACTTTCCCTGTAATTGCTCAAGCGGAGGTTAAAACTATTTTAAAATCTTCTGGAGAAAATTATAAAAAGCAAAGAGAAACAGAGGAACATAATCATTCAGAAAAACATTAATATTTGTTATGAGTAGTAATAAAGTTATACACGCTATATACAATGATGATGATATCTTGATGGATGCCGTAAAGCAAACAAGAAAAGCACATCATCATATTGAAGAAGTTTTTACTCCATTTCCTGTACACGGTTTGGATAAAGCAATGGGATTAGCTCCAACTAGACTCGCAATTTGTGCATTCATTTATGGATGTATAGGCATCACAGTGGCAACAACCATGATGAATTATATTATGATTACTGATTGGCCCCAAGATATTGGAGGTAAACCAAGTATGAGTTATATTCAAAATATGCCAGCTTTTGTTCCCGTTATGTTTGAGATGACCGTTTTTTTTGCCGCGCACTTAATGGTAATTACTTTTTATATGAGAAGTAAGTTATGGCCATTCAAACAAGCAGAAAATCCAGATGTAAGAACAACTGATGATCATTTCTTAATGGAGGTTGCAATCAAAGATAATGAAGAAGAGTTGACATCGTTCCTTAAAAATACAGGAGCTGTTGAAGTTAAAGTAATTGAAAAGCATTAATTTAGATATGAAAAGTTTAATTAAAATAGCAGCTCTATTAGTATTAGTTGTTTCTGTATCTTCTTGTAAAGATGATTTGAAACCAAACTATCAGTACATGCCAAATATGTACGAATCAGTAGCATACGAAACTTATTCAGAATCAAATGCTTTTAATTCACCTTACGGTTTAAAAGGTAAAGAAGGTCAACTTCCTGCAAATGGTTCTATAAAAAGAGGTTTTGAGCCTTATGATTATCCAAACACAACTGCTGGGTATGATGCAGCTAAAGCAAACTTAAAATCGCCTTTAGATTCTATCTCTGTTGATATGAAAAAAGCAGAAGAATTATATGTTATCTATTGTGCAATTTGTCATGGTGAGGCAGGTGATGGAAAAGGTAAACTTGTTAAACAAGAAAAATTTTTAGGAGTACCTAATTATAAAGATAGACCAATTACAGAAGGTAGTATTTATCATGTTATTACTTACGGTTTAAATTCAATGGGTTCTCATGCTAATCAGTTAAGTTCTCAAGAGCGTTGGTTGGTTACAGAGCATGTTCTTAAACTTAGAAATCAACAATAAGATTAGTTTAATAAACAGATAGTTAAATAAATATGTACACATTTTCAAAAAATTTAAAAAACATTGCATTAGCCTTAATGATTTTAGGATTATTAGGTATAGTGTATGGTTTTTACTCTGCTCCTAAAACTATTGAAGAGGTAGAAAAAATTGTAGCTGAAAGTCATCACGGAGGTGAAAATCATGCCAATACTGATGCTAAACATGATACTCATGCTATTACTGAAAAGGCATCTACAGAATCTTCTCATGATACTGTTTCTAATAATGAGAACAATCTTGACGAAAAAGATTCTTTACATTTTGCAGCTGTTGCTAATGGGCATGCAATTACCGAAGATACAATCTCTAACAAAGATCAATCTAATCTTGACTTAGCTGCAATTCATGCAGAAGAACCTAAAGAAATTGCTAAAGAAGCTAAAGTTGCTTTTGAAAAAGAACATCACGATCATTTAGAGCATGTTTTACATCAATTACAGAATAAGCCTTGGGCAGCATTATATGTTGCTTGTATCTTCTTTTTATTAATCTCAATGGGAGTTCTTGCTTTCTATGCAATTCAACAAGTTGCTCAAGCGGGTTGGTCACCAGTTTTGTTCAGGGTAATGCAAGCTATCACAGCATATCTACCAGTAGCTTCTGTTATATTTTTTGTGTTGTTATTGCTTTCAGGGTTTCACGTAAATCATTTATTTGTTTGGATGAAAGAAGGAGTTGATGTTGTAGGACATGAAAATTATGATAAATTAATAGCAGGAAAAACAGGTTATTTGAATGTTCCTTTCTGGTTAATTAGAGCAGCTATATTTTTAGTTGGTTGGAATATATATAGATATTTATCAAGAAAGAATTGTTTAGCGCAAGATGAATCTAATGATGATTCTAATTATAAAAAGAATTTCAAAATGTCAGCCGCATTTTTAGTTTTCTTTATTGTTTCTGAGTCTATTATGTCTTGGGACTGGATTATGTCAGTTGACCCTCACTGGTTCAGTACATTATTTGGATGGTATGTTTTTGCAAGTTTCTTCGTAAGTGGTATAACAACTATTTCAATAGTTACTTTATACTTAAAGTCTAGAGGTTATCTAGAATATGTTAATACTAGTCATATTCATGATTTATCAAAATTTATGTTTGGTATTAGTGTTTTCTGGACTTATTTGTGGTTTTCTCAATTCATGCTTATTTGGTATTCCAATATTCCTGAAGAAGTAACCTATTTCATTACTAGAATTAATCAATATGGTATTACATTCTGGGGTGCAGTGGTTATGAATTTTATATTCCCATTTTTGGTTTTAATTAATACTGATTTTAAACGTATTACAGGCATTGTTGTTTTTGCTGGAATTGTAATTTTATTAGGACATTATGTAGATTTCTTCAACATGATAATGCCTGCAACAGTTGGTGACCAGTGGTTTATTGGCGTACCAGAAATAGGATCATTAATGTTTTTCTTAGGATTGTTCATTTATGTTGTATTCAATGCTTTAACGAAAGTTCCATTAACGCCTAAGAAACATCCTTTAATCGAAGAAAGTAAACATTTTCATTATTAATATTTAAAGAAAAAACAAATGACAAGTTTTTTGGTACTTTTTGTTTTAGTTTTATTATCTGTCGCTATTTGGCAATTAACTAAAATTTTCGACCTTACTCAAATTGGACAGAAATCTGAAAACTCTCAGATTGCTAACGATAACGACAACAAAGTTAATGGTTATCTCATGTTTGCCTTCTTGGTTTTCATATACATAACAACTATATATTGTATTGTAAATTATGGACATTTTCCATTAATGGATTCTGCAGCTTCAGAGCATGGTAAAGATGTTGATCAATTAATGTGGATTTCGATGATATTGATTTTCGTCGTGCAAACTATTACACAAGCTTTACTTCATTATTTTGCTTTTAAATACAGAGGAAGAAAAGGTCAAAAAGCATTGTATTTTGCTGATAATAATAAATTAGAATTTATTTGGAGCTCTATTCCTGCAGTTGTGTTAGCTGTATTGATTTTTTACGGATTGTACGCTTGGACTGATATTATGTTCGTTGATGACGAGGAAGATACGATTGTTGTTGAATTATACGCTAAGCAATTTGGTTGGGAAGCTCGCTATTCTGGCAAGGATAATGTTTTAGGAAAGGCTAATGTTAGATATATTGAAGGTGTTAATACGTTAGGTGTTGATTTATCTGATCCTAATGCTCAAGACGATATTGCTGTGTCTGAATTACATTTGCCAAAAGGTAAAA
Organism: Flavobacterium sp.; assembly: GCA_044361155.1. GTDB lineage: Bacteria > Bacteroidota > Bacteroidia > Flavobacteriales > Flavobacteriaceae > Flavobacterium. Next base: position 139,694 of record JBIKJF010000001.1, read on the forward strand.
GAGTCGTTTTTAAGATACGTTCGCAAGACGTTTTGCACTCGGCATATATGCCGCATTTTAGAGCACAAATGAATTGTGTTCCTGGTATGGTAACTCAATTTTCGTTTATTCCATCCATGACAACTACCGAGATGAGAGAAACTGAAGATATGATCGCTAAGGTTGCAAATATCAACAAGATAAGAGATAAAAAAAGTGCTCAATTGATTGCTGAGGGTAAATCTGCTTTAGATCCTTATACCTTTGATTATATTTTGTTATGTAATAAAATCTGTGGTGCTTCACATTACAACATGCAAATGAAAGTAGTAGTTGAGTCACCAGAAGAGTTTAAAGCTTGGTTGAAAGAAAAACCAACTATTGCGTCAGCTGTAAAGTCTGCTAATGCTGCTCCAGTTACTACAGAAAATACTAGTGCAAACGATTCGGCCACTGTTAAAGTTGACACTACTGTTGTCGCTAGCGTTGTAATTAAATAATAAAATAACTTTATACTTATATGTCAGCAATGAGTCACGAACACGATCACCACGAACACGGTCACCACGAGGATCACCACCATAAGGATACATTCATTACTAAATATATTTTTAGTATTGACCATAAGATGATTGCTAAACAATATCTTATTACGGGTATCATCATGGGTTTAATCGGAGTTGGTATGTCTATGCTTTTCAGAATGCAGTTGGCATGGCCTGAGGAGTCTTTTAAAATCTTTAGTTTTTTCCTTGGTGAGCGAATGGCACCAGGAGGAGTAATGAATAATGAAACATATCTAGCTCTTGTGACGATACACGGAACTATCATGGTATTTTTCGTACTTACTGCAGGTTTAAGTGGAACCTTCAGTAATTTATTAATTCCACTTCAAATTGGAGCTAGAGATATGGCTTCTGGTTTTATGAATATGATTTCCTATTGGTTATTCTTTTTGTCGAGCGTAATCATGGTTTCGTCCTTATTCGTTGAATCAGGACCTGCTTCTGCTGGTTGGACAATCTATCCTCCTTTAAGTGCGTTGCCACAAGCGATTTCTGGTTCTGGAATGGGAATGACGCTTTGGCTAGTTTCAATGGCTATTTTTATTGCTTCGTCATTAATGGGTTCCCTAAATTACATTGTCACGGTTATTAACCTTAGAACAAAAGGGATGTCTATGACTAGACTTCCTCTTACAATTTGGGCATTTTTTGTTACAGCAATTATTGGTGTAATTTCTTTCCCTGTTTTATTGTCTGCTGCGTTGATGTTGATAATGGATAGAAGTTTTGGTACTTCATTCTTCTTATCTGATATTTATCTAGCAGGCGAGGTTCTTAATTATCAAGGAGGTTCACCAGTTTTATTTGAGCATTTATTCTGGTTCTTAGGCCATCCAGAGGTCTATATTGTATTATTACCAGCACTAGGAATTACATCAGAAGTTATTGCTACAAATGCACGTAAACCTATTTTTGGATATAGAGCAATGATTATGTCTATTCTTGCGATTGCGTTTTTATCTACAATTGTATGGGGTCATCACATGTTTATATCAGGAATGAATCCATTCCTTGGTTCAGTGTTTACGTTTACAACATTATTAATTGCGATTCCTTCTGCGGTTAAGGCTTTCAATTATATTACCACATTATGGAAAGGAAATTTGCAATTAAATCCTGCAATGTTATTTTCAATTGGTTTAGTTTCTACTTTCATAACAGGTGGTCTTACTGGTCTTATCTTGGGTGATAGCACTTTAGATATTAATGTGCATGATACGTATTTTGTTGTGGCGCACTTCCATTTAGTAATGGGTATTTCTGCGCTATATGGTTTGTTTGCTGGAGTATATCACTGGTTTCCTAGAATGTTTGGTAGAATGATGAATAAAAATCTTGGTTATGTTCACTTTTGGATTACTGCAATCTGTGCTTATGGAGTATTTTTCCCAATGCATTTTATAGGAATGGCAGGTTTACCAAGACGTTATTATACCAATACAAACTTTCCATTGTTTGATGATTTACAAAATGTTAACGTTATCATTACTTCATTTGCATTAGTTGGTGGTGTTTTTCAATTAGCTTTTTTGTGGAACTTTTTCTACAGCATTTTCTTTGGTAAGAAGGCAGAGATGAATCCGTGGAGATCAAATACCTTAGAATGGACAGCACCAGTTGAGCATATGCATGGGAATTGGCCTGGTGAAATACCGGAAGTATATCGATGGCCATATGATTACAGTAAGCCTGGTCATGATGATGATTTTGTTCCTCAGAATGTTCCCATGAAGCCTGGTGAAGAAGTTTTACATCATTAAAATTATTAATTCAATATAAAGATGCCTTTCTTATGAGAGGCATTTTTTTTATTATAACTTTATTATATTTGTAAAATGAATGAAAATTTAGATCCAACAAATAAAGGTTTTTCTCCAGATGAACTTGATTTAGAGAAAAAATTAAGACCGCTTTCTTTTGACGATTTCAATGGTCAGGAGCAAGTTCTTGATAATTTGAAAGTTTTTGTTGAAGCTGCAAATCAGCGAAATGAGGCTTTAGATCACACCTTATTTCACGGTCCGCCAGGATTAGGTAAAACTACGCTTGCCAATATATTAGCTAGTGAACTTGGTGTTGGTATAAAGATAACCTCGGGTCCAGTATTAGATAAACCGGGCGACCTTGCAGGTTTACTTACTAATTTAGAAGAGCGTGATGTTTTGTTTATTGATGAGATTCATCGTTTAAGTCCTGTTGTAGAAGAATATCTTTATTCGGCGATGGAAGATTTTAAAATTGACATCATGATTGAGTCTGGGCCTAATGCTAGAACGGTACAAATTAATCTTAGTCCTTTTACATTAGTTGGTGCAACGACGCGTTCTGGACTTCTAACAGCGCCGATGCGCGCCCGATTTGGTATTCAAAGTAGATTGCAATATTACAATACAGAATTATTGACCACAATTGTTCAAAGGAGTGCGGTAATCTTAAAAATGCCAATTACAATGGAAGCCGCTATTGAGATAGCAGGTCGCAGTCGTGGTACACCTCGAATTGCAAATGCGCTTTTACGCAGAGTTAGAGATTTCGCGCAAATTAAAGGTAATGGCAAAATAGATATCGAGATTGCGAGATACTCTTTAAAGGCATTAAATGTTGATGCACACGGTCTTGATGAAATGGATAATAAAATTCTTACTACCATAATAGATAAGTTTAAAGGCGGTCCGGTTGGTCTTTCAACACTGTCAACAGCAGTGTCAGAAAGTACTGAAACGATCGAAGAGGTGTACGAACCTTTCTTAATTCAAGAAGGATTTATAATGAGAACTCCAAGAGGAAGAGAAGTTACTGAAAAAGCCTATAAACATCTTGGAAAAATTAAAGTAAATGTGCAAGGAGGTTTATTTTAAAGCTATCAAAATCCGTACTTTTTCTTATGCTGTATCTATTTAATTTTGTCAAATTGTAATTTTCTATTATGTTTTCTAACGCTAAGTCTTCTTCAAGTAAATACACTCAATTTATCAAAGCAGAATCTAAGAGACTCGGCTTTCTATCTTGTGGTATTTCGAAAGCAGGATTTTTAGAAGATGAAGCTCCTCGGTTAGAACAGTGGTTAAATAAACAAATGAACGGACAAATGTCGTACATGGAAAATCATTTCGATAAACGTTTAAATCCAACTTTACTTGTTGATGATGCTAAGAGCGTTATTTCTTTACTTTTAAATTATTATCCAACTGAACATCAAAATCCTGATAGCTATAAGATTTCAAAATATGCGTATGGCCAAGATTATCATTTTGTAATCAAAGAAAAGTTAAATGAATTATTATATGCTATTCAAACAGAAATTGGAACTGTACATGGGCGAGCTTTTGTCGATTCAGCACCAGTTTTAGACAAAGCATGGGCAGCAAAAAGTGGCTTGGGATGGGTGGGAAAAAATACAAATTTGATAACTCAAAAAGTGGGTTCCTTTTTTTTTGTTGCAGAGTTAATTGTCAATTTAGAATTAGAATACGATAATTCAACAACAGACCATTGCGGAACTTGTACAGCTTGTATTGATGCCTGCCCGACAGATGCAATTGTGGAACCTTATGTAGTTGATGGGAGTAAATGCATTTCTTATTTTACTATTGAACTAAAAGACCATCTACCAACGGAAATGAAAGACAAATTTAACAATTGGGCGTTTGGTTGCGATATATGTCAAGACGTTTGCCCATGGAATCGTTTTTCTAAACCTCATAACGAGCCCTTGTTCAGTCCAAATGCAGAAGTTCTCTCTTTTTCTAAAAAAGATTGGGAAGAAATTACAAACGATACCTTTAATAAAGTGTTTAAAAATTCTGCTGTAAAACGTACCAAATTTGAGGGATTCAAAAAGAACATTACTTTTTTAAAGTAGGTTCTCGCTCAATGATGCTTGTTTCTAATTCAATAGTTCTTCGTGTATAATATGATATCTTTTTTTTCTAATTAATTTATTCAAGCGACAAACAACATGATTTCACTCCCATTTCATAGCTTGGCTAATCAATGCTATTTAAATTTGTTGTTATTACTTGCGATATAAACCAGTTGCTAAAACAAATTATTTTTATGTGTTCTGGAACTTTGATGTTACTTTCGTTATAATATGCCAAAGTACCAGAAGCTACCAAATCGGTTATAAAAAATATTCCATTAACATATCAGGATGATATTTAATAATTTGACTTGCAAATTCATTACCTTCATCAAATATTATACTTTTACAAGTATAAACCAGTTTTGAATCATAAGGAGTATTATTTTTTCCAACGCTTTTTTGTATCCCAAAAATCGGTCTATTACCTTTTGCATATTAACAAGGCCTTCATTATGTGTATTTTTTTTTGCCTCTATGAATTAAATGTTCTGCTGCATTGTAGGCTAACTTTTAATTGTTAATGATCACTGTGGAACAATGTATCAATTTAGATATTTTATCAAAAAAAGTGAAGGGAATTTCTCGTTGAAGAATTGTCTTGTCCTAAAAAAATATACAAAAGTTTCAAAATATGAAAAGATATTCAAATTTACGTAATTCAAAGTGGTAATCTATATATTCAAAAGAATTCAGAAGATTTGTTTGTAATGATTATTTACCTGGTTCTATGACTAGGCAAGAAGTTGAAGTAAAACATGGTATCGGTAATTCTCAACTCTCTTATTGGTTAGGAGAAATGGGTTATGATTATTTAAAACTAAGAATTGTATCTTTATTTAATTTGAAATTAGTTAATATTGATACCAACGGAAAAGACTCTCAAAAGTCGAGTACAGAACTACAAGAAGCAAAACTTTTAACTGAAGTTTATCGTAAAATAATATAAAAAATAGAAAAATTATGAAGAATTGTTATGTAAAAAGTCCTCTTATTGTAAACCAATAACAGGACTAAAAATGAGATGTAAATCTATTTTAGGATTAAGTGTAAAATTGCAAACTAATTTTAGAGCGAGACAACGTAAAACCACGCGAAGGGATTCGCGCTGCAGCTTTTTTTTACGAGTGATAAACGCGAGATGCAATGATTTTGCCTTCTTTTATATCTAAAACTTCTGCTACAAGCATGTCGTTTTCGTTAGCTACAGTTCTTAGATATTCCATAAAAACTCTATCAGAATTGGCAGTTAACGTGGCTGCTTTGTAATGTAAGGTAGGTAACCTTTCGAAAGCTTCTTTCCACCAAATTTTTAAAGCTTTTTTTCCAACAATTAAACCATTGCTTTCGGGTTGTTTTACTTTTAACTTTGGACTAAAATGTACTGCTTCATCATCATAAAGCGACAGTAATTTTTCTAGGTTGTGATTATTGAATGCATCGAACCACGCTTGTGCTATTGATAAATTGGCGTTTGTAGTCATAGTGCTGTAAAAAAATCTGAATTGTTTTATAAATTTTTAAGATTTATAATCTCTTGCTCTGTTAAGGGTCTCCAATTGCCTCGTGGTAAATTTTTTTTGGTCAGGCCGGCAAAAGCTACGCGGTCTACTTTTATAACCGTGTATTTGTAATGTTCAAAAATGGCTCTAACAACTTTAACGTTTGGAGTTCGCAACTTGATGCCGATTTCTGTTTTGGGTTCGTTTTCTATATAGCTTATTTCGTCAACCGATAGTCTGTGACCATCAAGTATCATACCTTTTTCTATTTTTTCTAAATCTTCAAATTTTAAGTTTTTGTCAAGGGTAACCTGATATATTTTTGGCGATTTTTGATTAGGTAAGCTAAATTTACGGATGATATCGGTATCGTTTGTAAACAGTAGTAATCCTGTGGTGTTTTTATCCATTCTTCCAACGGGTGATAAAGCAGAAGTTGTGGAGCCTTTCATCAATTCGGATACATTTCGGTGTTCTACTTCTTCGTTGGATGTGGTAAAGTTTTTAGGTTTGTTTAGTATAAAATATTCTTTTTTTTCTGGCATAAGTGTTGCTCCATCAAAGTTTACTACGTCGCCTGGTTTTACTTTGTGTCCCATTTCTATTACTACTACACCATTTACTTTTACATTACCCGATTTTATATAGATGTCGGCGTCTCTTCTTGAGCATGCGCCCGAGTTGGAGATGTATTTGTTGAGACGAATTTCGTCAGATTTTATTGGTTTTGGTATATTAGGAGAATCTTTTTTTACGGTTGGCTTTTTATTTAGGGAACGTTTCGCCATGGCAGGTTTAGAAGTAGTAGTAGTTTTTTTTCTAGTGCTTCCCGATGCTGATGTTGCTGTTCTTTTTTTATTATTGGAATTGTTCATTACCTTACATTTTTTGCAAAGGTATTGATTTTTAAGCTAATTTTTGCGCTATGGTAAGCTAAATAGCCCTGTTGGATTGGAAATCCTTTTATTCCAATTTTTTTGGGATAAAAGATTGGAACCGAAGCAAGAACATAGTATAGCAATTTTACTATCGATTCGCTCCTTATGCTACTAAAAATTTTTGTAAATAACGGGATATTTGTGCTGTAAAATAGTGGTGATTACTTTTGGATTGGTGTTGGTATAAAAAAGTAATTTGCTTGAATTTGACGCCTCTTTGAATCCTACTTTTTCCTTTAGAATTGCGGCTGTTTGTCGTGCTACTGCTTCGCCCGAGTCGACGATTTGGATGTTTTTGGGAAGAATTTTTTTTATTTGCGGAATTAAATAAGGATAGTGACTGCATCCTAAAACCAAATAATCGATATTTTGTGCTACCATTGGAATCAAATAATTCTTTAAAAGAGTCTTGGTTTTGTTGGAGTTTAGTTGTCCGTTTTCGATTAATTCTACTAATCCTATCCCAACTTGTTCGATGATTTGTATGTCTTGAAATTTTAATACATTTTCGTGAAATAAAGCACTTGTTAGAGTTCCTTTTGTTGCCAGAATTCCGATTTTATGAGTTTTTGAATGAATTGCTGCTGGTTTTATGGCTGGTTCAATACCAATAAACGGCACATTGTATTTGGTTCGCAGTTCTTTTATAGCGTTGGTCGTTGCCGTGTTGCAGGCGACTACAATTATTTTGCAATTGTTTTCTAAGAGAAATTCTGTGTTTTTACAACTTAGGTGGATGATTTCTTCTTTAGATTTTTCGCCATAGGGTGCATTTTTACTATCAGCAAGGTAAATAGTATCTTCATTTGGAAGTAAATGATGAATTTCTTTCCATATTGAGGTACCGCCAATTCCTGAATCGAATAGTCCTATGGGTTGGTTGTTAATCATATCAACAAATGTAAAAAAAAACTGCTCAGTTTGTAAGAGCAGTTTTAAATATTTTAGAAAGAATTTGAAAAAATTCTTGTGAAATTAAAATCCTAAATCTTTTTTGACATCAGCAGTTAAATCTGGACCATCAGCCATCAAAACTACATTAGAATCTGATGAATTCAAAAGATATTGGTATCCTTTCTCTTTGGCTACTTTTTTCATAGACGTTCTAATTTTCTCTAAAATTGGCTTCATTAAATCGGACTCCTTTTTCCCTAAATCGCTTTGTGCATTTTCTTTGTAGTCGTTAATTCTTTTGATCATGTCTTGCACTTCTACCTGACGTGTTTGGTTTACAGCGTCTGTTGCAGTTGCTGCCTCAGCATCGTATTTTTTAATTTTTGCTTGATACTCATCGACCATAGTTTTATAATCTTTGTCATATGTTTCGCTTAATTTTTTTAATTGATTTTGAGCATCAACAACAGCTGGCATTTTGGTCATAACTTCCGTTACATCAACATGAGCTGTTTTTGCTTGTGCATTTATTGTTTGTGTTCCTAAAAATACAAGCGATGCTATTAGTAATGTTCTTAATTGTTTCATTTTCTTGTTAATTTAATTATTGTTTTATGGTTTACTATTTTCTTCTTTATTTTTCTTTAATTCTTCTTCTTTTGCTTTTCTCAAAGCTTCTCTGTCGGCAATTGCTTTTAAACGTTTGTCTTCTGTTGCCTTTTTTCGGTCTTCGATTAGTTTTTTTCGTTCTTCGAGCGTTTTAGTCTTGGCTTCTTGAGCTTTGGCAATTTTATCTTCGCGTTCTAGTTTTTTTGTTTCGGCATCTTGATTATTTTTGGCACCATCTGTGGTGTCTTTTGTATCATTATCAGAAACTGTGCCATTTTTTTTGTTGTTTCTTTCGTCTAGTAGTTTCTGACGTCGCGCTTCAAATGCTTTTTTCTTTTCTTCTACAGCTAATTTTCTGTCTTCAAGGTTTTTATCTCGTTCTAGCTTTTTCTGTTCATTGGCTTTTTGACGCTCACTAAGTTCTGGATTATCGTCTATTAAATCTTGTTTGCGTTCTCTTTCTTCTTCAAGTTTTAATTGTTTTTTAGACATTTGCTCTCTTTTTTCTGCTCTAGTAAGCGCACTTACAACACGGTCTGAAATATCAAATCGCTTGGCAGCAAATAGAATAGTTAAATCGGAGGATTTATCTAGGATGTAATCATATTTTTTAACCTCGGCAATATCTTGAACCGCGTTAAAAACCTGATCTTGTATAGGTTTTACCAAAACTGCTTTTTGTAGTACCAGGTCGCCATTAGGACCAAATCTTTTTTGTTGATAGTTTAACAACTCGGTTTCTACAAACGAAATTTCTTCTTCGCGTTCTTCAATAAGTTCTTTGGTAAGTAGGACTTTCTCTGTTTTTAAACTTTCTTTTAATTTTGCTATTTCTATTTTCTTTTCTTCTATTTCTTGCTTCCATTTTTGGGCTTTTGCTTCAAGCTGACTTTTAGCTTCGGCATAATCTGGAACTTTTTCAAGAATGTATTCCATATCAATATAACCTATTTTTACTCCTCTAGTTTGTGCAGTTGAGAAAAGTGATAATAATGCTGTAAGAATTAGTAAAGAACATTTTTTCATACTCGTACTATTTAATTTTTTTATCATAATTACAGTATCCGTCTTCGCATTTTTTATTACGCGGTGCGGGTAATTGTAAACGATTTTTTTTTCTATCTATTATAAATTTAAACAAATATACTAAAATTGTTGTCCAATTATAAAATGTGTTTGCCAACCACTTTTTTGAACTTGTCCAGGTGCTGGATCAAATCCATGCCCAAAGTCAATTCCTAGAAGTCCGAATGCCGGCATAAATACGCGCAAACCAAGACCCGCCGAACGCTGTATTTGGAATGGGTCAAATCTTTTGAAATCACTAAAAGAAGAGCCAGCTTCTAAAAATCCTAGGGTATAAATTGACGTACTTCCTTTTAGCGTAATCGGATACCTTAACTCTAACGAAAATTTATTGTAAATAGTACCTCCGCCATCTGGAGAAAGTGAATTATTTTCGTATCCTCTAAGTTGAATAATTTCTCTACCATCCAACGCAAAGTTAGCTAATCCATCACCACCTACAAAAAATCGTTCGAATGGCACTAAACCTCTATCGTTGTTGTAAGCTCCTAAAAAACCAAATTCTCCCAAAGCTCTTACAACGAGTGCTTTTTGTGGTGTTCCAGCAATTCTAGTAAACCAATCCGCTTTAAATTTTAATTTATAATATTCTAACCAATTAAATCGTTCCTGATCTACTTTCGATTGGTCTACACTAGCGTCTCTAAAATTAGCTTCTTCTATCTTTTTAATCCCAATAATTGCACCGTTTGCATTGGTAATATTTTGAACTAAATCTCCAGGATTTACTAGATTTCCGTCAGTATCAAAACCAGAAACTCCTGCGTATCGTAATTTGTATTCTAATTGATTTCCTAAATCACTATAATCTATGTCATTAAAAAGTGAATAAGGTGGTGTAAATTTTGCCACAACACTAAACTCTGATCCTTTAGTTGGATAGATAGGATTGTCTCCCTTGCTGTTTCTAGTTAAACCAACTGTAAATGCTAAATTTCTTGAGGCGCCATTGCCAAAGGTAAATAATTGGTTGTTATCAAAATAGTTATTTAAATCGTAGTATTGAAAACTAACAGCATTAGATAAAACAAAAAAATCGTCTGGAACAGTTAGTCTTTTTGCAACACCAATAGATAATGTTGTTATGTTAAAACTTTTATCTCGATCAACTTGTGTACCACCCGTAAAAAGGAACTGTTTACTATGCGATAACGATGCAGAAAAACTCACTGGCTTTTTTCCACCAAACCATGGTTCTGAGAACGATAAACTATAAGTCTGGAAGAACGTAGCTGCTTGCGCTCTAAGTGAAACTTTTTGACCGTCACCCATTGGCAAAGGTCTATAAGCTTCTTTATTAAATAAATTTCTAACCGAAAAATTATTAAATGATAAACCTAGGGTTCCAATAAAACCGCCACCGCCATAACCACCTTGCAGTTCGATTTGGCTCGAACCTCTTTCAACTAGTGGCCAATTTACGTCAACAGTTCCTGCAACAGGGTCGGCATTTTTTACTTCAGGTTGAATAGTTTCTGCTTCAAAAAATCCCAATTGTCCTAGTTCTCTAATGGTTCGAATAACTTCTTCTTTGCTCCATTTTCTGCCAGGTTTAGTTTTTATTTCACGATAAATAACGGCATCGTTGGTTTTATCATTTCCAGAAACCGTAACTTTGTTGAAATAAGCAAGCGGACCTTCATTTATTCTAATTTCAAAATCGATGGCTTCGTCAGTGGTTTTTACTTCTACTGGGTTAACACTTGAAAAAAGATAGCCATTATTTTGATATAAATTCGATATGTCGTTTCCGTCGGGTTTAGACTTGTCTGAAACTCTTTTTTCTAAAAGCACACCATTATAAACATCGCCTTTACTTATTCCGAGTATTTGATTTAAATACTGATCAGAGTAAACAGTATTTCCTAAGAATTTTATATTTCCAAAGTAATATTTATTTCCTTCTTCAACTTTTACGTTGATAGCAATTTTATTTTTTGATTTATCAATCCAAACAGAATCTGCAACTACTCTTGCGTCTCTAAAACCTTTTTCTTTGTATTTTCCTACAACCGAATTTAAATCTTCTTTATATTTATCTTTGATGTATTTTGATGCCTTAAGAATTCTTATAGGATTTATAACTTTAGTGTTTTTCATTGCTTTGCGAAGCTTTTTGTCACTAAATTTTTGGTTTCCTTCAAAGTCGATTTTTGTAATTTTTATTTTTTCACCTTTATCTACCAAAACAACCATTTTTACATGATTAATTTCGGTTGTGTCATTAAGGGTATTAATTGCAACTTTTGTATTGTAAAAACCATCCTTTTTATACTTATTTTCAAGGTAGTTTTTAGTAGTTGTAATTAAGTTTTCGTTTACAATTTTACCTTTAGTTAGTTCAATTTCTTTTAAGATATCCTCAACTTTACCCTTTTTTAAGCCATTTATTTTTACTTCGCTCAGTTTTGGTAGTTCGTTGATATTTAATTCGATATAAACACTATCACCCTTAACTTCTTTTAAATAAAAATCAATATCACTAAAAAGGCCTAGTTTTCCTAATTTCTTAATGGCATTACTTATTTCTTCGCCAGGAATAACAATTGCTTGACCTTTTTCTAATCCGGCAAAGGTTACTACTGTTTGTTTATTGAAAGATAATTTTCCATTTACTTCTACATCTGCTAAGAAGTATTTTTTACTATCATTAAAGGGAAGGCGTTCTTGTGCTTGTAAAGTAAAGATTGATCCTAAAAACAAAATTGATAGGATGGTTTTCATGGTATTGGTTGACACTAACTTATGGTTTAATTTGTTCACTGGTTTTTCCAAATCTACGTTCTCTTTTTTGATAACTAACGATGGCTTCATATAAATGTTCTTCTGTAAAGTCGGGCCATAATACATCGGTAAAAAATAATTCTGCGTATGCTATTTGCCATAACAAAAAATTACTTATTCTATGTTCGCCACTGGTTCTAATTAGCAAATCTACATCGGGTAGATTGTGCGTGTAAAGATGCTGATTTATAATTGATTCATCAATAGTCTCTATTGAAATTATATTATTTTTAACTTTATCACTTATTTTTTTAACGACATTTATTAATTCTTCTCGAGACCCATAACTGAGCGCTAAAGTCAATGTCATACGGGAGTTGTTCTTAGTTTTTTCTATTACCTCATGGAGTTCTTTTTGAATGCTTTTGGGCATTTTATCAAGGTTTCCAATAGAATTAAGTTTAATATTGTTTTCCTGAAGTGTTTTTAATTCACTTTTTAAGGAACTTATTAGCAACTTCATCAAAGTATCAACTTCTAGTTTTGGGCGATTCCAATTTTCGGTCGAAAATGCATATAAAGTTAAGTTTTCAATACCAAGTTTGGCGCATTGCTCTACCGTTGTTCTAACTGATTTGGTTCCGTTTTCGTGACCAAAAGCACGCATAAAACCTTTTTGTTTTGCCCAACGACCGTTCCCATCCATCACTATGGCTAAATGTTTTGGTAGTCGATTTGTATCTATTGATTCTAGTAAACTCATAATCTTATTCTGCACAATAACATGGTTTTTCACCAAAGGTATATGTTAGGGTTAATCCTGTAAAAAAATACCAATCGTTACTATTTAGGTTTCCAAATTTTAAATTTTCTAAACGTTCATTTTCAGGATTGCTTCCGTCTAAATTATCGGTAAAAGTATAACGCGCACCAATTTCTGCTCCTAGAATTAGCGTTGGCGTTATATTCGATTTTATTCCAACTACCATAGGTATTGCAAATGTACTACTTGTAAAATCTAGTTTTGTTGTTTTATTTATCATAAATAGTTCATCATAAATAAAGTAGCTTAAACCAGTAAATACATAAGGCGTTATTTTTTGTTCCATTTGATGCAAATTAAAGTCAAAAAAATTGAATTCTAAACCTAAAGAAAATTCTTTGACACTATTTTCAAAATTAAATCCTCTTTTAAGTCTTCCTGGAACTTCCGAATCTAAATCATTTCCAATTAATTTTGATTGATTGTAAGAGAAGCGGTAAGCATGTCTCGGACTTTTATTCCATTTGTAGATAAAGCCAAAAGCTAATTCGTTGGGATTAACGTAATTAGTTTTACCAACATCACCAACATAGTTGGCACCGCCAAGAAAAACGCCAACTTCATGAATTTGAGCGTTTAACTTAGGTAAGCCTAATATAAAAATTAATATAAAAAATCTTTTCATTAATTGAAAAATAGCGTGCAAATATAATAATTATAGCCACTAATAAAACATGATAGTAGTTTTTATGCTAAATTATGATTGCTACAATGAAAGTTAAAAAAAATGTCATAAAAACAGACAGCTATAAAACGAAAAATTTTAAGATGTAGTATTGAAATGTGTTTTAATTTCGTTTATCTTCACCCCAAAGCAGTTTATTTCTTAATGTTTTAAAGAAAGTTTCTTTTGGAATTTCTACCATATTAATTTTGTAGGGCGTTTTTTTTATTGTTAGCTCGGCATTATTATTTAAAGTTGCAATACGCGAATCTAATGAAACAAGATATTGTTTTTCACGCCCCGAAACCTTTAGCTTAATTTCTGTATCGTCTGGTATTACAAGCGGTCTGGCATTTAAGTTGTGTGGTGCTATTGGTGTTATAACCAACCCTTTTACTTCTGGCGTCAAAATCGGTCCGCCGCAACTTAACGAATAACCTGTAGATCCTGTTGGTGTAGAAATTATTAAACCATCTGCCCAATAGGAGTTTAAATATTCACCATTTAGCGAGGTATCAATAGTGATCATGGAAGTAGTGTCTTTTCTGCTTACAGTCACTTCATTCATGGCAAAATTTAACTCAGTGATTTGCTCGTTTCCTGCTGAACAAAATAAACTTAATAAGGTACGTTCAGTAATGGTATATTTTTTTTCAAGGACAATTTGTAAAAACGAATCGATGTTATCATTTTGAACTTTTGCTAAAAAACCAAGTCGTCCGGCGTTTACACCAAGAATAGGTATGCCGCTATTTCTAACATAGGTTGCTGCACGTAAAATAGTTCCGTCGCCACCAATGCTTACCAAAATATCAAAACTAGCATCCAAGCAAGTATGATTGTTAAATGTTTTGTACTCTTTTTTTACTATTTGATGTTCGAATAATATTTTCAAGAAACTTTCTTCAATAACCAATTCTACATTATTATTGTTAAAGAATAAAAAAATATTCCTAATAATTGGTCGTGTATCGTTTTGATAATATTGTCCGAAAATTGCTACTTTCATATTAAATGTTTAAGTATTTGTCTAAATAATCGGAACGCTCTTTCAAGCTATTAATGTAGTTATCCTCATGATGCTCTGATATAATTTCGTAATTATATCTTCTAAAAGTTTGAATGATATCATTTAATCCGCCAAGGACAATTTTTATCGTAATTTGAACACTATCTGCATCAGCTTCAGAAATAAATAACCCAAGAAGTTTGCCGTTATTACTCTCGACAATTTGCGTTACCTGACTCATCGAATAGTCTAACACATTTTTTTTAACTACAATAATACCACCTTGTTCTTTCAAAAATGGTGTTTCATGAAAAAATTTAACAATGTCTTCTAGTTCATAATATCCTATATAAGCGTTGTCGTCATCAAGAACCGGAACAATATTGGTGTGATTTTTGGCAAAAACTTCAAGGACATCGAGCCAAATCATATTCTTTCGCACAAAAAAACCTTCTAAAGCATACTTATAATCAGCTACGGTTTTGTCGCTGTCAAAAGTTTCAACATCGTCTGCAGCTATACATCCTATATAAATTCCTTTATTTACTACAGAAAAATGAGAAAAGGCTACCTCCTGAAAAAAATCTTGCACTTTGGCAATAGTTTCCTGACTGTCAATAGCTTTGTAATCTTTTGTAATGTAATCTGTAATTTCCGTCATAGCAATGATTCAATATTTGTTGCAAAATAATCAAATTTTAGGATATAAATCCTTATTTTAACTTTGTATTTTTGTAATCAGAATTTCTAAAATCAAATTTTACAAAAAAATATGACAAAATTAAGTGTAAATATTAACAAAATTGCAACCTTACGTAATGCACGTGGTGGCAATGTTCCCAATTTATTGCAAGTTGCTAAAGATATTCAAAGATTTGGTGCACAAGGTATTACTATTCATCCGCGTCCCGACGAACGCCATATTCGTTACCAAGATGCACGTGATTTAAAGTCGCTTGTTGTTGCAGAATACAATATAGAAGGAAATCCGCAGCATAATTTTATCGATTTAGTTTTAGAGTGTAAACCTACACAAGTTACTTTAGTGCCAGACGCCATTGGCGCAATTACATCGTCTGCAGGTTGGGATACTGTTAAACATCAATCGTATTTGAAAGAAGTAATTCAAGAGTTTCAAAGAAACGATATTAGAACGTCAATTTTTGTAGATCCAGTTTTAGAAATGATTGAAGGTGCTAAAGCTACAGGAACAGAAAGAATTGAACTTTACACAGAAGATTTTGCACACCAATATAGTTTGGGAAATAATAAAGGAATTGAGCCATATACGAAAGCGGCAATTTTGGCAAATGAATTAAATTTAGGAATTAACGCTGGGCACGATTTGAGTTTGGATAATATCAAATTTTTTAAAGATAATGTTGATAATTTGCTTGAAGTTTCGATTGGTCATGCCTTAATTTGTGAAGCTTTATATCTAGGATTAGATAATGTTGTAAATATGTATTTACAAAAATTAAAGTAACGATGTTATATTCAAGAATAGAAGGCAAAGGCAAACCACTTTTAATAATTCATGGTTTTTTAGGAATGTCTGATAATTGGAAATCTTTAAGCGCTCAGTATGCCTTAGAAGGTTTCGAAGTGCATGTTTTAGATTTAAGGAATCATGGAAAGAGTTTTCATTCTGATGATTTTAGCTATGAGGTGATGGCTCATGATGTTTTAGAATATTGTAAGTATTATAATTTGGATCAAATTTCTATAATTGGACACTCAATGGGCGGAAAAGTTGCGATGCTTTTTGCAACTAAGTATGCCGAAAAAGTTACTAAACTTGTTGTAGCCGATATTGGTCCAAAATATTATCCGGCACACCATCAGGATATTTTATCCGGTTTAAATGCAATAGATTTTGCAATGAAACCAAGCCGAAGCGAAGTCGAAGAGCAATTATATCCTTTTATTCCAGATTTTGGAACTCGCCAGTTTTTAATGAAAAATTTGTATTGGAAGGATCCTGGTCAACTAGCCTTTAGGTTTAATCTTAATGTTTTTAATGCAAAAATAGAGGTCATTGGGACACAACTACCTGCTGATGCTATGTATAAAAATGCTACGTTGTTTATTCGTGGGGAAAATTCTAATTATATTTTAAATAAAGACTTACCCGAAATTGAGCGTCATTTTCCGAATTATAAAATAGTAACAATTCCAAATGTTGGACATTGGCTTCATGCAGAAAATCCGAAATTATTTTTTGAAGAGACAAGTGCTTTTTTAAATAACAGTAATTAATTTGTAGAATTTGTACTACATTTAACAATAGTTAATTTATTTTTAATAAATTATAAATTATCTTATTTTATTGGGTTTTTTCTATTTTTTGACTTTCATTTATAATAATTTATGTTAATTTTAACATGTGTTTATTTATAGTTTTAAATTGTTAAACTAAATTTAATAAACTTTAAATCATTTATTTATGAAAACAAAATTAAATTTTTCGGCTTTTCTTGTGATTCTATTCACAACTGTGAGTTTTGCTCAAAACCAATCAAATGGTGTTGTTGCCTCCGCAATTACAGGAGGAGCACCTTTTGAAGCATTTAGATTTAGATCAGGTCTGATTACTCAATTAGACACGCCAGGTATTGGAGCAAGTTTTAATTTCGGGCCAACTACGCAATGGTTATCTTTGGGTAAGTTGAATACTGCAACTCAAACTTTATATGGAATTCGTGTACAAAGAGCAGGAAGAGGATTAGTAATGGGTTATTCAGGTGCTATTCAAGCAACTGGAGCAAATGCAACAGCAGCAGGAAATCCCTTTATTCAATGGCTTGGAGATAGTGCAACTCCGACAACAGCGTCAACTAGTCAAGGTAATTTAGAATTTAGAACCTCCACAAGTTCAACCGACCCTACAACAGATAGATTGGCTTTTACGCTAAGATCTAATTTAACTGCTTTGTTGGGAGAAACATCTGCTTTTGTGCCAGTTCAAGGTTCACTTGCTACAAGACAGTCAGTTCCGAAGCTTGAAGTTAATACGCTAAATATTCCTGGAGTATTTATAAACAACAATAATGGGGGTAATTTTGAAAATTTTGGTTTAAAGTCGGTTATCAATACAATCATACCTACTAATAATTACGGAGTTCTTGCCATTGTCAATAACAGTTCCGCAAATAGCAGTGTTAATATTGGTGTTTTCGGTTCTGCTTCTGCTTTCGGTGGGGCTTCACAAGTTGCTGGACCAATCGGTAACTATGCAGGATATTTCGCAGGTACTGTATATGCAACACAAGGTTTTTTTGGCTCTGATGCACGATTAAAGAAAGATATTAAAACAGAAGAAAATAGCTTGGAGAAATTAAAACTTCTAAATCCAGTTACCTACAATTTTGAGCAAAATCAAGGTGGTTTGCAACTTAACTTGCCAAACGGAATTCAACATGGCTTTATAGCACAAGAATTAGAAAAAGTATATCCTGAATTAGTTTCTGATGTATTGCATCCAATATTCGATGAAAAAAATGTACAAACAGGCACAAGAACATTAAAAGCAGTTAATTATGTTGGTTTAGTATCAATTTTAACAGAATCACTTAAAGAATTATCAAATGAGGTAACAGTACTTAAAGAAAAGCTTGCAACATCAGAAAAGACCTATGTGGTGAGCAGCAAGAAAAACTTCACCGACGGAGAATTAGAAACAATTAAAACCAACGGATTTTATTTAGGACAAAATACGCCGAATCCTTTTAGAACATCATCGGTTATTGAGTATTCTCTCCCTGCAAATGAACTTGAGGCTTCACTGCTTATCTTTAATTTAAACGGTCAAACAATTAAAGAATATAAGTTAGATAAAGCAAATGGTAGTATTACGATTGAAGCAGGTGTTTTAGGAAAAGGGATGTACTTGTACAGCTTAATTTCTAACGGAGAGGAAATAATAACCAAAAAAATGATTGTGAACTAAAATTAAAAAAAGTCCTTTTCAAATTGTTTTTGAAAAGGACTTCTACTTTAAAACAAAAACAGAATAAGCTAGTTTTTGATAATTTTTTTTACCGCTTTTCCGTTGTCTGTATTAATGTTCATGAAATAAATTCCAGAGCTCAAATCAGAAATATTCACTTCAGTTTCAGAAACATTATTTACCTTAACTTCTTTTACGTTTCTACCATTAATGTCAGTAATAGAAATAGAATTTAAAATAATGCTTTCGTTGTTTGCAACAGTTATACTGTTAGTAGCTGGGTTAGGGTAGGCTGAAAATTTATTTGAAAAAAATTCATCAACCTTCAAATTAGAAGAGGTAACTCTAAAGTCGTCTACCATAAACATGTAAACATCTGCTGATATGCATCTTATTCCAATTCTAATAGATTGATTACTATATGCATTAAGTGCAAAAGTACGTTCTTCCCATGCGCCATACGGAGCAGAAAGCGCAGTAATTCCAGATATATTTACAAAATCAGCTGGAGTAGGAGTTCCTGTACCAACGTAAACACCAACACGATAGCGCTCTAAACCATAACAGTTAGATAACGATTTTACCCAAAATTTCAATTCATTGTTTGAAGCTCCGAGGTTAATAACGGGGCTAACCAACCAATCATTGTTAGCTGTAGCGCCACCAGTTGTAGAAGGAACAGCACCCCAACAGGCAGCATATTTAGAGCCTGTTCTTGGATCAAAATTTTCGTTTGTGACAGGAGGATTGACATTAATATTACAAGCGTCAGTGCTATTTTCAACAGGTTGTGGTGTTGTTGAAGAAGGATTGAAAATCTGAAAAGCCATTGGTGCTCCAGAATTTGGCCAAGATGATTGAACACCTGGAGGTAATCCACCAACATAAGTTGGCAATAAATCTACGTCAATTGTTTGCCAGTTTCCAAATCCACTAATGGCAAAATTGGTGTAGCTTTCGAAACTATCTTCAAATACTGTCACCTGAGCATTTGAAGAGAAAGAACCGATAAATAACAAAGAAAGTAATAGTTTTTTCATATAGATTGTTTTTTATATTTTAAACAAATGTACTATTTAATTAGTTTTCTTTCAATACTTTCGATTTTTTTTCAAAAAAAATGTTTTTTGGTATTAGTTTTGCATTTAAGTAATAAAAAAAAAATGAAATTAGTTTTAAGAATCTTACTGACGTCTTTACTGGTCATGATAATTTCCTATTTAATGAAAGGTGTCGTTGTCGATCAATTTACAACGGCACTTACTGTAGCTGTAGTTTTCGGACTGTTAAACTTCTTTGTAAAACCTGTTTTAGTATTGTTTACATTGCCCGTTACGCTTTTGACATTTGGTTTGTTTCTACTAGTAATTAATGCAATAATTATTTTATTATGTGATCATTTGGTAGATGGATTTGATGTAAACGGATTTTGGACAGCCTTGTTCTTTAGTGTTATTTTGTCGCTTTCACAATCACTAGTTTTTCAACTCACAGGCGAAGGCAAACAATAGTTTAAAAATCAATAAAATAAAATTGGTTGGGTTGCATAAATGTTATAATTTTGCAACCCAATTTTAGTATGTATAAAACACGAAGAAATGAATATTACAAGAAATAATGTAGATGCATTAAATGCTGTAGTAACTGTAGAGGTTTCTAAAGCTGATTATGCTCCAAAAGTAGAAAAAGTATTAGCAGATTATCGTAAAAATGCTTCAATTCCAGGTTTTCGAAAAGGAGCAGTGCCAATGAGTCTAATACAAAAACAATACGGTAAGCCAGTTTTATTAGAAGAAGTAAACAAAGTTTTACAAGAAAATTTAAACCGATATTTACAGCAAGAAAAATTAGATATCCTTGGAAATCCATTGCCTGTAGTTACCGAAAGTTTCAATTGGGATGCAGAAGATTTTAAATTCGATTTCGAGTTAGGATTAGCTCCAACATTTTCTGTTGATTTAACAGCTAAAAATGATGTGGTTCAATACAAAATTATTGCAGACGACACTATGTTAAATGCTCAAGTTGCAAGAATCCAAAAACAATATGGTAAAATAGTTTCGGCAATTGTTGTTGCAGAAGGGAATGATGTTTCTGGAATTTTTACAAACGAAGAAAAAGGAATAAACAATAGAACATCTTTAGATATGGAATTATTTGCTGATGCAAAAACAGCAAAATTGTTCTTAGGCAAAAAAGTTGGTGATGTCGTTACGCTTAGAACCAAAGGTCTTTTCAATGATGACCATAAATTAATGGATGTTTTGGCTATTGGTCACGATGATGTTCATGGTTTAGATATCGAAGTTACATTCACAATTGATGAAGTTGTGGCAAGCGAACCAGCAGAATTAAACCAAGAGTTATTCGATAAATTATTTGGCCCAGGAGCTGTAAATTCATTGGAAGAATTAAAAGCTAAAATTAAGGAGGATGCTGAAACACAATTTGAGCAACAAGCTAATCAAAAGTTCTTAAATGACGTTACTGAATCTTTAATTGCTAATACAAAATTTGATTTACCTTCAACATTCTTAAAAAAATGGATACAAACTGCTGGTGAAAATCCATTAACAGCAGAACAAGCTGAAGAAGAATACACAAAATCTGAAAACGGATTGCGTTACCAATTAATTGAAGGTAAAGTAATGGCAGATAATAATCTTCAAATTACTTTTGAAGAATTAAAAGATTTTACTTCAGGTTTAATCAAAAAACAAATGGCACAATTCGGTCAAATGAATCCTACAGACGAAGATGTTCAAGGAATTGTTGCTAGAGTTATGTCTAATCAAGATGAGGTAAAACGTCTTTCAGAGCAAGTAATGAGTGAAAAAATGTTAAACCTTTACAAAGAAAAAGTAAAAGCTAAAACAAAAGAAGTTAATTACGAAGAGTTTATTAAAGCAATGTATGGTGAACTAAACCACTAATTGTAAAAGATAATTTATT
Source organism: Flavobacterium sp. (assembly GCA_044361155.1). Lineage (GTDB taxonomy): Bacteria > Bacteroidota > Bacteroidia > Flavobacteriales > Flavobacteriaceae > Flavobacterium. The sequence continues at coordinate 161,251 of JBIKJF010000001.1, forward strand.
ATATTTGAGCGTCAAAGTCAGTTGATTTTGACGCTTTTGTTTTCAGACAGTTTGTCACTTAAAATAAAAGGAACGACATTTGCATTAGTTTTAAAGCTTACATTAAATAACATATAACAGTAATAAAATGAACTACGGAAAAGAATTTAAAAAATTCGCTACTAAGCATCATGGAGTAAATAGCTTGTACTACGATAAAATGGTCGCTAGTTTAACGCCTTATATTATTGAAGAACGCCAATTAAATATTTCGCAATTAGACGTTTTCTCTCGTTTAATGATGGATAGAATCATCTTTATGGGAACAGGAGTTGATGATTATATGGCAAATATCATTCAAGCACAATTATTGTTTTTAGAATCAGTTGATGCTTCTAAAGACATTCAAATTTATATCAATTCTCCCGGCGGAAGCGTTTATGCTGGTTTAGGAATTTATGACACTATGCAATACATCAAACCAGATGTAGCAACAATTTGCACAGGAATGGCAGCTTCAATGGGAGCCGTTTTACTTTGTGCTGGTGCAGCAGGAAAACGTTCGGCATTACCACATTCAAGAGTAATGATTCATCAACCTTCAGGTGGCGCTTCAGGAGTTGCAACCGATATGGAAATCAACCTGAAAGAAATGTTGAAATTGAAAAACGAGTTGTATGAAATAATTTCAAACCATTCAGGTCAAACTTTCGAAAAAGTACATAGAGACTCTGAAAGAGATTATTGGATGATTGCTGATGAAGCAAAAGAATACGGAATGATTGATGAAGTTTTAAGAAGATAATTAAAGGTTGTGGGTTTTAGGTGATAGGTTTTAGGTAGCCTACAACCTAAAGCCTATCAACTACTACCTATAAATAATGGCAAAAGAAAAATTAGAATGTTCCTTCTGCGGAAGAAAAAAACCGGAAACCAATTTATTGATTGCCGGAATTGACGCGCACATTTGCGACCGCTGTATTGAACAAGCACATGGAATTATTTTAGAAGAATTAAAAACCAATTCCAATGCAAAAATTGCTACCGATTTAGTTTTGCGTAAGCCAAAAGAAATCAGAGCATTTCTTGACGAATATGTAATTGGTCAAGAGCAAACCAAAAAAGTAATGTCGGTTGCAGTGTACAATCACTACAAACGATTAATGCAACAACAAGTAGCCGAAGATGTTGAAATTGAAAAATCAAACATCATTATGGTTGGACAAACTGGAACCGGAAAAACGTTAGTAGCAAAAACGATTGCTCGTATGTTAGATGTTCCTTTAGCTATAGTTGACGCGACTGTTTTAACTGAAGCTGGTTATGTTGGAGAAGATGTGGAAAGTATTTTAACACGTTTACTTCAAGCAGCCGATTATGATGTTACTAAAGCAGAAAGAGGAATTGTTTTTATTGACGAAATTGATAAAATTGCTCGTAAAAGTGATAATCCATCGATAACTCGAGATGTTTCTGGTGAAGGTGTACAACAAGCATTATTAAAATTATTGGAAGGAACTGTTGTTAATGTACCACCAAAAGGAGGAAGAAAACATCCAGATCAAAAATTTGTTGAGGTTAATACTCAAAATATATTATTCATCGCTGGTGGAGCTTTTGACGGAATTGAAAGAATCATTTCAAAACGTTTAAACAGAACCGCTGTTGGATATTCAACTTCAAGAAATGTTGACAATATTGATAAGGAAAATTTACTACAGTATATCATACCTAAGGATATCAAAGATTTTGGTTTAATTCCAGAAATTATTGGTCGTTTGCCAGTATTAACTCATATGGATCCTTTAAATAAAGAAACGTTACGTTCTATTCTAACCGAACCAAAAAATGCTTTGATAAAACAATACGAAAAGCTATTTGATATGGATGATGTAAAATTCACCATCACTAACGAAGCTTTAGATTACGTTGTAGAAAAAGCATTAGAATACAAATTAGGTGCGCGTGGATTACGTTCGTTATGTGAAGCAATCTTAACCGATGCTATGTATGAATTACCAAGTTCCGATGATAAGTCTTTAGAAATTGATAAAGAATACGCCGAACATACTTTGAATAAAAATTTATTGAAACGATTGGAAATTGCTTCATAGATAATTTCAAGCTAGCAAAAAAAGTCTAATAAAGCTCAAAAATGTATTTTTTTGAGCTTTATTAGTTTTTATTATCTTATTTTTTTGTAGTTTACAATAAAGACACCACCAATAATTAGTGAGGCTGCTATAATAATTTGAGGAGTAATTGTCTCATCGAGAATAAGCCAACCCAAAAATAAAGCGACAACAACGTTAACATAAGATAAAACCGAAACTTTGGTAGAAGACATTTGTGTTATCAAATAACTATAAGCAACATAACCAACAACCGAACCAAAAACGGCTAAATAAACCATTGCTAAAATGCTGCGTAAACTCCAATTTTCTGTAGAAATAGTTGGAGTTAAAATGAATTGAGTTGCGGTCAAAATGATTCCGGCAATGATCATTTGAACACTTACATTCATAAGCATGGTTAACGAATTTGCACTTCCTTTTTTTGTGATAATGGTTCCGATTGCCCACATTAAAACGGCAATTAAAATAGCAAAAACTCCTTGTCGATACTCAGGATTCAATAAATCGGAAAGACTATTTTGGTAGATTAGAAAGATTCCAAACATTCCTAGTAAGATTCCAAGCGTGGTTTTGATAGAAAGTTTTTCGTTGCCTAAAATCAAATTCAAAATTAGTACAAAAAATGGTGATAAAGTCGAAATTAAAGATGCTAAACCACTAGTAATATACTTTTCAGAATAGGTTGTTAATCCGTTGGCTAGAACAATCATCATTAAAGATAAGATAAAAGCTCTAAGAAATTGCCTCGGATTTACAGGGTCTAATTTTCGTTGAAATAATAAATAAAAGAAAATGATAAAACCAGAAATTAAATTACGAATTCCTGCAAGAAGAAAAGGAGGAATGGTTTCAATGCCAATTCGAATGCCTAAAAAAGTTGTTCCCCAAAAGAAGGCAACACAGAATAAGGCTAAGTAAAGTTTAGTTTTCAAAAAAGGATTTAGGAATTACGAATTGCGATGCGAAGGTACTGAACTTTCTTTTTCAATTGAAGTTTCCACACAACGTTTTCCGTAGCATTTCATTTTTTTTGGTCCACAAGAAATTATGGATAAAGTGAGTAGGAGTAGGGAAGCAGTTTTTTTCATTTTTTTGGAATTTTAACCTTTGGAATTTACACTCGTCTGCATCCCAATCAATTGTTCCAAATAATCACGTTCGTTAGACAATCTCGGAATTTTATGTTGTCCACCCAATTTGTCTTGCTCTTTTAACCAATCATAAAATAGATTTTCACGCGCAACATTTACTTTCAATTGATTTAATGTCATATTGTTATAACGTTTAGCTTCATAATCAGAATTGACGGTTTGCAACGTTTCGTCCAATACTTTTTGAAATTGAGCTATATCTTCAGGATGTTTTTTAAATTCAATCATCCATTCGTGTGCGCCTTTTTCTTTTCCTTTCATGAAAATAGGAGCAACCGTGTAATCTTTAACTTCACAATTCAATACCGAACTTGTTTTAGCAATCGCAGTATCCGTATTTTCAACCATTAATTCTTCTCCAAAAACATTAATATGATGCTTGGTTCTTCCTGAAACTCTAATTCTGTAAGGTTTTAAAGATGTAAATCGAACCGTGTCACCAATCATATAACGCCATAATCCTGAATTAGTTGTGATTACAATGGCATAATTTTTAAACAATTCAACATCGGCTAAACTAACAATGCGCTGGTTTGGCGTTCCAAAAGTATCCATCGGAATGAACTCGTAGAAAATACCATAATCCAACATCAACAATAAATCGTTAGAATAATTCAAATCTTGAATGGCAAAAAATCCTTCGGAAGCATTGTAAATTTCATAATATTTAAAATCACTATTCGGAATAATCTTTTGATATTGCTCACGATAGGGTTCGAAATTTACGCCTCCGTGGAAATATACTTCTAAATTGGGCCACAATTCCATCAAATTAGAATTGTTGGTTTCGGTCAGAATTCGATTCAATAATACCAGCATCCATGAAGGAACACCTGCAAAACTGGTTACATTTTCTGTCTTGGTTTCGTTAATAATGGCAGTTAATTTGGTTTCCCATTCGCTCATTAACGAAACTTTATTGCTTGGTGTGCTGCTAAATTCAGCCCACATTGGCATATTTTCTATCAATATTGCTGATAAATCACCAAAAGAAGTATTGTTGTTTTCATAAATCTGCGAACTGCCTCCAAGACGCAAACTTTTTCCAAGAAACATATCCGAATTTTCATTGTTGTTCAAATACATACACAACAAATCTTTACTGCCTTTGTAATGACAATCTTCCAAAGCTTCATTACTTACAGGAATAAATTTACTTTTAGCGTTTGTAGTTCCACTTGATTTTGCAAACCATTTTATAGGTGTATTCCAAAAAACGTTTTGTGCACCTTTTCGAGTAAGTTCAATCATAGGTTCCAATTCTTCGTAGGTAGAAACCGGAACTCTTTCGGTAAACGTTTTATAATTTCGTATCGATTCAAAATCGTATTTTTTTCCAATAACGGTTTCTTCACAATTGTGAATTAAGTTCATAAGTAACTCATCCTGAACTTCATTAGGATATTTAAGAAACAACTCAATCTGATGAATGCGTTGCTTTAAAACCCAAGATGCGATAGAATTAATTATTGGAAAAGGCATTGTAAAGTACGAATTAGGAAGTTAGAAATACGAAGTTAAAAAAATTAGAATCAAATAATTAAACCATTAAGATATTAAGTTTCATTAAGCGTAATTTTTTTAATTTATTAATAGTTAAAAATATTGTTTTTCATGCTTTATTGCTCAGTTTTCTAATTTATATACTTTTCAGATTTTGGAACAAATGTCTTTTTGCTATGAAAAACGAAGTTATGAAAAATAACGTTTCAAATTAAATAAAGATAGCTTTTTAAAAACAAGTTAAGAAAAAACAACTACGTTGGATTGTACTTTTCATACTTTAATGAAGTGTTTTTTATAACAAAGTCTACCGCTTCTTTTGCTTTTTCAATTTTTGTTAAGGTTAAAACATTCATTCTTTTTCGATGATCATCACTTAATATCATTAAAGAGTAAGCAGAAATTGATACATTTAAATTAGGTTCCCAATTGTGAAAATCAGCAATTTCATAGGAATAATTATAATTTGTCGATAATTTTCCAACTAGCAAGGAAAATCTTTTGAAATTGTTTGGGACTTCTTTTCTTAAGATTAATTGATTAAATAAAAAAACAGCTTTATAAAGTCTATTATTTTCTACCACTAATCCTTTTTTTGTTAGAAGAAGTAGTGTAAAAAAGATTATTTATAGGAAAAGAATAATCTTAATTAGAATGAAATCTACTAAAGCAAGTGAATTTAGCATAGCTAAAAAAGTCATTATTAAAACAAAAGTCACAATAACTAAATTTTGAAACTGAATGAAATTGAGATTTCTTTCTAAAATGATTTTCATTAAGCTGATATTTACTTCGATAAAATTAAAATGAATTATATTTTAGTCAAACTTCCTGCTAATATTGGTTCTTTATCATTTTCTTCACCAACAGAGAACGTATATTCTTTATTGTTATTTTTATATATGTTAAATGTTGGTCGATAATCTTTCAATAGTTTTTGCTCAAATTCACTAGGCGATTTTGGTTCTGTGTATCCTTTTACAATAAAGGAGTTTTCATCCAACCATTCCATTTCTAAGGTTTCTAATTTATCAGCTATTTTTATAGTGAATTTGCCATTTTGAACCAAAAACTCAAAATCATTCAACTCTCTTTTTTTAAATTCTTCATCCAAAATAGCTGAATAATAGCCGTCAGGAAGTAAATTAGATTCCGATTTTATCGTAAATGAACTTAACAATATAAAAGTCATTATAACAAAGAAATTTTTCATAATGAGATTGGTTTAATGTTAGACAACATCTATATTTACGCTAAAATAGTAAAATATTTAAAATCTAATATCATAAATCTAATATTTAATATGCAATACGAAGGCGTTCTAACCAAAATGCAAACCGAGTTTTCTAATCCAATTCAGTATTATTTGGTTTTTCAAAACAGTTTTTTGAATTTGAATCAGTTGTTAAACAAATCGTTAGAAATTAATTTTCTTGGCTATCAATGTTTGGAATGTGGTAAGAAAAAGAAAATTTTCCGTCAAGGATTTTGTTATGATTGCTTTATGAGTAGCGCATCGGCAGGCGATTGGATTATGAAACCAGAATTATCGACAGCACATTTAGATATTGAAGATAGAGATTTGGACTACGAAAAACGAGTACAATTACAACCACATATTGTTTATTTAGCCTTATCAAGTGAAGTGAAAGTTGGCGTGACAAGAAAAACACAAGTTCCAACACGATGGATAGATCAAGGTGCGGTGCAAGCCATTCCAATTGTTGAGGTTCCAAATAGATATTTAGCAGGAATTACCGAAGTAGCTTTGAAAAATCATTTTGCAGACAAAACCAATTGGCAAAAAATGCTGAAAAATGAGGTTCCAGCTGCCGATTTGATAAAAGAACGTGCTAATTTGAAATACCTAATTCCAAAAGAAGTACAAGAATTTTATCATCCAGAAAAAGATGATTTATATGATTTGCATTTTCCAGTTTTGGAATATCCTAAAAAAGTGACTAGTTTAAATTTAGATAAATCGCCAAACTTTTCAGGAAAACTTACCGGAATAAAAGGACAATATTTAATCTTCGAAGACGGAACTGTTTTTAATGTTAGAACTTTTGAAGGTTATGTTGTGAAGATAAGTTTATAAAAAAAAGCCTTTCAAAACGAAAGGCTTTTTTGTATTAAGGTGTTGTAGTTTCTTTTTTCTTTTTATTAAACAAACCATTCAATAAATCTTTTGCTTTTGTTTCAGTTTGTTTTTTTATTTCTTCTTTGGCTTTTTCCTTCACTTCTTCTTTTGTGGTTGGAATTTTAGTTTTAGTAGTATCACCTGGTTTTTTATTCTTGTTGATTAGATTTTCTAATTCATTTTTACCTTTTCCAATCAATTGTGCTTTTTGTTGTTTTACTAAATTGTTTACTAAAGTTGTGGTTGCAGTTTTAACATCTGTAGTGATTTTTGGAGTAGTAAAAGAACCACCAAGAATTGCATTTACAGGTATGTTTTCCAATTTGGCAGCATTTGCAGGAGATAATTTTGCAATTAAATTGTTGACATCGGTTCCAAGATATTTTGCAGGAACATCAAATTTTAAATTGTAATTCATCAATTGGTCAAAACCATGCGTTCCACCAACCGTTACTTTAATGTCTAGGTATTTTAAATCAAATGGTTTTACAATAACTTTCCCATCTTTAAATGTTAAAGCCGCTTTCAAATCGTTTAAATTTAATTTCTTCAAATCGATAAAATTCAAATTGGAATCCAAAGCACTCAAAAGAGTAGAATTACTAGAATTTACTGTAGTTGATAACAATTGACCTAATAAATCTCCAGAAAGTGTTTTTAAATCAGGAGTCATTTCATTTGCATCCAAATTTCCTGATAATTTAATAGTTGAATTTAATTTTCCGTTTATGATTCCTGCAATTGGAGCAATTTTTTTCAACATGTCCAATTGTGTGAAACTATCGGCAATATTTACTTGATTCAACCCAAGATTCATGTTGAAAGTTGGTATTTTTGCTTTTGTAGAAACCATTCCGTTTAAGCCAATAGAACCACCGAAAATATTGGTTTTCACATTTTGTAAGGTCACCGCTTGGTCTTTTACAATCAATTTTCCGGAAACATCTTTTAAAGTTAAATTATCATATAAAACCGTATTGGCTTTTGTTGTAAGCGAACAATCCAAGAAAGCAGGAATTTTCATGGCTTCTGTTTTTGCTTTCGTTTCTGTTTTAGCAGTTGGCTCAGCAGTAGTCATAAAATCGGAAACCGCAAGTTGATTAGAGCTTAAGTTGAAGTTTCCTTGCAAATTCTGATTTCGGAAAATAAATCCGTAGAAATTTTCTAACACTCCAGTTATGTTCATATCACTTTTTCCTATAGTAGCTTTAAATTCTTGGAGATTGACACGACTCGGATTGAACTGAACATTCGCACTGTTGATGTTCATCGATTTGCCGTTTTCATCCACATATTTGAATCCAGTTAAGTTGATATTTCCAGCATTATTGATGTTTTGGTACTGACTTTTTTCAACCGATACCATATCAAATTTAGTAGTTACATCAGCTTTCAAAATTCCAGAAAGTGGTTTTTCTAATTTTATAGGATACGCTTTTGACAAATTAGCCAAATTGATTGTTCCTTTTAATGCGGCATCAACCAAAGCGTTTGTTGCGACATTTTTTATGTTTGCTTTTGCGTTAAAAACATCTTGATCAATAGAAAATGATAGTTTGTCTAAATTCATATAAGTATCATTCATTACACCAGTTTCATTGATGATTTTAGTATCGATTACGATATTTTTAACCGATTTTGGTAAATCAGGATATTGAAAAGAAGCATTATTGGAAGCAATAGCAATATTAAATTTAGGAACAGTAGTATCTGTCAACATTCCTTTTGCAAAACCAGTAACGGTAAAATCACCAGAAGTTTTTACATTATCCAAACTACTTGCATAAGCTGAAGGAATCAATCCTAAGAAGTTTTTAAACGATGAAGTTGGAGTTTTGAAAGTCAAATCATATAATTGTCCTGCGTCAACTAATTGAATAAATCCGTTGAATTCTAATGGCAATTCGTTGATCTTTGCTTTGTTTTCCTTGAAAGTATATTTGCTGTTTTTTAAGTCAATTCCGAGAATGGCATCCAAAGAAACATTAATATTATTCATATAATTTACCTTGTCGATGTTCAATGAAACTTTGGCTGTAGTTTTAGTATCTAAATCTAAAACATCATTAGAAAAGTCGCCAGTTCCAGAATGATTGATGCTGTCAAGAACCATTGAAATTTTAGAGGATTCATCAAAATATTTGAACTTGAAATTTTCAACATCGTATTCTTTAATTTTTAAAGCAAGTGGTTTGCTTTTCCCATCGTCTGTTTTTTGGTCTTGATTTTTTAAAGCAATGTCAAAATTCCCAACACCATCTTTATTAAAAATAATATTAATTAATCCGTTTTTGGAAGTAATACCATCAATATTTAATGGTTCGTTATCGTCATTAAAAAGTTCCATCACAGACATTTTTAAATTTAATTCTTTGAATGAAACCAAAGTATCACCTTCAAATGGTGCTTTGTTTACAATAGATAAATTTGCCATAGCCACATTCGCATTTGGAAAACTTTTAAACAAACTCAAATCAACATCGGTAAAAGCTACTTTTGCATCAACACTTTCATTGATAGATTTTAAAATTTTAGCTTTTATTTGATCTTCAAATAAATATGGAATTGCAAAAGCTGATACAACTAATAACAACAATACAATTCCAACGATTTTTAAAATTTTCTTTACCATAATGATTCACTATTTATTCAACTAATTCAATGCAAATATCTTGCCTTTCTAAAAACAATCAACAAATTTAGTATTTTAGGATGGTTTTAGTTTGTAAAATTGTCATAAAATGTTTCATTATTTCCTTGATGTAGAACAACTTTTACAAATAAAAAATCCGTCTCATTTTTCAATAAGACGGATAAAAACAACTAACCCAATCGTTTTTTGATTAATTAATTTTCAACTCATAAGCCATTCTTGCCTGAACGCCTTTTTGGTTGGTCATTTGTTTTATTTGTTGAAGTACTTTATAATTTTGCTCTCCAATTTCTTCTTTTATAATAGCTTGACGTGATTGTGCAAATCCAAATTGTGCTAAAACGTCTTCAAAACTTTTTTCAAATTCAGGGAAATTTTGAATTCTATATTTTGATGTTTTTCCAAGTTTAGCTGCTTCTTTTATAGCTTCATCCATTCCTCCAATTTTGTCAACTAAACCAATTTTCAAAGCATCTTGACCACTCCAAACTCTACCTTGACCAATTGCATCAACTTGCTCGAAAGTTAATTTTCTTCCAGCAGCAACTCGATTTACAAATGTGGAGTAAATTTTTTCAACACCTTCTTGAGCAAAACCGCGATAGTTTTCATCTAATGGCATAAACGGACTGTAACCTGCAGCATTAGTATGTGTTTTCACTTGTTCGATGTCTAAACCAATTTTATCGGCTGCAACGGTAAAGTTTGGTAAAACTCCAAAAACTCCAATCGAACCAGTAATTGTATTAGCTTCAGCAAAAATCTTGTTTGCATTACAAGCAATATAGTAACCACCAGAAGCGGCATAATTTCCCATAGAAACTACGACAGGTTTTACTTTTTTAGTCAATTCGATTTCTCTCCAAATCAATTCAGATGTTAAAGCGCTTCCACCAGGAGAATCGATTCTTAAAACTACCGATTTTACATTTTCATCTTTTCTTGCTTCTTGAAGTGAACGACGCATCGCACCTTCACCAATAAGGTTTACATCTCCTTCACCGCTACCAATTTCGCCTTGTGCATAAATAATAGCAATTTTATCTTTAGTTGAATAATCTTTTGATGTTGAAGCAACTTTTTCAGCATAATCTTCAATTGAAACTTTTTCATAATCATCGTCTGAATCAACTTTTAAAGCTTTTTTGATGTCATTATGATAAACATCTTCATAGGCAATAACGTCGATTAATTTTTCAGCTTTTGCCATTTGTGGTGTTCTTGCTAATAATCCATCGGCAACTTGATTTAATCGTGCAACAGAGATTTTTCTGCTAGCTGCAACATCAGTTACAACCGAATTCCATACAGAAGTTAATAGTTGCGTAGTTTGTTCTCTATTGGCATCACTCATTTTATTTTCTAAAAAGGGTTCTACTGCACTTTTGTATTTTCCGTGGCGAATTACTTCCATTTTTACACCCGATTTTTCTTGTAAATCTTTAAAGAACATCAATTCAGCAGATAAACCTTTGAATTCTAATTCTCCAATAGGATTCAAATAAATGGTATTGGCAACCGAATTCAAATAGTAATCTTTTTGCGAATAAACATCGGCATAAGAATAGATAAATTTCCCAGATTTTTTGAAATCTTCTAAAGCATCACGCAACGCTTTGGTTTGAGCAATTCCCAAATTTGAAAAATTGTTTAAAATCGAAATTCCTTCAATATCCGAATCGGTTTTGGCGTATTCGATAGCGTTGATTACATCGAATAATCCGTCATGTTTGTCCTTGTCGTTCAAAAAAGGCATGTCATCATAATTGGTTTTACCAGCATAATCATAGTTGACTTTAGATAAATCTAATTCGATTACAGAATTGCTTTTAACCGAAACTGTTTCAGAATCTCCGCTACCAGCAATAGCGCCAATCAAGATAATTCCGAAGAAAAAAATCATGCAAAAAATAAATAGTCCAACAATAGTGGCTAATACATTTCCTAAAAATCTCATAGTAGTTAATTTTACTAATTAGTAGTTAAAAAAGATAATTTGTTACAAACCATTTGATTAAATGTAAAATAAAAATAGTTATCAACACAAAGCACAAATATACTTCAATTCTGAATTTCTTTTAGTTATTTTGCCAAATATGAATCAGCAACATCAAGTTATACTTTCGCTAGGCAGTAATCAAGGTAATCGCCTTGAGAACATTGAGCATTGTATTGATTTATTGCATCATGAAGTTGGAACTGTAGTTAAGGTTTCTTCTTTATTTGAATCAGATTCTTGGGGTTTTTCTAGTGATTCGTTTTATAATTGTGCCGTTTTAATTTATACGCATAAAAATCCGCAAAAGCTTTTAAAAAATATTTTGAAAGTTGAAAAAAAGTTGGGTAGAGTTCGAACAGAAAGTTCCGATTATCAACCAAGAGTTATTGACGTCGATATGATTTCTTTTGATGATGAAATTATTGAATCTGAATCATTACAAATTCCGCACAAACATCTTCAAGACCGACTTTTTGTTTTGTTACCAATGATGGAAGTGGTTTCCGATTGGACGCATCCCATTTCTCAAAAATCAATTTCAGATATTTTAAAAAATTGTAAGGATGAAGGAAATTGTATAAAGGTTTCAAAATTGAATGCACCATTGCAAAAAATCAATTTCGACGATTTCAATTACATTGCTATTGAAGGAAATATTGGCGCAGGAAAAACAACTTTGGTTTCTAAAGTGGCAGAAGATTTTAATGCTAAAACGGTTTTAGAACGATTTGCAGACAATCCGTTTTTACCTAAATTCTATAAAGATCAAAACCGATATGCTTTTCCGCTAGAGATGTCTTTTTTAGCCGATAGATACCAACAAATATCAGACGATTTAGCGCAATTTGATTTGTTTAAAGATTTTATAATTGCCGATTATCATATTTTTAAATCTTTAATTTTTGCTAAAGTAACCTTGGCAGAAGATGAATATCGTTTGTACAAAACGCTTTTCGATATCATTTACAAAGAAATGCCAAAACCCGATTTGTATGTTTATTTATACCAAAATACAGAACGATTATTGGTAAATATAAAGCGAAGAGGAAGAAGTTACGAACAAGAAATTCCGCCAGAATATTTAGAAAAAATCAACAACGGTTATCTCGATTATATAAAAACTCAGAAAGATTTAAATGTACTTATAGTAGATGTTTCTGAACGAGATTTTGTAAAAAATCAAGAAGATTATATTTTTATTCTTGATGAAATTAAGAAGAAGTTGAATTAGATTTTATTTTTTGAAATAAATCCCAAACTACAATTCCAGCACTTACCGAGATGTTTAGTGAATGTTTGCTTCCCAATTGCGGAATTTCTATAACGCCATCACTTAAATTAATTGCTTCTTGTGAAACTCCAAATACTTCATTTCCGAAAATTAATGCGTATTTTTTGTTAGTTTCAGGTTGAAATTTATCTAAAAATATTGCATTTTCAACTTGTTCAATTGCATAAATAGAAACGTCTTCTTTTTTAAGGTTTTCAATAACTTCAACAACACTTTTGTTATGTTCCCAAGCTACTGTTTCTGTTGCGCCAAGAGCAGTTTTGTGAATTTCTTTATTTGGAGGTGTTGCGGTTATGCCACAGAGATAAATTTTTTCAATAAGAAATGCGTCTGAGGTTCTAAATACAGAACCAATATTGTGAAGACTTCTAATGTCGTCTAAGATAATGATTATTGAGGTTTTGTTAGCTTGTTTAAAATCTTCAACTGATTTTCGTTCCAACTCGTTATTTTGTAATTTTCGCATTTTTTTTACAAAGGTATTTAAAAAAAAAGCTTCCAAAAATTCGGAAGCTCTTTAATATAGTATTTAGTTTAATTTAGCTTTTTACTGGCTCATTTCCTGAAGTTTCTCCAGGTAGGACATTACCTTTAATAGTTAATACTTTCGTATCGCCTTGCACCGCATTAGATTTAATAGTAACTGTTTTTTGAAAAGGTCCAGTTCTCGTAGTGTCATATTTTACACCAATAGACGCTTTAGCGCCAGGCATAATAGGGTCTTTTGGAAAAGTTGGCACTGTGCAACCACAAGATCCAGAGGCGCTAGTAATTATTAAAGGTTTGTTTCCATTGTTTACAAAAACAAATTCTCTTTCGCCATTGGCTTTGTGCTGAATTGTTCCGTAATCAATAGTTTCATTTTCAATAAGCATACCTGCTCCGTCAACTTTAGGAGTTGCAACTTTGGTCGCAACTGTTTTTTTTGCTTTTGCTTTAGTTTGAGCATTTGAAGTTGTAATACCAAAAACAACTAACATAGCAACTAGTAATATTCTTTTCATTTTTTTTAAAATTAATAATTTAACAATACAAATTTAGTTAAAAAAAACATCTATCATAATAATGAAACTTAAATTTTTATTAAATGAAATGTTAATGCTAAATTTTAAGATTAAATAATTAAATTCGTAAGCTAAATTCTAAATCAATTTTTCATTGTCATCTAAAGATAAAAGCCCGAAAGAAACACCATTAATGAAACAATACAACGAGATCAAAAGGAAATATCCCGATGCATGCTTATTGTTTAGAGTAGGTGATTTTTATGAAACTTTTGGTGAAGACGCTATTCGTGCTTCAAAAATTCTTGGTATTACACTTACAAAACGTGGTGCAGGGTCAGAAACCGAAACTGCTTTGGCTGGATTTCCGCACCATTCTATTAATACCTATTTGCCAAAACTTGTAAAAGCAGGACTTCGAGTTGCTATTTGCGACCAGCTTGAAGATCCAAAAATGACTAAAACTATTGTAAAGCGCGGTGTAACAGAACTAGTCACACCAGGAGTCGCCATGAATGATGAGGTTTTGCAATCCAAATCGAACAACTTTTTAGCTTCCATTTATTTTGGAAAAAAGCAACTTGGCGTATCTTTTCTTGATGTTTCTACAGGAGAATTTCTTACCTCACAAGGAACTGAGGAGTATATCGATAAATTACTTCAAAACTTTAATCCGAGTGAAATTCTTATTCAAAAGAACAATCGAAATCAATTCAAAGAAACTTTTGGCGAAGATTTTAATACGTTCTATCTTGAAGATTGGGTTTTTCAAGAGGATTATGCGCTAGAAACATTAATCAATCATTTTCAAACCAATTCTCTTAAAGGTTTTGGGGTAGAAGAGTTACAAGATGGAATTATTGCATCGGGTGCTATTTTGTATTATTTATCAGAAACACAGCATAACAGAGTTCAGCATATTACAAGTATTCAAAGAATTGCCGAAGATGCTTATGTGTGGATGGATCGTTTTACGATAAGAAATTTGGAATTATATCATAGTTATAATCCAAACGCAGTAACGCTTTTAGATGTAATCGATAAAACGCTGTCACCAATGGGTGGACGATTATTGAAACGTTGGTTAGCCTTGCCTTTAAAAGATGCCAACAAAATTAGAAGTCGTCATGAAGTGGTAACCTATTTGAAAGAGAATCAAGAAATACTTCAAAAAATTCAATATCAAATAAAGCAGATTTCCGATTTAGAACGTTTAATTTCTAAAATTGCTACTGGAAAAGTTTCTCCAAGAGAAGTCATTTATTTGAAAGAATCTCTTGATGCAATTATTCCAATAAAAGTATTGGCTTTAGCTTCTGCACAAGAGGCCGTTCGCGTTATAGGAGACAGTTTTCATAGTTGCGATTTACTTCGTGAAAAGATAAAAACAACCTTAAATCAAGATGCTCCAGTTGCTATTTCAAAAGGAAACGCTATTGCTGTTGGAGTTCATGCCGAATTAGATGAATTAAGAAGTATTGCTTTCTCAGGAAAAGAATTTTTAGAGGGAATTGAGAAAAGAGAATCTGAAGCAACAGGAATTTCCTCTTTGAAAATATCATTCAACAATGTTTTTGGATATTATATAGAAGTTAGAAATATACATAAAGATAAAGTTCCTGCTGAATGGATTAGAAAGCAAACATTAGTAAACGCTGAACGATACATTACAGAAGAATTAAAAGAATACGAAACCAAAATTCTGGGTGCCGAAGAAAAAATTCATCAAATAGAAGGACAGCTTTTCGAACAATTGGTCAATTGGATTGCAACTTATATAAAACCAGTTCAGTTGAATGCTAACTTGGTTGCGCAGTTAGATTGTTTGACTTCTTTCGCTCAATTAGCAATTGAGAACAATTATGTTTGTCCAATTATAGACGAAACTTTTGAATTAGAAATTACCAGCGGTCGTCATCCTGTTATTGAAAAGCAATTAGCAGTTGGAGTTCCTTATATTGCTAATGATGTTTATTTAGATAGGGAAACTCAGCAATTAATTATGATAACCGGACCAAATATGTCGGGTAAATCAGCTATTTTGCGTCAAACAGCTTTGATTGTATTACTTGCTCAAATGGGTTGTTTTGTTCCGGCAGAAGCGGTTAGAATGGGAGTTGTCGATAAAATATTTACTAGAGTAGGAGCAAGCGATAATATTTCGATGGGTGAATCTACTTTTATGGTAGAAATGAACGAAACTGCTTCTATTTTAAATAATATTTCGGATAGAAGTTTAGTGCTTTTAGATGAAATTGGTCGAGGAACAAGTACGTATGATGGAATTTCTATAGCATGGGCAATTGCAGAGTTTTTGCATGAAAATCCTACTCGACCAAAAACACTTTTTGCAACACATTATCACGAATTGAATGAAATGAATGAAATGCTTCCAAGAATTCAAAATTACAATGTTTCGGTAAAAGAGTTAAAAGATAATGTTCTTTTCATTAGAAAATTAGTAAAAGGAGGAAGCGCCCATAGTTTTGGAATCCATGTAGCTAAAATGGCTGGAATGCCTCAAACGGTTATTCAAAAAGCTCAAAAACTATTAAAGAAATTGGAAAAAAATCATTCAGGAGATGCTTTACACGGAATAAAATCGGTTAAAGACGATCTGCAGTTGAATATTTTTAATTTAGACGATCCTTTGTTAGAAGAAATTAAAGATGAAATATTAGGTTTAGACATCAATACGCTAACACCAGTAGAAGCCTTAATGAAGCTTAACGAAATAAAACGAATGTTGCTAAAAAAGTAATCTTTGGGTTATCAGTAGGTTAGGTTTTTGTTGTTATTTTTTTATAAAAAACGTTTGCATAATTGAATTTAAGTGTTACATTTGCATCCGCAATATGGCACAAGTATTGTTGCTCTTATAGATTTTGATAATGCGAAAATAGCTCAGTTGGTAGAGCGCGACCTTGCCAAGGTCGAGGTCGCGGGTTCGAGCCCCGTTTTTCGCTCAACACTCATAACATTTGATTTAGTCAGATGTAATGCTAACTTAGTGATATTCTTTTAATTAATTTTTTCTAAAAATTTAAAATTATCACTGTAAAAGCCCAATTGCTCGAGTGGTGGAATTGGTAGACACGCTGGACTTAAAATCCAGTGAACATTAGTTCGTGCGGGTTCAAGTCCCGCCTTGAGTACAAAAAAACCGTAAACTTTAGTAGTATTGTTTACGGTTTTTTGTTTTTTTATAAATTTAAATTTCTCCATTTTAAAGACATGGGAACATTCGTAATCAACAAAAGACAAAACGGATACTATAAGTATGAATTTACCTCTAGAAAAGGTAAGCCTATATTTATTAGTAATGATTTTGAGTTACGGTTTGAATGTGAAGAAAATATTGAATTTTTGAAAAAAAATATTGAACTTGTATTTTTTATGAAATTCAAATCTAAAAATGGTAGGATGTATTTTAAAATTATTTTAAATGAAAAGGAAGTTGCAGAGAGTAGAAAATATACAACACCTTTTTTACTTCAAAAAGGAATTGACGAAATTAAAAGGTCATTAATTAAATCTGAGATTATTGATTTTAGTAACCAAGACTTTGTTTTTCCTTCTGCCGAAGATATCTTTGGTAATTAATCCCCAAAAAAAAAGCCCTGCAATGCAGAGCTTAAAATTAAAACTAGGTTTTAATTATTTTTTTACTTCTTCAGTAGCAGTTTCAACAGCTCCTTCAACAGCAGCAGCAGCAGAATCAACAGTTGCAGCAGCAGAATCAATAGTTTCTACAGCTTCAGTAGCAGCAGAATCAACTACAGCAGTAGCAGAATCAGCAGCAGCTTCAACATTTTCTGAAGCGTTTTTACAAGATACTACAGTTAATGCAGCAACGATAGCTAAACTTAAAAATACTTTTTTCATCTTAATTTAATATAAAAGGTTAATTATTAATTCGGAGCAAAGATATAAATTTTTTCAATCGGAAAAACTATTATTCAACTTTTTTTAAAATTTCTCTCTCTGGAATCCGAAATCTATTTTACAAATTCCGTGCCAAACTTTAAAATAAGTATAAATTATTTTTTCTTCTTTGGTTGTATGATTTTCAGTTCATTAATGATATTTTTAGCTCCAGCAAATTTATCAATAATAAATAGAATGTATCTAGAATCTACCATAATGTTTCTGCAAATGTCTGGTGAGTAAAAAACATCACTCATTGTTCCTTCCCAAACTCTGTCAAAATTCAAGCCAATTAAGTTTCCGTTTTTGTCTAAAGCCGGACTTCCCGAGTTGCCCCCCGTTGTATGATTAGTTGCTATAAAACAAACAGGCATTTTACCTTTAACGCCATAAATACCATAATCTTTGGCATTGTACAAATCAATTAGTTTTTGTGGTACATCAAACTCATAATCACCTGGAACATATTTTTCCATAACTCCATCTAATGTTGTAAATGGCTCGTAATATACAGCATCATTCGGTTTGTATCCTTTAATTTTTCCGTAAGTTACACGTAAAGTACTATTGGCATCAGGAAAAATTCGAGCAGATTTAGGACTTAATTCTAAAATGGCTTTCATATAAGTTCTTTGCAATGCAATGTTTTTCAAATTTAACTCGTCATATTTTGGAGCTACATTTTTAGTAAAGGCATCCGCCATTGATTTTATAACTAGATATCCTTTATCGGCATTCATCTTTTCAATAACTGTTTTAGAATCTCCTTCAAGTAATGATCTAAATTTTTCTAATGATGTTAATTTTGAATTTGTAAAAACATCAGTTGTCAATTGAGATGCATTAATGTTGTTCAAACTTTCAGGTAAAAACTGTTTAGGCGATTTAGTTGCGTACAAATTGATTAGTTGTTCAAATACATTTTTATCAACTTCTGCATTATAATCTTTATAAAAATCTCCAATTCCGTTTGATAAATTAGTTTTTCTATCATTAAATGCTTGTTCTCCTTTTGAATTTAAAAGTTGTTCTAATTGGTATAGTTTGTAACCAACAGAAAGTAATTCAGTGTTTCTTAAGGCAACTTCAGAAAAATAATCTCGTGCTAAAGCATAGTCTTTAATTTCAGTATAATTTTTTTCAAACTCTGATAGTAAATTTCCGTATTCAGCTTGTCTACCTGCTTTTGCTACTTTTTGTTGAAAGTCTTTCTCAAATTTTTGTTTGGCAGCAACCGCATTGGCTTTTTTCAAACCTTTAGTTTCACCCATCCATTTTTTCCAATAATTAGCAACCGATGCATATTTTGCTGCATATTGAATTTTGATAGCCTGATCTTTTCTCATAAAACGATCTTGTACTTTCAAAGCCGCATCACGAATTTCAACTTTTGCAGGATTTAAGGTTTCAACAATTTGATTAACAGCTACAGATGGTAAATATTCAGTAGTTCTTCCAGGATAACCCATAACCATAGTAAAATCGTTTTCTTTCAAACCTGTAATGGAAATTGGAAAGAAATGTTTTGGTTTGTAAGGAACATTGTCTGTAGAATAAGCTGCTGGACGATTGTTTTTATCAGCATAAATTCTGAATAGAGAAAAATCGCCTGTATGTCTTGGCCAAACCCAATTGTCAGTATCAGAACCAAATTTACCTATCGAACTTGGTGGCGCACCAACCAAACGTACATCTTTATAGCTTTCAACTACAAATAATAGGTATTGATTTCCGTCATAAAATGTTTTTACACGATTTTCTTGCCAAGCTTCTTTCGGAGAATTTTTAACTAATTCCGAAATATTTTGTTGAATTTTCTTTTGTTTTTCAGCTTCCGAAGTCAAACTTGCAATACCTTCTATTATTTTGGAAGTTACATCTTCAATTTTTATCACAAAAGTTACTTCCAAATCTTTGTTTGGCAATTCTTCTTCCATTTTGTAAGCCCAAAAACCATTAGTTAAATAGTCATGTTCAACTGTTGAATGACTTTGAATATTATCAAAACCACAGTGGTGATTGGTCAAAATCAATCCTTTGTCTGAAATTACTTCGGCAGTACAACCACCATCAAAATGAGGAACGGCATCTTTCAAACTCGATTGGTTTATAGAATAAATTTGTTCGGCAGAAATTTTCATTCCCAACGTTTTCATTTCGCCTTCGTTCATTCCTTTTAGCATCGATGGAATCCACATTCCGCCTTGTTGCGCTTGCGTTTGAATGACAAATAATAAGAGTAGTAGTTTAAAATATTTCATAAGTTAGTGTAGTTTGTATTTTAATAATTTGCGATTATGAATTTCAAAATCGTTGGCAAGATACAATTTTTGTGCGTTTTCATTGTGATGTTCTACTTCAAGATAGAGCAATTTTAACGATAATTTAGGGATTTGTTCTTTTATAAATTGCAACGTTTTGGCTCCAATTCCTTTTCCTCGTGCAGTTTCTTTAAGGTAAAGTTCGTCTATAAAGGCAATTCTTCCTTGGTATTCAAAGCTAAAAACAAAAGTAAGAATTACATATCCAACCAATTTATCTTCCGAATAAATCAGCCAAGCTTTACCAAGATTTTCATTGGAAATAAATTCTTGAAATAACTGTTTTGAAACTTCTAAATCTATAGGATAATTGTCAATGGCATAGAAATCTTGCATCATTGAAGTGATGGTATTTATTTGATGAATTTCTAATGGTTGAAAAGTGGTCAAATGATGAACGATTGAAGATTAACGATTTTTGATTTTTAAATTTTCAATATGTTTCAAAATAACATCCGTCGCACCTTTATTCATCTGAACAAAAGTCGAACAAATATGTCCTTTTTCATGGCGAACATCTTCGTTGGAAATTAAATTATCAAAGGCTTCGTTCAATTCATTTTGATTTGAAATTGAAACACAACCTTCTTGATGAACCAATGCGGTGGCTTCTGCAAAATGAGAATAATTAGGGCCAATTATTATAGGTACACCGAATGTTGCCGGTTCCAAAATGTTATGTACACCAGGATTTCCAAATCCGCCACCAACATAGGCAATATCTGCGTAGGAATAAATTTTGGTAAGAATTCCAATAGTATCGATAATAAAAACATTGAAATTTGATAAATCAACATTGCTTTTTTCAGAAAATAATACAGAAGATTTCGTTATTTGGGATTTGAGACTTGAAATTTGTTCTGTTTTTATATTGTGTGGTGCGATGATAAATTTAATTTCATCCGATGCATTATTAATGTAGTTTACCAATAAACTTTCGTCTTTTGGCCACGAACTTCCTATTACAATTGCGGTTTTATTGTCTTTGAATTGTTCGATAAAATCCAAAGAATTATCTCGTTCTAAAATTGAAACTACACGGTCAAAACGCGTATCACCAGAAATTTTTACGTTATTGAAACCAATACTTTGAAGCAGATTTTTTGAACTTTCATTTTGCACAAAAAAGTAGTCGAATGTTTTTAATGCGTTTCTGTAAAAACCACCATACCATTTGAAAAAGGCTTGTTTTTCTCTAAAAATTCCTGAAATTAGATAAGTTTTAATTTCAAGTTTCTTCAATTCATTCAGATAATTGGGCCAATATTCATATTTAATAAAGAAAACGAGTTCTGGATTTATGGTTTTGATGAATTTCTGTGCGTTCGATTTTGTGTCTAATGGCAAATATACTGTAGCATCGGCTACCGTATTGTTTTTTCGAACTTCGTAACCTGATGGTGAAAAGAACGTAACTACTATTTTATGGTTTGGATATTGAACTTTTATTTTTTCAATAACTGGTAAGCCTTGTTCGTATTCACCTAATGATGCTGCATGAAACCAAATAGTTTTGTCGGTTGTATTGATTTTGCTTTTTAAAATTGAAAAAACTTCTTTTCGACCATCAACAAAAAGTTTCATTTTCGGACTGAAAAGTGCCAATAGTTTTACAACTTGTGAAGCAAAAATTATAATTAAATTGTATAGAAAAAGCATTATCTAATTTTAGTTGGGTAAAAATAAGATTTTTTGCCACAGATTAAACGGATTTGACAGATTTTAATAGTTAGAGTGTTTTGAAAATTGATTTTGCAAAAGACATTAACTGTTTAGCCCTGATTGGAGCGACTGCCGTGCAGTGTGGAAAGCAGGAAAACGGAAACCAAAAAAAGCCCGAACCATTCGCTACAAATAATAAGAAATGTTATACTTTTGTATTTCAAATTTTTTATGATGAAGAAATTACAAATGGTTGACTTGAAAGGTCAATACGAAAAAATAAAAGAAGAAGTGAATGCTTCTATTCAAGATGTTTTAGAAAATAATACTTACATAAACGGACCTTTGGTTCATCAATTTCAGAAAGATTTAGAAGATTATTTAGGTGTAAAACACGTAATTCCTTGTGCAAACGGAACCGATGCGTTGCAAATTGCCATGATGGGATTGGATTTGAAACCTGGCGATGAGGTAATTACTGCTGATTTTACATTTGCAGCTACTGTTGAGGTGATTGCTTTGTTGCAATTAACTCCGGTTTTAGTAGATGTTGATATGAATAATATGAATATTTCGCTTGACGGAATTCGTAAAGCAATTACACCAAGAACTAAGGCGATTGTTCCGGTTCATTTGTTTGGTCGTGCGGCGAACATGGATGCGATTATGGAAATTGCAAACGAGCATAATTTGTATGTAATTGAAGATAATGCGCAAGCAATTGGAGCAGATTATACTTCAAAAGATGGTTCTAAAAAGAAAGTAGGAACGATTGGTCACGTAGGTGCAACGTCGTTTTTTCCGTCTAAAAATTTAGGTTGTTATGGAGATGGTGGAGCAATTTTTACAAACGATGATAAATTGGCTCACACATTACGCGGAATTGTAAATCACGGAATGTATGAAAGATATCATCATGATGTAGTGGGAGTGAACTCGCGTTTGGATAGTATTCAGGCTGGAGTTTTGAAAGCGAAATTACCTCATTTAGATACATACAATAAAGCACGTCAAGATGCGGCTAGAAAATATTCTGTTGCATTGAGTGTAAATCCAAATATTTGGGCGCCATTTATTTGTGAAACTTGTGATTGCCATGTTTTTCATCAATATGTTATAAGAATTACGAACGGAAAACGCGACGGATTATTAGCTCATTTGCAAGAAAAAGGAATTCCATGTGCGATTTATTATCCAATTCCGTTGCACAGTCAGAAAGCTTATGCGGATTCGAGATATAAAGAAGAAGATTTTCCGGTAACCAATCAATTATGTAAAGAAGTGATTGCATTACCAATGCACACCGAATTGGACGACGAGCAAATTAAATTTATAACAGATACGGTTTTAGAGTTTGTTTAATTCGATTTAATAATAACTAAAAGAGATTTCTGCCTTCGCAGAAAATTAATATGAAAATAGTAGTAACAGGAGGTTTAGGTTTTATTGGTTCGCACACCGTTGTTGAATTGCAAAACGAAGGTTTTGAGGTTGTAGCCATTGATAATTTATCGAATTCATCGGAAAGTGTTTTGGATGGTATTGAAAGAATTACAGGTAAAAAACCAATTTTTGAAAAAATGGATTTGCGTGATAAAGCGTCGGTTCAAAATTTCTTTAAAAAGCATACTGATGTTGCTGGAGTGATTCATTTTGCTGCCTCAAAAGCTGTTGGAGAAAGTGTCGAAAATCCTTTGTTGTACTATGAAAACAATATCAACGCATTGGTTTATGTTCTTCAGGAATTGAAAGAATTGCCAAATGCTAATTTTATTTTTAGTTCTTCCTGTACAGTTTACGGTCAAGCTGAAAAAATGCCGATTACTGAAGATGCTTCTGTGCAACCTGCAATGTCTCCTTATGGAAATACCAAACAAATAGGTGAAGAAATTATAACTGATGTTGCAAAAGTTACCACTATCAATTCCATTTTATTAAGATATTTTAACCCAATTGGATCGCATCCGAGTGCTGAAATTGGTGAATTACCTTTAGGAATTCCACAAAATCTAGTTCCGTTTATTACGCAAACTGCTGTTGGAATGCGCGAGAAATTATCTGTTTACGGAGATGATTATCCAACACCTGATGGAACAGCAGTTCGTGATTACATTCATGTAGTAGATTTAGCTAAAGCACATGTTGTAGCATTGAAACGACTTTTAAACAAACAAAATTTAGATAAAGTTGAAACTTTCAATCTTGGAACAGGAACAGGAAGTTCAGTTTTAGAAGTAATTACTGCTTTTGAAAAAGTTTCTGGGCAAAAATTAAATTATCAAATTGTAGGTAGAAGAGAAGGAGATATAACTTCAGCTTATGCAAACACTGACAAAGCTAATAATGTTTTAGGATGGAAAGCACAATCAACTTTAGAAGATAGTTTGGCTAGTGCTTGGAAATGGGAACAGAAGATTAGAAAATAGTAGACATTCGCAGTAGGAAGATTTATAAAAAAAGAATCCTCACAAAAATATTTCTTTGTGAGGATTTGTTTTTATTTATTGGTAGCTTCTTGAACTTTTTTTGCACCTTCTTCTACTTTTTCGGCACCTTTTGAAATTATTGTTTTTGCTTTTTCGCCAACTTTAGAGGAATCTATAACCTTTTTAGCTTTTATTTTTGCAGAATCAGCGGCTTGTTTTAAATCGGCTCCAACGGCTTCTGATGCTTCTTTTAGTTTTTCTTTAGTTTCTTCTTTGCATGAAATTAGTAATGTTGCAACTGCTAAGGATAAAATTATTTTTTTCATTGTAGTATATATTAATTAATTTTTAGTGAACGATGCAAATTATATTCCAAACTATAAAATTATTTTATTTTTAATAATAAATTTGGATTAGGACAATTATTTTTATAAAAACTTAATTTATTTTCTGAACAAACTCCGGGATAATCACCTGTTTTGCCTTCAATATCTAAAATAATTTGAAAATGTAAATGTGGTGCATAATCTCCATTTATTGGCGGCAAACCTAGATTTGCAATTTTCTCTCCTTTTAACACTACTTGTCCCTCTTTTTTGTCTAATAAACTGTCTTCACTTAGATGACCATACAAGGTGTAAAATTTAAATTCGTTTATTACATGTTCCAAAATTATTGTTGGACCATAATCGCCCAAAGCAGTGTTGTTTTGAAAACTATGAATTGTTCCATTTAAAACTGCATGAATAGATGCATGTTTGTTAATCCATAAATCTAAACCTATGTGAATGTTGCGTTCTTCGGTATTTTCGTTTTTAAAAACCGTACTTCTTTTATATAAGTTTCTGGTTTCTAAATAACCACCATAAGCAATTTTAGCATTGTTTTTATCTAAGTGATTCTGAATAAAAACTTCATAATCGGCTGCAGTTTCAAGTTTATAGTTATTCAATTCTATGTTTGAAACAGATAAATTTAAAGCTATATAATCGCAATAGGCAATACTAGGCTCGATGACTTTAGCTGATTCTAAATGAGATAAAAAGTCTACAAAATTTTGCATAAACTAATTGTTAAGCAGAAATAGTTTCAACTTCTTTATCAATTTTATTTACCAATCCAACTAATACTTTTCCTGGACCAACTTCTGTAAAACTTGTTGCTTCGTCTTTGATCATTTGTTGAACCGATTGCGTCCATTTTACTGGAGCAGTTAATTGGATGATTAGATTTTTCTTAATCTCGTTAGCATCAGAAACCGCGCTAGCAGTCACATTTTGATAAACCGGACAAATTGGAGTTGAAAATGTAGTAGCTTCAATTGCAGCAGCTAATTCTTCTCTTGCTGGTTCCATCATTGGTGAGTGAAATGCTCCTCCAACAGGCAAAATTAAAGCACGTTTTGCTCCAGCTTCTTTCATTTTTTCGCAAGCCAATTCTACAGCTTTGTATTCTCCAGAAATAACTAATTGTCCAGGACAGTTATAATTTGCAGCAACTACAACACCATCAATTGAAGCACAAATATCTTCTACGATTTTATCTTCTAAATTTAAAACGGCTGCCATCGTTGATGGAGTAATTTCACAAGCTTTTTGCATTGCAATTGCTCTTTGTGAAACTAACTTTAATCCGTCTTCAAAACTCAACGCACCATTCGCAACTAAAGCTGAAAATTCACCTAGCGAATGACCTGCAACCATTTCTGGACAAAAATCTTCTAAAGTTTTAGCTAAAATTACCGAATGTAAAAAAACTGCTGGTTGCGTAACTTTTGTTTCTTTTAATTCTTCTGCAGTTCCTTCGAACATAATATCTGTAATTCTAAAGCCTAATATATCATTTGCTTTTTCGAATAATTCTTTTGCTACTGCTGAATTTTCATATAAATCTTTTCCCATACCTGAGAATTGTGCGCCTTGACCTGGAAATATGTATGCTTTCATTTTAATGCTGAATTTATTTCAGCATCTCTTTAATGCTGAAAGGTTATTTATTATTTAAGAGTTTAAAAGGATTGCCCAAAACTTTAGCAAAAATACTATTTTATTTAAATTGTGTAACTTTAATTTTATTGTCACGTCTAATAGAGTAGTAATAAACATAAAATTATGAAAAACGTAAAAGTAATTTTGGTCCTTGTTCTAGTTACATTTCTTTTGTTTTATTTTGGATTGCCCGTTCTTAATTACGGATTTACAGGTTTTGCCATGTTGTTATTAGTGATAACGATTCTCGCATTAATACTTAGTACTGGATTTAAAGTATCTGCTGATGGCAAACAAGTAAAAGTTTTAAATAAACCAAGTAAAGTATTGTATTTCATTATTGGATTGATTTTGTTTTATGTTGCTGTCTTACCATTAGTAACAAGTTTACCAATGTTTAGAAGCGAATCATATAAAAATCTAATAGGAAAAGTTGACGATGGTAAAACGATTTCTAATCACATTGCACCAATATCAATAGATAAAATTAGAGTGGTCGATAAAGAACTTGCTTATTTACTTGGCGAAAAAATTCTTGGATCGCAACCCGCTTTAGGTAGTCAAGTAGAATTAGGCGATTTTTGTATTCAAAAAGTAGGAACAGAATTGTATTGGGTAGCTCCATTGTTACATTCTGGTTTTTTTAAATGGTTTAACAATCAAGATGGAACACCGGGTTACGTTTTAGTTTCGGCAACAAATGAGCGTGATGTGAAGTTAGTTCAAAATATTGGCGGGAAAGAACTGAAAATTAAGTACCAGACCGAAGCTTTTTTTGGAAATCAAATACAAAGACATATTTATTTTAATGGTTTTGCAACTGTAGGTTTAACCGATTTTATTTTTGAAATAGATGATGAAGGTAATCCGTTTTGGGTAGCAACAAAGTATGATAAAAAAATTGGATTTTCAGGAAACGATGCTACCGGAATTGTTGTTGTTGACGCTCAAACTGGTGCAATGATTGATTATGATATTAAAGATACTCCGCAATGGGTTGATAGAATTCAACCGATAGATTTTATAGAAGATCAATTAAACGATTGGGGCGAATATGTTCATGGCTATTGGAATTTTTCAAATGCTAATAAATTACAAATTACAGAAGGATTAACTTTGGTTTATGGAAAAGACAATAAATCTTATTGGTATACTGGTTTAACATCAGTTGGAAAAGATGAATCGGCAGTCGGATTTGTTTTAGTTGATACACGAACTAAAGAGACTACTTTTTATAAGCAAAGTGGAGCAACAGAATTTGCAGCGCAAGGTTCTGCCGAAGGAAAAGTGCAAGAAAAAGGATATAAATCATCTTTACCAATTCCGTATAATATCAATTCGATTCCAACCTATGTTATGACATTAAAAGATGATGGCGGATTGGTGAAAATGTATGCTATGGTTGCCATTAACGATTATACAATTGTTGGTGTTGGTAACTCTATGAGAGAAGCTTTAACTTCATTTAAAAGTGCATACAATATGACAGGAAGTAAATTAACATCATCTAGTGAAACAAATAAAAAACAACTCAGTTCTATTGTAACTAGAATAACTAATGATGTAAAAAATGGTAATAGTTTTTATTATTTCACCACAAAAGATTATCCGAATATTTTTGTAGGTTCTTCGCAAATATCCAATCAGTTACCAGTAACAATTGTTGGGGATAGTGTAAAAATTTCTTTTGATATTGACAACGAAGAAGTCATTGATGTTTCAACATTTGAAAACACAACAATGAAGAAAAAAACTAAATAAATGTAAAAAGAAACGCCTGAGATTAGTCAGGCGTTTTTGTTATAATTCTATAGAACTTATAATTTCTAACAATTGATTCTTTAAATCTTCATTTGTGATTCCTTTTTCAGTATCAAAATTATCATTGAAACTTGGTAAAGAAAAACTTCCTTTTACAACCGCACCTTGAAAAGGAAAGCGATTTTTTGCAATTTCTAAAACCGAACTTCCGCCACGTGGTCCTGGTGAAGTTGCCAGTAAAAGCATTGGTTTTTCTTGAAATGTTTTGGCATTGATTCGCGAAGTCCAATCAAAAATGTTTTTAAAAGCCGCTGAATAAGCACCATTATGTTCTGCAAACGAAATCACTATAGCATCTGCAGTTCCCAATTTGGCATAAAAATCTTTAGCTAATTGAGGAATTCCGTTATCTTTTTCTTTGTCTACCGAATAAATTGGCATTTCATAATCGTTTAAATCCAAAACTTCTACTGTAGCATTTTGAAATTGATTAGCAGCATAGGTTGCTAATTGTTTGTTAATTGAAGCCTTACTTGACGATGCTCCAAAAGCGATGATTTTTTTCATTTTATTTTATGATGTTTTGTTATAATTCTAAAATACTTAGTCAATACAAGCTAAGTTCTCGGGTCAAAAATCGTAATCTTCAATCGTAATCTTCAATCGTTAATCATCAATCGTTAATCATCAATCGTTAATCTTATTGTTCCATCGGAATTTCCATTACTAAAAACTTTGAAT
Source organism: Flavobacterium sp. (assembly GCA_044361155.1). GTDB lineage: Bacteria > Bacteroidota > Bacteroidia > Flavobacteriales > Flavobacteriaceae > Flavobacterium. Next base: position 189,932 of record JBIKJF010000001.1, read on the forward strand.
CTATATTTGCTTTAATTTCAATTTCAGAAGTTTCCCAAATTCCAATTGCGTCTCTTTTTTCTAATATTTCGCCGTTAACTTCAATTTCACCTTCAATGTTCATGATGTAAAATCCGTTTCCTTCTTTTTTAAGAGTCAATTTTTTAGAGAAATCTTTGTCAAAATCACTCAAATAAAACCAAGCATCTTGATGAATCCAAACTCCTTCATCGTCAGCATTTGGTGAAAGTATTTGTGCAAAATCATTTTTTTGTAATGATTGGTCTAAGGTTATTTGTTGATAACGAGGTTCCACATTTCTGAATTTTGGAAACAACCAAATTTGAAATAATTTAGTATGTTGGTCAGCATTCGGATTGAATTCGCTGTGCTGAATTCCAGTTCCGGCACTCATAACTTGAACATCTCCAGTTTTGATTGTTGCGGCATTTCCCATGCTGTCTTTGTGCGCCAAATCTCCTTCTAATGGAATAGTGATAATTTCCATGTTGTCATGTGGATGAGTTCCAAAACCCATCCCTGCAGCAACAGTGTCATCGTTTAAAACGCGCAACATTCCAAACTGAACTCTATCTGGATTGTACCAACTTGCAAAACTAAAACTATGGTAAGCATTCAACCAACCATGATTGGCGTGACCTCTAGAATCTGCTTTGTGTAAAACTATATTTTTCATTTGTCTTTTTTATTTGTTTTTTAATTGTCAACTGCAGCCGAAACAAAAGATGTAATTAAATTTAATGATTTTTGTTTCGGTGTCATAATGTATAAATATATTAATTATTATGATACAAATTTACAGCGATACGATTCGTGGAGCACTTAATGTAGATTAAGAAATTATTTTTTTAGTAATCGTGCTTTCATTTTACTAAAAAACTCAGGAGTAACACCAATATGGGAAGCAATTTGTTTTTGAGGTATTTTTTGAATTAGTGTTGGATATTTTTCACACATTTTTTCAAAACGGCATCTACAATTTTTAAAATTTCTACAAAAAAATTAAATGCAGCTACGCTTTATATCAACCTTCTGATTTTCGCAGGAAAATTAAAAATAAGTTTTATGGGATAGACAAAGATTTTGAAATCTATTAAGATATTAGTAAAGATTGTTTAATATTTTATAATTTATATTTTAAATCCAAAGACTAAAAATCAAAATCTTACGTCAAAATTTTAGTAATTAAAATTAAACAAGAATGCTTTACAGTTCGAATAAGAATCAATTATTCTGTTAAAGTTTTCTAAGTTATATTGCGTAAGTTATGCCTTCGTAATAATTTTGCGTCCTATTACAAAGTATTGTCATGAGAACGCTAAAGTCGAGTCTTATTTTTTTATTTGTTTTTATAACTTCCATCTCTATTTTATTAGATGGTTCCAATCATTCTATTAGCAATATTTCCGACAAATATGAGGAAATATCTATAGTAGCTACTTGTGAAAATAGTCTGCATGTAGTTTCAAATGTAGTTGATAAAAAGGTTATAAATGCCAACAATACTTTTAATAATAAAGTAAAAAATTTGAAATTAGCTATCTTCTCCAGATGTCTAAATTTTAATAGCAAAATAAAATCTTACCTTCATTTACTTCAGTTGTTCTAATTATCTTTTTCTAGAACGTTTTCACAACCATTACAATTACTAATATTTTGGTTGAAAAAGAAGTACATTTTTTATCGTTATTTTTCACAAAAGCTAAGTAGTGCGAATTAGATAATCGCCAGTTTGGTTTCAAACAACACTACAGTAAGGTTTTTCTAAAGTGACTTTCTTTTTATATCCTTTCTTTGGTTATTAAAGCTATAAAGCAAACAATACTATATTCGAGAAGCATCAATTATAGGAAATGTTATAAAAAAAAGCTTTTTTAACAAGAAGCACTTATGAGCAGTAATAATGGTTTCAAAACAACATTAAAATGAAATTCTAAATAATTTTATGATTTCACATTAAAACAACTTGTTTGTTAAAAAAAAATATATACATCAAAACATTAGATAATATAAATAATTACGAAAAAAACATCAAAAACCAAGCGATATTATGTCGCTTAAAAAAAAACTATTTATAGATGAAAAAGAAATACATAGTACTTGTACTATTGCTTACGGGAATCACTTTATCTTGTAAAGACAGCGATTCAAAAAAGATGATCGACGGTAAAGTAGCTCCGGTTATAGCTGTAAAACAAAGAGATACTGTAATTCAAAATAGCTTTGTAGCAGACATTCAGGCAAAGAAGAATATTGAAATAAGATCTCGAGCTTCAGGAATTATGGAGCAAATATTTGTAAACGAAGGACAGTTCGTAAGAAAAGGACAACGCTTATTTAAAACAAACGATGCCGAATTAAGAATGGAGCTTAACAAAGTAGCTGCTAGTTTAAAACAAGCCGACGCAGATATTAGAATAGCCCAAATAGAGGTTAGTCAATTACAGGCTTTACATACCAAAGACTTTGTAGCTACAAACGAACTAGATTTAGCTAAAGCCAAACTCGCATCAGCAAGAGCTAAACGTGCCTATGTAAACGCAGAATTAAACGCTGTGCAACAAAAAATCTCATTTACGAATATAGTGGCGCCTTTTGATGGAGTTATCGATGTTATTCCTTTTAAAGAAGGAAGTTTGATAGAAAATGGCACATTACTCACTACTTTGTCTCAATTAAACGAAGTGTATGCCTATTTTTCGATTCCTGAAAATATGTACTTCGAATTATTAGCACATGACAAAATGGGTAAGCATCAAAAAATTGAATTAATTTTACCCAATCAAGACCATTATGAGTACGCAGGAACTTTGAAAACTGCAGAAGGTGAAATTGATCCTGAAAATGGTTCTATTCGATATAAAGTGTTGTTTCCAAACCCAAAGCAACTCATCAAACACGGAACATCTGGTAAGTTGGTCATATCCGAAAAAGAAGAAAATGCACTAATTATACCACAGAAGTCTACGTTCTCTATTCAAGATAAAACCTATGTGTTTGTGGTTGACAAATCGTTAAAAGTAAAAATGACTAACATTGAAATTGCTAGTACGTTGCGCGATTCTTATATTGTTTCTACTGGCTTGAAAATAGGTGATAAAATAGTATTAGAAGGCACGCAATCGTTGCGCGACGGCGATGTGATAAAAATAAAATCTAACAACAGAATACTAACTAGTAGATAATCATGGTAGAAATGTTTATTAAACGAAAGGTTCTTTCGTTGGTAATCTCTATCTTTTTTGTGTTGTTAGGATTACTCGCAGTTTTTCAAATGCCTATCACGCAATTTCCAGATATTGTGCCGCCATCGGTAACTGTAACAGCCAAATATACAGGAGCTAATGCCGAAGTATCTGCAAATGCAGTGGCACTTCCGTTAGAGCGTGCTATTAACGGCGTTCCCGGTATGACTTATATGTCAACTGTAACTTCAAATGACGGTTTAACCTTAATTCAAGTTTTTTTTGAAGTAGGAACCGACCCAGATTTAGCTGCTGTAAACGTGCAAAACAGAGTTACTACTATTTTGGATGAGTTACCAGAAGAGGTAATCCGTGCCGGAGTAACTACAGAAAAAGAGGTAAACAGTATGTTGATGTATTTAAACATCACTAGCACCGAAGAAAGTCAGGACGAACAGTTTATTTACAACTTCACCGATATTAATATTCTGCAAGAATTGAAGCGTATTGATGGTGTTGGTCGTGCAGAAATTATGGGGCAAAAAGAGTATTCTATGCGTGTTTGGCTCGACCCACAACGTATGCAATCGTACAATATTTCGGCCGAAGAAGTTATTACAGCGCTACAAAAACAAAACATTGCTGCAGCGCCAGGAAAAGTAGGAGAAACTTCTGGTAAAACCAACAGTCAATTACAATATGTGGTTAAATATTCGGGTAAATTTTTTAATCCAAAACAATACGAAGATATTGCAATTAAATCAGCCGCGAGCGGAACAATTTTGCGTTTAAAGGATGTTGCAAAAGTAGAATTTGGAGCCATGAATTATGGAATGGTTTCTAAAACTAATGGCAAACCTTCAGCGTCTATTATGATGAAGCAACGTCCTGGTTCAAACGCATCTGAAGTGATTGAACAAGTTAAAGCAAAAATGGAAGAACTCAAAGGCACTTCTTTTCCTCCTGGAATGGATTTCAATCTAGCTTATGATGTTTCTCGGTTTTTAGATGCTTCAATCAAAGCCGTACTTATAACTTTACTTGAGGCGTTTCTACTGGTAGGATTTGTTGTATTTTTATTCTTGCAAGATTGGCGTTCTACCATTATTCCAGTATTGGCAGTTCCAGTAGCATTAATAGGTACTTTTGCTTTTATGCAAATGCTTGGTTTTTCTATTAACTTATTAACCTTATTCGCATTAGTATTAGCTATTGGTATTGTAGTAGATAATGCCATAGTAGTTGTGGAAGCCGTTCACGTAAAAATGGAAACGGGTCTATCTCCTTTACAAGCTACTATTGAAGCTACAAAAGAAATTGCAGGTGCAGTAGTTGCTATCACAATTGTAATGTCAGCCGTATTTATTCCAGTGGCTTTTTTAAGTGGTCCTGTTGGTGTATTTTATCGTCAATTCTCATTAACCTTAGCTATCAGTATAGTAATTTCGGGTATTAATGCGCTAACGTTAACGCCTGCTTTATGCGCTATTATCTTAAAACCGCATAACCATAGTAAAAAAGGTTTATTGACGAATTTTTTCAATAAATTCAATAAAGGATTTGAAAAACTTACTAATGGTTATACTACTATTTTGTCAAAATTTGCAACTAAAACTACGGTCACTTTCGGCATTTTATTTACTTTTTTAGTATTAACTTTTCTAACTTCTAAAATTTTACCGACTGGTTTTATCCCAATGGAAGACCAAGGAATGGTTTATGTAAGCGTGACCACACCGCAAGGAGCAACAGTCGAACGCACAGAAAAAGTGTTAGACGAAATTACTGCTATGGCACAAAAAATGGAAGGTGTTGAAAATGTTACGACTTTAGCTGGTTACAGTATTGTAACAGAAATCGCAGGGTCAACTTACGGGATGGCGATGATTAACTTGAGTGATTGGTCTGACCGGTCTAAATCTGTAGATGATTTAATAGATGAATTATTAGAGAAGATAAAGGAAATTTCCGATGCCAATATTGAAGTATTTGCACCTCCAACAGTTCCTGGTTTTGGAAATACTAGCGGATACGAACTCCGATTGCTTGATAAAACTGGAGGTAAAATTGAAAATACCGATAAAATTACCAAAGAATTTATTACTAAACTAAACAACGCTCCTGAGTTAAAAAATAATTTTACCAGTTTTGATGCTACTTTTCCGCAATATCTAATTCACATGGATTATGATTTGGCAGCAAAAAAAGGAATTTCGGTAGACAATGCAATGGCAACTTTACAAACGATGTTAGGTTCCTATTATGCAACCAATTTTATTCGTTTTAGTCAAATGTATAAAGTAATGGTGCAAGCTAGTCCAGAACATCGCGATACGCCAGAAAGTATTTTGAATTTGTATGCTAAAAACGATAAAGGCGAAATGGTTCCTTTTTCAACTTTTGTAAAGTTAGAGCGCGTTTATGGTCCAGAAGTGCTAACACGCTACAATATGTATATGTCGGCTATGATCAATGGTGAGCCAGCTCAAGGATATAGTTCTGGGGAAGCTATTGCTACCGTTGAAAGAGTGGCTGCTGAAACGTTGCCAAAAGGTTTTGATATAGAATGGTCGGGCATGACTCGGGAAGAAATCTTATCTGGTAATCAAACTACGATTATTTTCTTACTATGTTTATTATTTGTTTACCTATTATTGGCTGCGCAATATGAAAGTTTTATTTTGCCTTTACCAGTATTGTTAAGTTTGCCAACAGGTATTTTTGGTTCTTACATTACATTAGTTTTAGTAGGATTGAACAATAATATTTATGCGCAAGTAGCCTTAGTTATGCTTATTGGTTTACTTGCAAAAAACGCCATTCTTATAGTAGAATTTGCTATTGCCCGAAACAAAGAAGGCTATGATATAATATCAGCAGCCATTGAAGGAGCAAAACAGCGTTTGCGACCAATTTTAATGACTTCTTTTGCCTTTATTGCTGGATTAATTCCGCTTTGCATGGCTTCTGGTGCTGGTGCGTTAGGAAATCAATCTATAGGTTATGCAGCTGCAGGTGGCATGTTTATAGGAACCATTTTTGGTCTCGTAATTATTCCAGGACTTTACATCTTTTTTGCTAAAATAGAAAACAAAAAATCAAATGAAACTAGTAGCTAAATTTTTCGTTGGCTTCGCTCTGGCATTAATTACACAATCATGTGTTGTGCCCAAGGTAGCTGAAATAAAAAGTGCAAAATCTTTACCGATAATCCTAAAAGAAAGTGGTGAAAATCAGAAAGAATTTGAGAAGTTAGAATTACGTACTTATTTTTCAGACCCTAATTTATTGGCTCTTTTTGACCAAGTAGTAGCTGCCAATCCTGATTATTTAGTAGCTCAACAGCGAGTGGAAATGGCTAACAGTATTTTAAAGCGCTCAAAGAAAAATAGGTTGCCTAGTCTTGAAGTTGGAGCGATCGCATCAGGAACTCGTTTCGGATTTTATACTATGGAAGGTGTAGGTAATTTTGATACTAACTTGTCTTCAAACATTAGCGAGGATCAGCTTATCAATCGTGATTTCACACCTAATTATTGGCTTGGTTTGAGAAGTAATTGGGAAGCTGATGTTTGGGGACGCCTAAAAAATCAATCGGTTGCTGCTCAAAAACGATTTTTAGCCTCACAAGAAGGTATAAAAATGTTAAAAATGGAACTGTTTACTAATGTGGCGATTTTGTATTACGAATTGATAAAAATTGATAACCAGTTGACCATTTTTCAAGAAAATTATCGATTACAACTCAGAGCTTTTGAAATTACTGCTGCGCAACGCACTGTAGGAAAAGCAACCGAATTAGCTGTGCAACAGTTAAAGGCGCAAAATAAAAATATCGAAGCCGAAATCGAACATTTGAAAGTAGATATAATTGTTGTAGAGAAGGCTATTCGAATGCTTACTGGTAGTTATGAAGGCGCTATTGTAAGAGGAGAAAAGTTATTAAAAAGTAATTTTGAAGTGCTAAATCAAAGTATTCCTGTAGAGCAAATCATCCTTTCTCGTCCTGATGTGGTTGCCCATTACTATGATTTGGAAGCGTCTCGTGCAGATGCTAAAGCGGTTAGAGCGGCTTTTTTTCCGAGATTGCAAATGGATAACTTTATTGGCTACAACGCTTTTTCATCTGAAACACTCTTCAGACCTGGGTCATTGGCCTTTCAATTATTAGGTGGTTTGATGATGCCCGTGTTCCAAAAAGGACAGTTAAAACAAGAATTTGCTGTAGCTAATAGCGAACAAGAAATAGCATTTTTAAATTATCAAAAATCTGTAACTAATGCTTATAATGAACTACAAGCAGTGTTAAAACAAATTGAAGTTTATGAGCGAGTTTTACAACTAAAACAAGAAGAAGTTTTTCATTTGAATAAGGCCATTGAAGTATCTAATGATTTGTATGCAACTGGATATGCTAACTACTTAGAATTAATCAATACGCGCAAAAATAAGTTACAAGCTGATATAGATTTGTTACGCTTTCAAGAAGAAAACACTCGAAATAATATTATGCTTTTCAAAGCCCTCGGAGGTTCAGTCAATTAAAATCAAAACCGTCTCTAAACTAGTGAAAGAGACGGTTTTTTTTTATTACAATAAAATGCACAATATCATTTTTTTAATAAACGCGCTTTCATCTTACTAAAAAACTCAGGAGTAACACCAATGTAAGAAGCAATTTGTTTTTGAGGTATTTTTTGAATTAGTGTTGGATATTTTGAACAGAATTTTTCGAAGCGTTCTTCTGCAGATAAACTTAAGTTATCCATTAAGCGTTCTTGGTGTGATACCAACGAGTTTTCAGCTAGAATTCTGAAAAAGCGTTCTAGTTTTGGAATTTCCTTGTATAATTCTTGATGATTTTCTTTAGTAATGATGACCACTTCGGCATCTTCTAAAACTTCTATAAAAAGATTACCAGGTTTTCCTGAAATATAACTGTACATATCGCCAATCCACCAGCCTTCGCAAGCAAAATGCAAAACATGCTCGATAATATTATCGTTAATATTAAAACTTCTCAAAATACCCGAATTCACAAAGTAAGTACAATCAGCAATTTCGCCAGAACTCAATAAAATAGTTTTAGCTTTTAAGTGTTTAGTTTTTGTTTTAGATAAAAACAAAGCTTCTTCATTAGAAGTTAAAGAAATATGTTTAGCGATATTTTGTAGGATAGATTGCATCAGTTCAAAAGTACAATTTTTAACTTGTTATTTCGGAACACAGATTTAAGAAATTAAACCGATTATTAAAATTTCTCTGATTTCTCCATATCTGTGTTCCAAAAAAGATATTTTTGTATAGTACATCTATATTTGAAAAAATGAAAACCGAAAAAGAAAAAATGCTAGATGGCGAAATCTATTTTGCTAATGATAAAGTTTTGATAGCTGAGCGATTACGTGCCAAAAAGTTACTTCATAAATTGAATGTCACCGAATATGTAATGAATGGAAATTCGAGAAATATTCTGCGTGAATTGATGCCTAATGCTCACAAAAGATTATATATCGAGCCACCATTCCATTGTGATTATGGTTATAATATTCATTCAGGTGAAAATGTATATTTTAATGTGAATTGTGTGGTTTTAGATACTATGAAAATCGAAATTGGTAATAATGTTTTCTTTGGTCCAAATGTTCATATTTACACTGCAACACATCCACTTGACGCTGTTGAAAGACGAACAGTTGAGTTTTCAAAACCTGTTTCAATAGGTAACGATTGTTGGATAGGAGGTAACTCTGTAATTTGTCCAGGTATTAAAATTGGGAATGGTTGTACAATTGGCGCAGGTTCAGTTGTAACAAAAGATATTCCTGACAATTCACTCGCAGCTGGAAATCCTGCAAAAGTAATTCGGAAGTTAAACCAATAAAAATAGTTAAACCATTAAGATAGTTAAGTTCATTAAGTCTTACCTTAATTTCTTAAATCTCTTAATGGTTTAAAAAAAACCTCAAAGTTGGAATTTGGAATTTATTTTTTTGGAATTTTACACCAACGCTTCTTTAATGCGTTTCATAGCTTCAGCTAATAATGCTTCGCTTGTTGCATAAGAAAAGCGAATACAATTTGGATTTCCAAATGCATCACCTGTTACAGTTGCAACATTAGCTTCTGCCAATAAATACATCGAAAAATCATCAGCATTATTGATTAATTTTCCACGTAAAGTTTTTCCAAAATAATAAGAAACATCAGGAAAAACGTAAAAAGCACCTTCAGGAACATTTAGTTTGAAACCTGGAATTTCTTTAACTAAACCAACAACTAAATCTCTACGGTTTTTGAAAGCAGAAACCATTTCGTTCAACACACTTGGATCAGCATCAACTGCGGTAATTGTAGCTCTTTGTGCGATAGAATTCGCTCCAGAAGTAACTTGTCCTTGCATTTTTGTACAGGCTTTTGCGATTATTTCAGAAGCACCAATATATCCAATTCTCCAACCAGTCATAGCAAATGCTTTTGCAACACCGTTTACAGTAATCGTTCTGTCAAACATTCCGTCAATAGTTGCTATACTGCAAAAAGTTCCAGAGAAATTAATGTGTTCGTAGATTTCATCTGAAACTACATAAATTTCGTTTGTTTGATTCAATATCACTTTTGATAAAGCCGTCAATTCCTCACGATTATATACAGAACCGCTTGGATTACATGGCGAACTATACCAAATCATTTTAGTTTTTGGAGTAATAGCTTTTTCTAATTGTTCCGGTGTAATTTTGAAATCACTTTCAACCGAAGTTGCAACTTCAACTGGAATTCCACCAGCCATTTTTATAATTTCAAAGTAAGAAACCCAGTATGGCGCAGGAAGAATTACTTCATCACCTTCATTAATCATACATTGAGCAATGTTGTATAAAGATTGTTTTGCTCCAGTAGAAACCACAATATTTGCAGGTTTGTAATCTAAATTATTATCACGTTTAAATTTTCTACAAATAGCTTCTTTCAATTCCATATAACCATCAACAGGTGAGTAAGTTGAGTAGTTTTCGTCGATTGCTTTTTTAGCCGCTTCTTTGATGAAATCAGGTGTGTTAAAATCGGGTTCACCCAAACTTAAACTGATAATGTCTTTTCCTTGTGCTTTTAATTCTCTTGCCAATGCTGCCATAGCAAGAGTTTGTGATGTAGATAGTTGGTTAATTCTGTCTGATAATGGGTTGCTCATTGTTGTGTTGTTGATTATACTAATTATAAAAATTTAAACCATTAAGGAATTAAGATAATTAAGACTTTGCTTAATGAAACTTAACATCTTAATGGTTTAAAAAATCTTCATTTTAAATTTTTTACGATAATTGAGGTTGTCTTCCTAAATCTCTCAAATGAGTAAAGTGCGAATAAATTGCAGCTCTAGTTGTTTTGAATTCATAATAAGGAAGATTACATTCTTTTGCAGTTTCTCTTACAAATTCAGCAATTTTGTTGTAGTGAATATGGCTGATATTTGGAAAAATATGATGTTCAATTTGATGATTTAATCCACCAGTATAATAGTTTATTAACCAATTTTTTGGAGCAAAGTTAGCAGTAGTATATAATTGGTGAATTGCCCAAGTGTTTTCTATTTCACCTTCTTCGTTTGGAATTGGATTATCCGTTTCATGAACAACGTGAGCCAATTGGAATACAACACTCAGGATAACTCCTGCTGTGTAATGCATAATAAAAAATCCGATTAGAACTTGCCACCAACTTACATGTCCAACAAGAATTGGAATCACAATCCACATTGAAAAATAAATCACTTTCGTAATTACTAATGTTGTCCAACGAATTACAGGTTTTTTAAATTCTCCATAAGATAAATTTCTCTTTAAATAACGTCTCATTTGTTGAAAATCGGTTGTGATTGCCCAATTGAAAGTCAATAATCCGTAAAGAATGAATGAATAATAATGTTGGAATTTATGATGACTGTACCATTTTGCCTCTTTGGTAAAACGTAAAATTCTTCCAGCTTCTAAGTCTTCATCATGACCAAGAATATTAGTATACGTATGGTGCAAAACATTGTGTTGAACTTGCCAATTGTAAACGTTACCAGCAAGAATATAAATGCTTCCGCCCATGAATTTATTAACCCAACCTTTGTTAGAATAAGCGCCGTGATTTCCGTCGTGCATTACATTCATTCCAACGCCAGCCATTCCAACTCCAATCACTACATTAAGTAAAAGGTAAGTCCAAAAAGGCATTTCCATTGCAAGTAAAAAGAAGTATGGTGTTAGGAAAATAGTAAACATTACAATTGTTTTTAAATGTAATTTCCAATTTCCGGTTTTATCAATATTATTTTCTTTGAAGTAATCGTTTACTCTTTTATTTAAAGTTCTAAAAAATTTAAGATTGTCGCTTTTAGAAAAGACAGGTGTGTTGGTACTCATAATTTGGAATTCTAATAATTTGTTCAAAGGTAAATATTATATTTTTTTTAGAAGTAAAAACAAATCATAATTATTAACCAAAAAGACTATTTTTGTTGAAAATTCAATTTATGGAAGAAATTCTAAAGCAATTTCCAAATCTTACTGATAATCAGATACAACAATTTGAAATGTTGCAAAATTTGTATGAAGATTGGAACGCTAAAATCAACGTAATTTCTAGAAAAGACATTGATGAGTTGTATACACGTCACGTTTTACATTCGTTAGGAATTGCAAAAATTTTAGAATTCAAATCGGGTTCTAAAATTATGGATGTTGGAACTGGTGGAGGTTTTCCGGCTATTCCATTGGCTATTTTATTTCCAGAAGCTAATTTTTATGCTATTGATATTATTGCCAAAAAAATAAAAGTAGTTAATGAAGTTATCAAAGCATTAGGTTTAAAAAACATTAAAGCCGAACAAAAACGTGCCGAACTTGTAGAACACGATTTTGATTTCATCGTAAGTCGCGCCGTTACGAATATGCCTGATTTTGTTAGTTGGGTGAAAGGAAAAATGAAAACCAAATCGAAACACGAATTAGAAAACGGAATTTTATATTTGAAGGGTGGCGATTTGTCTGAAGAGTTGAAAGATTTTCCAAAAGCAACCGAATACAATTTATCCGATTTTTTTTCTGATGAATTTTTTGAAACCAAAAAAGTAGTTCATTTACCATTGAAATAAAAAAGTCTCCTAATTATGGAGACTTTTTAGTTTTTAACCTTTAATAAGTTTTTTGGTTATGGTTTCATTTTCATTCTTAATGGTAACTAAATAAACTCCTTTACTCAATGTGATAGGAATTTCAATGCTACCATTGATATTTTGTTCTTGAAGTTCTAAAATTGTTTTTCCTAGTAAGTCGGTAATAAGTATTGAGGCATTTTCAATAGAATAAGACGAATTAATTTCAATAGCATTTGCAATCGGATTTTTTATCCAAATTGAATTCATCGTTTGATTTTGACTTGAACTTAATACAGGATTTAATATTTCATTCAACGCAAACGCAACATTAGTGGGCGTTAAAGTAACATGATTTTCATTTGTGTTAGGTACTGAGTACGCTGCAAATGGGGTTGTAGTATTTGAACCAACATTTGAGTATAAGTTAGTAGAACTAGATACCGCCATCGAACTTAAAGTAGGAATAAAATTGAAATACATGATGCTTAGATTATTCATGAATTCTGAAAAAATTGGGTTTCCAGTTCCAAGTCCTTCAAGTGAACTCATGTCAAATCTTCCTCCTGGCGCAGAATCTAATCCATTTGTGAATGAAGGTGCTTTCGAATTTGCAAGACTTTCGTAACCAGTTATCCAGAAAAGAATCCATTGCTGTCCTCTAAATCTGCTAACTTGATTGGTTTGATTTGCTGCAGGTGTAAATCTTAAATTGATGATTGCTCTTTGAGTAGAAGTTACATTAAAAGTGTGATCCATAACGACCATATTTGGCGTTCCTGTCATCGTTCCGTTTCCAGCACCATTAGCTATAGAGATGTTTCTGGTAGTGGCTGGAAATCCCATTGTATTTAGCTCGTTTTGAAAGGGAGTTCTGTAGTTTGGTTTACCTGTTGGTAACAGCGAAGCTGTTGCTGTATTAAATTCGGTAGCGCTACCAGTTTGTAAATGTCCTTCAAAATGATCAATTAGCATTTGTCTTGCTGCAGCACTTTTTAACATCCCATTCACTAAGGCTTGCATAGTTACATCTTGTAGCGGACCATAGGCCATATAATTGAATAAATGTTGAAACCCTATCGGGACATTGGCTCCTAAATGAGGTGAATCAAAAGAAATATACAATCTCGTGTCGTGGTTCATGCTGTTTTGCTCCATGTAACGTAAGGCATATCTAGAAATTAATCCGCCCATACTTGGTCCAATAACAACATTTTTTTCAGTACCTACTTTTTGAGCATTGATTTGATTTATTAATTCCACAAAAATCATCGCATTTCTTTGAATATAATCAACGCCACCATCTATTACTGTGTTAGAATTTGGTCTAGTATAATTTGGGAAGTTTAGTACAATAATGTCAAATCCTTGTGCTCTCAAATCATCACCTAAATTTCCTCCATTAGTTCCATAATTTAAAAGTGAATACACTGTAGAAGTATTTCTTGCATCTCCAGGGTCAAATCCGTCTAATAGGAAAATAGGTTTGTCTAGAATGCCATTTGTAATGTCAAGATATAATTCATATTCACCCAAACCTAAAAATCCTATACCATTGGGAGATGTTTCGCCGTAGCCTAAAAATGGAATTGTTGATGAAATGGAATTTACAGCATTTGGTGATAATGCACTAGTAGCATTTTTGTTTTGTAATCCTAAAGTTTGTCCATCAGTAGTAACTTCAAATGAGATTATTTTACTTTCTCCTGAGCTAAGGTTGATTTTACAATAAATTAATTGTTTACCTGTTTTGTTAAAAAACACATTAAATGGTTGATTTGTTGTAATTTCTTTCCATAACTTGTCATTTTCCGTTTGGTAAGAAATTGATATAATGGATTTGTTAGTAGTATTAAAAATCAGGTTATCTTTTAAAATAAAAGTAACTGTATTTGTTTTAGATTTGGATAAAAGAGGCGCAATTAAATAAACAGAATGTTTGTTAAATGCATCAGTTACATTAGATTTTAATTCAAGTAGATTGTTTGCGTTTTTAAATACATTATTATTTTCAATAGCTTCTTTTTTGATGTTTTCAAAATCAGAAATCAGAATTGAAAGTGGTATTTGTTTGTTTGTAAATCCGATCGCACCGGCTTCTTGAAGTTTATTTAATTCGGGCAAACGGTTCAAAAAATCTGAACGCTGAATTTCATGATAGACTTGCAGAAAATAATTGCTAGAAATAGAATTTGTGTTTTGTTTTGTAGCATTCGATAGGTTAAAAACTCTATCATACAAAATATTAGTTTGTGTTTTATTTTTTAGTAAATCGTAGGTTTTATCTTGACTGAAACCTAATACAGCATAAATAAAAATAAATAAAAAAGTAATTTTTGACTTCATAATAGTAAATTTTATAAAAGTCGAAGATACAAAAATTTAATAATCAGACAAATAAAAAAAGCTCAAACATTTCTGCTCGAGCTTTTCAAATATTTTGTATTTTGAGATTATTCTCCCAAAAAAGGATATCTGTAATCTTCTGGAGTTACAAAAGTCTCTTTTATAGTTCTTGGCGAAACCCAACGTAATAAGTTTTGCATCGAACCTGCTTTGTCATTTGTTCCAGATGCTCTTGCGCCACCAAAAGGTTGCATTCCTACAACGGCACCAGTTGGTTTGTCGTTGATATAGAAATTTCCAGCAGCGTTTTCTAAAGCTTTTGTTGCTTCAATTGTTGCGTATCGGTCTTGACTAAAAATAGCACCAGTTAATGCATATTCTGAAGTCTCGTCAACTAATTTTAAAGTCTCGTTCCATTTAGCATCTTCATATACATAAATAGTAATTACAGGACCAAAAAGTTCTGTTTCCATTGTAGTATATTTGGGATTTGTGGTAACTATAACTGTAGGTTCGATGAAATATCCTTTTGATTTATCATAATTTCCACCAAGGATAATTTCTGCATCAGCATCTTTTTTTGCTTGGTCTATATAATTCGCTAATTTGTCAAAAGAACCTTCATGAATTACTGCTGTAATGAAGTTTGAAAAATCTTCTGGACTTCCCATTTTCATAGAATTTACATCAATTATTAATTGTTCTTTTACAGCTGGCCATAAACTTTGAGGAATGTAAGCTCTTGAAGCAGCCGAACATTTTTGACCTTGAAATTCAAAAGCACCACGAGTAATTCCGGTTACGACTTGTTTTACATTTGCTGATGGATGAGCTACAACAAAATCTTTTCCTCCAGTTTCTCCAACTATTCTAGGATACGTTTTGTATGAATGAATTTGTGTTCCAATTTTTTTCCAAATTTCTTTGAAAACAAATGTTGAACCTGTGTAGTGAACTCCAGCAAAATCTGGTGAAGCTAAAACTGTATCAGTAATCATCACTGGATCACCAAAAACTACGTTAATAACTCCATCAGGAACACCTGCTTCTCTGAAAACGTCAATAATAATTTTAGCAGAAAAAACTTGGCTATCACTTGGTTTCCAAACAACTGTATTTCCCATTAAAGCGGCACTTGCAGGAAGGTTAGCAGCAATTGCAGTAAAGTTAAAAGGAGTAATTGCATAAACAAAACCTTCTAACGGTCTGTATTCTACTTTATTCCAAACATCTGAATTTGAAGTTGGTTGGTCTTGATAAATTTGCGTCATGAATTCTACGTTATAACGTAAAAAGTCAATCAATTCACACGATGCGTCAATTTCTGCTTGAAAAATGGTTTTTGATTGAGCAATCATGGTTGCAGCATTGATTCTTGCACGATAAGGTCCAGCAATTAATTCAGCTGCTTTTAAAAAGATGGCTGCTCTATGTTCCCATGGCATTTGCGACCATTTTTTTCTCGCTTCTAAACAAGATGCAATGGCTTTTTCTACATGTGATTTTTCAGCCAAATGATACCTTCCAACAATGTGTTGATGGTCATGAGGTGCAGACATTGTTCGTGTGTTTCCAGTTTTAATTTGTTCTGAACCAATGTACATTGGAACATCAATTGTTTCGTTCCACATTTTCTTGTAAGCGGCTAAAACAGCTGCTTTTTCTGGAGAATTTGGAGCGTATGATTTTACAGGTTCATTAACCGCTTTTGGTACGTGAAAGAATCCTTTAGGCATATCTTATATTTTGAAAATTAGACAATTTGATAAATAGATAATTCAAATAATGCGAATTATTTAATTTGTAACAAAAGTACAAAGGAAAATTTAAATTTTTGATAACAAATGTTACGAAACTTTTCGAGAGAAATTTCGGATATATTTTTAAGAAATGAAAGTTTATTAATTCAAAGCGTAAGGTGCACTCAAACGAAATGTTGGAACAATTACTCTAAAATTTTTAGTTGAGGTAAAATTAATCATGTTGAAGAATCCGCGCATTGCTCCATGAGGAGAAGAAAGTAAGCAACCTGAACTATAGGTATGAGATTCTCCTGGTTTTAGAACAGGTTTTTTGCCAATAACGCCTTCGCCATCAACAACTTCAACATCATTAAGTGAGTCAAAAATTTCCCAATGACGGGAAGTTAATTGAACGGAATCTTTACTATGATTTTCTATGGTTATCTCATAAGAAAAGGCAAAATGAATTTTATAGTTCTTGAAGTAGGTACCTTCAAAACTAGTAATTACTGATATTTTTATGCCTCTTGTGATTTGAGAAACCATAATAAAACTTTTGGTAAAGTTACAAAAATATTAAAAAAACCAATGCAATTTTTATATTAAAGATTTTTTAATTGATTATGTTTGTTGATGTTGCAACTCCTTTACCTATTACTCTATCATATCGTTGGTTGTTTTCTCGATAGTATACAATAGCAATGTAATTGTTTTCTGTTTGAAAGAAATTACCATCAATAGCATTTTCGTGATCTATTTTTCCTTTAGTGTCGGCAACGATATAATTGTAATTGGTAAAGCCTTGTTTAATTATCATAGCTTTTTCGTAGCGTGCTTTTTTTTCATTGTACTCCATCTTGTTTTCTTCGTTTTTAGCATAGTTGTTGAACATGCCACAGATGTAAATGTCTTTTTTTTCAAAAAATGTTGGCGCAGAAAGGGAAAAGTAAACCCAAGCATAATCTGATTCGACCTCTGGGTCTTCTCTATTAAGACAATTAATAAGGAAGTTTCCGTTTATATCGGGCCAAAATGTATAGGGATCGTTTGCTCTGGAATTGTTTAGCAGTAAATGTGTATTGTATAATCCGCCCTCTGATGTAACAAAAGCGACACTATTGTTTGCAGCTTGAATATTTTTATTTTCAAAAAACAGATATTCATTTCCGGCCCAAAACTGTGTCTCTTTGTCATATTTGTAAATCAAATCATTGCCAACAGTAAACATTGGTTTAATATTATTTAAGGCGTTATCAAAACGGCCATTTTGCAACAATAAAACTTTTACATTTTGAATGGGACTTTGAAAAGTAAATAAGTTTGTTCTAATGGCAAAATCTAGATTGTGCATCGTTTCTACAGACTTTATATCACGAGTTCTTTTTACTTGCATAGGGACAGCCACTAAATCTTCGTAAATAATAAATTTTCTTGAAAATATAATGTCTTGATTATCATCAAAAATTGTAATTAGGTAGTTTCCGCTTACTTTTATTTGAGTAAATTTATTGGGAAAGCTTACACGATAATGGGAATACAATTGCAACGTATTAAATGAATTCATGTAATCAATGATTCTTTGGTCATCAAAGCCTCCTAAATATTCGTTTTTTGATAGTTGGGAAGGTTTCCAATCATAATCATAGTGTGTAATGGTATAATTGTAGTTGTCTTCTGTACCATGCAAATCATCAAATTGCAGCTGAAACGAATCACCAAGTTTAAAAATTGGAATTGCATTTTGACCTCCTTGAACAAAACTAATTGTTTTAATATAGAAAGGTGGATTGATTTCTTTTACTTGAGCGCAAAGAACTGATGAAAAAAAAACAGACCATAAAAATAATAAGTTATGTCTCATTGTATTCTAAAATTATAAGAAGTGTAAATATAACAAATATTCTATTCTAATATTGTGCCAAGTCGTTTTTTCTGATTTTAGATTTTGTAAATTTTTGTCAAATGTGATATACTAAATGAAATAGTTTTGAGTTATGTAATATATTTAGTACAAATCAAATCATACAATATGAATAAAGTTAGAAGAATATTGCTATTTTTGCTGACATTTCCACTGTCAATACTAGCACAAGATCTAAAAGGCGCTGATAAAATTCCTTTTGATTCTAATGTTAAAACCGGAAAACTAAAAAATGGTTTAACTTATTATATTAGAAAAAACGGAAAACCAGAAAAAAAAGTCGATTTGCGATTGGTTATTAATGCAGGTTCTTTGGTAGAAACCGTTGAGCAAAGGGGTTTAGCTCATTTTATGGAACATATGTGTTTTAATGGTACCAAGCGTTTTCCTAAAAATGAATTGGTAGATTATCTTCAAAGTATTGGAGTGAAATTTGGACAGCATTTAAATGCATATACAAGTTTTGATGAAACGGTTTACTTTTTGCCAATTCCGTCAGATAGTCCGGAAAAGCTAGAAAAAGGATTTCAAATTCTAGAAGATTGGGCTTTTAATGCTAATTTAACTCAAGAAGAAATTGATAAAGAACGTGGCGTTGTTTTAGAAGAATATAGGCTGGGACTTGGAGCCGACAAGCGCATGATGGATCGATATTTACCAAAAATGATGTATAATTCGCAATATGCACAAAGATTGCCTATTGGAAAAAAAGAAATTCTACAGACGTTTACGTATGATAAATTACTAAGCTTTTATAAAGATTGGTACCGACCAAATCTAATGTCGGTAATAGTAGTTGGTGACATTGACGTAGCCGAAATGGAGAAAAAAATATTTTTTCATTTTGGGAGTTATAAGAATCCAAAAAATGAAAAGCCTAGAAAAATTTATGAAGTCCCAGATCACAAGGAAACATTTGTAAGTATTGAAAGCGATGCTGAAGCTTCTGATGCGCAAGTGCAACTTTCATATAACGATTTGGGAATGCCAAAACCTACTGTAACGGTAAATGATTATAAAGAAGATTTGGTTAAAGGTCTTTTTACAACAATGTTAAACAATAGATTACAAGAGTTGACTAATGCTCCAAATCCGCCTTTTGTTTTCGGATATTCTTATCACGGCGGCACGTTTGCAAGAACAAAAGAGGCCTACCAATCTTTTGCAATGGTATCAGAAGAAAAACAACTAGAGGCTTTAAAAGTTTTGGTAACTGAGAATAATAGAGCTAAAAAATTTGGATTTACGCAAAGTGAATTAGATCGAGCGAAAGCAGAAGTTTTAGCCAATTACGAAAGAACTTACAAAGAAAAAGACAAGACCATTTCAGAGCGATTTGTATCGGAATATCAATCTTATTTTTTAGAAAAAGTCCCGGCTCCCGGAATTGAATGGGAATTTGATGCGGTGCAAAAAATGATTCCAACTATTTCGTTGTCCGAAACCAATAATTTGATAAAGAATTACATCAGAGACGAAAATCGATTTGTGTTGCTAACTGGTCCTGAAAAAGAAGGCTTGGCAAAAGTTAGTGAAGCCGACGTTTTGGCTATTCTAAATACTAATGATTCTGATATTACTGCATACAAAGAGACTGCTCTTGCCACAAGTTTGCTGAGAAAAGAAATAAAGTCTGGTGCTGTGGTTGGTAAAGAAAGTAATTCAAAATTAGGTGCAACGACTTTAGTTTTATCTAATGGAGCAAAAGTGACGTACAAAAAAACTGATTTTAAAAATGATGAGGTTTTAATGGAAGGAATAAGTTTTGGTGGAACGAATTTATACAATAATGACGAAATTAAGAAAGCTCAATTTGCTAATGGTGGTTTAACTGAAGCTGGATTTTCTGGATTAAAGAAAAATGATATTGACAAATTTATGTCCGGTAAAATTGCTAATTTAAATCCCTATATAAGTAATGTTACAGAAGGATTACGAGGAAGCACAACTCCCAAAGATTTAGAGTATTTGTTCCAAATGACACATGCTTACATGACCGATTTGAATTTTGATACCGAAGCCTTTGAAAGTTATAAGCAAAAACAATCGGCTTTTTTTAAGAATTTATCGTCACAACCGAATGTATTCTTTCAACAAGAATTTTATGGCTATTTAATGAAAGACAATCCAAGGTTTATTGGTATGTTTCCTGACGAAAAAGCATGGACAGCAACCGATTATAAATTGGCCTATGATAAATACAAAGAGCGTTTTGCCAATGCTGGAGATTTCGAATTTTTCTTCGTTGGTAACGTAGATGATAAACAAATTGAAGAATTTTCGGCAAAATATATTGCATCGTTGCCTTCAAACACAACTAAAGAAAACGCAATAGATTTAGGATATAGAATGGTAAAAGGCGACTTGAAAAAAGTTGTTAATAAAGGTTCCGATCCTAAAAGTAATGTAACGATTATGTATTATGGTGACACAACTTATTCTCCAAAAGAAGCTATGGCAATTCAAGCTTTGGGTGAAGTTCTTACTATAAAATTAGTAGAGGAATTAAGAGAAAATGAAAGTGGTGTTTATGGTGTTTCTGCAAGAGGAAGCTTAAATAAAGTACCAAACGGATCGTATAATTTTAACATAGGTTTTCCATGCGGACCAGAAAATGCTGAGAAATTAACAGCTTCTGCTTTAAATGAATTGCAAAAAATTATCGATAATGGTCCAGATGAAAAAGATGTAGCCAAATTTAAAGAAGGAGAAATTGCCGACTTTAAAAAAGACAGTAAGGAAAACAGATTTTGGTTGAGTAATTTTACAAAAGCTTACACGTTTTTATCTTCTGCTGAAGAAGTTTTATCAATGGAAGAAAGAATCAATAGCGTAACAGCTAAAGAAATTCAAAATGTAGCTAAAAAATATTTAACGAAAGATAAAGTTGTTGGAATTCTAATGCCAGAAAGTAAATAATATATTTCTTCAAAAATTAAAAAACCCTGTTAATGTAAAAGTTAACAGGGTTTTGTTTTTTATGTCGGAATTATTTAAAACAAACTGGGACAATTTCGCCTTTTGCCAAACAATATTTTTCTACTAATTCTGGTGTAAGTTTAGAAGTATAATCTTCTTCAATAACTTTAAAACCAATGCTTCTTAATTTGTCAAAATAATCTCTACCGTAAACGCGAACGTGATCGTATTGCCCGAAGATTTTGGCTCTTTCTTTTTGGTCAACAATAGTATCATCAGAAAAAGTAATTGCTCTCGATAAATCCTGTGGAATTTGAAATATTCCCATTCCGCCGGGTTTTAAAACTCTAAACAATTCTTGCATGGCTTTAGTGTCATCTGGAATGTGTTCTAAAACGTGGTTGCAAAGAATTAAATCGTATTGATTATCTTCAAACGGCAAATTGCAAATATCAGCTTTTACATCTGCCAAGGGCGAAAGTAAATCAGTTGTAGTATAATCGATGTTAGTTTGCTTCTTGAAACGTTTGTAAAACTCTTGTTCAGGAGCAAAATGTAATACCTTTTTCTTTTCTTTTGAAGTAAAAAAATCAGTTTCGTTTTGTAAATACAACCACAATAAACGATGTCTTTCTAATGACAAGGTGCTCGGAGATAGCACGTTGTTTCTTTGATTTCCATATCCATATGGTAAAAACATTCGAAAACTTTTTCCATCAATTGGATCTGTGAAACGACTTCCTTTTAATAAAAAAGCCAAAATTGGACGCACTACAATACTCAAACGAATCAATATCGGACGAGGAATGGTATTTAATATGAACTTGAATATTTTTTTCATCATATGGTCAAAGGATTTTTCCGAAACTCATCTTCTTCATTGCTAATAATTCCCAAAGCATCATAAATGTATTTGAAAGTCGATAAAATTTCAGGTTTTCCTTCTATTAAAGCTACATTGTGTTCAAAATGAGCACTTGGTTTTCCGTCGGCTGTTAGAATGGTCCAACCATCTTTTAGTTGTTTTATGTTTTTTGTACCCATGTTTATCATTGGTTCAATAGCAACAACCATGCCTTCCACAAAAAATTTTCCACGACCGCGTTTTCCGTAATTTGGCATTTCTGGATCCTCATGCATTTTTCTTCCTAATCCGTGACCAACAAGTTCACGAACGACACCATATCCTTGACCTTCACAATATTTCTGGATTGCATTTCCAACATCTTCAACTCTATTTCCAGCACGAAATTCTTTTATTCCAATGTATAAGCTTTCTTTGGTAACTTGCAGTAATTTTTTTACTTCTGGTGCTACTTCACCAATTTCAAAACTATAAGCGTGATCGCCATAAAAATCATTTTTCAAAACTCCACAATCTACTGAAATAACATCGCCTTCTTCCAAAGGTTTTGCATTCGGAATTCCATGAACTACTTGCGCATTCGGGCTCATACATAAAGAATTTGGAAAACCATAAAGCCCAAGAAACCCAGGAACTCCTCCGTTGTCTCTAATGAATTCTTCTGCTAATTTGTCTAATTGTAAAGTAGTTACACCTGGTTTAATCACTTTTGCAATTTCCCCCAATGTTTTAGAAACTAATAAAGCGCTTTCACGCATTAATTCAATTTCTTCTCTTGTTTTTGGAATAATCATTTTTTAAATTTTGTGACTGCAAAAGTAGTGAAAAGTGTTTAGTATTTAAAATGCCAAATTTGTAATTCGGATTTTGTATATTGCTAGTTATTAAGTCATGAGTTTTATCATGTTTTTTCAAAAAATCCAACTTTAAATTTGCATAAATTTTATTAGGTATGAGTAAATATGTTACCGCAGCAGAAGCTGTGCAAGTTGTAAAATCAGGTGATAGAGTATATCTTCAGGCTGCCGCTGCTGCACCAACTGTTCTTTCAAGCGCTTTAACTGAGCGCGCGTCAGAACTAAGAAATGTCGAAATTTGTCATCTACACACCGAAGGCGAAGCACGATATGCCAATCCAATATTAAGTGAAAGTTTTCATGTAAATTCCTTTTTTATTGGCGCCAATGTTCGTCATACTTTATCAGCAGGAAATGGCTCTTACACACCAGTTTTTTTAAGTGAATTACCTCAGTTGTTTCGCAAAAATGTTTTGCCCTTAGATGTAGCTTTTATTCACGTTTCGCCTCCAGACAGACATGGTTATTGTTCGCTAGGTGTTTCTGTAGAGGCTACAGTTGCTGCTATTGAAAATGCTAAAATTGTGATTGCACAAGTAAATCCGCAAATGCCTAGAACTTTTGGTGACGGAATTCTGCACGTTTCTGAAATTGATTATTTGGTAGAGGTTGATGTGCCAATTTATGGTCATGATCCGGTTCCATTTTCAATAGAAGAAGAAAAAATTGGTAGTTATATTGCTTCATTAATTGAAGATAAAAGTACACTTCAAATGGGAATTGGTTCCATTCCGAATGCAGCTCTAAGTAAACTAAAAAATCATCAAGATTTAGGATTACACACCGAAATGTTTTCTGATGGCGTAATTGATTTAATTGAAAATGACGTAATTAATTGTAATTATAATGGAACATTGCGCGGAAGAGTTTTGGCAACCTTTTTAATAGGTTCAAAACGATTGTACGATTTTGTAAATGACAATCCATTTATTGAAATGAAGGAATCATCAATGGTAAATGACACAGCTAGAATCAGAAAAAATCCAAAAATGGTATCTATAAATTCTGCCATTGAAGTTGATGTAACAGGTCAGGTTTGTGCCGATTCTATCGGGGCTAAAATGTATTCTGGTGTTGGCGGACAAATGGATTTTATTCGCGGTGCTACATTAAGTCTTGGAGGTAAAGCAATTATCGCCTTACCATCTATAACCAAGTATGGTACAAGTAGAATTGTTCCCTATTTAAAACAAGGTGCAGGAGTTGTTACAACGCGTTCACATGTTCATTACATCATTACCGAAAACGGAATTGCAAATTTATACGGAAAAACACTTCGCCAAAGAGTTACCGAAATGGTTCGAATTGCACATCCAAATCACCAAGAAAGCATTGATAGGCAGTATTTTGAAATGTTAAATGTTATGTAGTTTTTAATTGCCACGAGTTTAAGGTCGAGGCAATTAAATTATCAATCCGGATTAGCCATTATTTTAAACAATTCGGCATTAGAAATTAAATATCTATTTTCAATAATTAATTCTGATAATTGTGAACCAACCAAATTATTTTCCCTTGAGTTGATTAAGAAAATAGAACTTTCTCCAAACGTAAATAAACGTTCTTCAGAATTTAGCATCATATTATAATCTTTCACCAAGTCAGATATTAATTTTCGTTGTCTTTCAAGAGAGTTTATTTCGGTTTGTTGTGCGTTGATCTTGTTTTTTAGTTGCACACGCTCTAAATTTAAATCATATTGTGTGTCTTGAATCTTAAATTTTGTAATTTGCAAACTACCACGTTCTTTTCTTAAAAAAATAGGAAAGCTAAAATTCATCCCTACTTTATAATTATTAAAGTTAGTATCATTCCATAAACTAGGTTCAGAAAGGTAGTGGTATCCCAAATCAATTTTAGGCAATAAACTATTTGCTTTGAGTTTGCGTTCTACTTCTAAAATGTTTAATTTACTTTCTAAAGAATTTATTTTAGGATGATTTTCAATCGAGATATTCTCTACCAATAGTTCGTTGGTTTTTAAAGTTTCTTTAATCGTGTTTTCTAGCTTTACTTCTGGAATAAGTGAGTCTTGTAGTTCTAACGGAACATTATTATCTAACCATAAAAAATTCGATAGCTCAAGTTTAGATTTAATTAGTTTTAACTGCGAATCTTCTAAACTCAATTTTCTATTCCTTACAATAATTCCAGCTTCAACACTATCAATAGCTGGTTTGTCTCCGTTTTTTATTAAGCTTGCAACACCATTAAAACGTATTTCAGCATTCTTCAAATAGGCCTCATAAAGTTGTACTTCACTATAGTTTCGTTTCCAATTAAAATAGGCAACCGATGCATCGTATAAAACTTCAATTGCTTGTAATTTTCTTTCGGCTTGACTTAATTCAATTTGAATTTTTGCTTTTCGTAAATCAGCCATTCGCTGGTTGATAAATAATCCTTGACCTAGAGGAATATTGATGCCTAACGATGTTAATCCTTGATTTGGCATTGTATTTTGCGGGTTTAAGAAAACTCCTTCGCTATTATCAAAGCCCGCTTTTACCTCAATTCCATACCAAGTTGGTATTTTGAAACTACTGTTTAAAACCGAAAAG
Source organism: Flavobacterium sp. (assembly GCA_044361155.1). GTDB lineage: Bacteria > Bacteroidota > Bacteroidia > Flavobacteriales > Flavobacteriaceae > Flavobacterium. The sequence continues at coordinate 215,470 of JBIKJF010000001.1, forward strand.
TACTCATTATTTTTAAATTGCTTTTTGTCAAAATCTACTTCTATTTTTGGGTCGAAACCACCTCGTGCCATCATCAAATTGGCTTGAGCACTATTAACTTCAAGATTTGCACTTTTTACCATGGGATGGTATTTTTTTACATATCCTAAATATTCATTATAGGTAAATTCCTGCAGATTTGCATCTTGTCCGAAAAGCGATAAGCTAAAAAATAGAAATACAAAAACTTGCTTCATTACTTTTTTGCTTTAGTGGTTTCAGTTGAAGGTAGATAGTAGTTCGGAGGAAATCCATTAAGAGTTCGCCAAAGTTCAAACCAAATTGGAACATTTTCTAGTAAAGCCAATGTTTGCGCGCCCGAACCAATGCTTATTTGTTTAGGCCAAGGATCCTCGTTTTCATCGGGAGCTATTAGTACTCTAAATTTTCCGTTTGTAGAAATAAAATTTTCGACAGCAACAATTTTTCCACCAAATGTTCCATAACTTAGATTTGGCCATCCAGAGAATACTACAGTTGGCCAACCGTCAAACCAAATTCTTACTTTTTCGCCTTTATGAATTAAAGGTAAATCATTTGGTGACACAAAAGTTTCGACAGCAATATCATATTTCGACGGCATGATGCTTACAATTTGCGTACCTTCTTTAATGGTTTCTCCAAGGCCTGATTGGATAGCACGGTTTACATAACCATCTTGTGGTGCTTTTATGTAATACATACCATTTCTAATTTGGTAATTTACATATTGATTTTGTAATTTATTAACTTGTGCTTCTGTATCATATTGGTTGCTTAAAGCTGTAAATTGGTCGCTTTGTGCTTTTGAACTCTTCTCTGCATATTCGGCGCTAATTCTATTAATTTCAACTTTTGCATTAATTAATTCATTTTTACTCGCTAGAAGTTTGTTTTCTTGAGTGATGATTTTGGCTTCTACTTCTTGTAATTTCAATCTTTTTTCTTCGACATCAACAACAGCTTTCAATCCATTTTTTTCTAAAATTACTGCTCGATTGAATTGTGTGTTGGCGATTTTTACTTGCGTTTTTACGGCTTCTAAATCCATACTATCGCTTTTCACTTTTAAAATTCCTTGACGAATTTTATTTTGAGCTTGTTGTAATTTTAAAACGCGTTCGTTTTCAATAGCATTGATTTGTGCAGAAAGCGAAGTTACTTTTCCTCCATAAGATTGTCCTGCCATTTTTTTAGCATCAACCTGACTTTTGGTGTTTTGAACCAAATTAGGGTCAAAATAGTCTTCTTTAATTTCAGAAATAAACAAAATTGTATCTCCTTTTTTAACAAAATCGCCCTCTTGAACATACCATTTTTCTATTCTTCCCGCGATTGCAGATTGAATGGTTTGTGGTCTTTGGTTAGGTTTTAGTGTTGTAACTGCACCAGAACCAGATATGTTTTGTGTCCAAGGTAAAAATAAAATTATCAATCCCAAAATAGAAATATAGATGATAATCTTATTTAATATTTTGTAATGTGGTCGCTCAACAAGATTTTTTACAGTACTATACTGATTTATATTTTCAAGTATCGGATTTTTTTTAGAAATGTTTAGCATGGCATTTATTGTTTTGTGTCGGAAATTATTTTGCCCTCACTCATTTTTATTTTTCTATTGCATTTTTGTTTCCAATATTCATTTTTAGAGGAAACAATTAAGGTCCATTTATTTTTTGAATCTGTAATAAAGTCAATTATTTCGAGAGTTGCTTCTTCGTCCATTTTATCTAAAGGCTCTTCGTAGAAAAGTACTTTAGGCTTGCTAACGATGCTTCTTGCTAAAATAATTTTTTGTGCATTAGATGAAGATAATTGTCGTCCATCTGGAAATATTTTGGTTTCCAATCCTTCGGGTAATGTTTTTATAAAGGCGCCGAGTTTTACGTTATCAATTGCCCATTTTATATCGTCATACGATATTAATGGATTGTTGAAGGTAATATTTTCTAAAATGGTTCCTTCAAACGGAGTTTCTCCTTGTGTTATCGTTCCTATTTGCGAACGGTATTGTGATAAATCAATTTTACGATAGGTGTCGTCATTTATAAAAAATGCGCCCGACGTTGGTTGCATTGCTCCCGATAAAATTCTTATCAATGTTGTTTTTCCAGAGCCGTTGCCGCCTTCTAGATAAATTTTCTCTGATTGATCAATTTTTAAATTTATTCTATCGAGAACATTATCTGCAGAATCTGGAAATTTAAATTTAAGATTTTCTGTTTCTAAAGAAATATTAGCAAAACAGTATTCTTGATTTGCAGATTGTGCTTCTTCTATTGTTAAATCTACAATTTGACCTATTTTTTCTACAGAAGTTAATACATCATACAGACTCTCTAATCCTACAATTAATTTTTCTACCGAGTTTAATACCAAAAGAATAATAATTTCTGCGGCAACAAACTGCCCAATATTCATTTGTTGGTTTAACACAAGATAACCGCCAATTAAAAGTAATGCCGCCGTAATTATAACTTTAAAAACTATTAATTGCGAAAATTGCTTTTTAATTACTTTGAAATGTTTTTCTCTATAGCTTAGATACTCTTCAACAATACTATTATTTTTATTTAACGCAAAATCAAAGTTATCTTGTTTTCTAAAACTGAAATTATTTCTTGCTATTTCTTGCAACCAGCTCGCAACCTTATATTTAGATTTAGATTCTTTCATACTAGAAGCTAACCCTGGCGCGTACGAAAATTTGAAAATAGAATATAATAAACCTAGTAATAATATACCAAAAAAAATAAAAAAAGGATGGTACAGCGATAATAAAATTATACCAAAAATAATTTGTAAAAATGCTGAAGAAAAATCAATCAATAATTTTGACGTTCCTTTTTGAATTGAAATAGTGTCAAAAAACCGATTGGCTAATTCTGGAGGATATTGGTTATATAGCTCTTCAAATTTTATCTTTGGTAATCGATAACTAAATTCAAATGAGGAGCGGACAAATATTTTTTGTTGTAAATTTTCAGTAATTCGTAGTTGCATCAATGATAAAATTCCAACCAATGCGACACCAATTACAACAATTACTACAAGTACTACCCACGAGATACTTACTTGCCCTGCTTGGATAAGATTTATAATTGCCTGTATGCCTAAAGGTAAAGACAAACTAACTAAACCGGCAAAAACGGCATAGAAAATAATTTGATATATATCCTTTTTATCTACTTTTAATAAATTATAAAACCGTTGTAAAGGTGTTTGACTCATAACTAGTTTTTTAACGTTTTTTCTATTATATTAATATAAAAATCTGTTGGGGAAACAACATCGTTACAATTGGTAATGGTTGTTAAATGGTCTTTCAAAAAATGTTGATGTAAGGCACCTTCAACAATTGATGATGCTAAACTTTTAGCAAAACTGTATTCAGTATTTACCTCCTTTATCATTTCTACTATTCGGTTGATTACTCTCTTGTATACTAAAAAAAAGCCTTCTTTGTTTTCTTCATCGACTTCTTTTGTTAGCAATGTTTTGGTAAATTCTTGAATAATGATTTTATTAAGTATCGATTCGTTTATATGTAAAGTTGTGGAATCATCTTCTACTTTTTCTGTTATTATAGTAATGCCTTTTTTGAGTCGTTCCATAGGATTGGAGACATTGGTTGTTGCAAAAGCCAACTTGTATTCTATCCAACTCCAATACCATGATGATAGGTACAATAGTAATTTGTGTTTACTTTCAAAATAACGGTAAATTGAACTTTCGTTAGAATTGATTTTTTCCCCCAATTTTTTAAACGTAAAATTCTCGAATCCGATTTCATCTATTAAGAAAATACTGTGTTCAATGATTTTTTTACCAAGATCCGAGGTCTCAGGATTTTTTACATATAGTTTGTCATTAACAGAAATAATAATATTTGTTAGAATGCTCTGCATGATATTAATTTTCTTTTCTTGTATTATTTGGAATAGTTTTCATTTGTATTATATCTACTAGAAATGCAAATGCCATAGAAAAGTAGATGTATCCTTTTGGAATTTCAAACTGAAAGCCTTCTGCAATTAATGAAACTCCAATCATCATAAGGAAACTTAACGCTAAGATTTTGAACGATGGATGCTTAGATATGAACTCGCTAATTGGTTTGGCTGCAACAAGCATAACAATTACAGTAACAATCACAGCAGTATACATAATCCATATTTCATCAACCATTCCAACAGCCGTTATTATAGAATCTACTGAGAAAACTAGGTCCAATATTATTACTTCACCTAATAATGATTTAAAAGTGCTTTTTTTAGATGTTTCATTTTTGCCAGCATTTGCTATTTCAGTTTTGTGATAGATTTCTTTAGTACTTTTGTATATTAAAAACAATCCTCCAAGAATTAAAATAATTCCTTTTCCAGTGTAATCGACGTCAAAGAGCGAAAATAATGTTTTGTCTAGTTTTAGTATCCATGATATAAAAGCTAGTAAAATTAATCGCATTACCATGGCCAACCCAATCCCCCAAAATCTTAATTTATTACGTTGTTCTTCTGGAAGTTTATCAGCCAAAATGGAAATAAAAATAATATTATCTATTCCTAAAATTACTTCTAAAGCAATTAGTGAGATTAAAGGTATTAATGCGTCAATCATAAGTTTGTTTTTTATAAGTTTATTTTAAATCCGAAGTTTAAGTTTTTCATATCTAGAAGTTCAGGACTAATTTTATTATCTTTTAAGTCAAGATATTTTAAATGATCAAGTGTTTGAATTTCTGGTATTTTTTTGAAATTATTTTGGTTTAGGTAAAGGTCTTCGAGCTTTTTTAATCCAAAAATTTCTTTAGGTAGTTTCGATAAATTATCGTTTTCAAGGTGTAACGACTTTAAATTTGGTAAATTAGACAAAACCGATAGCGTTTTCGGTAAGTTCATGTTTTTTTCATCATTAAGAAATACTTCCTCTAGATTTATTAAATTTGAAAATTCGGATGGTAAAATTTTAAAATCATTACCGCTTAAGTCAATTACTTTAAGAGTTTTAATCTTAGTAATAGCTACCGGAATTTCTTTTAAATGGTCTCCGTTTAGATTTAAGTATTCTAAGTTTATAAATTTAGACCATTGTTCGTCTGATAATTCTACTTTTTGATTACTTAAATTTAGCCTAAAAACCTGTTCAGGATTTTTTAAGGCTTCTTTTAAATCACGGAACTCTTCTTGTTTATTGGTAATTTGACCAAAAGATAAGCAGCATGTAAACAAAGTCAAAACTGATAAAATAGTAAGCTTTTTCATGGTCAAAAATAGTATTAAATAATTATTTAATTGCAAATATAATAGTAAAACTATTAATAAGTGTTTTTTAACTATTATTTTGACTTTTTTTTAACCTTTATTTATCAATAATGGCTATAGATTTTTGCAATATTAGAGAATTCGGTATTGTTATTACCTTGTTATCCTGCGATTTTAAATGAATAAAAAAATAGGTCAAGTCAGAAATTTCGCCAGAAAATTGAGAGTCCTTATCTAAAACTTCTATATGATCACCAATTTTTAAAGGATGATTAAATAACAATATTATTCCAGAGGTGATGTTAGACAATAAGGACCATTGTGCGAAAAATGCAATCCCAAAAGCTGTTAATAACGAAGTTGCAAATATTGCAATTTCATTTTGTTTCAAGCCCCAAATTGCCGATATAATAATTAGTGTTGTAAAAGTTAAGAGTAAATTGATGGCTTTAATTACTATTTTTCTCCGACCTCGTTGTAAAGGAGTGTTTTTTAATGCATTATTTACTATAGTTTTGGTGCCAAAGTAGGACAGTATATAGCAAAGAATCGCTACACTTGTTTCTAGAATTTGAATCTCGGTTGGTTTCATGATAATGTATAATTGTTATTTTTTCTTTGAAGCGAAGTCAAAGTTGAAATTGGTATTGATGATCAATCCATTATTGTTTTGAAAAATATTTCGGTTGTTTATTTCTCTACCTATTTGTAAGGTTTGATTAAGATATCCTGCTTCTATGCGAATCGCATTGCTAAACTGATATCCTACTAATAGTCCGAAACGATTTTGATCAAAAATATTTTCATTCACATTTTTACCAAATCCTATAAATAGTTCATTATAAGCGGCAATGTATGGTGTTTTATTTTCTATTTTATCTCCTTTTAGTGGAATTTGAGCTCTTATCATGTAGCGCATTCTATGTAACAATGGAAATTCGTCTTCGTTTGTAAGTGTTGTATTTGAATATCTTCCTATCCATCGTTGCTCGAGCATAAATCGATGTGATATGCTTACTTTTGAAATTTTATCATTTAATGTAATCATTTGAAAAGAGCGATGCTCTGTAAAATCCTTCCCCATTCCGTTAATCGGAGTTTCACTGTAAGGATAGGTTTCAATATTAGCATAACCTATGCGAAGTTGTACCTTTTGATTTGGCTGATAATTTAGCCCAAGACGAAGTAATGCTTGTTGCCTATCGGTTACTAAATTATTTCTACGAAGTTGGTATTCTGTATGAATACTATACTTGTCATCGATTTTAAAAGTGCCAAAATAGTTGTACCATCCTATAGTGCTTCTTTCATTTACTCGGGTGTTTTGAGAGTAAAGCGAATTTATGAAAAACAAAAGTACTGTAAAATAAAAGTATTTTTTTGTCATGAAAATATAAAATTTTGGGCCGATTCTACTATGAATCAGCCCAATTTACTATTATTTTGAAGGTGAAAAAGGAAGTGACGATTTGTGAACAATTATTTTCAATTTTCCATCTTTTCCTTTTTTGAAAACCCAAGTTTTATCGACCATTACTTCATTTCCGTTTTTATCGGTAACCCAAACATTCCCCATTGTGATTGCAATTGAGCCGTAAATTTGGATTCCTTCATTATTATTACCAGCGTTGTCATAACGTGCTTTTACCCATGGAGTAAGCGCAAATCCTTTATCATTTGGATAGGCTTCGTCACCACCAATAAAATAGGCTAGTGCACCTTTTTTGTCATTTCTAAAGGTTTGATCGCCGTAGGCAAGCGTTGGTTTGAAAAAAACTTTTCCGTGGTCATAATTATAGGCAGTAGATAATACCTGCTCAGCAAATGTTTTATAATCTCCACCTTCTTCTTTAAGTGTTCCAATTTTAACAAGTGCATCACACCAGGCTTGTTGAGCTTTGTTTACTTCGTCATAAGTTATTACATTTTGAGCGCCTTCTTCTACATAAGTCAATCCTAATTCGTCAATGACTTTTTGCACTTCTTTGTTTGTTGTTGGAGTTTCTTGTTTCTCTTCGTTTTTACAAGATACAGTCAATAATGCAAATACGATTAATCCAATAAATGTTTTCATAGTTTTCATAAAATTAAGTTAAGGTTTTAAATTTTGCCTACTTTGTACAACAGTGTTCAGCTTTTCTGTTTTTATTAAAACAAATATATGCAAATATAATAGCAATACTATCAATAATGAAACTTTAACTTTTAATTTAGAATTTAACATAAAAAATCCCGAATAAATCGGGATTACTTTTTTTATTTATTATTCCTATTGTTGTTGATTCATCGGCATTTTTTTTCATTTTTATCTTTTTACTATTATCTGATGCTGTTACGTTTTCGCCATATTTTCCTGGTAGGCCATATTTTCCTGGTTTAGAATAGTATATCACGGTACAACTCGATGATAAAATAGCAAAAGTGATATATACATATTATTGTAATAACGATTTACAAGTCATAACATTAGGTTTTTCAATTCCCATTAACTCTAAAATAGTTGGAGCGATATCGCCTAAAACCCCGTCGTGAATGGTTTTTAATTCTTTATCAACCAAAATAATTGGTACTGGATTAGTTGTATGTGCTGTATTTGGTGAACCATCAGGATTAATCATTGTTTCACAATTTCCGTGGTCTGCAATAATAATTGTAGTGTAGTTGTTTTCTAAAGCCGTTGTTACAACTTCTTTTACGCAAGCATCAACAGCTTCACAAGCTTTTATTGCAGCTTCCATAACTCCTGTGTGTCCAACCATATCGCCATTAGCAAAATTTAAACATACAAAATCAACATCACCTTTTTGAAGTTCGGGAATTAAAGCGTCTTTGAGTTCGAATGCACTCATTTCTGGCTGTAAATCATAGGTTGCTACTTTTGGGGAATTTCTTAAAATTCTACTTTCACCTTCAAACGGAATTTCTCTTCCTCCAGAAAAGAAAAACGTCACGTGTGGATATTTCTCGGTTTCGGCTATTCTTATTTGTTTTTTACCAGCTTTTTCTATAACTTCTCCCAAGGTTTCGGTAATGTTGGCTTTATCATAAATGACGTGGACATTTTTATAAGTTTCGTCATAATTGGTCATAGTCACATAGTACAAATTTAATTTATGCATGTTGTATTCATGTACATCTTTTTGAGATAAAACTTCTGTTAACTCGCGACCTCTATCGGTTCTAAAGTTAAAAAAGATTACTACATCAGCTTCATCTATTGTCGCTAAGGGATTTCCATTGTCATCTGTCATAACAATGGGATGAATGAATTCGTCAGTTATATTATTATCATAACTTTTCTGAATACTTTTCATTGCATTTATAGATTTTTCTCCTATTGCATTTACTAGTAAATCATAAGCTAGTTTTACTCTTTCCCAACGTGTATCTCTATCCATCGCATAATATCTTCCAATAATTGTTGCGATTTTGGCATCAGATTTTTTTACATAATCTTCCAAATTTGCAATGTCTATTAATGCCGATTTAGGATCAACATCCCGACCATCAGTAAATGCATGAATAAAAACTTGTTTTAATCCGTATTCCTTAGCAGCCTCGAGTAGTCCGTATAAATGCGAAGTATGCGAATGAACTCCACCATTAGAAACTAAGCCTAGAAAATGAACTTTTTTATTTTGTTCTAAAGCATACTTAAAAGCATCAATTAGCGTTTTTTCTTGATTTAGATTTTTATTTTGAACAGCCAGATTTATTCTAGCCAAATCTTGATAGACAATTCTGCCTGCACCAAGATTCATATGGCCTACTTCTGAATTTCCCATTTGACCTTCAGGTAAGCCAACGTTTAAACCATCTGTTCGCAGTTGAGCGTTTGGGTATTTACGATATAAACTAGTGATAAATGGTATATTGGCATTGTCTATTGCTGAAACTTTTGGATTTGGTGATTTTCCCCAACCGTCAAGAATCATGAGAATTACTTTTTTGTTCATTTTTTCAAATTATTTAGACAAATATAAGGATTTGTAAAAATGGAAACCTTAGCAGATTGCTAAATTTTCAAGAAAAATAACGAAATCGTTTTAGTTTTTGTTTGTCTTTTTGTTAAGAAACCAATTTTTAGCAGTGTTATAATCAATAAAATATCGAATGCTTACAGATAAAATGTGATTAAGATTTTCTTGGTTTATAGCTTCTCTAAAGTTACTACCTATTTCTTTGTTAAATTCTCTCGTGAACAGAGATGAATTATTTCTGTATAGTATAGACATTTGACTACCGGGAGCAAACCACCAAGAGAAGGATAAGTCCATATTCCAAGTATTAAAATTTGAATTTCTGTTTCTATCGTACTCTAAATTAGTTTCTAGAGTTCCGTCGTCTTTTAGTGTTAATATTTCGTTATTTATTGCATAGCTCCAATAATGGCGCACAGAAAGATTAAAAGTAATCAAATCATTTACAGCATACTTTCCTGACAATGTATTAGTGTAAGTATTTCGATTGCGCTTTGCAAATATGGTGTTATCTGAACTATCAAAATCAATCCAGCCAATATCGTTTACCTGCCTAATATATCGTGAACTGTAAATTAACAAAAACCTATCAGAAAAACGATATCTTGGGCTTACGAATAGATTGAAATTAATTCGATCTTTTTCATCAAAAAAAGTAAATGATGGACCAACATCTAATGCGAATTTCTTAGCATAATTTGAAGAAAAGAAATAATTACCTCTTATACTTTTTGGAACGATTATAAATCGAGAGTTGTTTGCTGATCGTGGCTCGTAGTAATCATAAACGTCTGTTAATCTTGAGTTTAATCCAAAGCCATGATAATCATTTTTTTTATTAGTGGTATTAAAGTTTAAATTGGCGCTAGATTCTTGAACCGACCCGGTAACATTATTAAATTCTGAATATAAATTTAATTGTACATTAAAGGTGTTAAAAGTTTTGTTTGGTTTTAAGATTCTATAACTAGAGTTACTATAAATGCTATGATAGTTGGTTTGAAAATTAATTCCGAGATCATTATTATCCCATTCGTTTGATACGTATTGACCACCAATACTATAGCGATATTTTCCTTTTGTTTTTCCGACATTTATTGTTGTATTATAACCATTTCTATTCTCAACTTGGTAATCATTTACGTGACTAAATTTAAAATCGCCGGATAAATTAAAAGTATTTTTCTTCGTATTCAAATCGTAGATTAATGCCGATACATTGGCATCTCTAAATTCGCCATTACGTGTAACATTTGTATTAATAAAAGAAACAGAAGAATTTTGCATAAAACGTTGGTCTAGTACAAAAAGATTGAAATTAGCTAAGGGTTCTATAAGTTCGATTCGCGTTTCGCCTGTAACATTGTTTCTTATTACTGCATCTGTTCTTTCGGTGATGGCATTTAGAACACCAATTCCTAAGCTGCTTTTGGTTCGTCCTGATACTTTTAATGCATTTAATAGATTAACAACCGAGCTGTATTTTACAAATTCTTCATCATCAGATAAGGTTGGTTGCAGAGAAGGCTCGCCGCCAATTCTTCGCGAATAAAATAAATTTCCTTTATTAAATAGATCTGTACCTTCTGTAAAAAATGGTCTATTCTCTACAAATTGCTGTTCAAATGGTCCCAGATTTAATTCTACTCGATCAAAAGCCGCCTGACCAAAATCAGGAACAAGTATGGCATCGAGCGTAAAAGCATCGTTGATACCATATTTTACATCTAAACCGCCTTTAAATTCACCTCGTACTTTTTGCGAATCATTTGCGCTTACATAATACGATGTATAAGGAATCAAAAATAATCTAGTAGGGGTCTCAATATTTTCGATACCTTCAAGAATTCCAGCCTGATTAGCTTCTGTTTGTAAATTAATATCTATTAGATTCCAAGTATATTGAAAACGGTCTCTATAAACTTCTCGGTACATATTTAACCCCCAAGTTTGTTTTTTTTCATCAGAAAAACGAAGTGCTGCATATGGGATTTTTAATTCTATTGTCCATCCATAATCTGTAATACTCGTTTTGCTGTCCCAGATAGCATTCCATGTAAAATCTTCACCGTTTGCTTCTGTATAAATACAGTCCTGCTGAACACCGGCAGCACTCACAAAAAAGCGAAACTCTTGTTGCCCATCATTATAACCGTTTATAAAAAAACCAAAATGGTCGGCCGAACCAAAGTCATCTCTTAACGTGAGCTCTTTTAGAATTTTAGTTGGTTCATCATCATACATAGTGGCTGCAACATAGACAGCTTCATTATCATAAACAACTTTAACTTCAGATCGTCTTTTGTTCTTTTCAGCTTCGCCATTATTGGGTAAGAGCATTATAAAGTCGGTTGCAATGGCTGCTGTTTTCCAAACTCCTTCGGTAAACTTGCCATCTATTGTGATCTTTTCATCAATAAATTTGGTTTGAAGTACTTTTTTAGTGGTTTGAGAATAAATGCCAGTAAAAGTTAAAAATGTGGTAATGTAAATAAGTGAGTTCTTTACTGTCATAAATGGGGTATTTCTTACGCAAATATATAGGAATTATTAACTAACACAAACAGGATAGCTTGTTAAAACAATCAAAATACTTCATTCGCAATATATTCAGGTAAATTTATATAAGTAATATCTTATAAAATATTTATATTTTAACACTATATCGTTAAAAAAAAGTATTTAATCGATATTTTTTGTAGTATTAATTTGTCATGTAAAATTGCTTGTATATGTTTGCAATCCCAAATTTACCATAATACTTATTTTAAATGAAGTATAAATTATATTTATTACTCTTATTTTTTGGACTCACGTCCTTTGCCCCAAATTTATCAAAAGCGCCTTATTCAAAGGCTTTAGATCTGCGTTCTTTTACTTTAAAGTTCGAAATGCTCTACAACGCTTTGGATGCAAATAATTTTAAACTTCCGTCATTAAAAAGTTTCTCAAATGGAATACAAGGATATGAAAACTTAAAGCAAAAAGGAATTATAGAAAACAATTTTTTAACTATTATAGATTATAGTATAAGCTCTACCTCAGAACGCTTGTGGGTGATTAATATGACTGAAAATAAAATTATATTCCATACTTTGGTAGCTCATGGCAAAAAATCGGGTGAGGTTTACGCCAATTCTTTTTCAAATACTTTTAATTCTAATAAAAGTAGTTTAGGTTTTTTTACAACTGGAGAGACCTATATTGGTCAACACGGGTTGTCGTTAAAATTAGATGGTTTGGAGCGCGGGATAAACGATAAAGTACGTCAACGAGCCATTGTAATTCACGGAGCAGATTATGTGTCGGAAAATTTTATCAATAAGCATGGTTGTTTAGGAAGAAGTCAGGGTTGTCCTGCATTACCAAATGGCTTAAGTAAAAAAATCATTCAAACTATTAAAAATAAATCTTGTTTATTTATTTACTTCCCTTCGGTAGATTATGAAAAAAACTGCAAATTAATTTCTTAATTTAGAGTACAATTGGGCATCTAGGCAATAAATATCTTCTCTAAATTGAAGTATTCCATTATTTTCCCAAGCCGTCCAATATAACTGATGAACAAAAATGTCGTTGGGAACTTTTATTACTATTGTTTTCAGTTGTGGTTTTGAAAATTTTTTCTTTTCAATAATTAATGTCGGATTTTTAGCAACTAGTTTTGCATTCTTTTTTTCAAGAGCAATTTCTTTTTCTTTTTGAATTTTGAAGTAGTGTTTTATGTCTGTGGTATCTTGTATCTTCTTTAATGACCATTTGGTAGTGTCATTTAGAATGTGCGCCGCCATTTCTAGCGGTTTTTCTAATCTTACACAACCTGAACTTAAGGCTCTATAAGTAAAAGCAAAATAACTGCGATGATTTGTGTCGTGGAGGTATACAGCATGATTGTTAGGAAAATTTATCTTCATCGAACCCAGTGAGTTGTTTCGTCCAGGTTTTTGAATATATTTATATTTATTTGCATCGGCTTTTTTCCATGAATATGGATTAATTTCCTGGTTTTTATTATTCATAATCACCAATCCTTTTTTTCTAAAAATACTCCGGTCTTTTTCTGCAAAAGGATAGACATCTTCCTTTAAAATTGTAGGAGGAACAGTCCAATTAGGATTTAAATTGATGTTAGATATTTTCGATTCTAAAATAGGAGTTTTTCGAGAGTCTTTGCCTACTACTACTTTTTGAAATTGCATCGTATCGTTTTCTTTTATAGCCACAATTGTATAATCGGGAATATTAATAAGTAAATAATGATTTCCAAAATCTTTGGCAAACCAACGCCAACGTTCCATGTTTAAAATGACTTGTTCAATGCGCTGATTTCTTGTAAAATTTAAAGCTTCGATAGTACTTTTACCTATAACTCCATCTGGTTTAAGTCCGTGTCTTTTTTGAAATATTTTTACAGCTTCTTGTGTTTTTTTATCGTACATCTTAGAAAGTATAGTATCTTTTTCTTTCAAATCCCCCCAAAATATTAATTGTTTTTTTACAATAGGAACAAAACTATTGTTTTTATTAGGCACTATTTTTTCTCTAATATCTATCCATCCGTTAAACACATTAGGTTTTTGATTTAGAATTTTGAGAGCATTTTTTAGTTTTTGATAAACAAGGTGCTGAGGTTTAGCTTCTGCTATTGCGTTTTCAAAATTGTCATTGTCTATACAATCAAAAAGAATAAAGTTTGGGTCTGTATTTTTTTCTACTAAATCCCAATCTTTATAAAGTTGAACTGGATCTAATTTTCCCGCAATGATGTGTTTTATGTATAATTGCGAATTGGTTGTAAGTTGCAAATCGTATGTTATTAAAAGCGAATCTGGTAAAGTATCAAAATTATCTTCGAATGTTTTCAATATCCCTACATTATAATCTGTAGGTTGTAATCCTTCGCTTTCAGCATTTGAAATTTCGTTAATTATAAAATCCCGATGCTCCTTTGTATTCCAGACAGTCTCATAATTGTATTTTTTATAAAATGTTCGCAAATCAATACTTGGATGAGCATTTATAAAAGTAGAATCAATTTTAATTCGGTCTACTTTAAAAATAGTAAAATTGATAAAAGAAGCACTAATAAAAGAATTGTCAACAGCATTTCTTTTGCAACTGGAAAAAACAATAAGAAATGTTACAAAGTAAATTTTATTCATAGGTCTATTATATAATTTCTTTATACATTAAATAATGTGTACCAATATCTGTAATTGTAAAAGGATTTCCTTTTAATTTATATCCTAAACGTTCGTAAAAATTAGTTGCCTTTTCACGAGCGTTAAACCAAATTAAAGTTCCGTTTTTAGCTAAAATATGGCTTTCGCACGCCGATACTAATTGTGAACCATAACCCATTTTTCGACCTTCATTTAGAACGGCCATACCTCTAATTTGAAATTGATTATCTGATATAAAAGTATCGTTTTTAATTTGAAATAATGATACAACGCCCATAATTTTTTTATTAACAAAAACGCCAAAATGTTTAGTTGTTGGTAAATCATCACCCATAAAAAAGCAAGATTCAATAGGTTTTCCCTTTCTTAAGACGACATGTCTAATAGAAATGGTATCTTGTAAAGCTATTTCTTGAATCAAAATCATACTTTTTTTTGGTAACAAAGAAACGATAACAATTTAATTTTAAAAGCATTAAAACATCTAGATTTTGTAAAATTTTTTCTACTTAATTTTTTTTTAAAAAAAAACTTGCATCGAATAAAACAAATGCTTTATATTTGCACTCACAAAATAAGAGCAGTTTTTTGCTCTTTTATGCGGAAGTAGCTCAGTTGGTAGAGCTCCAGCCTTCCAAGCTGGTTGTCGCGAGTTCGAGCCTCGTCTTCCGCTCTAATATAAACCTCTATTTTTTAGAGGTTTTTTTGTCTGTTATTTTTTAAAAAAACTCAAATCTGAGTCAGGTTTTATTTCTTCGGGAGATTGATTTTTTCTAAATAATCTTGCAGTTAAAGTGCCCTTCAGAAGTATTTTATCACCATCAACTTTAAGCCAACTTCCCTCTCGCAGTCCTAAAACGGGTGTTTCATTAAAAGCGTGAAATTCTTTAATTCTTGTTTCTCGAGTTTCTCCCATATGTTTACTTTGTAAATCGGCATCAAGATAATGCGGATTTAAGTTAAACGGAATTGCTTCAAGTGTTGCAAAACTGGGCGGATATATTATTGGCATATCATTAGTAGTTTGCATAGAAATCCCGGTAATATTACTTCCTGCGCTACATCCTAAATATGGAACTCCTTTTTGAATTGCTTTTTTCAAAACTTCTAAAACATTACTTTTATATAATTGGTGAACTAGTAAAAATGTATTTCCGCCACCGGTAAATATTCCTTCTGCCTCTTCAATTGCTGCCTCTGGGTTTTCATATTCGTGCAATCCTTTTACAGATTTGTTAATTTTCATAAATGCAGTTCTTACCTTTGATGTATAGTCGTCATGACTAACACCGCCCGGACGCGCATAAGGTATAAAAATAATGGTGGTACAAGAAGCAAAAAGTTGCTCGATTTCGGGCATTAAATAGTCTAAATAGTCGCCACCGTAAAGCGTTGAAGTACTTGCAATAATAAGATTTTTCATTAAATTTCTAGATTTTTTGCAAAATTACAAATTAATAATTAACAAAATTTTACAATTACGTTGGCTTTTATTTTGGAGGCTATTAAAATACTTTTACAACTACAAAACCTAATCGATGACAACTTTTATTAAATGTTTGTTTGTGCTACTAGCAACCACATTTTGTACTGCGCAAAATAAGCAAGCTAAATTAATACAGGGGAAAATAATTGCTACCGCAACTGATTTAGAGGGTATTTACATACTTAATCAAAGCACAGATCAATCAACTTTATCAGAAAAAGGGGGGTATTTTGCAATTTTAGCAAGTGCAGGTGATGTACTTTTGTTTTCATCAGTTCAATTTATTGGAAAAGAAATCGTTGTCAAAGAAACCGATTTTAATAATGCGCTCCTTTTTGTAAAATTAGAAGCGTTAATTCGTGAACTAGATGAAGTAAGAATAAACGAATACAAAAATATCAACGCGGTCTCCCTCGGAATTGTACCTAAAGGTTTAAAAGTTTATACTCCTGCTGAGCGGCGAATTCATACAGCAAGCACTGGGGGCGGTTTGGTCTCTGTAGATGCAATTATCAATTTAATTTCGGGACGAACAGCAATGCTTAAAACAGAATTGATGTATGAGAAAAAAAGTTTATTATTAGAAAAAATTTCAAACAATTTTGATGATTTGTATTTTACGGAGACGCTTAAAATACCCTCAGATTACGTTCAAGGCTTCAAATATTTTATTGTAGAAGATAAATTCGCCGTCGAGGCTCTAAAAAATAAAAACAAAACTTTGGCCTCTTTTTTAATTGGTGAACTGGCAGTGAAATATTTGAAATTGATTGCAAATAAGTAAGTTTATTATTACTATTTTTGAAAAATGAAAAAACAGCACAAAATCTTTTTAGTTTTTATTCTTTTTATTCTACTAACTTCTTTTAATTTTCATAAATTTTATGTAGCTATTTATCAAATAAATCATGAACCTAGAAAGAAAATGATTCAGGTTACAGCAAGGTTTTTTGTTGATGATATGAATGATGCTTTAGAAAAAAAATTCAGTGTAAAAACATTTTTAGGTGAACAAAAAGAAACAGCCGAAGATGAAAATTTATTAAAAAAATACCTTTCAGAAAAATTACAATTGAAAGTAAACGGAGAAAAAAAAGCAATGAACTTTCATAGTAAAGAATTGGAAAACAATGTTTTAATATGTTATATTAGTTTTAAAGATGTTACAAAAATTAAAGCTTTAGAAGTTGAAAATACAATTCTCACAGAGCTTTATGAAGAGCAACAAAATATCATTCAAACGAATTTTAATGGCGAAAAACAGAGCTTGTTGTTAACATCAGAAAAAACTAAAGGAATGTTAAAATAAAATTTGTCATTCGATTTTAGATAAAAATAAGTACTTTTATTGCCTAATATTTTTTTATGAAACACCTAATAAGTTTTTTAATAGTTTTTCCTTGTTTATTAGTTGCGCAAGAAGTCGCAAATCCAGATGCTAAAACAGAAAGAAATTCCGATAAATTTAAACAAATGTATGATTTATTGGCAACCCCAAACATGTATCGTACTGCATCAGGTGCACCAGGTCCGGAGTATTATCAGCAAAAAGCAGATTACAAAATAGATTTAGAACTTGATGATAAAAATGCTAAATTGTATGGACAAGAAGTGGTAACCTATACCAATAATGCTAAGGAACCTTTAGATTACTTGTGGATGCAATTAGACCAAAATCAGCAATCAAGAAAATCACTGTCGCCTTTGGTAGAGAGTAATGTTACCGATCCTGCGGCTTCTCCAAAAGGGTTTTCTAGAAAATACCTTGAAGAAGACTTTGATGGTGGATTTACAATAGAATATGTAAAAGATGCCTCTGGGAAACCAATGAAGTATACTATAAATCAAACAATGATGCGTATAGAGTTGCCTCAAAACTTAAAGCATAAGGAGAAAATTACCTTTTCTATAAAATGGTGGTACAATATTAATAATTATCGATTAGACGGAGGACGCTCTGGTTACGAACAATTTCCTGATGGTAACAGGTTGTATGTAATTGCTCAATTTTATCCTAGAATGGCGGTTTATAATGATGTAGAAGGTTGGCAAAATCAACAATTTTGGGGTTCGGGCGAGTTTGCACTCCCATTTGGGGATTTTGAAGTAAACATAACTGTTCCTGCTGATCATGTTCTTGAAGCAACAGGTGATTTGTTAAATAGAAACG
Source organism: Flavobacterium sp. (assembly GCA_044361155.1). GTDB lineage: Bacteria > Bacteroidota > Bacteroidia > Flavobacteriales > Flavobacteriaceae > Flavobacterium. The sequence continues at coordinate 233,574 of JBIKJF010000001.1, forward strand.
AAGTTTTCACAAAAGCACAATTAGAACGCTATTCTTTAGCAGAAAAAACTTTTGATAAGCCAGTTATTGTAGTAACGCAAGCAGAAGCAGAAGCAGCAGAGAAAGGATTTTCGAATAAGAAAAAAACATGGAAGTTTAAAGCTACAAATGTAAGAGACTTTGGTATTTCAACCTCAAGAAAGTTTATCTACGATGCCATGGCGGTGAAATTGGATTCTAGAAATACTATGGCCATTTCGCTCTATCCTAAAGAAGGAAATCCGTTATGGGAACAATATTCTACACGTATAGTCGCACACACATTAAAAAGTTATTCAAGTCATACTTTTGATTATCCTTACCCAAAAGCTATATCCGTTAACGCAGAAGATCAAGGCATGGAATATCCAATGATTTGTTGGAATTGGGGTCGACCAGATGCCGACGGGAAGTATTCAGACCGAGTAAAATTCGGAATGATGAGTGTTATTGCGCACGAAGTTGGTCACAACTTTTTTCCAATGATTGTAAATTCAGATGAACGTCAATGGACTTGGATGGATGAAGGTTTGAATTCTTTTTTAGAATATGTTGCTTTAATGGAGTGGGACCCAAAATTTCCAGCAGATAGAGGTCCGGCTAAAAATATTGTTCCTTATATGAGTGGTGATCAAAGAGGATTAGAGCCTATAATGACCAATTCAGAAAGTATTCGTCAGTTTGGCAATAACGCTTACGGAAAACCCGCCGCAGCTTTAAACATACTTCGAGAAACTGTAATGGGAAGAGAATTATTTGACTATGCTTTTAAAGTATATGCTAATCGATGGAAATTTAAACATCCAACACCAGAAGATTTCTTTAGAACTATGGAAGATGCCTCTGCATTCGATTTAGACTGGTATTGGAGGGGTTGGTTTTATTCGACAGATTTTAATGATATTGGTATTAAAGAAGTTAAAAAATATTTTGTTAGCAATGAACCATCAAAAGAAACTGAAAATTTTCTAAAAACCAGAAGACGAAGAAATAGAATAGAAGGTCCGATGGTTTACATGATAGCCGAAGGAAGTGAAAGTTTTAAACCTGAACTAAACAAAGCTTTTGATATTAAAGATTGCAAAGCTTTAGACGAATATGTTCAAGCTACATTTACAAAAGAGGAGCAGGTTAAACTTAAAACTCCAAAATATTTTTATCAGGTTACTTTTGATAAGCCAGGAGCTTTAGTCATGCCAATTATTGTAGAGTTAACTTTTGAAGATGGTACAACCGAAATGCATCATTTTCCAGCACAAATATGGCGAATGAATGATAAAACTGCTAACAGAACGTTCGCAACCGATAAAGTTGTAATTAAAATCATGGTCGATCCAAAAGAAGAAACAGCCGATGTCGATACGTCTAATAATTCTTGGCCAAAAAGTGAAACAAAATCAAAGTTTGAGTAAATATTGATATCGTTGTAACAAAGAAAATAATAAGAATATGTTTGGAATTGGTGGAGGCGAATTACTTTTTATACTTTTTATTGCCTTGATGCTTTTTGGAACAGATAAACTCCCAGAGGCAGCTAGAACATTTGGTAAAGTGATGGCGAATTTAAAGAATGCAACCAACGAAATTAAAAGCGAAATAAAAAAGGGAGCCGATGCTAATGGAATAGATCTTTCTATGAAAAATATAACGTCAACTTTTACAGAAGAAGTAGATAAAGTAAAGGAAAGTGTAACGCCAAAAAAAATTGATTTGGGTGGAAATGACCTCGCAGACGCAACATCTAATGTAAATAGAATAGTAGAAGATATTGAAAATCTAACAGGACCAATTAAACGTCAGATGTAATGTTAGAGGGGCTTCTAGATTTTGATAGCAAGGCTTTTGTTTTTCTAAACGGCTTAGGTTCAGAAGAATTTGATGGAATTTGGATGTTAGTTACCAAACAAATCAGTTGGTTGCCAATGTTCATTTTAGTGTTTTACCTTACTTATAAAAAAATAGGATTAAAAAATTTTCTTATTGCAATTTCTTTATTAGCTATTTTGATTCTATATACAGATCAAATGACCAATGTTTTCAAAAATAGTATACAAAGGCTCAGACCATGCAATACTCCAAACATAAAAGATTCAATAAGAATAATTATTCATAGAGATTCATTCAGTTTTTTTTCTGGCCATGCATCCAACTCGATGGCGTCAACTGTGTTTATATATTTAATTATCAGAAAATATTTCAAACATACTTATTTGCTGTTTTTATTTCCTTTATTTTTTGCTTACAGTAGAATTTATCTCGGTTTGCATTTTCCTTTAGATATTATCTCTGGTTTTCTTTTTGGTATAATAAACGGAAGCATATTTTATTTGTTGTATAAAAAAGTACTAACCATAAGTTATAATAAAACCTTTAACTGATTGATTATTTCATCTTTCGTAACTTCATTTGTATTAATACCTAAATTTTGCTTTGAGTAGGGTTTGTAAATTTCAACATTAGTCACAGAAAATAGCCCGACGGTAGTAGTTTTTGTGGCGCTAGATAAATGCATAATACCACTATCGGCACCAATAAAAAGTTTGGTATTAGCTATTACAGAGGCCATTTCTCTGATATCTTTACTATAATAGGAAGGGGCTTTAAAATCTATTTGAGATACATTTTCAAAAGGCAATATTTCAATTATTGTATAATTCGAAAAGTTCCCTAATAATTTTTCATAGAATTCATGCCACCATTCTTTGCTATAGCACTTATCATTGGTTGCAAAAGTGAAAATACAAATTACTTCTTTTTCAGAATTAGAAATTTCTTTTAACTTTTCTTTTCCTAAAGCCAATTCATCGGCATCAAGTTTAAGATCTATTTTAAAGATTTCTTCTCGCAAAACTTTAATATTATTTAGTCGTAACTCTTCTCTTAAATCATAGACAGGTTTTTTTGCAATATGAAAATAATCAGCATTTACAGGTTTTTCACTGTTTTCTATCGCACCATAAAGTTTCCAATTAGATTTTGTAATGTTAGTCGCAATAGAGCCAGAAGAAGAATTGTGTACTAAGTTGATTACCAAATCATACTTTCGATTTTTTAGGTAAAACCAACATTTTATGTAGGCAATTATTTGTTTGAAGTGTTTTTTGGGAAGCGCAATTATTTTGTTAACTTCAGGATAGTTTTTGAATAAAATGTTACCTAAGCTCCCTTTTAGAAAAAGCTCAATTTTGGCATTAGGAAATTGTGCTATTACCTCTTGAAGTAAAGGAGTAAGCAATAATTGATTTCCTAGTCTATGATTTGGTCTAACAATAAGTATTTTTTTTATAGTATTGACATCTACAGACACATTCGATCTTTTATTTCTACTCAATGGCTTTGAGAAAAGGGAAAAAGTAATTTTTCGACGATAAATATTAATAGTTTTTAGTATGCTCATATATTTTTATTTTTATAATACTCTACTTAGTGTTAATCCATCTCTTATTGGAAGAAGAACAGTTTCAACTCTAGAGTCTTCATTCACTAATTTATTAAATTGTAATAGTACTTTAGTTGAAAGATCCTTTGAATTCAATTTTTCCAAAATTTTGCCGCTCCACAAAACATTATCAGAAAGAATGATTCCGCCTTTGTTCATTTTAGGTACAACCATATTAAAATAATTGATATAGTTTTCTTTATCGGCATCAATAAAAACCAAATCAAATTTTAAATCTATTGTTGGAATAATTTCGATTGCCTCACCAAGATGTTGCACAATTTTAGTTCCCCAAGACGATTTGTCAAAATATTTTCTCTGAAAATCTACCAACTCTTCTTTAATATCGATGGTGTGAAGAACACCATTTTCTTGCATTCCTTCGCATAGACATAAAGCAGAATAACCTGTATAAGTTCCTATTTCTAAAATATTGGTTGGACGAATAATTTTAGAAAGCATACTTAAAACTCTGCCTTGAAAATGACCACTCAACATTCTGGGAAGCAATATTTTTTGATAAGTTTCCTTATTTAACTGCGCCAAAAGTTCTGGTTCAGTTTGTGAATGCCGCTCGATGTAATGTTCTAAGTCTTCTGAAATAAAATGCATTTAAAAGGGTGTATTTGAGTTGTGTAAAGTATTGAAGATTCTAATAATAGTAATTTTATCTTCTTCAAAGTTGTAGAGAATCTTATATTTATTGACAATAATCCTACCGTATTCTTATCTATATTCATCTTTTTTATATTGTTCTCTAAAAACTATTCTTTTTAAAGTCGTTTTTGATTTGTTATTTTTTTATCTGCTTCAAATCTTCAATAGAAGAAGTTGGCCAAATTATAGTAGGTTTATTCATTACTCCAAATTGTGAATTTCCTTTTCGATTAAATCTTGACAAATTAAGTTTCCTTCATTTATATTGTCAATACCTTTTATATTTCGAGATTATATTGGTTTATACTCGAAGAATTGCCCGAAGTATCGGTAGCAATAATTTTAGAAGCATATTTTTAATTAAATCAACAACTTTGATTAAAATTGTTTCATCAGAGTTGTCAATTTGTTGATGCAATTTGTTTTTTAATTCTAAAATCCCTGTCGTATAAATATTTATTACAAATTTACAAAAATAACCTAAATTTGCACTATGATTGACAAAAAAGACATTCGAGCACTCTCTAAAGAACAACTACGAGATTTTTTTGTTGCCCATGGCGATAAAGCGTTTCGTGGAAACCAAGTTTATGAGTGGCTTTGGAGTAAAGGCGCACATACTTTTGAAGACATGACCAATGTTTCTAAAGAAATACGAACCATGTTAGAAACTAATTTTGTAATCAATCACATTAAAGTGGATACGATGCAACGCAGTGAAGATGGAACCGTTAAAAATGCAGTTCGACTTCATGATGGTTTAATTGTAGAATCGGTTTTAATTCCAACAAATACTAGAACTACAGCATGTGTTTCATCGCAAGTGGGTTGTAGTTTGGATTGTAATTTTTGTGCTACAGCGCGACTAAAAAGAATGCGAAATTTAGAACCAGGCGAAATTTACGATCAAGTACTAGCTATTCACAACGAAAGTAAAAGTTATTACAATCGACCACTTTCTAATATCGTATTTATGGGAATGGGCGAGCCATTAATGAATTACAACAACGTAATAAAAGCCATCGATAAGATTACTTCCGACGAAGGTTTGGGAATGTCTCCAAAAAGAATAACAGTATCAACGTCGGGAATTCCTAAAATGATCAAGAAAATGGCCGATGATGAAGTGAAATTCAAATTAGCAGTATCATTACATTCAGCAATAGATGAGGTTCGTGCCCGAATTATGCCCTTTAGTTCTAATTTTCCGTTGGCTGATTTACGAAAATCATTAGAATATTGGTACAAAAAAACCAAAAGTAAAATTACATACGAATATGTAGTTTGGAAAGGGATAAACGACAATAAAGAAGCAGTTGATGCTTTGGTAAAATTTTGTAAATACGTTCCGTGTAAAGTTAATCTTATTGAGTACAATCCTATCGATGATGGTGAACCTGACTTCCAGCAGGCAAGTTTCCAACAAGCATCAGACGAGGCTATCAATCTTTACATCAAAGAGCTTTCAAAATTTGATATTGTGGCAAAAGTAAGAAGAAGCCGCGGAAAAGATATCGATGCCGCTTGTGGTCAATTGGCTAACAAATCATAAAATTTTTATAAGCTTACTACCTTCTTTTGTGAACTATTTTCAATTTAACTACCTTTGAGACTAATGAATATTACTTCACAAATAAAACAACCTATTCTGCAAGAAATGGAGCTTTTCGAGAAAAAGTTCTACGAATCGATGTCGTCAAAAGTAGCATTGTTAAATAGAATTACCTACTATATTGTTAACAGAAAAGGTAAGCAAATGCGACCAATGTTCGTTTTTTTAACTGCCAAAATGATTTCAGGGGCAAGTGTTGAGGAACGTACTTATCGTGGCGCCTGCGTAATTGAGTTAATTCATACAGCAACTTTAGTTCATGATGATGTCGTTGATGATAGTAATAGAAGACGAGGTTTCTTTTCAATAAATGCACTTTGGAAAAATAAAATTGCAGTTCTCGTTGGAGATTATCTACTTTCAAAAGGTTTATTGCTTTCTATAGATCACGGTGATTTCGATTTACTTCGAATAATTTCTGTTGCTGTTCGCGAAATGAGTGAGGGCGAATTACTTCAAATTGAAAAAGCCAGACGTTTAGATATTACGGAGGATATTTATTACGAAATCATTCGTCAAAAAACAGCAACCTTGATTGCAGCTTGTTGCGCACTCGGAGCGCGTTCTGTTTCAGAAGATGAGGTTCAAGTGGAAACCATGAGAAAATTTGGTGAACTTATAGGAATGGCTTTTCAGATAAAAGATGACTTATTTGATTATACTGATGAAGCCATAGGAAAACCGACCGGAATTGACATTAAAGAGCAAAAAATGACTTTACCACTGATTTATGCTTTAAATAATTGCACTGATAAAGAAAAAAGTTGGTGCATCAATTCTATTAAAAATCACAATAAGGATAAAAAGCGAGTAAAAGAAGTTATACAATTTGTGAAAGACAAAAACGGACTCTTGTATGCAGAACAGAAAATGGCACAATTCCAAAAAGAAGCACTTGCTTTAATTCAAAACTTTCCAAATTCTATTTATAAAGATAGTTTAACTTTAATGGTTAACTACGTAATTGAAAGGAAGAAATAATTAACATTTAATGTAACAATTAATTAATTTTATTTTTTTGTAACTAATTGAATTTCAGAATTTAATAATTCATACATTATGTATTTGATAAATTTTTACATTATGCATGCAACTATTTTGCAACTTCAATCGTCTATGCTAGTAGAAGTCTGATTCAATATCAAAATAACAATTGCAAGAGTAATAGCAAATAGTGACTTTTGAAATTGAAATTGATTTTTACCATTTAAAAATGAAAGTAATCAACTTACATCAAGAAGAAAGAGTATTAATCGAATTGGCCGTCGAGAATAATCGTCATGCACAACATCAGATTTATTCTAAATTTTCGCCAAAAATGTTAAGTGTTTGCAGACAGTATATTAAAGATTTACATCAAGCTGAAGACATAATGATTACAGCTTTTATGAAAGTCTTCACCAATCTAAAAAATTTCAAGTACGAAGGAAGTATAGAAGGTTGGATTCGCCGAATAATGATAAACGAATGTATTTCTTATATCAGAGTTCAAAAGAAAGTAAAGTTCATGGAAGACGAGAATTTTTCAGAAGAAAGTTTCAATAATATAGAAAGTCAGTTTTCTGTTGAAGACATTCAATTTTTAATTGACAATTTACCTGACGGTTACAAAATGGTGTTCAACCTTTATGCGATTGAAGGTTATAAGCATCAAGAAATTGCAGCAATGCTTGGAATTAATGAAGGAACATCAAAATCGCAATTATCACATGCTAGAAAAATGTTGCAAAACAATATCAGCAAACTAAAAAATTATGAAATGAGTATTAATCATAGTGGTTTTAAGATAACATCCTTTGCGAATTCAATGAGACAAAAAAAATAATAACAAAGACGAATTAAAATGGCACAGAATAAATTAGAAACCCAAATTAAAGAGAAGTTAAGTTCTCGCGAAATCCAACCAACAGAAATGGCTTGGGATAGATTAAACGCAATGCTCTCTGTTGCAGAAGAGAAAAAAACAAAACCTTTTCTATTTTTTACATTCAAAAATATCGGAATTGCCGCAAGTATTTTAGTTTTTATGTCACTAGGTTTGTTTTTTATAAATCAAAAAGAAGAAGTTTATGGAACTGACAACCAAATTGTTACAAAAGAAGTTGATAACAATAAAGAACAAAACGATTCAGTAATCACAAAACAAAATTTCCCAAACGAAATAGCAAATCAGCAAGAAGAAAAAGTTGTAGTAATAATCAACAATCAAAAATCAACAATCAAAAATCAACAATCATCTAAGAGTTTCAATCAAAACATTCAGAAAAATCAAGAAATAGGAGTTAATCCAATCATCAACAAAGAGAAAGAAATCGAATATCAAGCTACTGCAGTCATCGCTCAGAAAGATATGCCAAGAATTATTTCTCAAGAGAAAATTGAAATGCCAAAAAAAGTCGCTGTCAATGTGGATGATTTATTAGCATCAGTAGAAAAAACCTCAAAAAAAGAAGCTAACGCAAAAGTTAAAGTAAACGCCAACAATTTGTTATCTAATGTCGACGGAGAGTTAGAACAAACATTCAGACAAAAAGTAATCAATAGAATCGGTAAAAATTACCAAGAAGTAAAAGTGGCACTTGCCAATAGAAATCAAGAATAAAATCATCAATTAATCACTTAACAAATTAGAAATCATGAGAAACTTTACAATTTACTTAGCACTATCACTATGCCTTTTTGCTAGTAAAATGGTAGCACAAGAAGACAGAAAAGAACAAATTAAGGAAAAGAAAAAAGAAGTCGCGGCTAAATATGTAGATAATTCCTTTGAGGGTAAAGCAAGAGCAATTGCCACCAAAATTGAGGACATCACCAAAGAGGAAAAAGAAACTCTTAAAGCAGAAGTAGAAGCGGTAAACGTTCAATTAGAAAACGGCTCGATAACTAAAGAACAAGCCGATATAAAAAAACAAGATTTGGCTCAGGCACGAGCGACGATAATCGAAAATAGAGTAGCAGTCGCTCAAGCAGAACTTATAGATTTGGTGCAACAAAAAGTCGATGGCAAAATAGAGGAGCCCTATAAACCAAATTCATTTGGTTTTGTTTTTAGTTCTTCTTCCGGAAAAAATTCAGAAAGTTACCAGAAATATCGCGATTCTCTAGCAAATGCATCAGAAAAAAGAACAACATCGCAGTTTATTTTTGCAATAGGATTAAACAATGCTGTTACCGGTGGTTCTTTAGAAAATTCTGAATTTAAATTTGCGGGCTCTCGTTTTTACGAATGGGGAATTTCTAACAATACTAGAATTTCTAAAAACAGTAATTTACTTCATTTTAAATATGGCGCATCATTAATGTACAACGATTTTCGACCAACTAAAAATAGAATTTTTGTTACTGACGGCAATCAAACTAATATTGAATTTAGTACAAATACACTAAGAAGTTCACGTTTTAGAAATGTTTACCTTACCGCTCCAATTCACTTCGAGATAGATTTTAGTAAGAAAAAAATGAAAGACGACAAAACAATTTTTAAATCGCATGAAAGTTTTAGAGTAGGTTTAGGAGGTTATGCTGGAGTTAGAATCAAATCTAAACAAAAAATTGAGTATGACATTGACGACCTAGAATTCAATGAAAAGGCAAAAGGCGATTTTAATGCATCAGATTTTATCTACGGATTAAGTACTTATATTGGTTATAAAGAAACAAGTCTATATTTAAAATACGATTTGAATCCAATATTTCAAGATAATGTGGTAAAACAAAATAATATTTCATTAGGAGTACGATTTGATTTTAATTAAAAATTTGTTGGGTGAGTTATTATTTGTAGAGGCGCGATTTATCGCGTCTCTTTTATTTAAAAAAATATGTATTTTTACACAATGCAATTTTATGATTTCCCAAAAATCTAAAAATCTAAAAATCCAAAATTGATAACCAAAGAAACCATAGATAAAGTTTACGAAGCGGCTCGAGTAGAGGAAGTTATCGGTGATTTTGTACAATTAAAACGCGCCGGAAGTAACTTTAAAGGATTGAGTCCGTTTTCTGATGAGCGTTCGCCTTCGTTCATGGTTTCACCTGCTAAAGGGATTTGGAAAGATTTTTCGTCAGGTAAAGGAGGTAATGCCATTGCTTTTTTGATGGAACATTCTCAATTTACCTATCCTGAAGCTATCCGATTTTTAGCAAAAAAATACAATATTGAAGTTGAAGAAACCGAACTTTCTGAGGAAGATAAAGTAGTTGCAAACGAAAAAGAAAGTTTGTTCTTAGTTTCAGAATTTGCTTCTAAATATTTTCAAGATATGTTGCTTAATTCCGAAGAAGGAAAAGCAATCGCACTTTCTTATTTTAAAGAACGCGGATTTACCAACGAAACAATAAAAAAATTCAGCTTAGGATATTCTCCAAATCAATGGGATGCTCTTACAAAAGAAGCTCTCGGAAAAGGCTATAAATTAGAATTTCTAGAAAAAACCGGATTAACAATTGTTGGAGAAGACAATCAATTTGATCGATTTAAAGGTCGTGTGATGTTTCCAATTCAATCCATGAGTGGAAGAGTTTTGGGTTTTGGGGGTCGAATTTTAACTAACGACAAAAAAGCTGCAAAATATCTCAATTCACCAGAAAGTGATTTGTACCACAAAAGTAAAGTTTTGTATGGAATATTTCACGCCAAACAAGCCATTGCCAAACAAGATAATTGCTATTTAGTAGAAGGTTACACCGATGTAATTCAAATGCATCAAGCCGGAATAGAAAATGTAGTTTCTTCGTCTGGAACCGCTTTAACACCAGATCAGATTCGATTAATCAACCGTTTGACGAAAAATGTTACGGTTCTTTTTGATGGTGATGCTGCAGGTTTGCGTGCTTCCATCCGTGGAATTGATTTAATTTTGGAGGAAGGAATGAACGTAAGAGTTTGCACTTTCCCAGACGGAGAAGATCCAGATAGTTTTGCCAAAAAAACGCCTTTACAGGATTTGATTCAGTATTTTGAAGATAATTCTATGGATTTTATCCAATTCAAAGCGTCACTTTTAATTAAGGATGCCAAGAACGATCCAATCAAGAAAGCCGATTTAATTCGAGATATGGTGGCTAGTATTTCCAAAATTCCAGACAGAATTAAAAGAGAAGTTTATATCAAAGAAACCTCTAGAATCATGGATATTTCTGAAGATGTTTTGTTTAATACTTTAGCACAATTAGTCAAAAAAGACATTTCCGATTTAGGTAAGAAACTAAAAGAAGAGCAAACCGCTTTTGAAGTTGTAAAAAATGAAAACCCTATTGTTGCTGCCAACGTAGATATTCAGTATGAATTGGAACACAAAATCATAGAGATTCTTTTAATATACGGAAATGTAGAAGATGAATTTGAAGATGTTTTACTCAAAGCCAATGAAAAAGGCGAAATGGTTGAGGTAAAAGAAATGAACAGACATAAAGTATACCAACGCATTTTTTTAAGTTTACAAGAAGACGAAACCGAACTTGCTAATCCTTTATTCAAGAATATTTATGATGATTTGATTACTTATTTCAATCAGAATGAAACCTTTGAATTGGAGAAATATTTATCCCAATTACCGCCAGAATTATCGCAAGAAGTAACGTCAATTCTTATGAATGATGAACGAGAAGCATTACACAATTGGGAAGCTAAAAACATCTTTGTAAAAGCAAAAGACAAAACTATAAGTCAATACGTTTCCGAAACCATTCTAACCTTAAGATGGTTTTTAGTAAATAAAATCATAGACGAATTAAAATCATCAGTTACGCAAGAAACAGAAGTTGACAACTCAGAAACACTTTCAATGGTAGTCGATTACTTAGGATTAACCAATATGTTCTCCAAAAAATTAGGAAGAGTAATTTCTAGACATAATTAGATAAATATCAAATAATAAAAATTCTAAATTCCAATGGATAATCAATTGGAATTTAAAAAAATGGAATTTCTTTACACAATATCCAAAGTCTTAGCTTTATTAACCAAATCTACTAAATTAGTAACATTCAATTTTTGCAAAAGTCTTAATTTATAAGTCGAAATTGTTTTTTCGTTCAGTCCAAGTGTTTTAGAAATTTCATTGTTTTTCTTTCCATCACATAAGTAACGCAAAACCTCAATTTCTCTATTAGATAGTTTTCTATAAAGGCGTTCGCTTTTGTTTTGTTTAGCAATAAGTGCCAAATTTTTCTTTATGCTATCACTAAGCATCACTATGCCTTGATGAACTCTAATAATGGTAGTCCCTAACGTTTCTAGTTTAGCCGATTTGTGAACAAAACCAGCAACACCCGCTTTTATCGAATTTGGAGCATAAATTTGCTCATTCAAACTACTAAAAACTAATACTTTAGTATTTGGAAAATTTTTTATAATGGCTTTCAGCTCATAGATGCTTTTTAAGCCATCGAGTTCAAGGTCAATAACCAAAACATTAATTTCTTTATTACGCAAAGCATCAGGAACCATATAGAAACTTCCTACGTTAGAAACCACACTAATTTCTGGATGATCTTTAAAATATGATTTTACTCCGTAATGTACCACTGGGTAATTATCGGCAAGACAAACATTTATCATAATTTTATTTTTTAAAAAAATTATTAAATAATAATTACAAAGTTAACAAAAAAATTGCAAATAATTGAAAAGTAATAGTAGTAAATTATTTATATTTTTCAGGGACTTCACAAACAGGTATCGGTTGCATCTTATGTTGATTGATGAAATTCAATCGTTTATAAATATTAAATACTTCCTGCTCTCGGCCCGTAAAATCATTGTCGGAACTTCCTTTTTCAGCTACGAGCATCGCCCATTCTAATTCGTCATAACTTGCTCCAAGTTGGTCTTCATCTGTTCTATTATCGCCAAATAAACCATCAGTGGGTGCTGCTTTTTGTATAGACTCAGGAATTTTTAAAAAGTTGCCAAGTGCATAAACATCACTCTTCATCAAATCGGCAATCGGACTCAAATCTACGCCACCATCACCATATTTAGTGTAAAACCCAACGCCAAAATCCTCCACTTTATTTCCAGTTCCAGCAACCAGTAAACCATGAATTCCAGCAAAATAGTACAAAGTAGTCATTCGTAAACGCGCTCTTGTATTAGCCAATGATAAATTATATTTTGCCTCATTCTCACTTACAGGCATTTCCGTTTTAAAACTATCGTAAATTGGAGTTAAATTAGCTTCAGCTCGACTTACATTCGGAAATCGTTTCATCAATTGCTCAATATGTTCCCTTCCTCTACTAACTTGATTTTGAGCTTGATGAATTGGCATTTCAACACATAAAGTTTTTAATCCAGTTTGCGCACAAAGCGTAGAAGTAACTGCCGAATCAACACCGCCAGAAATTCCCACAACAAAACCATTCACTTTTGCGTTATTAGCATACGTTTTTAACCAAGCAACAATATGTTCGTTAACTTTTTCTACTTGAATCGTACTCGTTTTTGACATTTTATTTAGAAGATTTAAAAATCCGTAATGTATATTTGCAAAAATAATAAATTAAAATTAAATACTATTTTGAAGCTTTTTCCAGCCATTCACTCCAATCTTTCACAATTTTAAGTTATTTTTCTAAATAAAAAAGGAGCTTCTTGCAGTCGCTCTTTTTCATCAAGAAAAACTAACTCAAAATTGCAAAAGGATTTCCGTTACTGTCTGGGCTAAAACCATAGCATAATGAAAAAATACATCTTACTATTCCTATCCATCATTTTGATTTACTCTTGCGATAAAAAATCTAAAGTCGAAAAAGAGGTAGAAGAAATTCCTGTTGATATGAAAGTGATTCGTTTTGAACAAGCTTTTTTCGACACAAAACCCGAGGATTTAGCAAATGTAAAGGCAGAATATCCAGAGTTTTTTCCAGAAGGAACTCCAGATGAAGTTTGGATAGAAAAAATGCAACATCCGCAATGGCGTGAATTGTACAAAGAAGTAGAAAATAAATACAAGAATTTTGGTTCTAAACAAACCGAAATAGAAGCACTTTTCAAACATATAAAATACTATTTCCCAACAATTAAAGAACCAAAAATTTATACTGTAATAGGAGAAATGGATTATAATAGCAAAGTGATTTATGCCAACGATAAATTACTAATAGCTCTCGAATTATATCTAGGAAGTAAGCATAAATTTTATTCTGATTTTCCAGAATATATTACCCAAAATTTTGAAGAAAGACAAATGATGCCAGACATTGTGACTAGTTTTGCTAATGGAATAATTCCTGCACCAACAGACAAAACTTTACTTTCGCAAATGATTTATTATGGAAAGGAATTGTATTTAAAAGATAAACTTCTAACTGAGGATTATACAGATGCAGAAAAAATTGGCTACACGCCTCAACATATAGCTTGGAGTCAAGAAAACGAGTATTTTATTTGGATGAATTTCATTGAAAATAAATACCTTTATAGTTCCAATTCAAAATTACCCAATCAGTTTATTAATAAAGCACCTTTTTCTAAATTCTATTTAGAAATTGATAACGAATCACCAGGTAGAATAGGACAATGGATTGGATGGCAAATCGTTCGTTCTTACATGGAGAATAATCCTAAAACAACAATACAACAATTATTAAAAATGGATGCAAAAGCAATCTTTGAAGCATCAAAATATAAACCTAAAAAGAATGAGTAAAAATATAACCTCCGAAATAAAATTTGTAGTAGAACTTGATGAAAATCGTGTTCCCGAAAAACTCACATGGACGGCACAAGACGGTGGCGTAGAATTAGAAGAAGCCAAAGCAATGCTGTTATCCATTTGGGACAGTAACGCTAAAGAAACATTGCGCATAGATTTATGGACAAAAGACATGCCTGTTGATGAGATGAAAATCTTTTTCCATCAAACGCTAGTAGCAATGACTGATACTTTCGAAAGAGCTACACAAGATGAAAAAATGGCATCAACCATGAGAGATTTCACTGATTATTTTGCTGAGAAATTAGAATTAAAAGGATAAAAAAATGGTTCGAAATTGCGAACCATTTTTTGTTTATCTAAAATTCATTCATTTCTTTAAACACCTCTTGATTTACACCATCAATAAATTGTAAAAGTTCCTCTTTTCCGGTTCCTTCTGTAGATGAGGTTACAAAATGTTGTGGCATTTCTTCCCAATTGTTGGCTAGTAATTCTTTTCGATAGGCAGCGATATGAGCTGCGAATTTTCCTTTACTGACTTTATCAGCTTTAGTGAAAATTATACAAAATGGAACTTCAGTTTCACCCAAATATTCTATAAATTCTAAATCAATTTTTTGTGCTTCCAATCGGATATCGATTAATACAAAAGCACAAACCAATTGTTCTCTTTGTTCAAAATAATCAGTTATGAATTCCTGAAAAACTTCTTTGGTTTTTTTAGAAACTCTTGCATAACCATAACCGGGTAAATCTACCAAGAACCAATTAGAATTGATTTTAAAGTGATTGATTAACTGTGTTTTCCCGGGTTTTCCGGATGTTTTTGCCAGATTTTTATGATTGGTCAACATGTTAATCAAGGATGATTTTCCAACATTAGAACGACCAATAAAAGCATACTCAGGCAAACGTTCTAATGGACATTTACTAACGTCTGAATTGCTAATTATAAATTCGGCGGTATTAATTTTCATGATATTTTTTTTGATTCAATCAGAATCATTTTAATCTTACAAATGCTCTTTTGTCAACCAAATTTCAAGCAATCTATTGAACTCATCTGGATGTTCCATCATAGCAGCATGTCCACATTTATCAATCCAATATAAATCAGAATTTGGCATCAATTTATGGAATTCTTCAGCTACTTCTGGAGGAGTTACAGCATCATTTTTACCCCAAATCAAACAGGTTTTCACATGCATTTTTGGTAAATCTTTTGCCATGTTGTGACGAATAGCACTTTTGGCAATGGTAAGTGTTTTTATTACTTTAATTCTATCATTTACAACGCCAAAAACTTCGTCAACCATTTCTTTTGAAGCCACTTTCGGATCATAAAAAACGGCTTCCGCTTTCTTTTTAATGTATTCATAATCACCTCTCTTTGGGTAACTATCACCCATTGCGCTTTCATAAAGACCTGAACTACCCGTAATTACTAAACCAGCAACTTTTTCTGGATACATTTTGGTATGATATAAAGCAATATGTCCGCCAAGCGAATTTCCTAAAAGAATTACTCGGTCAAAACCTTTGTAAGTAATGAAGTCTTTCACATATTTTGCAAAAGCTTTAACGTTGGTTTTTAAAATATTTTGTGTGTAAAGTGGTAATTCAGGAATAACGATTTTATATCCTTTTTGTGAAAAATGTTTGGCAACTCCTTCAAAGTTACTCAATCCACCCATTAAGCCATGCAAAATAACGATAGGAGTTCCTTCTCCAACTTCAATGTAATTGTATTTTTTGTCTTTTACTGCGTTTAAATCCATATTCTTTGGCTCATTTTTTCAATTGTTACAAACCTACACAAATTTTACCAATTAAAAACTAATACGAAATGAATTTTTGTAGGTTTTTGCAACCTTTTGTTAAAAATAAAAAATCATAGTGAATTAAGGATTTTTTATGCGAATTCGAAGAAAATTGAATACTATTTCAATCAATTTCGGAGTGTATTAGTATTTTTTTTTTTGTTTTGCAATCTTTTATAATTATTAACATTCTTGGAGCATGTTTTTTATTCTTCTTCAAATTTTGTAGAACTATTTTTTATTAAATTTTTCGCAACTAAATGTGATTGATTGTCAATTTATTGCAGTAAATCAACCATTCTAAATGTTTTGTTAATTATTATTCAAAATTAGTTTGGTTTTTAATTGATATGTAAAAATATATAAGTGGTAAAACTTATTAACAAAGTGGAGTTTAGTGGTAAATAGTGGTAAAATATTTTATATTTTTGCTCATTATCATTAAAAACTAATTAGTTGAACTCATTAATCGGAACATACGAATGTAAGGTTGATATCAAAGGAAGGTTACTTTTGCCTGCGCCTTTGAAGAAACAACTTGCTGCTTCGCTTCAAGACGGTTTTGTATTGAAACGTTCTGTTTTTCAGCCATGTTTGGAACTTTATCCAATGGCAGAATGGAATTTAATGATGCAAAAAATCAACAAACTCAATAAGTTTGTAAAGAAAAATAACGATTTTATTCGTCGTTTTCAAGCAGGAGTGAAAGTGGTTGAAATCGATGCTTTAGGACGTCTTTTAGTCCCTAAAGATTTAAGCAATTTTGCTCAAATTACTAAAGATATTGTGTTGTCTTCAACAGTAAATATTGTTGAGATTTGGGATAAAGATTTATACGAAAAAGCTATAGATGATTCTGTTGGTGATTTTGCTGATTTGGCAGAAGACGTAATGGGAAATGTAAATGACGACGACAATGGAATATCATAATCCAGTATTATTAAAAGAAACAGTTGATGGTTTAAATTGTATTCCAGATGGTGTTTATGTAGATGTCACTTTTGGTGGTGGCGGACATTCAAGAGAAATTTTGAGTCGTCTTGGTCCAAACGGAAAATTGTTTGCGTTTGATCAAGATGAAGATGCTTGGGAAAACGCATTGCCAGATGAACGATTCACATTGATTCAAGAAAATTTTAGATACATAAAACGATTTTTAAGATTTCACGGAATCAAACAAGTAGATGGAATTTTAGCTGATTTAGGGGTTTCATCACATCAATTTGATGTTCCAGAAAGAGGTTTTTCAACGCGTTTTGATGCTGATTTAGACATGAGAATGAGTAAGAAAAATGAATTGAATGCTCATAAAATTATCAATGAGTACGATGATGTCAATTTAAAAAGAGTTTTTCTTGATTATGGTGAGTTAAAAATTGCTCCAGCATTAGCAAGAACTATTATTGAAGCGAGAGAAATAAAATCAATAGATACAACAGATGAATTGAAACTGGTTTTGCAACGTTTTTTGCCAGAACAATTTAAAAATAAAATTTTAGCTCAAATCTATCAAGCTATAAGAATTGAGGTGAATCAAGAAATGGATGTTTTGAAAGAATTTTTAGAACAGTCTTTAGATATTTTAAAACCCGAAGGAAGATTAAGTGTGATTTCATATCATTCTTTAGAGGACAGATTGGTAAAAAGATTCATGAAAAACGGAATGTTTGAAGGTGAACCTGAACGCGATTTCTTCGGAAATTTTTCAGTGCCTTTCAAGTTAATAGGAAAATTAATTGTTCCAACAGAAGAAGAAATAAAAATTAACAATCGCGCAAGAAGCGCAAAGTTAAGAATAGCAGAAAAGAAATAGTATTCAGATGTCAGAATTCAGACTGCAAAGTAACTGAAAACTGAAAACTGAAAACAGACAACTGAGAAAATGAAGATTGGAATTTACAACATATTAAAAGCAAGATTTCTTGTCAATGAAGACGCTACTAAAAATTGGCGCTTCATTGTGTTTTTAATTGTACTTGCCATAATCATGATTGCTAACACGCATCGATTTGAACAAAAAATATTCAAAATCGCAGATTTGACAAACGAAGTAAAAGAATTACGTTCAGAATTTGTTGATAGACGTTCGGAATTAATGAAGTTAAAAATGGAATCTACGGTTTCAAAAAAGATGGAAGCTAGAAATATTTTCCCATCTCAGGTTCCACCACAAAAAATAAAAGTTAAACAACCAGAAGAAAAAAGTTTCTTTAAAAAAATATGGCAGTAGAAGATAAAAATATCTCTTACAGAATTTATCTGATGGCGTTCATCATCTTTTTGATGGCGTTAGCGATAACCATAAAACTTACTAATATACAGTGGGTAGAAGGCGACTATTATAGAAAATTGGCAAAAGATAGAACGGTTAAAACTTTTGTAATTCCAGCTAATAAAGGAAATATTTATTCATCAGATGGTAGTTTGTTGGCTACTTCAATTCCTAATTATACTATTCGTTTTGATGCTGTTGCGCCAAAATCAGAAGATTTCGAAAACAAAGCCGATTCGTTAGCAATGAGTTTGTCAAAATTATTAGGAAAACCAACTTCTTATTATCAATCATTATTGAGAAAAGCTCGAGCAAATAAAAGCAGATACACTCTAATTGCAGAAGATTTAAGTTATACGGAATATTCAAAAATTAAAAAATTTCCACTTTTTAATAAAGGTGCTTACAAAGGTGGAATTATTGTGGAGCAAAAAACAGTTCGCGAACATCCAATCGGTAAAATCGCAGAAAGAACTATCGGTTACGATAGAATCGATGAAGACGGTGTTCAAAAAAGAGTTGGAATAGAAGGTGCTTTTGGTAAGTATCTAAACGGAAAAGACGGAAAAGTTTTAAAGCAAAAAATTGCCAAAGGACAATGGAAACCTATACGCGATCAAAACGAAGTTGATCCACAAGATGGTTACGATGTAATTTCAACTATTGATGTTTACATTCAAGATATTGCTCATCATGCTTTGTTAAAACAATTAGAAGAATATGGCGCTGAACATGGTTGCGTTGTTGTAATGGAAACCAAAACGGGTCAAGTAAAAGCAATTTCTAATTTAGGAAGAGATGAAGTTTCAGGTAATTATTATGAAACTATAAATTATGCTGTGGTGGAATCTCACGAACCAGGTTCTACGTTCAAATTGGTTGATATGATTGCGCTTTTAGATGATAACAAAGTTGATACTTCTAAGGTTTATGATAGTCGTGGTGGTATTATTACTTATAGAGGGGATAAAGTTCGAGATTCTCACGAAGGCGGATTTGGAAAAATTTCTTTAGGAAAAGGATTTGAAGTTTCATCAAATACTATTTTAGTTCAAGCGGTTGTAGAAAATTATAAAAATAATCCGCAAGAATTTATCAATAGAGTTAATAATTTAGGTTTGAACAAACCTCTAGGATTACCATTTCAAGGAGAAGGAAAACCAATAGTACATCAAACAACAGATAAAAATTGGAATCCTAATATTTTACCATGGATGGCTTTTGGATATAGTGTAGCCATGACGCCTTTACAAACCTTGACTTTGTATAATGCAGTAGCAAATAACGGAGAAATGGTAAAACCACAGTTCGTTTCTGAAATTAAAGAATGGAATAAAACCATCAAGAAATACGACAAACAAATTATCAATCCGAAGATTTGTTCTGATGCAACAATCAAAAAATTAAAAGCATTATTATCAAATGTGGTAAAACGAGGAACAGGAGCAAAGTTGTATTCTAAAGATTTTTCTATGGCAGGAAAAACAGGAACAGCACAAGCCAATTATGGAACTAATGGAGGAAGTGAGAAACATTATATTTCTTCTTTTGTTGGATTTTTTCCAGTAGATAATCCAAAATATTCATGCATTGTAGTAATTCACAAACCATCAATTATAAATAACGATTACTATGGAGCATCAGTGGCCGGACCAGTTTTCAAGAGAATTGCACAAAAGATTTTTACGGACGCGCCGTCAACTAACGAAATAAAAAATCTTGATAAAAAAGTTGCTAAACAAGAAACTAAATATCATGAATATTTTACAAAGTCACAAAATGTAAAAAATACAATTCCTAATTTAAAAGGAATGCCAGGAATGGACGCAGTTGCACTTTTAGAAAATTTAGGCATTAAAGTAAAAGTAAAAGGAATTGGAAAGGTAAAAAATCAGTCGATTCAAGCCGGACAATCTATTATTAAAAATACAATTATAACACTAGAATTATCGTGATCGTTTTAAAAAACATATTATATAAAGTTGCTATTGAATCTGTCAAAGGTTCAACGGAAATCGCTGTGAATAAAATCGAATTCGATTCGAGAAAAATTCAAGAAAACGACGTTTTTGTTGCAATCCGTGGAACAGTTTCTAATGGTCACGACTTTATCGAAAAGGCAATTAATCTTGGAGCCGTTGTAATTGTTTGTGATACATTACCAGAAGTAATTATTACAGGAATTACTTATATTCAAGTTAAAGACACTAATTCGGCTTTGGCTTTTATAGCTTCCAACTATTACGATAATCCATCGTCAAAATTACGTTTAGTTGGAATCACTGGAACCAATGGTAAAACAACTATTGCTTCACTTTTGTACCAATTATTCAAAAAAGCAGGTTTCAAAGTTGGTTTGCTTTCCACAGTAAAAATTATGGTGAATGATTTGGAGCACAAAGCAACACACACAACACCAGATTCTTTAACCATCAATTATTTTTTAAATGAAATGATTGAAATCGGTTGCGACTATTGTTTTATGGAAGTGAGTTCACATGGTGTTCATCAAAAACGTACAGAAGGATTGCAATTTGAAGGTGGTGTTTTTACGAATTTATCGCACGATCATTTAGATTATCATCCAACTTTTGCAGAATACCGTGATGTTAAAAAATCTTTTTTTGATCATTTGCCAAAATCAGCTTTCGCATTGACTAATGTTGATGATAAAAATGGAGCTGTGATGCTTCAAAATACAAATGCTAGAAAATTGACTTATGCCTTAAAATCATATGCTAATTATAAAGCACAAATTCTAGAAAATCAACTTTCAGGATTGTTGCTTAAAATTAATGAAAATGAGGTTTGGGTAAAACTTATCGGAACATTTAATGCTTATAATTTACTAGCGATTTATGGGACTGCTGTTGAATTAGGATTAGAATCACTAGAAGTTTTGAGATTACTATCCGAATTAGAAAGCGTTTCAGGTCGTTTTCAGTATATTGTTTCAAACGATAAAATTACAGCCATTGTAGATTATGCTCATACGCCAGATGCTTTAGAAAATGTAATAAAAACCATCAATGATGTTCGTACAAAAAACGAACAATTGATAACCGTTGTAGGTTGTGGTGGCGATAGAGATAAAACAAAAAGACCAATAATGGCAAACATTGCAACACAAATGAGTGATAAAGTAATAATTACTTCTGACAATCCTCGAACAGAGAATCCGTCAACAATTATCGCCGAAATGGAAGCAGGTGTTGAACCACAAAATTTCAAAAAATCACTTTCAATTGAAGATAGAAAGCAAGCTATAAAAACAGCTTGTCAATTAGCAAACGCCAATGATATCATTCTAATTGCAGGAAAAGGACACGAAACCTATCAAGAAATCCAAGGTGTTCGCCACGATTTTGATGATATGAAAATAGTTAAAGAATTTTTAGAACAAATGAAGAAATAATTGTTTCGAGTTTCGAGTTGTGGATTTAAAGTTAAAACGCGCAACTCGAAACCCGAAACCCGAAACTATAAATTATGTTATACTACTTATTTGAATATTTAGACAAAACACTTGACATTCCAGGAACAGGAGTGTTTCAATACATAACGTTTCGTTCGGCATTAGCATTGATACTTTCTTTACTATTATCAACACTTTACGGAAAAAAAATCATCAATTTTCTACGAAATCAGCAAGTTGGAGAAACCGTTCGTGAATTAGGTTTAGAAGGGCAAACTCAAAAAGCAGGTACTCCAACTATGGGAGGGTTAATCATCATTTTTGCAACCTTGATTCCGGTATTGTTACTTACTAAATTAAATAATATTTATATCATTCTTCTAATTGTGACTACTCTTTGGATGGGAACAATTGGTTTTATTGACGACTACATTAAAATTTTCAAAAAAGATAAACAAGGTTTAAAAGGAATTTTCAAAGTTATAGGTCAAGTTGGTTTGGGAATTATAGTAGGTTCAGTGCTATATTTTAGTCCAGCAGTTACTGTTCGTGAAAAGTCAGCAACACCTATCACTTTCAACCAAACAGAAAATACAATTTCGCAACCTGCCAAAGAAATTAAGGCAACCACCACAACAATTCCGTTTACAAAAAATAACGAATTGGATTATGCTCAAATCCTTAAGCCATTGACAGATGATTATCAAAATTGGGCTTGGTTGGTATTCATTCCAATTGTAATTTTTATTATTACAGCGGTTTCAAATGGTGCTAATCTAACTGATGGAATTGATGGTTTAGCTGCAGGAACATCAGCAATATCAGTACTCGCGCTCGGTATTTTCACATTTATTTCAGGTAATATCATTTTGTCAAATTATTTGAATGTGATGTACATCCCAAATTCAGGTGAGATGACCATTTTTATTGCTTCTTTCGTTGGAGCTTTAGTCGGGTTTCTTTGGTATAATTCTTATCCAGCATCAGTATTTATGGGTGATACAGGAAGTTTGACCATTGGTGGAATTATAGCGGTTTTAGCAATTTCTGTTAGAAAAGAAATGTTGCTTCCAGTTTTATGCGCTATTTTCTTTGCTGAAAGCGCCTCAGTAATTATTCAGGTATCTTATTTCAAATACACCAAAAAACGTTTTGGTGAAGGAAAAAGAATTTTCTTAATGTCGCCATTACACCATCATTATCAGAAAAAGGGATACCACGAAAGCAAAATTGTAACTCGTTTTTGGATTGTAACGATTTTATTAGCAATTGTTGCAATTGTGACCTTGAAATTACGATAATAAATCCTAATGAAACTTAATTTGTTAATGGTTTAAAAAAGAGTAAATGAAAAGATTAGTAGTTTTAGGTGGAGGAGAAAGTGGAGTTGGAACAGCAGTTCTAGGAAAGAAAGAAGGATATGACGTTTTTGTATCTGATTTCGGAAAAATTAAAGACAATTATAGAGACGTTCTTAATCAATATGAAATACAATGGGAAGACGAACAGCATACAGAAGTTAAAATTCTAAATGCAAATGTTGTAATGAAAAGTCCAGGAATTGCAGAAAAAACTCCAATTGTAAAAAAGCTTATCGAAAAAGGAATTCCAGTGATTTCTGAAATTGAATTTGCAAATGATTTTACAAAAGCAATGACCATCGGAATCACAGGAAGTAATGGTAAAACAACAACAACAATGTTGACTTATCATTTGCTAAAAGAAGGAGGATTAAATGTTGGATTAGGCGGAAATATTGGAAAGAGTTTTGCATGGCAAGTTGCCGAAGAATATTACGATTCTTATGTATTAGAATTAAGTAGTTTTCAGTTAGACGGAATCATAAATTATAAGCCACATATTGCCATAATTACTAATATAAGTCCAGATCATTTAGATCGATACGATTATAAATATGAAAATTACATCGCATCGAAATTTAGAATAACAATGAATCAAACCGAAGAAGATTATCTCATTTATGATGCAGATGATGAAGCCGTCGGAAATTGGTTAAAAAATAACAAAGTAAAAGCACAATTAATTCCATTTTCTATATCAAAAACAATTGAAAACGGAGCATCTTTAAACAACAACACTATGGAAATCAATATCAACCAAGAAGAATTTTTAATGGAAACTTCTAACATTGCACTTGAAGGAAAACACAACATGAAAAATGCAATGGCAGCAACTTCTGTAGCGAATATTTTACGCATCAGAAAACAAACCATTCGCGAGAGTTTGTCAAATTTTCAAGGAGTTGAACATCGTTTAGAAAAAGTGCTTAAAATTCATAATGTGCAATATATTAACGATAGTAAAGCAACAAATGTAAACGCAACGTTCTTCGCTTTAGATAGCATGACAACGCCAACAGTTTGGATTGTTGGAGGCGTTGACAAAGGAAACGATTATGCTGAGTTAATGCCGTTAGTTCACGAAAAAGTAAAAGCAATTATCTGTCTTGGTGTTGATAACAAGAAAATAATTGACGCTTTTGGTAATGTTGTTGATATGATGGTTGAAGTAGATAATATGCATGATGCTGTAAATACAGCAAGGCATATCGCAGAAAAAGGCGACACTGTTTTACTATCTCCAGCTTGTGCTAGTTTCGATTTATTTCAAAACTACGAAGACAGAGGAAATCAATTTAAAAGAGAAGTTAGGAATTTATAGAACTTTTAAACTCTTAAACCATTAAACTTTTAAACTAAATTATGAAACAACTAATAAGCAGACTACACGGAGATAAAGTCATTTGGGCATTTGTTGCTCTTTTGGCGCTGTTCTCTTTTATGCCTGTTTTTAGTGCGAGTAGTAATTTGGCTTATATGCGACACGGCTCAGGAAATGCTTTGACGTATTTGCTAAAGCACGCTATTCATATTACAATTGGATTCGTTATAATTTATCAAGTTCATAAAATTCCCTATCATTATTTTAGAGGAATTTCTCGAATTGCATTGCCAATTGTTTGGGTTTTGTTAGTCTATACTTTGGTAAAAGGAACAGTAATTGACGGAGCAAATGCCAGTCGTTGGATTCAAATTCCATTCATTGGAATATCCTTTCAAACATCAACCTTTGCAGCAATAGTGTTGTATGTTTTTGTAGCAAGGTATTTATCCAAAAAAAGAGAAGTTGCGCCCGATTTTAAACAATCGCTTCTAGAACTTTGGTTGCCAGTATTTGTAACTGTTGGTCTAATTTTTCCAGCTAACTTTTCTACAGCAGCTTTAATTTTTTCAATGGTTATTATGCTAACTTTTATTGGTAAATACCCATTTAAATATATCGGAATTATTCTTGGAACCGGATTGCTTTGCGGATTGTTTTTCATTCTAATAGCTAAAAAATTTCCAGATGCTTTTCCTAATCGTGTGGATACTTGGATTAGTCGTATAGATAATTTTACAAGCGACAAACCAGATGAAGATGATTATCAAATTGAAAAAGCAAAAATTGCAATTGCATCAGGTGAGCTATACGGACTTGGACCAGGGAAAAGTGTTCAAAAGAATTTCTTACCTCAGTCATCTTCCGATTTTATTTTCGCCATTATTGTGGAAGAGTTTGGGCTTTTCGGAGCGCTAACAGTTTTGTTTTTCTATCTAATGTTGTTGTTCCGATTTGTGGTAGCATCGCACAAAGCCAATTCGCTTTTCGGAAAATTAGTCGTCGTCGGACTCGGTTTTCCAATAATATTTCAAGCATTAATTAATATGGCAGTTGCTGTTGAGTTGTTACCAGTTACAGGACAAACTTTACCATTAATTAGTTCCGGAGGAAGTTCTGTTTGGATGACGTGTATCGCTCTCGGAATTATTCTAAGCGTTACCAAAAAAGAAGAAGAAATTGCAAAAGAACTCGAAGAAGCCGAAAGAGAACTTGAAGAAAAGAAAAAAAGAGACGAAGTTTTACAAAGAATTATCGATAGAGAATTGAATGGTGTAGAAGAGGAAGTTGATGAAAATCAAGAAAAGGTTAACCAAATGAAAGCATCCATCAAAGGTAAAATAATGGAGGAAGATTTTTCAATAGAGGAAAATCCAATGCTAGCCATAAAAGGAATGCGAAAAAAATAAATTGAACTGCCTTTTGAGGCAATAAGATAAAAATGAAAAAATTAAAATTCATATTAAGTGGTGGCGGAACAGGTGGACATATCTATCCTGCAATCGCTATTGCTAACGAATTAAAATCGCGTTTTCCAGATGCGGAGTTCCTTTTTGTAGGTGCGCAAGATAAAATGGAAATGCAAAAAGTACCTCAATCAGGTTATGCTATTGAAGGACTTTGGATTGCAGGTTTGCAAAGAAAGTTGACGTTACAGAATGCCATGTTTCCATTAAAACTAGTTAACAGTTTATGGAAATCTAGAAAAATAATTAAAAAGTTCAAACCTGATGTTGTCATCGGAACAGGCGGATTTGCCAGTGGACCATTATTGCAAGTTGCCAATAGTTTGAATATTCCAACCGTAATACAAGAGCAAAATTCTTATCCTGGAATTACCAATAAATTATTGAGTAAAAAAGCTAATGCCATTTGTGTTGCTTATGAAAATTTAGAACGATTTTTTCCAAAAGATAAAATTGTATTTACAGGAAATCCTGTTCGTCAAGATTTACTTAATGTTGAAAATAAAAGACAAGAAGGGATTGAATATTTCAAATTGAATCCAAACAAAAAAACACTTTTGGTTCTTGGAGGAAGTCTTGGTGCAAGAAAAATAAATCAACTAATTGAAAAAGAATTAAACTTTTTTAAATCAAACGACATTCAAGTTTTTTGGCAATGTGGAAAGTTTTATCATGAAGAGTATAAGAAGTATGAGGAACTTCCAACTTCCAACTTCCAACTTCCAATTCATGTTGTTTCGTTTATTGATAGAATGGATTTGATTTATGCTGCAGCAGATTTCGTGATTTCTCGCGCAGGAGCGTCATCTGTTTCCGAATTATGTTTGGTAGGAAAACCAACAATTTTTATTCCTTCACCAAACGTAGCCGAAGATCATCAAACCAAAAATGCGAAAGCAATTGTAGATAAAAATGGTGCTTTACTAATAAAAGAAAGTGAGTTAGACGAAAAATTCGAATCAGTTTTTAACAAATTAATTCATGATGAGAATTTGCAAAAAAGTCTAAGCGAAAACATGAAGAAATTAGCCAAGCCTAACGCAACAAAAGATATAGTTGAACAAATAGTAAAATTGATACAATAGCAATTTCAATAGCAATTTCAAAAATCAATTGTACATTTTGAATTTTGAGGTTGATTTTTGAAATTGATTTTTGAAATTGAAATTTAACATGAATCTAAATCAAATACATAACGTCTATTTTATCGGAATTGGAGGCATCGGAATGAGTGCTTTGGCTCGTTATTTCCAGAACATTGGAAAAAATGTTGCGGGTTACGATAAAACACCAACGATGTTAACCGACGAATTGATTGCTGGCGGAATGAACATTCATTTTGAAGATTCGATTGCGGCAATTCCTTCGGATTATTTTGTAGAAAATACTTTGGTAATAATTACGCCAGCGGTTCCAGTTTCTCATTCAGAATGGAATTATTTTGTAGAGAGAGATTATGTAATTAAAAAAAGAGCCGAAGTTCTTGGTCTGATTACAAAAGATACGTTCTGTTTTGCAGTAGCAGGAACGCATGGAAAAACAACTACATCAAGTATTCTTGGTCATATTATGTATGAAAGTGGAGCAGATGTTACAGCATTCCTTGGCGGAATTGTTGAAAATTATCATTCTAATT
The DNA here is from genome assembly GCA_044361155.1 of Flavobacterium sp. Taxonomy (GTDB): domain Bacteria; phylum Bacteroidota; class Bacteroidia; order Flavobacteriales; family Flavobacteriaceae; genus Flavobacterium. The sequence continues at coordinate 261,257 of JBIKJF010000001.1, forward strand.
TAATCGGCAGTGGAAAAACAATAACCGTGGTTGAAGCCGATGAGTTTGACCGTTCTTTCTTGCATTTACATCCAAATATTGCTTGCGTAACCTCAATGGATGCCGATCATTTAGATATTTATGGTGATGCCTCTGCAATCGAAGAATCGTTTAGAGAATTTGCAAATAAAGTTCAAGATAAAACCAAAATATTTGTTCCAAAAGGTTTGGATTTAGAAGGTTTGACCATAGCAATTAATGAAGAAGCAACGTTTAAAGCGTTTAATATTCGTATAGAAAATAGTGCTTATGTTTTTGACGTTCAAACACCAACAGAAATAATAAAAGATATTGCTTTTGGTTTACCAGGACATCATAATTTAATGAATGCGCTAATGGCTTTAGCAATGGCCAAAACTTATGGATCCCCAACCGTGTCCATTGCTAATGCTTTAGCTACGTTTAAAGGTGTACAACGAAGATTTTCGTATCAAATAAAATCAGAAAATCGCGTTTATATAGATGATTATGCGCATCATCCAACAGAAATTAATGCCGTGCATCAAGCGGTTAGAGAATTATATCCAAATCAAAAAGTTTTGGCAATTTTTCAACCTCACTTATTTAGTAGAACAAAAGATTTTGCAGACGATTTTGCTAAAAGTTTATCTCAATTTGACGAAGTTCTTTTGTTAGATATTTATCCAGCAAGAGAATTACCAATGGAAGGAATAACAACTTCTTGGTTAATGTCTAAAATGACAAATGATAATAAAAAATTAGTTTCAAAAGAGGCATTAATTGGCGCAATTTTGGAAAGTGATGCCAAGATAATTGTAACGATAGGAGCAGGCGATATTGGCGAATTAGTACCATCAATAAAAACCGCTTTAGCTGAATAGCTTCGGACTTTAGTCCGATGAAAAAAATGAAAAAAATAGAAAAATAAAAAACGAAATATTAAAAAGTTAAAACAATTATGAAATTTCTAAAATGGAACAATATCCGATTAATACTAATCTTTGCATTGGTTGTTTTTCTGTATTCGTTTACGTCAAATAGAAATTCACATCGTAAATTAAAGAAATCAGAAGTAATTTTCGTTGGAGATAATAACAATTTTGTTAAACAAGAATCGGTTAATAAATTGTTAATAGAAAATAGTTCAGATGTAAAAACCATTGAAAAATCGGACTTAAATTTGAACAAATTGGAAAATTCTATCAACAAACATCCTATGGTTGAAAAATCAGAAGTTTTTGTAAGTGTTGATGGTGTTTTAAAGGCGGTGGTGAAACAAAAAACACCCATAGCAAGAGTGTTTAGTGAGGAAGGTTCGTTCTACATTGATTATGAGGGAAATAGAATGCCGCTTTCTGATATAAGTACAGCTAGAGTACCGCTAATTTCGGGGGTTATTGACAACAAAAATAAGAAGAAATTATCCGAAGTTTTGAAGATGATTTACAACGATGAATTTTTGAAAAAAAATATCATTGGTGTGCAAATTTTGCCTGATGCGAGCTTAATGATGACCAACAGGAACTATGATTTTAAAATCGAGTTTGGCAAAATGATGAATGAAGAAAAAAAATTTAAAAATTATAAAGCATTTTTTCAGAAAGCAGTTTCAGATACGATGCTAAATAATTACAAGAAAATAAATTTGAGATTTACACATCAAGTTGTTTGTACAAAATAACTTCTAGTAGAAAATCAAGAAAGTAGATATAGAATAAGTATTGTATCGAGCAAATTAGTTGACAATATGGAGAATAGAGAAAACATTGCAGTTGGTTTAGACATCGGAACTACGAAAATCGTAGCGATGATTGGTAAGAAAAATGAATACGGCAAACTTGAAATTTTAGGTCTTGGAAAAGCCAAAAGTTTAGGTGTGGCTCGTGGTGTTGTAAATAATATTACACAAACCATTCAATCCATCCAACAAGCAGTTTTAGAAGCGGAAGAAAACTCAGGATACAAAATCAATGATTGCGTTGTTGGAATTGCCGGACAACACATTCGCAGTATTCAACACACGGATTATATCAGTAGAAGTAATCCAGAAGAAGTAATTAGTGGTAAAGACATTCAATTGCTAATTGATCAAGTTAACAAATTAGCGATGTTGCCAGGTGAAGAAATTATTCACGTGTTGCCACAAGAATTTAAAATCGACGGACAATCAGAAATCAAAGAACCAATTGGTATGTATGGTGGACGATTAGAAGCAAGTTTTCACGTAGTTGTTGGACAGGCAGCTTCTATCAGAAATGTAGGAAGATGCATCCAAAGTTCAGGAATTGAATTGTCAGGATTAACGTTGGAACCTTTAGCTTCAGCAGATGCGGTTTTAAGTCAAGAAGAAAAAGAAGCAGGTGTTGCTTTAATTGATATTGGTGGTGGAACAACGGATTTAGCTATTTTTAAAGACGGAATCATTCGTCACACAGCTGTAATTCCTTTCGGAGGAAATGTGATTACAGAAGATATTAAAGAAGGTTGTTCAATCATTGAAAAACAAGCAGAATTATTAAAAGTAAAATTTGGTTCGGCTTGGCCAGGAGAAAATAAAGACAACGAAATTGTTTCAATTCCAGGATTACGTGGTAGAGAACCAAAAGAAATTTCTTTGAAAAACTTATCTAAGATCATTCACGCTCGTGTGGTTGAAATTATTGAACAAGTTTTTACAGAAATCAAAGTTTACGGTCACGAAGATCCAAGAAAGAAATTGATTGCAGGAATCGTTCTTACAGGTGGTGGAGCGCAATTGCAACACATCAAACAACTAGTGGAATACATCACAGGAATGGATACTAGAATTGGTTATCCTAACGAACATTTGGCAGGAAATTCTAGCGAAGATATTTCAAGTCCATTATTTGCAACAGCAGTTGGATTAGTAATGAATAGTGTAGCTAACAATACGCAAAGCGCTTACAAATTAGAAGTAAGTCAAGCTATTCCGCAGCCAAGACCAATTGCTAGACCAGTTGTTGATGAAGTGCAAGAAGTAACACAACAACAAGAAGAACAAATTGAGAATAAAGTTGAAAAAGAAGTGGAAACAACAGAAGGAAAAATCAGAAAATCATTTTTTGATAAGTATGTTGATAAAATCAAAGATTTCTTAGACAACGCAGAGTAATTTAATAGTAGATTTAAAATATCAGATATTAGATTAAATAGAAAAACAAAACTAGAATACGGAATAAAATCAAACAAAACCAAAATAGTATGATAAGCAACTCAGAATTTGGAAGCATCTCATTTGATTTACCAAAAAATCAATCAAATGTTATTAAAGTTATCGGAGTTGGTGGCGGTGGAAGCAACGCAATCAACCACATGTTCAAACAAGGAATCAAAGGTGTAGATTTCATCGTTTGTAATACTGATTCTCAGGCATTACAAAACAGTCCTGTGCCAAATAAAATTCAGTTGGGTGTAAACTTAACAGAAGGTTTAGGAGCAGGAGCAAATCCTGATGTTGGACACCAATCTGCAATCGAAAGCATTGGTGATATTGAAAAGATGTTGGATAGCAACACCAAAATGGTTTTTATCACCGCAGGAATGGGAGGAGGAACAGGAACAGGTGCCGCGCCAGTAATTGCTCAATTAGCTAAAGAAAGAGATATTCTAACTGTTGGAATTGTAACCTTACCTTTCTCATTTGAAGGAAAAGTGCGTCAAGATCAAGCAAGATTAGGAATTGAAAAATTACGTAAGCAAGTAGATTCTTTAATTGTAATCAACAACAATAAATTAAGAGAAGTATACGGAAATCTTGGTTTTAAAGAAGGATTTTCTAAAGCTGACGAAGTGTTGGCTACAGCATCTCGCGGAATTGCAGAAGTTATTACGCATCACTATACGCAAAATATCGACTTAAGAGATGTTAAGACCGTGTTGTTTGACAGTGGAACAGCAATTATGGGATCTGCAACTTCTGCAGGTGAAAATAGATCTAAAGAAGCTATCATCTCTGCGTTAGATTCGCCATTATTAGATGATAATAAAATTACAGGAGCCAAAAACGTATTGTTGCTTATCGTTTCTGGTACCAATGAAATCACTATGGATGAAATCGCTGAAATTAACGAACACATTCAAGCAGAGGCAGGCCATAATGCTAATATTATTATGGGTGTTGGTGAAGACGAAAGCTTAGGAGATTCTATTGCGGTAACTATCATTGCTACAGGTTTTAATGTAGAACAACAAGACGAACTTATAAATACAGAAGTAAAGAAGATTATTCATTCACTTGGTGATGAGCAACCAATAGTGCACGACTTAACTCAGAAACCAGTTGATTTTTTTCAAGTTAAGGTAGCGGCTCCAATAGAAGTTACTGCCGAAATTAAAGAAGAAAAAATTGTTTTCGAATTAATCGAAGATGAAGTTAAAGAAGAACCAGTAGTAGCAAAAGTTAACGAAAACGAACTAATTGCGATGAACGACTTCATACGTAATTTAGATGTAACTTTCGAAATCGTTTCACCTATAAAAGATATCGATTTTACTTTTACAACTCTTGCTGTAAACGAGATTAAGATTGTTGAGCCGCAGATGGCTAATAAAGAAGAAGAGCAGATTACATTCTCTTTCGATTTACCAATTGCTAGGCCTGTTGAAAATACAGTTGAAGAAGATAGAATTATATTCGATTTATCTGGCGAAACTAAAGATATTAAGGTTAACGAGCATGTAGAGTTTGTTCCAGTAACTGAAGTAAATCAAAACGGAGTAATCAAATATTCTCTTGAAGAATATATGGAAATTGAAAACGATTTGTTGAGTTCTAAACCAGCTGCAAAGTTGGAAGAGCCAATCGAAGAGTCATTAAATTTCACAATGAAAGTAGCTGAGATAGCAAAACCAACTTACGCTGCGCATTCAGATGATATTTCTCCAATGGAAATGACTATTGAAGAGACGTTAAAATTACGTGCAGACGAAAGAAGACGTAAATTAAAAGAATTCAATTACAAGTTTCACAACAATCCATCGAGAGTTGACGAACTTGAAAGAGAACCAGCATACAAAAGATTAGGAGTAGATTTAACAGAAAATCAAAGCCTAAACAACAATTCAAGAATGTCATTAGGAACCGATAGTAACGACGATATTCAGTTACGTTCTAACAATTCATTCCTACACGATAATGTAGATTAATCATAAGTTAATTAAAAATGGGTAGCCCGAAAGTTCGATTGAAATTTCGGGTTATTTTGTTTATCTTTGTGAGGCTTTTTGGATGCATGCTGAAGAATTTCAGTAGCGAATGGTTTGCGCATTTTTGTAATCCATTTTCCTGCTATACGAAGTATCTTTTTTATTGCCAGAAGTTTTTTTGTTGCCTTAGGCACTCGAAGGCAACAAAAAAGGATACTTACTACTATCAGGGCTAATTAGTAAATCATTTAAATAAAATCAAAATTCTAAAATCGTTAATCTTAAATCAATATGAGTTTACAATCAAAAATAATGGACGTAATGAAAGATGCCATGCGTTCTAAAGATACAGTGGCGCTGGAAGCGTTGAGAGCTATCAAATCAGAATTATTATTAGCACAAACTGCAACAGGTTCACAAGAAGAAATTTCTGAAGCTGACGAAATCAAAATTTTACAGAAACTTGTAAAAATGAGAAAAGACAGCGCCGAAATATATAAAACACAAAATCGTCCAGATTTAGCAGAACCAGAATTAGCACAAATTACTGTAATCGAACAATTTCTTCCAGCACAACTTTCAGAAGCTGAAGTAGAAGCAATAGTATCTAAAATCATTGCAGAAACAGGAGCATCTGGAATCGCATCAATGGGAAAAGTAATGGGATTAGCTTCAGCACAAATCGGCGGACAAGCAGAAGGAAAAACGATTTCAGCTATAGTTAAAAAATTATTAGTTTAATTTATAAGTAATTAGTAAAAAGTAATTAGCTATTCACTTTTCACTAATCACTTTTTACTAAATTGGCTGCGTAGTTCAACTGGATAGAATATCAGATTTCGGCTCTGAGGGTTGGGGGTTCGAATCCCTCCGCGGTCACAAAATAAGTTTATGATTATGAACAACAATCATCTTTTAAGTTTGTTTGATTATTTACAAATAAAGAAATCAGAATCTAAATTTTTTGAAGTGCTATATTATATTTATACTGTAATTATATTTTACGCTGTGATTTATTTTGTAGCCTATGGGTTTGGTTATCTTGTTGCTACATTAGAGAGCCAGCAGTTTTTTAAGAGTCTATTTAATTGATTGTATTATATCTTCTTTTCGCTTGCCTAGCGGTATTTTTTTTCTTTGTTGTTTACTCAGTACTCGAAGAAAAATATGGTGTGCTTTTCAACAAACCATTTTACATTCATTTTTATCCAACTGTAAAAACATTGGATGCTAATCAATCGTATGTTTTAAACAAGCAATTTGATTATTACAATGCACTTTCAGATAAAAAGAAAAAATACTTCGAACATCGCGTTGCAACTTTCATCGAAAAGTACGATTTCATTGGAAAAGAAGATTTTTTAATAACTGATGAAGTTCAGGTTTTGATTGCCTCGACGTCTGTAATGTTAACTTTCGGTTTGAGAAATTATTTATATACCAATATTGATAAAGTAATCGTTTATCCATCGGTTTATTACTCAGAAATTAACGATGCTTATCACAAAGGCGAGTTTAATCCGCAAATGAAGGCTATTGTTTTTTCTTGGGAAGATTTCAAAGCAGGTTACGAAATTAAAAATGATAATTTAAATCTTGGAATCCACGAATTTGCTCACGTACTTCATTTTCACGGAATGAATAGTCAAGATACAAGTGCTCTGATTTTTTCAAGAATGTATGATCGAATTCGAAAAGAAATTGAGTATCCTGCCAATAGAGAACGATTAATAAATTCAGATTATTTCAGAATTTATGCTTACACGAATCATTTTGAATTTTTAGCTGTTATTATCGAACATTATTTTGAATCACCTCATTTATTCAAACAAGAGTTTCCAAAACTTTTCGAAAATGTAAGCAAAATGTTGAATCATAAACACTAATTTTATTGGTTTCATACAAATTTCAGTAATTAAATACATTTGAAATTAATATAAATAAATTTGTGATAATTAGTGTAATTCGTGGCTAAAAACAATTAACCATTCTTAAAAACCGCTTTTACGGTTTCTTCATAATTTCGAATGCTTTTTGCTTTCCTAATATTTTTTTCAACCTTATGAGGATTATCAAAAGTGGTAGAAAAGTATTCCCACAAATGATGCATTTTCAATAAAATATGAGTTGCACCAGATAACGATTCGCTATAGCCTTGATAAAGTGTTTCATGAAAATCACTAAACAATTCCATTTTGTTTTTAGGATATTCTAAAGTGTTTTCTTTAATCATACTTGGCAAAAAAGGATCAGAAATCAATCCTCTACCTATCATCCAATGGTCAATTGTAGGAAATAATTCTTGCATTTCTCTAAACTTTGCTACCGAAGTAATGTCGCCATTGTAATACAATTTGTGTTTGGTAGTGTCAATACATTTTTGAAAAGCATCAAGATGAACGCCACCTTTGTAAAGTTGTTTTCCAATGCGAGCATGAATGGCAATATTTTTAATTGGATATTTATCAAGAATTGGTAATACATCCAAAATTTCATCTGTAGTATCATAACCCAATCGCATTTTCATAGAAACAATAATGTCAGATTCCGAATGAACTCTATTAAGTATGGCATCTATTTTTTCGGATTCTTTTATCAATCCCGAACCCATTCCACACTTTGTCACCATCGGATAAGGACAACCTAAATTCCAATTTAATTCCTTGTAACCTAATTCTTTAACATATTTTGCAACAAATAAAAATTCGTCAGCATCGTTAGTTATCACCTGCGGAATGCATTCTACAGTGTTATTGTTTTCAGGAAGTAAATCTCGCTCATAAGATGACTTAATAACTAGTTTTCCGTTCAAACGAATGTAAGGCGAATAGAAAGTGTCAATTCCGCCAAAATACTTGTTTTGGGCGTTTCTAAAACGAAAGTCGGTAAATCCTTGTAAAGGTGAAGATAATAAGGTATAACTCATGAAATTTGATGTTGTGCAAACTTAATAATCTTTTATCAACTATCTGATTTTTGTCATGTTTATATTTTGTATCAAGTGGTAACTTTAATCAATTATTTTAAAGTTATACGATTATGAAAAAAAATGTACCAGTGTCAACTATAATGACATCAAATGTAATAAAGCTAAATCTAACAGATGATTTAACCAAAGCAGAAAGTTTATTCAAGAAACATCATATCAGACATATTCCTGTTGTTAGTGGAAATCATATCGTTGGAATGTTAAGCTACACCGATTTATTGCGTATCTCGCTGGCGGATGCCATAGACGATGACGAATTAGAAGTTGATGTAACGGTTTACAATATGTTTTCGGTTGAGCAAGTGATGGCTAAAAATTTAGTAAATGTCTCTCCTGAAACCACTATCAAAGAAGTTGCTGAAATACTATCTAAAAGAGAATTTCATGCTTTGCCAGTGGTTCTCGACGAACTTTTGGTAGGAATTGTAACTACAACCGATTTAATAAAGTATTTAATAGACCAATACTAAAAATAAATGCTCCAATTGGAGCATTTATAATTTATCTTGAAGTCATTTTCTTTAATTCAGAAATTGTCTCTGTAGGGTTTTCGGCTTTAAAAACAAAATTTCCTGCGACCAAAACATCTGCGCCAGCTTCAACTAATTGAACTGCATTTTTACTAGTTACTCCACCATCGATTTCAATGATAGTTGAGGCATTGTTTCTAGTGATAATTTCTTTTAGTTGTCTTACTTTTTTATAGGTGTTTTCAATAAAGGATTGTCCGCCAAAACCAGGATTTACACTCATTATGCAAACCATGTCAATGTCTTTAATCACATCTTCAAGCAAACTTACATTGGTATGAGGATTTAGAGCAACTCCAGCTTTCATTCCTTCGGCTTTGATGGCTTGTAATGTTCTGTGTAAATGCGTACAAGCTTCATAATGAACTGTTAGGATATTAGAGCCTAAATCAGCGAAAGTTTTTATATATCTGTCAGGATCAACAATCATTAAGTGAACATCGATTGTTTTTTTAGCATGTTTAGAAATAGCTTCCAAAACAGGCATTCCAAAAGAAATATTCGGAACAAAGACGCCATCCATAATGTCAATATGAAACCAATCGGCTTCACTATTATTAATCATTTCGATGTCGCGTTGTAAGTTGGCAAAATCAGCAGCTAGAACTGATGGTGCAATAAGTGTGTTTTTCATTTATGCTGAATTTATTTCAGCATCTTATCTGCTGAAAATGTTAGTTGTTTATGCTGAATTTATTTACTTCACAAAACTATATTTTATTATTGAGTTCAGTGAACGTTGTTTCAGCATCTGTTGTAGTTGCAAAGGTAATTATATTTAAAGAATCTGAAACTACTTTGTTGAGAATCTGAAACGAGTTCAATAGAATCTGAAACGAGTTCAGATTAAAAAACAAAACTCCGGTAATCAGCCGGAGTTTCAATCATCAATCAAAAAACGAACAGTTTTGAAACTGTTGTTGCGTTTATGGTGTCACACTGAGCTCGGTTTATATTGAGCTTGTCGAAATATCGAAGTGTTAACCTAAATATGTTTTCAAGATTTTACTTCTTGAAGTATGTTTTAATCTACGAATAGCTTTTTCTTTAATTTGACGAACACGCTCACGAGTTAAATCAAACGTTTCTCCAATTTCTTCTAGCGTCATTGGGTGTTGATCGCCTAAACCAAAATATAAACGAACTACGTCTGCTTCTCTTGGTGTAAGAGTTTCTAACGAACGCTCAATTTCGGTACGTAATGATTCGTGAATTAATTCTCTATCAGGATTTGGAGACTCACCAGAACGTAAAACGTCGTAAAGGTTAGAATCTTCTCCTTCAACAAGAGGTGCATCCATTGATAAGTGACGACCAGAGTTTTTCATTGACTCTTTTACATCATTTACAGTCATGTCAAGTTCTTTTGCAATTTCTTCAGCAGAAGGTGGTCTTTCGTTAGATTGCTCTAATAAAGCATACATTTTGTTGATTTTATTGATAGAACCAATTTTATTTAATGGTAAACGAACGATACGAGATTGCTCTGCAAGCGCTTGAAGAATCGATTGACGAATCCACCAAACCGCATAAGAAATAAATTTGAAACCACGAGTTTCATCAAAACGTTGTGCTGCTTTAATCAAACCTAAATTTCCTTCATTAATTAAATCAGGAAGAGTAAGTCCTTGATTTTGGTATTGTTTTGCAACAGAAACCACAAAACGTAAGTTAGCTTTAGTTAATTTTTCTAAAGCACGTTGGTCACCAGCTTTTATACGTTGTGCCAATTCTACTTCTTCGTCAGCAGTAATAAGGTCAACTTTACCAATTTCTTGTAAGTACTTGTCTAAAGATGCAGTTTCACGATTGGTTACCTGCTTGGTTATTTTAAGCTGTCTCATGTATTTTTTCCTTTTCTTTAAAGTGTTCAGGTAGTTATACGTAATGAGTTTAAAAAAAGTTACAAAATGAGGAAAAATAATTATATGTATAATAAAATGTGTTTTTTTGTACACAATATAAGCAACGTGTATAAGAAACTACAATTATTTGTACATGAAATAAAAACGTGCACAAAAAAAATCAATTCTTTGTGCGCGTAATCTAAATATGCACAAAAAAACTGTATTTTTGTGCATGAAATGTAATATTGTATGAAAAATGAATTTTCAATAGCGCCATTACCACCAGTTTATGATGTGGAAAATATAAAAGTTTTAAAAGCACTAAATGCTGCAAGTAGAGCTTTAGGTGAATTGAGAGGTGAAATAAAAAAAATACCAAACTCTCAGATATTAATTGATACTATTTCGTTACAAGAAGCAAAAGATAGTAATGAAGTGGAGAATATTGTTACAACAGATGATGAATTATACCAATCATCAATAGAATTTGATAAAGTATCACAAGCGGCAAAAGAAGCTCAGAATTATGCGAAAGCTCTAAAACTAGGTTTTTCAATAATAAAAGAGAAAGGAATTCTAACCATTAATGATATCAAGAGAATAAAAGAAATAGTATCACCTAATCATCCTATAAGAAAAGTTCCAGGAACAGTTTTAAAAAATCCAAAAACACAAGAAGTTGTTTTTACTCCACCACAAAATCAGTTAGAAATTTTAGATTTACTTAATAATTTAGAGAAATATATTAATGACTCGGGTTTTCATGAAGTTGATGGATTGATAAAAATGCCTATTGTTCATTATCAATTTGAAAGTATTCACCCATTTTATGATGGAAATGGAAGAACAGGAAGAATATTGAATATGTTGTTTTTGGTACATCAAAAATTATTAGATATTCCCGTTTTATATTTGAGTAGTTATATTATAAAAAATAAAGCTGATTATTATAGATTGCTGCAAGAAGTTAGAACAGATAATAAATGGGAAGAATGGATTTTATGGATGTTAAAAGGAGTAGAGTTGACGGCAAAAGAAACTATTATAGTTGTAAATAATATTAAAAATTTAATGGATGATTATAAAATTAAAATTAGATATAATCATAAATTTTATAGTCATGATTTAATAAATACAATATTTAAACATCCCTATACAAAAATTGATTTTTTAGAAAGAGAATTAAAAATACATCGAAATACAGCGAGTACTTATTTGAATGCTTTAGTTGATGATGAAAATAAATTTTTAACCAAAGTTAAGATTGGAAAGAGCAACTATTTTATTAATGAACGATTGCTACAAATATTAAAAAACAGATAAAAGAAAAAACAGTAAAGAATTTTAAATCTCAATCGCATCAATTTCCTTCATTAATCTATCGGTTTCTGTTAATGCTACTATGATTTTTTGATAATGGCGAATGTCTTCATAACTCAATTCTCTATCTTTTCTATCTTTTAACCATTTTTGAGCAGGTTGATAACCACCAATATAGAAATTCCATGCTACTTCAGGAACATTGGCAAAGTATTGGGTTTCGTTGATGTAAACACGCCCTAAATTCACCTCCTTTGGAGGGGTGCCCGCAGGGTGGGGTGGTGAATTGTAGTTATTGATAATAAATTCTTCCAATTTTTGCATAACTAGTTTCATTTGTTGCAATACTTCAACAACTGGAATATGGTACACTTTTAAACCTAAAGATTCGAAATAGGCATCTCTTTCTGCATCATATTTTTCTTTGTTATCATGGCTAGAGCCGTCAATTTCGATAATTAACCCTAATTTTTTTACATAAAAATCTACTATATAGTTGCCAATAATTCGCTGTCTATCAAAATCAATGTTATAAAACTGTCCTTTGGTGACTTGCATCCAAAACAATACTTCCGATAAATTTTCGGCTTGTCTTAACTCTTTTGCTCTTGGTTTTAATTTAATATTGCAAGGCAAATCTAGTTTTGGGTTGAAGAAAATTGGCGTTGCGTTTATAGTTGCATCTGAAACCACCCCACCCTTTGGGCACCCCTCCAAAGGAGGGGAATTTACGAATCGTGGTTTTACAACTACATTAGTGCCATCTTCAGGATATTGAGTGATTAATTTATCTACCACTTCACTTTCTAGTAAATGGATTTCACGCAATTGACTTCCTAAATCTACTAAATCAATAAATTGACGTTGGTTTTTTGGATAAGGAACTCTCGGGAAATCAATTTTTAAAAACTCTTTATATTTTTCTCTATAACTTGGCGAATGTAACACGGCATAGATATAATCGAGTATGTCTATTGGAGCAAATTCCTGAAGAGCAAATTCCCATCCTTTGGAGGGGTGCCCAACGGGCGGGGTGGTAGCTTTCTCGGCAACAAACGGAATACCCAAATCATCAGCCATTTTATTGACTAGTTCCATGTTTAAATTAGGTATGCGACGATCTTGTGCTGAGTTTGCCGAACTATCATCTAAAAAACTTTGTTGGGTTGTGGGTTCGTGATATAGATAGAGTGGGAATATACAACCAGTACCAAATAATTTTGCACTTGCAGTAATGTTTCCATCAATTATTTTATCAGAAATAAAACAATGTCTATAATCTTGAGTTGTTTGTCTTGGGATAATTAACCCTAAATTAGATTTCGAAAAATGTTGCATAATCTCAAATCTAGAACGACCTATGAAACCACCTGAATTTTTTGTTAGGATTGTCTCTCTGATATCAAAAGGTCTATATTGAATTTTGTGAAAAAAGTATTTATCTGAGATTATACTTTTCTTTGCTTTTTCGAAGTTCCAACCACTTGAATCTTCTTTTGAAGTATATATTTTTTTTAAAGTATTTACATCTTCATTCTTAAAATTTTCAATCACTTTTTCTAAATCAGATTTGATAAAATGTATTGCTAGCGAGTCACATTTTGTCTCAATTCCATTAGAATTTTGTATTAAAAGTTTATCAACTTTAAATCCTTTTTCATATTCATTTTGGTCATCAAAATCTTTTGGAACAAAGAAATAATATGGTTTTTCAAAATTCAATTTATTCCAATTAAGTCTTAATATATTTTCTTCAAGAAAATGATATTTAAAATCTCTTTTACCATACAAATCATAATGAAAAACATCTCCAAGTTCTTCTTTTCCCTTATTTCCTGTTTTAACAAATATATTTATTGAAACTCCTTGCATAATATCAAATACATTTTGGTCAACAGTTCCATCAGGAGAAATTTCTTTTTTCTTTGCGTTTCCGTGTAAATCGAGTATATAAATTTTGTCAAAGCTTTCTAATAAATGTTTACGCATCTGTCGATGTGTTATTCCATCTATAAAACTATTGTTAGAAATGTAAGCTAGAATTCCACTTCCATTTTTATCAATAAAATGTTGACCAAAACGAGTAAATTTTATGTAATCGTCATCAAGATTTATTTTTCTTTCGTTTAAATCTTTTTTATAATCCTTTATTAAATTTTGAATCCATTCACTTTTATTAGAACTACTCACACTATAAGGTGGATTTCCAATAACTACCATAACAGGTGCATCACGTTTTATGGCGTTGGCTTGGTCGGCTTCGTCACTCAACCAGGAACTAAAAAGTGTTTGAGTATCAGGATGCGCTTCTTCTAAACTATTGGTCAAGAAAATTTTTATCCTTTGCGATTCCCCTCCTTTGGAGGGGTGCCCATCGGGCGGGGTGGTCGGTTTGTATCCAGTTTCAGTCAATAGCATGTCCATTTTTAAATGTGCCATTGCGTAACTTGCCATTAATAACTCAAAACCATTCAATCTGGGTATTAAATCGTTGGTTACATATTTGCTCCAAATTCCTTGTTGTCCTTCAAATTTTTTGTGAATGTGTTTTACAACTTCGGCTAAGAATGTTCCTGTTCCAGTTGCAGGATCTAAAATTTGAACTTTATGAACTTCAACTTCAGTTTCAACTTCTTTTAGTTTAGCGTTTTTGCCTAAAGTTTGAGTTACGGCTTTTTTCTTGATTTTAATTTTGCTTGTGTCTGCCAAACCTTCTTTTAGTCCAAACTCGGTTTTTAAAATATCATCTACGGCACGAACTATAAAATTTACTACTGGTTGTGGCGTGTACCAAACACCTCTTGCTTTTCTCAAAGCTGGGTTATATTCGCCTAGAAAGGTTTCGTAAAAGTGAACTACTGGGTCTTCTTGTTTAGTACTTTTACCAAAGTTTTTCATAATCATTGCAACATCACTTGCAAGGAAAATAGAAACCAATTCATCCACAATCCAAACCAATCGATTGTCTAAATCATAACCTGCAATATCTTGAAAAAGCTTTCGCAAAAATGGATTACTTTTCGGAATTAATGAAGCAGCTTCTTCACGTGAAAATGTTGGAAGTGTTGGGTCGTGATAACGTGCGGCAAACATTCCATAAGCAATAGTTTGCGCATAAATATCAGCAAAGGCTTTATTATCAATATCGTGAATCAACATTTGTTGAAACGACAACATCTGACTTTTAATGCTTGAGCGTATGCCTTGCAAGTCATCGTTATTCAATGATTTTTCTATAACATCAGCCATTAATTTGGCTTTTCCTGCCATCATTTGCGCCAATTTAGTAGGCGATTTGATAGTTTGAGATATGGTTTGTGCAAAATTCACAATAAGACTTGCAAACTGCTCAAAGTTTTCAGGCAACGGAATCAATTCCCCTCCTTTGGAGGGGTGCCCATCGGGCGGGGTGGTTTTTTCTATGCGTGCAATTGCAATCTTCGTAACAAACTCGCCATCTTTATAAAAATGAAAATCTAAATAGTCGGTAAATATTAAGTTTGTTAAACCTGCTTTGTATCGGTCAAATTGTTCTTTTAAAGGTTTACTTGCAAGGTCAACACCAATATCTTTTGCTTCAATGTACCCAATAGGTACATTCTTTCTAGTCAATACATAATCAGGTGCGCCACAATCTACTCTTGCAGGTTCATTGGTAACTAATACATCAGGTAAAATTGCCATTATAAGGTTTTGCAAGTCGCCACGATAAGAATGTTCCCTTGCGTTTCCAGTTTTGTATAATGTGTCGATTTTGGTAATGTATTGTTGAATTGTCATAGTATAAAGTAAAAATCAAATATAGGATTTTTTTCATTAACTTGATAAACCAAAAACCCCAACTCAACTAAATGAATTGGGGTTTTCTAAAATATAAAAAGTAGACTATTCCGCTTTTGGAGCGTCTTTTTTCTCTTCTCTTGGAGGTCTTGGCAATAATGCTTTTCTAGAAACTTTTTCTTTTCTAGTTTTCGGGTCAACACCTAAATATTTAACCATAAACACATCACCCATATTCACAACATCAGAAACATTTTCAGTTCTTTCCCAAGCCAATTCAGATACGTGTAATAAAACCTCATTTCCTGGAGCAGCAGTGTATTCTACAACCGCACCAAAATCTAACATTTTAATTACTTTCACTTCATAAGCTTCACCCATTGCTGGTTTGAAGATAATTGAGTCAATTTTAGCTAAAACTGCTGCAATTCCATCTGGATCAGTCCCAAGGATTTCAACAACACCTTGTTCGTCAACTTCGTTAATTACGATTGTAGTTCCAGTAGCTTTTTGTAATTCTTGAATCACTTTTCCACCAGGTCCTATTAACGCACCGATGAAAGCACCAGGAATAGTTCTCATAATGATTTTTGGAGCATGAACTTTCACATCTGCATTTGGTTGAGCTAATGTTTCAGTTAATTTTCCTAAGATGTGTAAACGTCCATCACGAGCTTGAGCTAATGCTTGTTCCATGATTTCATATTTCAATCCGTCAATTTTGATGTCCATTTGACAAGCTGTAATACCCTCTGAAGTTCCAGTTACTTTGAAATCCATATCTCCTAAATGATCTTCATCACCTAAAATATCAGATAAAACCGCAAAACGTTCTCCATCAGTAATCAACCCCATTGCAATTCCAGAAACCGGACGAGTCATTTGAACTCCAGCATCCATTAAAGCTAATGTTCCAGCACAAACTGTTGCCATAGAAGACGAACCATTAGATTCCAATACTTCTGAAACCACACGAATTGTGTAAGGACAATCTGCAGGAATCATGTTTTTCAATGCACGTTGTGCCAAGTTTCCGTGACCAACTTCTCTTCTTGAAGTTCCTCTTAACGGACGAGCTTCTCCAGTTGAAAATGGTGGGAAATTATAATGTAAGTAGAATTTTTCTTCTCCTTGTTCTGATGGTGAGTCAATTTGGTTCGCTTCTCTAGAAGTTCCTAAAGTTGCTGTTGCCAATGCTTGAGTTTCTCCACGTGTAAACAAAGCAGAACCGTGAACCGATGGTAAATAATCTACTTCACACCAAATTGGACGAATTTCTGTAGTTTTTCTTCCGTCTAAACGAGTTCCTAAATCTAAAGTTACGTTACGAACTGCTTCTTTATTAGTTTTGTAGAAATATTTAGAAACTAAATCTCCATTTTCTGCCAATTCTTCTTCTGTAAATAAAGCTTTTACTTCTTCTTTTACAGCATCAAATGCAGCTGAACGTTCGTGTTTAGCCGAACCTTTACTTGCAATAGCGTAAATTTTATCATAAGCTGCTGCTTTTACTTTAGCGTAAATAGCATCATCAGATTTTTCTTGTTCATAAGTACGAACTTCTTTTTTTCCAAATGCTGCTGCCAATCTTTCTTGAGCGTCAATTTGTATTTTAATATGTTCGTGAGCAAATTTAATGGCTTCTACCATTTCTTTTTCTGAAATTTCTTTCATTTCACCTTCTACCATTGCGATAGAATCTCTTGAAGCTCCAATCATCATATCAATATCAGATAATTCTAATTGAGCACGACTTGGGTTGATTACAAATTTACCGTCAATTCTTCCAACTCTAGCTTCTGAAATTAAAGTTTCAAATGGAATGTCAGATAATGCAAGTGCTGCCGAAGCTGCTAAACCTGCTAATGCATCTGGCATAACTTCATCATCATGAGACATTAACTGAATCATAACTTGAACTTCTGCATGGTAATCTGATGGGAAAAGCGGACGTAAAACACGGTCAACTAATCTCATTGTTAGCACTTCGCTATCACTTGGACGTGCTTCTCTTTTGAAGAAACCACCAGGAAAACGACCTGCTGCTGCAAATTTTTCTCTGTAATCTACCGTTAACGGTAAAAAGTCGATACCTGGACTTGCTTTTCTTGCGGATACAACTGTTCCTAAAATAACAGTTTTTCCAATTCTTACTACTACAGAACCATCAGCTTGTTTTGCTAAACGTCCTGTCTCGATTGTGATGTTTCTGCCATCACCTAAATCGATACTTTCTACAAATAATTGTGGAATCATAAATTTCCTTTTTAATTTTACATTGGTTTTCTGCCTGTCAGCAGGGTTGTGTTGTTTTGTGTGTTCCGATAGTAAGTCGGATAGTAGTTGTTGTGTTCCAATGAAAAACCAAACTTTTTTTAATATAAAAGCTAAAAAAAAGAGGCGCAAAAGCACCTCTTAAAATATGTATTATTTTCTAATACCTAATTCTTTAATTAACTCACGATATTTTACAACATCTTTCTTTTTCAAGTAGTCAAGAAGACTTCTTCTTTTACCTACTAAAAGAACTAATGAACGCTCTGTGTTATAATCGTGACGATTTTTTTTCAAGTGCTCAGTTAAGTGAGAGATTCTAAAGGTGAACAATGCAATTTGTCCTTCTGTAGAACCAGTGTTTTCAGCTTTTCCTCCGTGTTTAGCGAAGATTTCAGCTTTTGTTTCTTTACTTAAATACATTCCAATATTATTTTAAATGATTATTATGTATGAAAAAGGATTTTCCTAATTCGTGTGCAAAGGTAATTAAATAATTAAGAATTACAAATTAAGAATTAAAAATTATACAGCAACAATTCCTTTAATATGTGGATGTGGGTCATATCCTTCTAAAGTGAAATCTTCAAATGTAAAATCGAAAATATTTTTTACATTAGGATTTAATATCATTTTCGGAAGTGGTTTTGGTTCACGTGACAATTGCAAGTCCACTTGTTCAAAATGATTGTTGTAAATATGTGCGTCGCCAAAAGTGTGAATGAATTCGCCAACTTGTAAATCACAAACTTGTGCTATCATCATAGTAAATAAGGCATAAGAAGCAATGTTAAAAGGAACACCAAGAAATATATCAGCACTTCTTTGGTACAATTGACAAGATAATTTTCCGTCGGCAACATAAAACTGAAAGAAGGCGTGACATGGAGGTAAAGCCGCTTTTCCATTGGCAACATTTTCAGAAAATGATTTGGATGTATCTGGTAAAACCGATGGATTCCATGCCGAAACTAGCATTCTTCTACTATTTGGATTGGTTTTTAAAGTCTCGATTAATTCGACAATTTGATCAATTTCTTCACTATTCCAATTGCGCCATTGGTGACCATAAACTGGACCTAAATCGCCATTTTCGTCAGCCCATTCGTCCCAAATTTTTACGCCATTTTCTTTTAAATAGCCAATGTTGGTATCGCCTTTCAAAAACCAAAGTAATTCGTAAACTATAGATTTTAGATGCAATTTTTTAGTGGTAACCATCGGAAAACCGTCAGCTAAATCAAAACGCATTTGATAGCCAAAAACACTTTTGGTTCCTGTACCTGTGCGGTCGCCTTTTTGAGTTCCGTTTTCTAAAACGTGTTTAACTAAATCGTGGTATTGTTTCACTTTGAAAAGGTTTAAAAGTTTACCCTGAAATAAATTCAGGGTTTATGTGTTTAAAAGTTTAAGAGTTAAGATTCGCGTTTAGAAATTTCATCTCTAATTCTTGCTGCTTTTTCATAATCTTCGTCTTGAACAGCGCTTTCTAAAAGTTCGTGAAGTTCAGATAAACTTAGTTTTGTATAAGAATTTTCAGTATTTGAATCGCTTTCAATTCCGAAGGTTTCAGGAGTTGAAAGTGCGCCTTCGTCTTCTGTGTTTTCAGTTTCAGAAGGATTCGAATTTAAATAAATTCCCGCTTTATCAAGAATATTTTTATAGGTAAAAATCGGTGCAGAAAAACGCAATGCTAATGCAATAGCGTCAGAAGTTCTTGCATCAATAATTTCTTCAATTTTGTCTCTTTCACAAATGATGCTTGAATAGAATACACCATCAACTAGTTTATGAATAATTACTTGTTTAACTACTATATCAAATCGGTCAGCAAAACTTTTAAATAAATCGTGCGTTAATGGTCTTGGAGGTTTAATTTCCTTCTCTAAAGCTATTGCAATGGACTGTGCTTCAAAAGCTCCAATAACAATTGGTAGTTTTCTTTCTCCATCAACTTCGTTTAAAATCAAAGCATAAGCTCCATTTTGGGTTTGACTATAGGATATTCCTTTTATTGTTAGTTTTACTAAACTCATAGAGATTTTAGATTGCTGATATTAGATTTTAGATTGTAGAGTAAGTTCTTCTGAAAAACTGATTTCTATTCAATACAAATTACTCAATAGCCCTGATAGGTGCAAGTAGCTGACAATATAATTGGTACTACTGCGGATAGCAGGAATATGGATTGCAAAGTAACAAAAAAGATTCGCTTCTTAAAATAATAATTTAAAAAAGTAAAGAATCTGAATCGAGTTCATATTATAAAAAATAAGCTACCTGAAAAAAAAATTTCAGATAGCTTATCACGTTTGAGTTAGTTTTATTTTTTATTCCAATTGGAATATTGACACGAGTGTCAGGGAACTGGCGAAGCAATTTCTTTTGTTGGAATTTTACTAGCTATTATTTGCTTTAAATTCTTTTAATTTTTGAGTCAATCTTGGAACAATGTCTAAAGCATCACCAACAATTCCGTAATCAGCTACTTTGAAAAATGGCGCTTCAGCATCGGTGTTGATAACTACTTTCACTTTAGAAGAGTTGATTCCAGCAATGTGTTGAATTGCTCCAGAAATTCCAACTGCGATGTATAAATTACTTGCAACTGGTTTTCCTGTTTGACCAACGTGCTCACTGTGAGGACGCCATCCAATATCAGAAACTGGTTTAGAACAAGCGGTTGCTGCGCCAAGTACCGAAGCTAAATCTTCTATTAAGTTCCAGTTTTCTGGACCTTTCATTCCACGTCCGCCAGAAACAACGATATCTGCGTCTGCAATAGTTACTTTTCCTGATGCTTTTTCTACTGACTCTACTTTTACAGAAAAGTCGCCATCGCTCAATGTTGGTGCAAAATCTTCTTCAGATAAAGTAGATGCGGATTCGATGATTCCAAAAGAGTTTTTGCTAATTGAAAGTACTTTTACATCTGTTGAAATTTCAGTGATATTGAATGCTTTGTTTGAAAAAGCAGTTCTTTTTACTTGAAATGGTGAAGTTGAATGAGGTAATCCAACAACATTTGATGCAAAACCTGCTTCTAATCCAACGGATACAAGAGGCGCAAGGTATAAACTATCTGTTGTTGATGAAAGCACGATTACTTTTGCACCTTCTTTTTGTGCAGCTTGTTTTACTACATCTGCGTAAGCTTTTGCATTAAAGTTAGCCAACTTATCGTTAGTTACTTTCAAAACTTTATCTACACCATATTTAGATAACTCAGAAACATTTCCTGTGTTAACTGTTACAGCGGTTACTGTTGTGCCAAGTGATTCGGCAATTTTTTTTGCATAAGACGCTAATTCGAAAGCAACTTTCTTGATTTTTCCGTCTGCTGATTCTGCATATATTAATACTGACATTTTTTTTAGTTTAAAAGGTTAAAAAAGGTTTAAGAGTTTAAAAAGGTTTAAGAGTTTAGTTCAAAAACTCGCAACCCGAAACTCGCAACCCGAAACTAGATTACTTTTGCTTCGTTGTGTAATGCGCTAACTAATCCGTCTAAATCGTCAGCTGAAAACAATTTTACTGCTGATTTTGCTGCTGGTTTTTCAAATTTCACCGCTTTAGTGTTGTTGTCAGCTGCTACTGGCTCAAGTACAGTTAAAACTTTAGTTCTTGCTGTCATAATTCCTCTCATATTTGGAATACGTAGGTCCTTTTCTTCAACCAAGCCTTTTTGTCCACCTACAATTAAAGGTAATGATGCAGAAACGATTTCTTTTCCACCATCAATTTCTCTTCCTACTTTTGCAGAAGTTCCATCAACGGTCATTTCAACAGCTGAATTTACAAAATTATATCCTAGTAAACCAGCTAACATTCCTGGAACCATTCCACCATTATAATCTAAGGATTCTTTTCCGCAAATTACTAAATCATAACCCCCAGATTTTACAACCTCTGCCAATTGTTTTGCAACGAAGAAACCATCAGTTGGAGTTGCATTTACACGAATGGCTTCGTTCGCTCCAATAGCTAATGCTTTTCTTAAAGTTGGTTCTGTATCTGGTCCGCCAACATTCACAACCGTTACGTTAGCTGCTTGTTGTTCTTGAAACCAAATGGCTCTAGTTAAACCGAATTCATCATTTGGATTGATAACATACTGAACTCCGTTGGTATCAAATTCAGAATCGCCATTCACGAAGTTGATTTTTGAAGTAGTATCAGGCACATGGCTGATGCAAACTAATATTTTCATTATATATTTTTTAAATTTTTTTTTCTGAGTGTAAAAGTATAAAATATATTTCAAATATTTATATGCGTGCATACTATTTTTTTAAAAAATAGCAGTATTATATCGATTTCGCTTTAATTTCTAAAATTAAAAACAGAAGATTTAACTTTTGTTGAATTGTAAAAGGATTGCCATATCAATATTTTATTTAGGATTATTATGTTTTTTTATCATTTTTAATTTTTACTTTTGCTATCCAAAATAGATTTTAAGAAACAATATATATGAGAACGATACAATTTAGAGAAGCGATTGCCGAAGCGATGAGTGAAGAAATGCGTCGCGATGAGGCCGTATATTTAATGGGTGAAGAAGTTGCCGAATATAATGGTGCTTACAAAGCATCAAAAGGAATGCTTGACGAATTCGGTCCAAAGAGGGTAATTGATACTCCAATTGCCGAGTTAGGTTTTGCAGGAATTGCAGTCGGTTCAGCAATGAACGGTTGTCGTCCAATTGTAGAATACATGACTTTTAACTTTTCATTAGTTGGTATTGACCAAATTATTAACAATGCTGCTAAAATGCGTCAGATGTCGGCTGGACAGTTTCCAATGCCGATGGTTTTTCGTGGACCAACAGCTTCTGCTGGGCAATTAGGAGCAACACACTCGCAAGCTTTTGAAAATTGGTTTGCTAATACTCCAGGTTTAAAAGTGGTAGTTCCATCTAATGTTTATGATGCTAAAGGTTTATTAAAAGCTGCCATTCGTGATAATGATCCTGTTATTTTCATGGAATCAGAACAAATGTATGGTGATAAAGGTGAAGTGCCAGATGGTGAATACATTATTCCATTAGGAGTTGCTGATATTAAAAGAGAAGGAACTGATGTAACTATCGTATCTTTCGGAAAAATCATCAAAGAAGCTTTCATTGCTGCTGACGACTTAGCCAAAGAAGGAATTTCATGCGAAATTATCGACTTAAGAACCGTTCGCCCAATGGACTATGATGCAATTATCAATTCTGTGAAGAAAACAAATCGTTTAGTAGTTCTTGAAGAAGCTTGGCCTTTTGCAAGTGTGGCTTCAGAAATCACTTATATGGTTCAAGATAAAGCATTCGATTTCCTTGATGCACCAGTTCAAAGAATAACAACTGCTGATACTCCTGCGCCCTACTCACCAACTTTATTGAAAGAATGGTTGCCAAATGCGCAAGATGTTGTTAATGCAGTAAAAAAAGTAATGTACAAATAATATATTCTATTATATTTGAAGCTTCATCGGAGAAATCTTGATGAAGCTTTTTTTTTCCAAAATTTTGTAAAGTAATTATGTTTAAAAAAGTATCTTTTTCATTATTTCTGATATTCTTTTTTTCTTCATTTGTTTTTTCTCAAACTAAAGTGAGTGGCGTTGTGGTCGATAAAAAAAATCAGCCAGTTTCTTATGCCAATATTATTTTTAAGGGAACTAATGAAGGAACCGTGAGTGACGAAAACGGAAAATTTTATTTAGAATCTACCAAAGATTATACAGCGATTGTAGTGGCTTTTGTGGGCTATGTTACTAAAGATATAGAATTAGATAAGTTAATAAATTATAATTTTAAAGTTGTTTTAAATGAAGAAGAAATTTTAGATGAAGTTGTAATCTATAATGGAAAAACATCTAAAAAGAAAAACCCCGCTTTAGATATTCTTAGAAAAATTTGGGAGAGAAAAAGAAAGAATGGGCTTCGAATGTTCAATCAATACACTTATGAAAAATACGAAAAAGTAGAATTTGATTTAAATACCATCGACAGTGCTTTTATGAAAAGCAAAATCTTTAAAGGTATGGAATTTGTCTTCAATCAGGTAGATACTTCTAAGGTGACGGGAAAAACTTATTTACCTATTTTTATTAACGAATCTATTTATGATGTTTATGGCGACAATTTGCTTAAGAAGGAAAAATCTATAATTAAAGCTAATAAAAATTCGGGATTGTCTAACGGTGATGGGGTCAATACCTTTATAAAAGATTTGTACAACGAATACAATATCTATAATAATCATTTAACCTTTTTCGATAAAAGTTTTACTAGTCCGATATCTACAACAGGTATCGATGTTTATAATTATGTTTTACGTGATAGTGCTTTTATAGACAATAAATGGTGTTATAACATTGTCTTCTACCCAAGAAGAAAAAATGAATTAACTTTTAAAGGCGATTTTTGGGTTAATGATTCTACGTTTGCCATAAAAACTATCAACATGGCTGTTTCTAAAAGTGCTAATATTAACTGGGTTAAAGATATTTATATTGAGCAAGAGTTTGAAGTAGTAAATGATTCTGTTTTTCTGCTTACACGGGATTATTTAATGTCAGATTTTGCAATGAATAAAAAAGAAGCATCAAAAGGAGTGTATGGAAAACGAACCACTTTTGCTCGAAATCATAAATTTAATGAAGTAAAACCAGACAAATTTTATAAAGAAGAAGTCAATTTTATTGATAATGCAGTTTATGCAAAACCAGACGAATATTGGGAGGAGAATAGATTTGAAAAATTAAATAAAGACGAAATTGGCGTATACAAAATGCTTGATACTTTAAAAACAGTAAAGAAATTCAAGCAGATGTATAATATAGTTACCATTCTTGGAAGCGGCTATATTCAAAAAGGGAATATTGATTTCGGACCAATTTTTTCAACATTCGGATTTAATGAAGTAGAAGGAATTCGCGTCAGGTTAGGAGGACGTACTTACTTCGGTCCAAATGATAAATGGCGTTTGCAAGCATATACAGCTTATGGCTTTGACGACAATAAATTCAAATACGGTTTGTCGGGAAAGATAATGGTAGAGGCAAAAAATCGAGTAATATTAACCGTCGGAAACAGAAGAGATGTAGAGCAAATTGGCGCAAGCTTAACCACTACAAATGATGTTTTGGGAAGAAGTTTTGCGTCGTCTGCTTTATTCTCATCAGGAAACAATGGGAAACTCACTAACATTAATCTTTCTATGGCGTCTATAGAAATTGAACCAATAAAAAATTTAGTATTCCAAACAGGCTTTTCTTATCGTACCTTAGAATCGGCTTCACCAACATTTAGTCTCGATTATTTTTCTGATAATACATATACGACTACCAAAAGCGAAGTAAAACAATCGGAAGTTAATCTTCAAGTAGAATACACACCAGGACGAAAAACAGTAGGTTATGGTGTAGAACGACTCAATGTAGATAGTCCTTACAGTCGCTTTTTTGTCAATTACAGTCAGGGATTCAAAGGATTAATAGACAGTGATTTTGATTACAGTAAATTGCAGCTATATTACAAGCAGCCAATTATCATTGGTCCGTTAGGAAGAACCAATCTTACAATGGAACTCGGAAAAACTTTTGGACAAGTACCACTCGGATTAATGAGTGTTATTCCCGGAAACCAAACCTACTTCATTATTGGTAACACATTTAATAATTTAAACTTTTACGAATTTGTTTCCGATGAATATGTAACACTGCAATGGGATCATAATTTTCAGGGACGACTTTTGTCAAGAATTCCAATGCTCAAAAAATTAAATTGGAGAGAAATTGTTGGAATTCGCGGTGTTTACGGGTCTATTTCTGACGAAAATCAGCAAATCAATGCTTCTGGTTTAGTTTATCAAGCACCCAAAAATCCGTATTGGGAATACAGTATTGGTATCGGTAACATTTTTAAAGTGTTTCGCATCGACGCCAGTTGGAGAGGAAATTACAGAGATATTCCAGGAACAAATAACTTTACAATAAAAGGAGAATTTGGGTTTTATTTTTAATTTCATCTGAACTCTTGAACTGAATTTATTTCATTTTGTTTCAGATTCTAAATATGAAGCAATTTCCAGCTATACATTACAAGAATTTATCAAAATAGCTATTTTTGTAAAAAGTAAAAAGAGCTTCTATGGTCGCTTTTTTACTTTAACAAAAATAGCCATTTTCAATAAATTGCTTTCCACTACTATCTGGGCTAGACCATGCAACAAGCAATCACATTTCTAATTTCTAAAGACGAAAAACTAAAAAATATTTTAGAAAATTATGGTATTCCAACAATTTACAAACGTCAGGGAGGATTTGCTTCTATGTGTCATATTATTCTTGAACAACAAGTTTCAATAGAATCTGCAAAAGCATGTTATGTTAAATTAGAAAATAATTTCAAGAAAATCACACCTGAAAATATCTATTATTCTTCCGATGATGAATTAAAATCATGTGGATTGTCACGACAAAAAATAGTATATCTTAAAGATTTAGCATACAAAGTACTTAACAATAAAATCAATTTTGAGAGTTTCGCAACCAAATCCGAAGAGCAAATCAGAGAAGAGCTAGTAAAAATCAAAGGAGTTGGTAATTGGAGTATTGAAGTTTACTTAATGTTTTGTCTTCAGTCACCAGATATAGTTCCTCTTGGCTATATCGCCATAAAAAACACTTTGAAAGAATTATACGATTGTCAAACTCACGAAGAAATGGAAAAACTTTCAGACAATTAGAAGCCCTTTAGAACATTTGCTTCTTTTACCATATGACATTACTATCTCAAAAAGAGAAATAAAATTTAATCGTTTTTACCAAATAATCTTCGATCCAGGCTATATTTTCCTGGTCCTGTAAAAAATAACCCAAGATAGATAACAAAATATAAAAAAGCATCGTTAAATTGATAACCATTATCACCTTTATCTAAAATTGAAAATGGAAAAATCACCAAGAAAATATAAGCCATACAAAATAGTAGGAAAAACAAATTAATTCTTGTTAAGAATCCAGCAATAAGAAACAAGCTGCAAAAAAATTCAGCAAATACAGTTAGAGCTAATGGAACTGAGCCACTCATTCCTAAAAAAATTACATTTTTTGTCCAAAATTCAGAAACTGCCATTTCATTAAAATGAATTAATTTTTCGTAGCCATAAAAAGCCATAAGCAATCCTATTATTAGTCTAATAAGAAATATGCCTAAGTCTCTATTGATTTCTTTTGATGAAAATAACTCTAATCTCTTCATTTTTTACTATATTAAGTTTTTTGAATTGGTAATTCTACATTCCAAAAGTCTATAATTTCTGTCAAAATTCCAATTATTTATAATGTTTATTGAAAAATTCGAGCCTTAACTATATAAATTTAGCACATTTATTTTTATAAAATCACTCGAGTTGTATAAGTTCTTAAAATTTTGTTATTTTTGCACCCGATAAAATTTATAACAAAAATTATATTTATGGAATCAATGATGATTTATGTGCCAATAATAATGGCGTTAATTGGGTTAGCTTTTATGCTGTACAAACAAGCTTGGGTTTTAAAGCAAGATGCTGGTGATGGTAAAATGAAAGAAATTTCAGATTACATTTATGAAGGCGCATTAGCTTTCCTTAAAGCAGAATACCGCTTATTAACTTTCTTCGTTATAGGAGCAAGCATCGTGTTAGCAGGAATTTCGTTTATAGTTCCAACAACACATATATTAATTGTAGTTGCATTTATTTTTGGTGCTTTCTTTTCAGCGTTAG
Source organism: Flavobacterium sp. (assembly GCA_044361155.1). GTDB lineage: Bacteria > Bacteroidota > Bacteroidia > Flavobacteriales > Flavobacteriaceae > Flavobacterium. Next base: position 288,927 of record JBIKJF010000001.1, read on the forward strand.
CAGGAAACATGGGAATGAAAATTGCTACAAAAACTAATGTTAGAACTACACAAGCTGCTCGTACAAGTTTACCACAAGCATTAAAAGTGTCTTTTGGTGGCGGAACAGTTATGGGATTGGGAGTTGCTGGTTTAGCAGTTCTTGGTTTGACGGGTTTCTTTATTTTATTATATAATTTTTTTATGCGTGGTCAATGGACTTCTACAGAAGACATGACTATCGTTCTAGAAACTTTAGCTGGTTTCTCTCTTGGAGCTGAATCTATTGCTTTGTTTGCTCGTGTTGGTGGTGGTATTTATACAAAAGCTGCCGATGTTGGTGCTGACTTAGTAGGTAAAGTTGAAGCTGGAATTCCAGAAGATGATCCAAGAAACCCTGCTACAATTGCAGATAACGTTGGAGATAACGTTGGTGACGTTGCGGGAATGGGTGCTGATTTATTTGGTTCTTATGTTGCAACAGTTCTTGCTGCAATGGTTCTTGGAAACTATGTTATAAAAGATATGGGTGGAAAAATTGGAGACGCTTTCGGTGGAATCGGTCCAATTTTATTACCAATGGCTATCGCTGGTTTTGGAATCTTATTCTCAATAATCGGAACTATGTTAGTGAAAATATCAAGTGATGATGCTAAAGAAAAACAAGTTCAAGGTGCTTTAAACGTTGGAAACTGGGTTTCTATCGCATTAACAGCTATCTCATGTTTTGCTTTGGTAAAATATATGTTACCTGAAGTTATGCAAATGGAATTCTACGGCGAAGGATTAAAAGAAATTTCTTCAATGAGAGTTTTTTATGCAACAATCGTAGGTTTAGTAGTTGGTGGAGTTATCTCTTCTGTAACTGAATATTACACAGGTTTAGGCACAAAACCAGTTTTGGCAATTGTACAAAAATCTTCAACAGGTGCAGGAACTAACGTAATCGCTGGTTTAGCTACTGGTATGATTTCTACTTTCCCAACCGTATTATTATTTGCTGGTGCTATTTGGGCTTCTTATGCTTTCGCTGGTTTCTATGGTGTAGCTCTTGCAGCTTCTGCAATGATGGCAACAACTGCAATGCAATTAGCAATAGATGCATTCGGACCAATTTCTGATAACGCAGGTGGAATCGCTGAAATGAGTGAATTACCTAAAGAAGTTCGTACTCGTACAGATATTTTAGATTCAGTTGGTAACACAACTGCTGCAACAGGAAAAGGTTTCGCAATCGCTTCTGCGGCATTAACATCATTAGCTTTATTTGCTGCTTATGTAACTTTTACAGGAATTGATGGTATCAACATCTTCAAAGCTCCAGTATTAGCAATGTTATTTGTTGGAGGTATGATTCCTGTAGTGTTCTCTGCTTTAGCAATGAACTCTGTAGGTAAAGCTGCAATGGACATGGTATATGAAGTACGTCGTCAGTTCAAAGAAATTCCAGGAATTATGGAAGGAACTGGAAAACCTGAATATGGTAAATGTGTTGAAATTTCTACAAAAGCTGCATTACGTGAAATGATGTTGCCAGGAATTTTAACTATTGGTTTCCCAATTGCAATTGTATTATTAGGTAAATTAGTTTACGGAGATAACAACCAATTAATCGCTGAAATGTTAGGTGGTTATATGGCTGGAGTTACTGTTTCTGGTGTACTTTGGGCTGTGTTCCAAAACAATGCTGGTGGTGCTTGGGATAATGCTAAAAAATCTTTCGAAGCTGGTGTTGAAATCAATGGTGAAATGACTTACAAAGGTTCTGATGCTCACAAAGCTGCTGTAACTGGAGATACTGTTGGAGATCCATTCAAAGATACTTCTGGTCCATCGATGAACATTTTAATCAAATTAACTTGTTTAATCGGTTTAGTAATCGCTCCAATTTTAGGTGGACATACAGCAGGTGCAGCAACTGATAAAGCATCATGTTGTGCTAAAACTGAGCAATGTGCTTCAATGAGCAAAGAAGAATGTGAAGCTAAAGGTTGTACAAATACAACTTGTGCTAATGTAAATGGTTCTTCTAATAAATGTGATATGAGCAAATGTGCTACAATGACCAAAGAAGAGTGTGCAGCAATGTGTGACGAAAATGGTTGTTCTGCAGAAGACAAAGCTAAATGTATGGCTATGTACGATGAAAATGGTAAATTTAAAGCAGAAGTTAAAAATGAAGTTACAAAAATGGTTTTTATGGAAAAAACTGCTGATGGTAAATTTAAAGCTACTGTTTCTAAAACCATTAATGGTAAAGTAACTGAAGAAATTATTGAAGGAACTGAAGCTGAAGTAAAAGCTAAAGTTGACGCTTTAAAATAATAGAATAAAATATTTTATATAAAATGCCTCACGAAAGTGGGGCATTTTTTTTGACTTTTTTTATGTAAATTTAGCCATTGATAAATTCAAAATTGCATGAAAAAGAAATTTCTATTTTTACTACTATTGATTTTCAACACTGTTTTTTCACAAAATCAATTACCTATAATTCCCTATCCTTCTCAAGTAGAGTTAGGCTCAGGAAGTTTTGTGCTTAATGATAAAACTACAATACAAGCCTCTGAAAATTCTTTTGAAGCAACATATTTGAAAGAAATACTTAAATCAAAATCAGGATTAGATTTAAGTACAAGTGAAGTTTATAGTTCAAATAGTATTCAGCTTATAATGAAACTTCCAGACACTATAAATTTTGATAAAGAACACTATGAATTAAATGTTTCAAATAGTAAAATCACAATAACATCATTTTCAAATCAAGGTATTTTTTATGGAATTCAAACACTTTTACAATTAATTCCTTCTGATAAAAAGAATAAAATCTCAATACCTTGTTTACAGATAAATGATTACTCAAAATACAAATGGCGCGGAATGCACCTTGATGTAAGCCGACATTTCTTTCCAAAAGAATTTATCAAAAAGTACATTGATTATCTCGCTAGATACAAAATGAATGTTTTCCATTGGCATTTAACCGATGATCAAGGTTGGCGTATTGAAATAAAGAAATATCCAAAACTTACCGAAATCGGAGCATGGCGAAAAGGTTCGATGATTGGTCACTACAGAGAACAAAAATTTGATGATAAACCTTATGGTGGTTTCTACACCCAAGAGGAAATTAAAGAAATTGTAGCTTATGCAACAGAACGTCACATAACCGTAGTTCCAGAAATTGAAATGCCAGGACATGCAGTAGCTGCATTAGCTTCATATCCTCAATATTCGTGCACTGGCGGACCATTTGAGGTTGCTTTGAAATGGGGTGTTTTAGACGATGTGTTTTGTCCAAAAGAAGAAACTTTTGAATTCCTAGAAAATATTTTATCAGAAGTGATAGATTTATTTCCATCGGAATATATTCACATTGGTGGAGATGAGTGTCCGAAAACTCGTTGGAAAAAATGTGCAAATTGCCAATCTGTGATAAAAAGAGAAGGTTTGAAAGATGAGCATGAATTACAAAGTTATTTTATTCGAAGAATTGAAAAATTTGTAAACAGCAGAGGAAGAAAAATAATGGGTTGGGATGAAATTCTCGAAGGTGGTTTAGCACCAAATGCCGCAGTAATGAGTTGGCGCGGAACAAAAGGCGGAATTGAAGCAGCCAAGCAAAACCATTTTGTAGTAATGACGCCAGGATCACATTGCTACTTTGATCATTATCAAGGTGAACCAAAAAACGAACCTTTAGCCATCGGTGGTTTCACAACAGTTGAAAAAGTGTATGGTTTTAATCCAACACCAACAACTCTAAATAAAAACGAAGCCAACTATATTTTAGGTGCTCAAGGAAATGTTTGGACCGAATACATGGAAGATTCAAATAAAGTTGAGTACATGATTTTTCCGAGAATGTTGGCGCTTTCAGAAGTACTTTGGGGCACATCAAATACTGAAAAATATAAAGATTTTCAAGATAGAATGATACAGCATTTTCAATATTTTGAAGAAAATAAAATCAATTACAGCAAGGCGATTTTCGAATTAACTTCCAAAATAAGCCAGTCGGAATCTGATAAAAATATTCTGTTTTCAATAAAATCCTCTAAAAATCAAGAAGGAATCAGATTTACTTCTGATGGTTCTAATCCTAGTTTAAATTCTAATAGCTATCAAAATCCAATTGCAATAACAAAAAGTCAAACAATTAAAGCTGCTTATTTTGAAAATGGAGATCAAAAAAGCGCAATCATTGAACAATCATTTTTTATCAATAAAGCAACTGGCAAAAAGATTTCTTTACAAAATCAACCTAGCGAAAGTTATTCAGCAAATGGAGCTTTTACGTTAGTTGATGGTGTTATTGGTGATAGACAAAAGTTTGGTCGAGATTGGCTCGGATTTTCGGGTAAAGACATGGTTGCAATCATCGATTTAGGAAAAGTTGAGGTTATAAATAAATTGTCTATTAGTAGTTTAGCTAATGAAGGAAGTTGGATTTATTTTCCAAAAAATATTGAGTTTTTGCTATCCGATGATGGTGTAAATTTCAAAAGTTTGCAATTAATTTTAGCTAAAGAGATTATTGAAAAAAGAGGAGAAATTACAATTGAAGTAAAATCTGTAAAGGCAAAATTCATAAAAGTTATTGCTTCAAATCTGGGTAAAATTCCGGAAGGAAATCCAGGCGCAGGTTCAAATGCATGGTTGTTTATTGATGAAATTGGTGTGGAATAAAAAAACATAAGTATGGCAAATCGTAGAAATTTTATAAAAACTGCTGCAATTGGTTCGGTAGCCATTGCTTTGAATTCGTTCAAATCAAAAGAAGATGAGGTTTTGTTTGATGAAAGAAAAATAAATAAACCAATAGTTATTTCGACATGGAATTTCGGAGTTCAAGCCAATGGAGCCGCATGGGAAATCCTAAAAAATAATGGAAGAGCTTTAGATGCTGTCGAAGCTGGAGTGAAAATTCCTGAAGGCGATCCAAACGAAAGAAGTGTTGGCTATGGCGGAAGACCAGACAGAGACGGAAGAGTTACACTAGATTCATGCATAATGGACGAATTTTCAAATATTGGTTCGGTAGCTTGTTTAGAACATATAAAACATCCAATTTCTGTAGCAAGAGCTGTTATGGAAAAAACGCCACACGTAATGTTGGTTGGTGATGGCGCATTACAATTTGCTCTTTCTCAAGGATTCAAAAAAGAAAATTTGTTGGTAGAAGACTCTGAAAAGGAATGGAAAGAATGGCTAAAAACCAGTCAATACAAACCAATTGCAAACATCGAAAATCACGATACCATCGGAATGATTGCTTTAGATACTCACGGAAATTTATCAGGTGCATGTACAACAAGCGGAATGGCATATAAAATGCACGGAAGAGTTGGAGATTCACCAATTATAGGCGCTGGATTATATGTAGATAACGAAATTGGTGCGGCAACGGCTACAGGTCACGGAGAAGAAGTGATACGAATTACAGGTTGTCATCTTGTAGTAGAATTGATGCGTCAAGGAAAGTCACCACAAAAAGCTTGTGAAGAAGCTGTGGCAAGAATTGTAAAATTGACTAAAAATCGAGGTAAAGAACTCAAAGATATTCAAGTAGGTTTTATTGCTTTAAATAAGAAAGGACAATACGGTTCTTATTGTATTCAAAGCGGATTTAATTATGCAGTTAACGATAATTCTGGAAATAAATTAATTGACGCTGCTTATTATTTGAAGTAATGAACAAATTAGAAATTGCTTGTTTTAATGTTGAATCGGCTCAAATTGCTCATGAAAATGGAGCAGATAGAATTGAATTATGCGACGGATTTGAAGTTGGCGGAACTACTCCAAATCCAATGGATGTTATTAATGCTAGAAAATTTTTATCTTCAGATTTGTTTGTAATGATTCGACCAAGAGGAGGAAATTTTGTTTATTCCAACGAAGAATTTGCTCAAATGAAACTGAATATTTTGCAATTCAAATCATTAAAAGTGAATGGCATTGTTTTTGGAATTTTAGGTGAAAATAATAAAATAGATATCGAAAGAAACACCGAATTAGTAAATCTAGCTAAACCATTTCCATGTACTTTTCACCGAGCTTTTGATGAGGTTTCCGATTACGAACAAGCTTTAGAAGATGTCATTTCTTGTGGTTTTTCAACAATTCTAACTTCTGGAACGCATTCTAATGTTATGGATGGAATTGATGTTTTAAAAAAGTTGGTTCACTTAGCTCAAAATAAAATTACAATTATGCCTGGTGGAGGATTGCGTTCTACAAATATCAATCATGTTCAAGAAGTAACACAAGCCACTTTTTATCATTCTTCAGCTATTATTGATGGAACTCAAATTGCAAATTCAGAAGAAATTTTCAAATTAAAAAGTAATTTAAAGTAATGAAGCGTCAATTTAAATTTTTAATTCTAATGCTGTTACCATTAATCTTATGGTCGCAAAATTCTGAGCGAAATTTGAATTCTGAAAATTGGAGTTTCAAAAAAATATCGGATTCCAATTGGCTTCCAGCGAAAGTTCCTGGAACAGTTCACACGGATTTATTCAACAACAAAATTATTCCAAATCCTTTCTTCGGAAACAATGAAAAAGACTTGCAGTGGATTGAAAATGAAACTTGGGAATATCAAACAAGTTTTAAAATTTCAAAAGAAGAATTAAAAAATCAAAACACCATTTTGCAATTTGAAGGATTAGATACTTACGCAGAAGTCTTTTTGAATAATAAAAAGATTTTGGATGCCAATAATATGTTTCGAACATGGAAAGTTGATGTAAAAAACAATTTGAAAGTTGGTAAAAATAATCTAAAAATTGTTTTCAAATCGGCAGTAGAAATTGGTAAAGCAAAAGCTCAAAAGTTACCTTATACATTACCGGAAAAAGAGCGAATTTTTTCAAGAAAAGCGCAATATCATTTCGGTTGGGATTGGGGACCAAGATTTGTAACCTCAGGAATCTATAGACCAATAAAACTTCTTTTTTGGAATAATGCTACAATAGAAAATGTACGTTTTGAGCAAAAAGAACTCATTAATAATCTTGCCAAAGTTAATTTTAGTTTCACTATCAATGTTCAAAAGGCAGGAGATTATGTGATAAAAATGGACATAATGCCGTTCAGGTTCAAGCTCAAAAAAGGGATTAATGTAGTTAATGTTCCTATCGAAATTAAGAATCCGATTTTATGGTGGTGCAATGGTTTGGGTGTGCCACATCAATACTTGTTTCGCTTTTCATTAGAAAATAATAATGATAAACTTGATTATAAACTTATAAAAGTTGGTTTGCGAACCATCGAGTTAATTCAAGAAAAAGACAGCATAGGTAAAAGTTTTTATTTCAAATTAAATGGGAAACCAGTTTTCATGAAAGGTGCTAATTATATTCCGCCGGATAGTTTTTTACCAAATGCAACAACTTCTTCATACAAAGAGATTGTACAAAACGCTGTTGATGCAAATATGAACATGCTGAGAGTTTGGGGTGGAGGCGTTTATGCAGAAGATACTTTTTATGATGAATGTGATAAAAACGGAATTTTAGTTTGGCAAGACTTTATGTTTGCATGCGCCATGTATCCTGGAGATGAGGAATTTCTTGATAACGTTAAAAATGAAGTAATCGACAATATAACTCGTTTGCAAAACCATCCAAGTATTGCGCTTTGGTGTGGTAATAATGAAAATGACGAAGGTTGGAAAAATTGGGGTTGGCAAAAACAATTCAATTATTCAAAGCAAGATTCTATTCAAATTTGGAACGATTATGAAAAACTTTTTCATCAATTAATTCCGCAAACTTTAGATAGTTTATTGTCCAAAAAAGAGAATCGATATTGGCCTTCATCACCATCAATTGGTTGGGGTAAAAAGGAGAGTTTGACTCAAGGCGATTCCCATTATTGGGGTGTTTGGTGGGGCAAAGAACCTTTTGAAATTTACAAACAAAAAGTAGGTCGCTTTATGAGTGAATACGGTTTTCAAGGAATGCCAAATTTAGAAACATTAGAAAAAGTCATCCGAAAAGAAGACTTGAATTTTACTTCCGAAGCCTTTAAAAATCATCAAAAGCATCCAACAGGTTTTGAAACCATAAATGAATATATGGCACGAGATTTTCCGATTCCAAAATCTTTAGAAAAATACAATTATGTATCGCAAATTTTGCAAGCTTACGGAATGAAAACTGCTATAGAAGCGCATCGTCTTGCAAAACCTTATTGTATGGGCTCTTTGTATTGGCAATTGAATGATTGTTGGCCTGTGACTTCGTGGAGCACTTTAGATTATTATGGAAACTGGAAAGCTTCTCATTACCAAGTGAAGGAAAGTTTTGCACCAACACTTTTAATTGTAAAAGAAAATACTAATGGACTTTCAATTATTGGTAGTAATGACAATCTTGAGGAACAAAAAGGAATACTAAATGCTAAGTTGATTGATTTTTCTGGAAAAGAACTTTGGACGGCTTCAAAAGAATGCGAACTTAATTCTGAAATAAACACAAATTGTATGGATATTCTTTTTACTGAATTACCAAAATTTGCAAAAGAAAAAACGGTACTACAATTAGAATTTATATGCAAAAACAAGAAAACTGTTGCTTATCATTACTTTGTTAAACCAAAAGATCTGCTACTAGAAAAACCAACAATTGAAATGAAAATTGTAGGCGAAACATTAATTGAACTTAAAACAAATACGCTAGTTAAAAATTTGTATTTACATTCCAATGATAGTTTTTTTAAAGAAAACTATTTTGATTTATTGCCAGGAATTTCCAAAATCATCAAGACTGATAAACCATCAGTAAACATAAAGATGGTTTCTTTATTTGATATGTTATATGAATAAAAAAGCACCTCGATTGAAGTGCTTTGTATATTAGAATAATCCGTTTATTTCGGCATCGATTCTGTTGATAATCATTCCTAAATCTTCTGGGTTATTTACGAAATCAATATCATCAACATCAATGATTAATAATTTTCCTTTATTGTAAGTTGTAATCCAAGCTTCATATCTTTCATTTAATCTGCTTAAATAGTCAATCGAAATGGTGTTTTCATATTCACGACCTCTTTTGTGAATTTGACCAACAAGATTAGGAATGGAACTTCTCAAATAAATTAACAAATCTGGAGCTTCCACAAGACTTTCCATTAATTCAAATAAAGAAGAATAGTTTTCAAAATCACGATTGGTCATCAATCCCATAGCGTGAAGATTGGGAGCAAAGATGTGGGCATCTTCGTAAATTGTTCTATCTTGAATAATTTTTTTTCCGCTTTCACGAATTTGTAAAACTTGTCTAAAACGACTATTTAGAAAGTAAATTTGCAAATTAAAAGACCATCGCTCCATTTGATGATAAAAATCATCCAAATACGGATTGTCAACTACATCTTCAAAATGAGGTTCCCATTTAAAATGTTTTGCCAAAAAACGAGTTAATGTTGTTTTTCCTGCACCTATATTTCCTGCTACTGCTATATGCATTATGGTATTGTAATTTTATAATTTGTAATTCCTTGGTCGGTAAAAATAGATAAAATTTGGTCTTTGTAGAAAAATTTTTTAATTGATTTCTCAACAATATCGATTTTTCGTACGGTATTATTTTTGTTGTCCTTTAGTACTAGTGAGTCTCCTGTATAATAAATATATTTTTTATCATTTAGGAGTTGTAATTGAACAGCATTCTCTACCGGGCCGTTTTGAAAAAATCTACCAAAAATTGTATAGGTATTCCAGAGGTTGTTTTTGTCTACAAATTCAAAATAATTAAAATCAGTTTGATAATAAGTAAAACTATCTCTTATGGGTGCGCCTATATATTGATGTTGATTGGTCGTTAAATCATAAAGACCGATTTGTTGGTTTAAAGTATTAAAAAACCACAATTTGTTTTGACCAGAAATACCAGTAGACGAAGCTATAATTGGTGTTTCCAGTCTTGAAAATTCAATTTTTTGAATTTCATTAAGCTGATTGTCTAAAACGACAACGGTATTAAAATCGCTGTAAAAAATGACAATTTTTAAAGGATTCAGTAAATCGACTTTCTTTATTTTGCCAAACGCTAGATTCTGATACTGAATAATGGTTGTTTCATATTTTTTATACAAAACATTATCTTTTATATAATAATAACTGTTAAAACCGTCAAATCCAGCAAAGTAATCCGCGTTGAGTAAATAAAAATCTCTCTTCAAAGCACCAATATTTTGCGATTGAACCTGCGTGAGCATTAGAAATAAAACAAGAAACGATAAGTTTTTAAATTTCATAAGGCTAAGTTACATTAAACTATTTTAAAAAACCAATGTCTAATGATAAATATTTAACACTTTTTTGGTAACAAAATATAAATTCAATCGTCTTATTTGCTACCACAATAAAAATTATAATTTTATATGAAAAAAATAGCGTTCACTTTTGTTATGTCATTTTTCTTTGTTGCACTGTATGCTCAGAAAGAATTTCAAGGAATGGCAGTATATGAGACTAAAACAAGTACTTCCGATTTCAAGTCAAGATTTGCTGGAAATAAAGATGTTACTCCCGAAATGCAAAAAATGATTGAAGAGCGAATGAAAAAAATGTTTGAAAAAACGTTTGTTTTAAATTTTGATAAAACAGTCTCCATTTATAAAGAAGAAGAAAAGCTTGACACGCCTGGACAAACTGGTGGAGGAATGCGAATGATGTCTTCTATGATGGGTGGTGGTGGCACCTTCTATAAAAATGCGAAAGAAAAAAATTTCACAGTAGATAAAGAATTTATGGGCAAAGAGTTTCTTGTAAACGACACCTTAACCAACTACAAATGGAAAATGGAGGGTGAAACAAGAGAAATAGGAGGTTATGTTTGCTACAAAGCCACTGCTGTTGTGCCCGCAAGTAAATCTGATTTTAGAAATTTTAGACCAAAGAAAACAGATGAAAGCAAGAAAGAGGACGAAGTAAAAAAAGAAGTTGATAAAACGCAAGATAAGAGTGAGCAACCTAAAGCTAGAACAAGTTTTTTTGACGAGGTAGATTTGCCAAAAGAAATTACAATAACAGCTTGGTATACAATGGATATTCCTGTAAATCAGGGACCCGAGGGTTATTGGGGTTTACCAGGTTTAATATTGGAAGTTAATGACGGAAAAACAACCATATTGTGTTCTAAAATTGTTTTAAATCCTAAGGATAAAGTTGAAATAAAAGCACCTACAAAAGGGAAATTGGTTACTCAAAAGGAATATGATGATATTGTAACAAAGAAGATGCAAGAAATGATCGAAATGAACCAAGGTCAAGGCGGCAGAGGGGGAATGCAAATGAGAATGGGAAGATAACTAGGGTTTATGAAAAAAATAGTTTTGGTCCTATGCCTTTTATTTGCAAATTTTTTTGTTAAAGCGCAAGAATTTCAGGGTGTTGCTTACTATGCGTCGCAAACCCAGATGAAAAATTTCAGTATTTCAAGTAATGATATTACTCCATCAATGAAGGAGGAGATGATGGCAAAAATGAAGAAGGCGTTTGAAAAAACATTCATTTTAACTTTTACTAAAACAGAATCACTTTATCATGAAGAAGAAAAATTAGAGGTTCCAAATCCTTCAAATGGAGGCGTTCAGGTTACTTTTTCTAATGGAGGTTCTACCAAATTATACAAAAATTTAAAACTTCAAAATTATAGTACAAATCAAGATATTTTTGGGAAAGAATTTTTAATTGAGGATGTTTTAGAACAGTTTGATTGGAAATTATTAAATGAACAAAAAGTTATAGGCGATTACAATTGTTCTAAAGCTCAAATTATTATACCAGTTTCTGCAAATGATTTAAAAGAATATCAAGACTTTAAGGAAAAACAAGAGAAAAATAAAACCGCTTTTTTTAGTTTAAGCGAGCCAAAAGAGCGGGTAATCGAAGCATGGTATTCCACAAATATTCCTGTATCTAATGGTCCTGAGAAATATTGGGGATTACCTGGTTTAATTCTAGAACTTCATGATGGTAGTACCACGCTTTTGTGTTCAAAAATTATTCTTAATCCAAAAGAAAAAACAGAAATAAAGGCACCAAAAAACGGCAAAAGAGTTAGTCAGAAAGAGTTTGAAAAAATAGAAGAAAAGAAACTTAAAAGTATGATGAATGAAGAGGGTGTAATTGAAATAAGAACAAATTAATATAAACAATGAAAAAAATATACTTATATGCACTACTTTTTTTAGTAAGCATTTCATTTTCTCAAACCATTCGTTTTGAAGGAACCATTTTAGAATCGGGAAAAACACCATTAGAAATGGCTAATATTATGGCCGTAAATCAAGCAACGAAAGGTGTTGATGCTTATGCGATTTCTAACGATAAAGGTAAGTTTGTTTTAAACTTGAAACAAAATACAGTTTATACCGTAAAGTTTAGTTACTTAGGAATGGAAAATAAAGAAATAACCGTTTCCTCCCAAACCGAAAATATTGTTCAAAATATTTCTTTAGAACCAGGCGGAATTCAGTTAGAAGGTGTCGAAATAATTAAAGAAATGCCAGTTTCTATTAAAGGTGATACCATAGTTTATAATTCAGACTCTTTTACAAATGGAACCGAACGTAAATTAGAAGACGTACTTAAAAAACTTCCAGGAGTAGAAGTAGATGCCGATGGTCAAGTTAAGGTAGAAGGCAAAGCTGTTACCAAGTTGATGGTAGAAGGTAAGGATTTCTTTGACGGTGATACCAAACTTGGCGTAAAAAATATTCCTGCGGATGCAATCGATAAAATTCAAGTCCTTAGAAATTATAACGAAAACTCAATCTTAAAAGGTGTCGAAAATAACCAAGATAATTTGGCGATGAACATCAAACTGAAAGACGGAAAGAAAAACTTCTGGTTTGGTGATATGACAGCTGGAGTTGGGCATAATGATGAACGATATACTGTTGCTCCCAAAGCATTTTATTATAGTCCGAAGTATAGTGTTAATATTATTGGGAATAGCAATAATATTGGCCAGCAAGCATTTACTATTCAAGACTACTTTAGATTCACGGGAGGTTTTAGAAATATTACGGCAAAAGGTGGCGGAAGTTTAAATATAGGTAACAATGCACTAGGGATTAGCTTTTTTCAAGACAATAGAGTAAGAGAAATAGAGTCGCATTTTGGAGCAACAAATTTTTCCTATAACCCTTCAAAAAGTTGGAGTTTAAGTGGTTTCGTAATTGGCACATCCACTTTAGTAAATACTGATACACAATCCACCGTGAATTTTTTACGACCAAATTCGGAGCAAGTAGCATCTGCTGAAGTTAGAGAAGATATTGGAAGTCAAAAAAATAATTTAGGATTGTTTAAGTTTAGTTCGGTCTACAAACCTGATCCTAGTTTTCAGCTCGATTATGATATATTGGCGCGAGTTTCATCGCAAAGAGAAAGTAATAATTTAAACAGACAAGTGTTTGATTATTCTGATGATACTAATTCTAGTGAAAATATTCTAACATCTAAAAGACAAGATCCACTTAATATCAATCAAAATCTTAGTTTTTACTACACACCATCTGAAAAGCATATTTTCGCCTTTGAAAGTCAATTTTTGCACCAAAATGAGGATCCATTATATAACGCCAATTTAGAGTTTCAGCCCTTTGCTTTTGCCGGTTATGATGAAAGTCAAAACCGAAATGATATCACGCAAAGCCGATTTATCAAAACAAATAAACTAGATAGCAGATTAGATTACTTTTATGTTCTTACTCCAAAATTAAACTTAAATTTTACCTTAGCTAATTCCTATGCCTACCAGAGCTTAAATTCTTCAATATTTCAACGTTTAGATGATTCATCAATTAATAATTTAAATGCTGCTGAAAACAGTAATGATGTTAGCTATCGCTTTAATGACTTAAGCTTGGGATTTCATTTGAAATGGTTAACTGGAAAATTTATTTTTACACCAGGAGTTACATTGCATCGCTTTAATCTAACTAATGAGCAATTGGCAACAATTAACCAGCAGGAATTAACTCGATTTTTGCCTGATTTTCAAATGATTTATCAAATCAAAAAATCAGAGTCATTGACTTATAACGCTGCGTTGACAAACAATTTTACTAATGTAAATAATTTTGCAGCGGGAACAATTTTTAATAGTTATAATAGTTTATTTTCAGGAAATCAAACTTTAGAAAATTCTGTTGTTCAATCGCATACGTTAGTTTATCAAAAATTTAATATGTTCAATTTTGAAAATTTTAGTGCTAGATTAAACTACACACGTACAACCGAGGCGATTAAATCAAGAGCTTTATTTGAAGGAGTAAATCAAATTGGATCACCATTTAATTCACCATTTGGTGATGAAATTCTTGCAGGAAATTTTCAGTATGGGAGATCGTTTCTAAAATATTACAAAGCTAATTTTAGTACTGCTTTGAATTGGAGTAAATTTTATAATATACAAGTAAACCCGCAATCTGCTGCGGAAGACGTTGTTGATACAGAAAGTTTTACTCAAAATTATAGAATAGGTGCATCTACTAATTTTAAAGATGTTCCTAATATCGAATTATCTTATGGATATGTCGTTAATCAATATCCAAATGATACATTTTATACTGATAGTCCAACTGTTAAACTAGATTATTTTTTCTTAAAAAGTTTTTCTTTTGTTTCTGAGTACGAGTTTTTTCATTATTATAACAAAGACAAAACAGTCGATCAAGAATACGACTTTTTATCGGCTAGCTTAACTTATCAAAAAACAAAAACAAGTCATATGGAATATAAAATTGGTGCAACAAACATTTTGAATACAACTTCAATTAATGATGATAGTTTCTCTCAGTTTTCCACGAGAAATTCCCAGTATAGAGTGCAGCCAAGATTTATTGTTTTTAGTTTAAAGTATAATTTATAGGAGTTATCCCAGCTATGGATTAAAAATCTTTTTACAAAAATTGATTAGTAAGAGAAAAAAGGAGCATCTATTGGTTGCTCTTTTTTTTTCGTTGACAATTATTTTTTGTTAAAAATCATTTGTATATTCAATTTGAAGTTATAAGGAAGGTTTTTGCTTAAAAAAAGAACTAAGAAAAAAACGATAAAACGTAAATAGCACCATTATTATAATTAATTTTATGTTTTTAATCCTAACATAAACTTTACCAATGAGAAAGTACTTTCTTTTTTTTCTAACATTCCTCTCTAACCTTATTTTTGCGCAGCAAACCAAAATTGAGATAGGAGAATTTTCAACTACATCGTCACAAGAAAATTTAAAATTTATTTTGTCAAACGATAATAAATTCCATCTTTCGGTGCTTTCAGGAACATATAGACAAGTTAATGATTCCATTTTTTTTGATACAGAAAATTCCAATATTCCAAAATTTAGATTAAAGTACACTGATTCAAATTCAAAGTCTACTAAACTAACTTTCGACTTGGGCGAGAATTATTACTATAAGTATTACAATATTTATATTGGTTTTCAGCAAAACAGTAGTTCGCCAGTAGAATTTAAAACAGCCAAAGAGCTTTTGATTGCAATAGACGAAATTGATTACGAAAAGCGACAACTAAGTTTTGAAGTAGAAAAAGTAGCTTACGTATACCTTGTAGAAGAAGGCTTAAATGGCGAAGCTTTTATAGAAAAATATCAAATTTCAGATAATGTTTCTAGTATTTCTGTAAGTTATAATCCGAGTATTTTAGAGAAACTCAAGCTCAAAGGATATTATGATACTGACAAAAAAGAACTTTTAGTTACAGAAGGCAAAACACCTTTAGTTTTCTCTAAAACACCTGTAAAAGTTATTGAACAGGCTGAACAACCAATTGAAACAAAATCCCAAAGTAATTGGACCTATCCGGGCAAAGCAGCAACAGATACCAACAATTATTATGTAGATAGCACCGCTACGGCCTACGGATATGAAGACGCCGTTCCTCAATACATTTTCAAATTGAAAGTAGAAATAACATTAGATGAAGCCATGAAAGTTGCAAATTCTTATCCAGATAAAGTGCTTATGGTTTTTTATGATACTAATAAAGAAGCAAAAAAAGAGTTTGATACTTATATAGAAAGCTATCAAAATAATGCTCAATATTACATGTACGATAAATACAATCCGGAATATGATTATATAAACTTTTACTTAGCAACCGAGAAAGATAAAAGCAGTTTAAAAAAGCTAGGAATTACAGAAAATCAATCAGTTGTTTTTTTAAATTTCGAGGGAGTAAAATTATATCATGCAAAAGCAAAAATTACTGATGATAATTATGCTTACTATAATATGAGTTCTTTCAATATTGATTTGCAACCAATAAATGCTCTTGCGCAACTTGATAACGTAATTCTAAATAAAAAGAAATCTATAAGCGATTTTAAAAAAGTACTTTTAAAAGTAACAAAGTCTGGAAGAAGTAATTACACTTCAGTAATTCCTCCACCAGCAACAGAAGCTGTAGTTCAAGTAAGAGAAGTTGGAATTGATGAGGTAGTAAAAGCCGTTGATTCTGCTGCTACAATTGTTGATTCATATGATTATTCTGTTTTAAAAGAAAAAAATAACATTTATAAATTTAAATCCACCCAAAAAGAGGTGGAATCTAGATATAAGCAACTACTTGATTTTCATCAAAATGATAAAATAGTTGATGCCGATATGGTAAAAATTATTACAAGCGAATTATCGTCTGCATCTGGTTTTAGTGCTGTTCTTTTTAATAAATTTAATGAGGCTTTAAATACAAATGACTTTCAGTCAATTGATTATTTGCTTAAATTCTTTAACGAAATTCCTAAAATTGAAACAGAGAATTATTATGATCAATATCTATCAAGTTCCTTAAATGGAATTATTTCAAATGCTTTAGATAGAGCTTCAAATAAATCGCAAATTGATAAAGTTATTGCATATTATGATAAGCTTTTGAAAATATCAAATAATGATTCATGGGTTTTCAAAGGGAAAATGAACATGTTAAAGGAGAATTTAAAGGATGTAGAATATCTGAATACTTTTCAAAACTATTATAAAAGCTTCATTAAAGATGATTCAAGCATCATTGAGCAATTAGATAAAAAATATA
Source organism: Flavobacterium sp. (assembly GCA_044361155.1). Lineage (GTDB taxonomy): Bacteria > Bacteroidota > Bacteroidia > Flavobacteriales > Flavobacteriaceae > Flavobacterium. The sequence continues at coordinate 305,988 of JBIKJF010000001.1, forward strand.
ATCCAGATAAGGATTACAGCTGGAATGAGTTTAAAAATTCATTTGCAAATGATTTAAACAATGCTTCGTGGTTTGTAGTAGAAAAAATGAAAAACGCAAATCCCGCAACAATAACTAACGCAATTAAATGGTCTGAAACTAGTTTAAAACTAGAAAAAAATAATTTTTATTATTTAGATACGTTAGCACAATTATACTACAAAAATGGTCAGAAAGATTTGGCGATTTTAACAGAACAAAAGGCAATTGACGCCGCATTACTTTCCTCTGATTCAACATTAATCGAGGAATATAAAGCAGTATTAGAAAAAATGCAAAACGGAACTTACTAAAAAACAAAAAACCTGATTCAAATAAAGAATCAGGTTTTTTTTTATGTATATGAATTAAAATTACAATCCAAAAGCAGCTTTAACTTGATCTACAAAATCTAATTTTTCCCAAGTAAACAATTCAACTGTAACCGTTTTAGGCGCTCCATTCGGAAGTTGAAACGTTTTAGTAACGGTTTCTGGAGTTCTTCCCATGTGTCCGTAAGCAGCAGTTTCACTATAAATTGGATTTCTTAATTTTAAACGTTGTTCAATAAAATACGGACGCATGTCAAAAACTTTTTCAACTACTTTGCTTATTTCTCCATCAGTCATGTTTACTTTTGATGTGCCATAAGTTACCACATTAATAGAAGTAGGTTTAGCAACACCAATTGCATAAGAAACTTGAACTAAAACTTCATCACACAATCCTGCTGCAACTAAGTTTTTAGCAATATGACGTGTTGCATACGCTGCTGAACGGTCCACTTTACTTGGATCTTTTCCTGAAAATGCACCACCACCATGAGCTCCTTTTCCGCCATAAGTGTCAACAATAATTTTTCTTCCTGTTAAACCAGTGTCTCCGTGTGGTCCACCAATTACAAAAACTCCAGTTGGGTTAATATGATAAGTGATGTTTTCATTAAATAAATGAGCATATTGAGGATACTTTGCTTTGATTCTTGGAATTAAAATAGAAATCAAATCATTTTTAATTTTAACCAACATCTCATCATTAGCCTTGTCTTTACCTTCTCTAGAGTTAGATAAAGGTTTAACAAAATCATCGTGTTGAGTAGAGATTACAATAGCATCAATACGTTGTGGTTTATTGTCATCAGAATATTCTAAGGTTACTTGAGATTTAGCATCAGGGCGCAAATAAGTAATTTCATTATTCTCTCTTCTCAAATTAGCCAATTCAATCAACAAAGCGTGCGATAAATCTAATGCTAAAGGCATATAGTTTTCTGTCTCATTAGTTGCATAACCAAACATCATACCTTGGTCACCTGCACCTTGCTCTTCTTTATTAGCTCGGTCAACACCTTGATTAATGTCGGCAGATTGTTCGTGAATTGCCGAAAGTATTCCGCAAGAATCTGCATCAAACATGTATTCGCTTTTGGTATAACCAATTTTCTTGATTACATCTCTCGCAATTTGTTGAACATCTAAGTAAGTATTTGATTTTACTTCTCCAGCAAGAATTACTTGACCAGTTGTAACTAAAGTTTCACAAGCTACTTTAGATTCAGCATCAAATGCTAAAAAGTTATCAATTAACGCATCACTAATTTGATCAGCTACTTTGTCTGGATGTCCTTCACTCACTGACTCTGACGTAAATAAATAAGCCATAATATAATTTTTTAATCTGAATTAATTTCAGATTCTGTTAATACTAATTGTGAAGAAAAAAGAAAAATTGCAATGAAAACACTAAAGGAGAGTTGCTGCTTTAGCATTTTTTTACGAGGTTGCAATCAGTTCAAATTTTTCCTCTTTATTTCGACTACAAATGTATGAAATCAATTTGAATTGCAAATTATTATCTGCTTTTTTTTGAAAAATCACTAAATCGTTATAGTTTTTATTTTTTCACAAACACTTGCAAAATAAGTTTCTATGTTATTACTTTGTAGCGTTCATAAATTTATTGATTGTTATCACGAAAGCTGGAGAGATTAGACTCTATGAAAGCTTAGCAACCTAACTACTTTAGAAAAGGTGCTACATTCTATCACGCATGGCGTGAACAGATAACCACGAGAATTTTCTCTCAACTTTCACAATAACACAAAATAATTTACAGAATTCCTAATTGTCATTTGCTACGCCAGTTCACTGCGTTCGTGTCGACATTTGGAGAAATCTGGAGCGAATGGCTTGCACATTTCAGCAAACCATAATCCCGCTTTTCGCACTACACGGTAGTTGCTTCAATCGGGGCTAATGAGTTAACCATTTTTACAAAATTAAGTTTCAAAAGAACTATTTCTTAATAAACTTAATTTTCTTAATGGTTTAAAAACAAAAAATAAAGCTTTGCGCCTTAGCGTCTTTACGAGAAATTAAAAATAAACTTAGTGACTTAGCGCCTTCGTGGCAAATAAATTATGTCAAAAATAACAGAAGCAATTCAGGAAAGAATCCTAGTTCTAGACGGAGCAATGGGAACCATGTTACAACGCAATAATTTTTCTGAAGAAGATTTTCGTGGCGAACGTTTCAAAGATTTTCCACATCCTTTAAAAGGAAACAACGATTTACTTTCTATCACACAACCCGAAGCAGTAAAACAAGTTCATCGCCTGTATTTTCAAGCAGGAGCAGATATCGTAGAAACCAACACTTTTTCAGGAACCACAATCGGAATGGCCGACTACCACATGGAAGATTTGGTTTACGAGCTAAACTATGAATCAGCCAAAATTGCTCGAGAAGTAGCCGATGAATTCACAGATAGACCAAGATTTGTAGCAGGTTCAATCGGACCAACAAACAGAACGGCTTCGATGAGTCCAGATGTAAACGATCCTGGATTTCGTTCCGTAACCTTTGATGATTTAAAAATTGCCTATCGTCAACAAGTAGAAGCTCTAATCGATGGTGGTTGCGATGTTTTATTAGTGGAAACTATTTTTGATACATTAAATGCAAAAGCTGCACTTTTCGCTATCGAAGAAGTAAAAGAAGAACGAAATTTAGATATTCCAGTAATGGTTTCGGGAACAATTACAGATGCTTCCGGAAGAACGCTTTCGGGGCAAACGGTTGAAGCATTTTTAATATCTGTTTCTCATATTCCGTTATTAAGTATCGGATTTAATTGTGCACTTGGAGCAGACCAATTAAAACCGTATTTACAACGTTTGTCAATGAATACACAATTAAATATTTCAGCACATCCGAACGCAGGTTTGCCCAATGCTTTCGGACAATACGACCAAACGCCAATAGAAATGCAAGCCTTAATTAGAGAATATTTAAAAGATAATTTAATAAATATAATAGGAGGTTGTTGCGGTACAACACCCGAACACATTAAAGCAATTGCAGATGTTGCATCAGAATTTAAACCAAGACAAATTTTAGAAATAATATAATGACGGAAGTAAAGAATAAATATCTAAAATTATCAGGATTAGAACCTTTAATCGTAACGCCCGAAACCAATTTTGTAAATGTTGGAGAACGAACTAATGTTACAGGTTCACGTAAATTTCTTCGATTAATAAAAGAAGAAAAATACGAAGAAGCACTAGATATTGCGAGAAATCAAGTGGAAGGTGGTGCACAAATTATCGATGTCAATATGGATGAAGGAATGTTAGATGGTGTTTATGCCATGACTAAATTCTTAAATCTAATTGCTGCTGAGCCAGATATTGCTCGTGTTCCAGTAATGATAGATAGTTCCAAATGGGAAATCATCGAAGCCGGATTGAAAGTCATTCAAGGAAAAGGTGTGGTCAATTCTATTTCTTTAAAAGAAGGGAAAGAAGTTTTTGTGCATCATGCTAAATTGATAAAAAGATATGGCGCTGCTGTAATCGTAATGGCCTTCGACGAGGAAGGTCAAGCTGATACTTACAAAAGACGAATCGAAATTTGCAAAAGAAGTTATGATATTTTGGTTAATGAAGTTCATTTTCCAGCGCAAGACATCATTTTTGATCCTAATATTTTTCCTGTTGCAACAGGAATGGATGAACATAAATTGAATGCTTTAGATTTTTTCAGAGCCACTAAATGGATTCGTGAAAACCTTCCTTATGCCAACATTTCCGGTGGTGTGAGTAATGTTTCATTTTCGTTTCGTGGAAATGACAAAGTTCGCGAAGCAATGCATTCTGCTTTTCTTTATCATGCCATCAAAAAAGGTATGACTATGGGAATTGTAAATCCTGAAATGCTAGAGATTTACGATGAAATCGATCCAATTTTATTAGAACACGTTGAAGATGTTTTGTTAAATAGAAGAGATGATGCTACAGAAAGATTATTAGATTTAGCAGAAAGCTTCAAAGGCGATTTCAAAACCAATGAAAAAGCAATTCAAGAATGGAGAAATGGCTCAGTTCAAGAAAGATTGATACATTCTTTAGTAAAAGGAATTGATGAATTTATTGAAATAGATGTTGAAGAAGCTCGATTAAATTCAGAAAAAGCTATTGATGTTATCGAAATCAATTTAATGGCAGGAATGAATGTTGTAGGTGATTTGTTCGGAAGCGGAAAAATGTTTTTACCTCAAGTGGTTAAATCGGCACGTGTTATGAAGAAAGCGGTTGCTTATTTACTACCATTCATAGAAGCTCAGAAAGACGGAAAATCTTCATCAGCAGGAAAAGTTTTAATGGCAACAGTAAAAGGTGATGTTCATGATATTGGTAAAAATATTGTAGCAGTAGTTTTGGGTTGTAATAACTTTGAAATCATCGACTTAGGAGTGATGGTTCCGCCAGAAAAGATTATCAAAGCTGCCGTTGAACATAATGTAGATATTATAGGATTAAGCGGATTGATTACGCCATCATTAGATGAAATGGTGTATTTAGCAAAAGAATTAGATAAATTAAACATCAAAATTCCAATTATGATTGGTGGCGCAACAACTTCACGTGCTCATACAGCTGTGAAAATTGCTCCAGAATATAAAGAAACTGTTGTTCACGTAAACGATGCTTCTCGTGCCGTAACTGTTGCAAGTAATTTGTTGCAAGCCGAAACGAAAGAAGGCTATGTGAAAGCTATTCGAGAAGAATATGATAAACTTCGTGAAGGCTATCTAAGCAGAAGTCGCGACAAAAATTATCTTTCTATTGAAGATGCTCGTAAAAATAAATTGCAATTGGATTGGAATAATTTCCAACCATCAAAACCAAATTTCATTGGAACAAAAACCATAGAAGTAGAACTTTCTGAGTTAGTAGATTTCATCGATTGGACACCATTTTTTCAATCATGGGAATTGCATGGAAAATTTCCAGCTATTTTGACGGATGAGGTTGTTGGCGAACAAGCCACTCATTTATTTGACGATGCTCAAAGAATGCTAAATCAAATCGTTTCAGAAAAATGGCTAACAGCCAAAGGAATACTCGGAGTTTTTCCAGCAAACACAATTAAAGATGATGATATTGAAGTACAACCCACAACCCACAACCCACAACCCACAACCTTTCTAACTTTAAGACAACAATCTCAAAAAACAGCAGGCGCACCAAACATCGCTTTAGCCGATTTTATTGCGCCTAAAGATACTGGAAAACAAGATTACATAGGTTGTTTTTGTGTAACAACAGGTTTTGGAGTAGATGAAAAAGCAATAGAATTCGAAAAACAATTAGATGATTACAATTCCATTTTGGTAAAAGCTCTTGGCGATAGATTGGCCGAAGCTTTTGCAGAATATTTACATTTAAAAGTTAGAAAAGAAATTTGGGGATATGCTTCAGATGAAAATTTGAGTAATCAAGATTTAATTGATGAAGAATACAAAGGTATTCGCCCAGCACCAGGTTATCCTGCTTGTCCTGACCATTTAGAGAAACCAACCATTTGGAAATTACTAAATGTAGAACAAGAAATAGGAGTGAAGTTAACCGAAAGCATGGCAATGTGGCCAGCAGCTTCGGTTTCGGGATATTATTTTGCCAATCCAGAAAGTAAATATTTTGGACTAGGAAAAATAAAAGAAGATCAAGCAATAGATTATGCCAAGCGAAGAGGAATTTCAACAGAAATAGCAAGTAAATGGCTTGCGCCGAATATAGCAGATTAAAAAAGGTCTTAGGTGATAGGTAGTAGGTATTAGAAAAACCTACAACCTACAACCTACAACCTACAACCTTAAAATTATGAAAGTAACCCAACACATAGAAAACGCCCAAGGAAAACCTTTATTCTCTTTCGAGATTCTTCCGCCATTGAAAGGGCAAAATATACAATTTATTTATGACGGAATTGATCCTTTAATGGAATTCAAACCGCCATTTATTGATGTAACGTATCATCGTGAAGAATATGAATTTAAAGAATTACCAAGTGGACTTTTGCAAAAGAAAATCGTAAAAAAACGTCCAGGTACAGTTGGTATTTGTGCCGGAATTCAGAATAAGTATCAAGTTGATGCAATTCCACATATTTTGTGTGGCGGTTTTACCAAAGAAGATACGGAGAATTTATTAATCGATTTAGATTTTCTCGGAATTGATAATGTAGTCGCACTTCGTGGTGATGCCCTGAAGAATGAAACCTATTTTAAACCCGAAAAAGAAGGAAACGAATACGCATCTGAATTGGTAACTCAAATAAGTAATTTAAATAACGGAATTTATTTAGATGAAGATTTAAAAAATTCAGCTAAAACCAATTTTTGTATTGGAGTTGCAGGTTATCCTGAAAAGCATATGGAAGCACCAAGTTTGGATAGTGATATTCATTTTTTGAAAGAGAAAATTAAGAATGGAGCAGATTACATCATTACGCAAATGTTTTTTGACAACAAGAAGTTCTTTGATTTTGTAAGCAAATGCAGAACAGCAGGAATTACAGTTCCAATTATTCCTGGTTTGAAACCTATCGCAACTAAAAAGCAACTAAATTTGATTCCGCACCGTTTTTCTTTAGAATTGCCAGACGATTTGATTATGGCTGTAGTAAAAGCAAAAGATAACGATTATGTAAAACAAATAGGAATTGAATGGTGTATTGCCCAAAGTAAAGAATTAGTTGCTGCAGGAATTCCTGTTTTACACTATTATTCTATGGGAAAAGCTGAAAATATAAAGGCTATTGCCAAAGAGCTATTTTAATTTGGCAATAAATCATCTAAATTTCAGTTTTAGTTTAAAATCAGTTTATGAAAAGTTTTTTTTGTTTTTTATTCGTATTTGCTTTTTGTAATTCGATGAGTTCACAGGATTATTCATTTTTATCTACTGCGACAAAAAAAATCCAACGAAAAGAATACATTGATTACTTGGATGCAAATTTCAAAAAAAGTGATAGTATTCAAAAGAAGGTCATTTATTTTTTTGAAGATGGATCGATATACAATCAAAAAAAGATTGACTCCATTTTGCTTACAAAAGATGGTTACAGATATGCAACTGCTTTTTATAAAGATACAATAAGTAATCAATTCAGTTTTGTACTTCATAAAAGGTCGAAACAAGTAGTAAAAGAAAGCAACAAAGATTTTAATGATTTTATTGATGCCGACAATAAAAATAGAAAAAAGCTTAAAAACACTACTATCGAAGGACTTGTTTTAAAAGATATCGCTAGCGAAATACATGACTTAAAGAAAATTCAAAGTATTGTAGTGCTAGATTTTTGGTTTATTAACTGCAGTGCCTGTGTTAAAGAAATACCAGAATTAAACCTTTTAAAAAATCAGTTTGAAAATGAGGATATTAAGTGGTTTGCTATAACTTACGATTCTAAAGAGAAGGTCGTTAATTTTTTAGAACGTTTTACATTTGATTTTACCATTATACCAAATAGTAGGCACATAACTGATCAATTTAACATAAGATTCTATCCAACAACGCTAATTCTTGATCAAAACCGCAAAGTAGTTTATACGGGTAAATTTGGTTTTATGAAAGGTCGAGTTAATGAAATAAAAGAAGAACTTTCTAAGTTAATTAAACAAAATCAAAGTACTGTTAAAGTTGGCCCAATAATCGAGATTGAAAAAGAATGAAAAAGCGGCAGTATTTTCAAGAAATAAATTAATTAGGCAAAAAAACAAAGTCATTTAGCAGATTGCATAAAAAAAGTGCTTTTAAATTAATAAAAGCACTTTGATTTCTTTGTTATATGTTATAATATCAGCATGGCATCACCATAAGAATAGAATTTGTATTTTTCTTTAATTGCTTCTTCATAGGCTTTTTTCATTAAGTCATGACCGCAAAATGCAGAAATCATCATTAATAAAGTTGATTTTGGCGTGTGAAAATTTGTAATCATACAATCAGCAATACTAAAATCGTGAGGTGGAAAGATAAATTTATTGGTCCAGCCATCAAAAGGATTTAAGGTTCTAGCAGAAGAAACAGAACTTTCAATAGCTCGCATAGAGGTTGTACCTACACAACAAATCTTTTTCTTTTTCTCTTTGGCATTATTTACAATGTCACAAGCTGCTTGCGTAATTTTTAATTCTTCAGAATCCATTTTGTGCTTAGATAAATCTTCAACTTCAACAGGATTAAAAGTTCCTAATCCAACATGAAGTGTTACTTCCGCAAAATTTACACCTTTAATTTCTAATCTTTTTAGCAAATGTTTAGAAAAGTGGAGACCAGCGGTTGGAGCAGCTACCGAACCTTCTTCTTTTGCATAAATGGTTTGGTAACGTTCTGCATCTTCTTCTGTTACTTCACGATTAATGTATTTAGGAATTGGAGTTTCTCCAAGTTCTGTTAATTTATTTCTGAATTCTTCATAAGAACCATCATAAAGGAAACGTAAAGTTCTACCACGTGAAGTAGTATTATCGATTACTTCTGCAACTAATGAATCATCATCGCCAAAGTACAATTTATTTCCAATTCTAATTTTACGTGCAGGATCTACTAATACATCCCAAAGACGTTGTTCTGCGTTAAGCTCTCTTAATAAAAAAACTTCAATTCTAGCACCTGTTTTTTCTTTGTTTCCATACATACGGGCTGGAAAAACTTTGGTATTATTTAGCACCATTACGTCACCATCACCGAAATAATCGATGACGTCTTTAAACATTTTGTGTTCGATAGTTCCTTTTTTTCTGTCGATAACCATTAAACGAGATTCGTCACGGTTTTCTGCTGGATATTCAGCAAGTAATTCTGTTGGAAGATTAAAATTAAAATGTGATAATTTCATTTAAAAAAAGTTTAAGAGTTTAAGAGTTTAAGAGTTTAAGAGTTTAAGAGTTTAAAAGTCTAAGAGTCTAATAGTCTAAGAGTCTAATAGTCTAATAGTCTAATAGTCTAATAGTCTTTTCTTCTATCTTTAAAAATCAGTTTGCAAATATACGATTGTGAAGTAGGCGTTGTCAAGTCTTTTGATGTTTATTTTTGATTTTGTCACAAAGACGCAAAGTTTTTTATTGCTTTTTTATAATAAAACCGATGTATTGTAAATCTTCCCAAAAGGTTGGATATGATTTAGAAACAACTTCAGCATTTTCAATTATCAACGAGGTTTTTAGAGCTAAAGGAGCAAATGCCATTGCCATTCTATGATCTTGATAGGTTGCTATTTTTATATTTGAATTCAGATTATTAGATTGTTCGATTGTTAGAGAATCATTTGTTACTGAAATAGTAGCTCCAAGTTTAGACAGTTCTGTTTTTAACGCTTCCAGTCTATCGGTTTCCTTTATTTTTAGAGTATGTAAACCTGTTAAATGACATCCAATTCTTAATCCGAAGCAAGTTACTGCTATTGTTTGGGCAATGTCGGGTGATGATTGCAGATCGCAGAATAGAGTTTGCAGATTACAGTCATCAGATTTTGAAATTGTTATTGAATTATTTTCAAAGACAGTTTCCACTCCAAAGTTTTTATAAATTTCTACTAATGCTGAATCGCCTTGAAGACTATTTTGTTTGTAACTTGCTAGTGTGATTTTGGTTCCGATTTCTGAAAGAGCAACGATGGAATACCAGTAGGAAGCAGACGACCAATCGGATTCTATAGTTACGTGTTGCGAGTTACGTGTTTCGGGTTTTGGGTTTACTTTTATAATATTATTTTGGAATGAAGTTTCTATTCCAATTTCATTCAATAAAGCCAAAGTCATTTGAATGTATGGAATTGATATTATTTCACCTTCAAGTGTTAATTCTAAACCGTTTTCGAGTTTTGGTGCAATTAATAAAAGAGCCGAAATGTATTGGCTACTCACATTTGCAGGAAGTGAAACTTTATTTTGCGAAAGCTTTTTTCCTATGATTTTGATGGGCGGAAAACCTACATTTTCTTCATAAGTGATTTCTGCTCCAAGTTGTTTTAAAGCTTCAACAAGAATTTTTATTGGTCGTTCCTTCATTCTTGAAGAACCTGTGAGAATAATTTCTTTTCCCTCTTGAATGGCAAAATAGGCTGTTAAAAAGCGCATGGCTGTTCCGGCGTGGTGAACATCTATTAGTTTCGGGTTTCGAGTTTCGAGTTTCGAGTTTTGTAATGCCGCAAACATCACATCAGAATCATCTGAATTGGATGTGTTTTCTAAAGTTAAATTTGGATACAAAGCTTGTAACAATAACAATCTATTGGTTTCTGATTTGGAACCTGTGATTGATAGCTGGGCTTTATGAGTTACGACTTGCGAGTTTCTTAAAAGTATATTCATATTTCCGAATTTGTATATTGTATAATTGTATACTGTACATCCGAATTAGAATTTACATTATACAATTTTACAATATACATAAATTACAATTATTTTAATTTCTCATTATTATGATGTCTGTCGTGGTCACGATTGGTTTTTAAATCCATTTTTTTGTCGAAAGCAGCTTGAAGGTCAATTCCGGTTTGGTTAGCAAGACATAAAACTACAAAAACAACATCGGCAAGTTCTTCGCCAAGGTCTTTGTTTTTATCACTTTCTTTTTCGGATTGTTCTCCGTAACGACGAGCTATGATTCGAGCAACTTCACCTACTTCTTCAGTAAGTTGTGCCATATTTGTTAATTCGTTGAAGTAACGTACTCCGTGATTTTTTATCCAGTTGTCGACTTCTAGTTGGGAGTTTTTTAGGTTCATATTACTCTTTATTTTTTGTATCAATAATTATTGTCACTGGACCATCGTTTATAAGTGCTACTTTCATATCCGCACCAAACTGTCCGGTTTGTACTTTTTTTCCAATTTCTAGTTCCATTTGAGTAATGAAATTTTCGTAAATTGGAATAGCAATTTCGGGTTTTGCTGCTTTAATGTATGATGGTCGGTTTCCTTTTTTGGTTAAGGCATGAAGAGTAAATTGACTCACAATAATTACATCACCATCGATATCTTTTAGCGATAAATTCATTACATCATTCTCATCTCCAAAAATACGAAGATTGGCAATTTTTGAAGTTAGCCATTCGATATCTTCGCTTGAATCTGCTTCTTCAATTCCGATTAGAATCAATAATCCTTTTTGTATTTCGGCTACAATTTTGTTATCGATTGTTACAGAAGAATGGGAAATTCTTTGGATTACTGCTTTCATTATTATTAACGATTGAAGATTAACGAATTTAGATTTTTGAAATTTCTGAAAACTACAACTGAAAACTGTTTACTTGTTTCTAGTTTCATCACTTGCTATTCTATCATCATTATAAATATCAGTTCGATAATGTTCGTCATCACCTTCTAATATTTTTAGATAACTATTGTAGCGTGTCCAAGAGATTTCGTTTTTTTCTAATGCTTCTTTAATGGCACATTTTGGTTCTTCTTTGTGCAAACAATTATTGAATTTGCATTGATCTTTCAGTTTAAAAAATTCAGGAAAATAACCACTTATCTCCTCTTTTTCCATATCAACAATTCCGAAACCTTTGATTCCTGGTGTATCAATTATTTTGGCTCCAAAAGACAAATCATACATTTCAGCAAATGTGGTTGTATGTTGACCTTGCATACTTTGCTCAGAAATTGTTTTGGTTTTAAGATGTAAACTTGGTTCTAAAGCATTTACTAAAGTTGATTTCCCAACTCCTGAATGACCTGAAAACATTGTTGTTTTTCCTATCATCAGTTCTTTTAATTCTTCAATTCCTTTTCCTTGCGTTGATGAAACGCGCAAACATTTATATCCAATTTCTGCATAAACATGTTGCATATATAATTGTTCATCTAAAGTTGCATCATCTAAAGTATCAATTTTATTGAAGACCAGAATAGTTTCTATACCATAAGCTTCGGCTGTAACTAAAAATCTATCAATAAAATTGAAAGTTGTTGGCGGATTGTGCACTGTTATTAACAGAAAAACATAATCTAAATTGGAAGCAATAATGTGCATTTGATGTGACAAATTAACCGATTTTCTAACGATGTAATTTTTTCTATCATGGATATTATTGATAACGCCAGTAGTAGTATCTGAAGATTCATCTAATTCATAATCTACAATATCTCCAACCGCAATTGGATTGGTACTTTTAATTCCTTTAATTCGAAATTTTCCTTTAATACGACATTCCATAAAATCGCCTTCCAAAGATTTTACGGTGTACCAACTTCCTGTAGATTTATATACTAGTCCTGTCATTAACTATTGAAGATTAACGAATTTTGAATTAAAATTTATGCAAAAGTAAACAAATCAAAAATCAAAAATCGTTAATCAGCATTCAAAAATCTTAAGAATTAAATATTTTCTCTTGATGCGTAATACTTTCTTGGTGAATGGCTTTGAAAAACTGAATGATAAATTCTTCGCTCAATCCTTTTTGGCTTCCGTCATTTACCATTTTTTCTAGAATTTCGTTCCAACGTTTGTTTTGTAAAACCGCTACGTTTTTTTCTTTTTTCAAAGCTCCAATATCTTCAGAAACCTTCATTCTTTTTCCGATAACATCTAATAATTTAGCATCAAATTCGTCAATTTTACTTCTTAATTTTGCTAATCTTGTTTGATATTCATCGGCATCATCGGTTTCTTTTCTGATGGTTAAATCAAAAATTATCTGTTTCAAACGCGTTGGTGTAACTTGTTGTGCCGCATCACTCCACGCATTGTCTGGATCTATATGCGTTTCAATTATCATTCCGTCGTAATTCAAATCTAAGGCTTCTTGAGTTACTTGAAAAATCATATCACGATTTCCTGTAATGTGCGAAGGATCAATAATCAATGGTATATCTGGAAATTTATGTTGAAAATCAATTGCAATTTGCCATTCAGGATTGTTACGATATTTTGTTTTTTCATAAGTAGAAAATCCTCGGTGAATCACTCCAAGATTCTTGATATTGGCATTGTATAAACGTTCCACACCACCAATCCACAAAGCCAAGTCAGGATTTACAGGATTTTTTACCAACACAATTTTCTCAGTATTTTGCAAAGCATCAGCAATTTCTTGCACTGCAAACGGATTTACAGTTGTACGTGCACCAATCCACAAAAAATCAATATCATGTTCTAACGCCAATTTCACGTGAGCAGCAGTAGCAACTTCAACTGCCATTTGCAAACCAGTTTCTGCTTTAGCTTTTTGTAACCATTTTAGTCCGATTTCACCAACACCTTCAAATCCACCAGGACGCGTTCTTGGTTTCCAAATTCCTGCTCTATAAACTGAAACTTTGGAATCCTTTAATTCACGAGCGATTTTCAAAACTTGTTCTTCGGTCTCTGCGCTACAAGGTCCAGCGATTACTAGTGGATGTGGTAAATTGAAATTATTTAACCACGTTCTCATTTCTTTGTTGTTTTCCATAGTCTTGGTTTCGGGTTTCGGGTTTCGGGTTTCGGGTTGCCGAGTCATATCTTAAACTCGCAACTTTCAACTCGTAACTCGCAACCAATTTATTTTAAAATTTCTTTAATTCTATTCGTGTTTTGCATTTCGTTATAAACTTCTTCGTAATTATCATCTTCTAACAATTTCTTGAAATTAGATAAATTCTGAATGTATTCTTCTAACGATTTTATCACTTGTTTTTTGTTTTGTTTAAAAATTGGTGTCCACATGGCTGGTGAACTTTTGGCTAATCTTACAGTACTTTCAAATCCGGAACCTGCCATGTCAAAAATATCTTGTTCATCTTTTTCTTTTTCAATAACAGTTTTTCCGAGCATGAACGAACTTATATGCGACAAATGTGAAACATAAGCGATATGTTTATCATGCGATTTTGGATCCATATATCGAATGCGCATTCCGAGTTTTTTGAACAAATCCATTGCTTTTTCTTGCAATTTGAAAGTTGTTTTTTCTACTTCACAAATGATGTTTGTCTTACCTTCATACAATCCTTTAATTGCTGCTTTTGGTCCTGAAAATTCTGTTCCTGCAATTGGATGACAAGCCATGAAATTTCTTCTTTTTGGATGTTTTTCAATTGCTTCACAAATTGGATTTTTGGTTGAACCAACGTCAAAAACCAAGGATTGTTCTCCAATTTTATTCAAAATCTCAGGCAAAATTACTAAAGCAACATCAACTGGCACAGCAACGATTACTAAATCTGCGTTAATTAAATCATTTTCGGTTGCTTTTTGGTCGATGATTCCGAGATTTAATGCTTCTTCAAGATGTTTTTCGTTGGCATCAATTCCGAAAATCGTGGCATCGTCATAAATAGATTTGATGTCTAATGCCATTGAACCACCGATTAATCCTGTTCCGATTATGTATATTTTCATAACTAAAATCTTTTTATTGCTTCAACGATATTTTCTTCTTTTACACACAATGAAAATCGAATATATCCTTCACCGTTACTGCCAAAAATGGTTCCTGGTGTTAGAAAAATATGTTTTTCGTATAATAAATTATCTATGAATTTTTCTGATTGAATTCCGATAGGTAACTTTGCCCAAACGAACATTCCTACTGCGTTTTTATCGAATGTGCAATTCAATTTTTCTGCTAATTCAAAAATCAAATTTCTTCTTTTGGTATAAATTTCATTCTGAGTTTCGAACCAATCATTTCCTAGTTTTAAAGCAGCAATGGCACCTTTTTGGATTCCATAAAACATTCCTGAATCCATGTTGCTTTTTACTTTTAAAACGGCATCGATTAAAGTTGCATTTCCTGAAACCATTCCGACACGCCATCCTGCCATATTGAACGTTTTGCTTAAGGAATTTAATTCTAAAGCAATGTCTTTTGAACCTTCAATTTGAAAAATTGACAACGGATTGTCATTTAAAACAAAGCTGTATGGATTGTCATTCACAATTAAAATGTTATGCTTTTTTCCAAAATCAATTAGCTTTTGATATAATTCTAAAGTGGCATTGGCGCCTGTTGGCATGTGTGGATACGAAACCCACATCAATTTTACTTTTGATAAATCGGTTTTTTCTAATGCTTCAAAATCAGGTTGCCAATTATTATCTTCTTTTAAATCGTAATAAAATGCTTTTGCCTGAACTAATTCCGTTACAGAAGCATAAGTTGGATAACCCGGATTTGGAATCAAAGCTTCATCACCTTCATTCAAAAAAGCTAATGAAATATGCATTATTCCTTCTTTCGAACCCATTAATGGCAGAATTTCTGCATCTGAATTTAATTCTACGCTGAAATTGTTCTTATAAAAATCAGCAAAACCTTGACGTAATTCTGGCAAACCTTGATAGCTTTGATACTCATGTGCTTTTTCATCAAACATTGCCTTTTGAATGGCTTCGATAACTGATGAATGTGGTGCCAAATCTGGACTTCCAATTCCCATATTGATGATTGGTTTTCCTTCAGACATTAGTTGTCGCACTTCTTTCAATTTTCTTGAGAAGTAGTACTCTTGAACGGCTTCTAGTCTTTTTGCTGTTGTAATCATATTTTTAAACGAATTGCACGAATTGTCACGAATTCTTACTTTTAAAATTTCACAAATTGAATTTTGAAATTGAAATTGATTTTTGCTATTGCTTTTTGTTCTTGTATTCTCCCAAAACCTTAAAATGATTGGTCATTATTTCTAAAACTTTAACCGCTTTTTCATAATGTTTATACTTTTCAAAAACTACATCTACAAAGAATGAATATTGAAATGGTGTTTCAATTATAGGCATGGATTGGATTTTGGTTAAATTTAATTTGCAATTCATCATGACATTTAAAACCGTTGCCAAACTTCCTGGTGTGTCGTCTAACTCAAACTTTATGGATGCTTTATTGATTTCTTCTTTTGCAACTTGACTTTTTTCTTTACTAATAATAAAAAAACGCGTCATGTTGTTATTTACTGTTTGTATTTCTGGTGCAATTATATTTAAATCGTATAATTCTGCTGCGACTTTACTTCCTATTGCAGCAATATTTTTTAATTGATTTTGATGAATTCTACGAGCAGTTTCGGCTGTATCTTTATCTTCAACCAATTTGATGTTTGGATGCTTTTTTAAGAAATCCATACATTGTAACAACGCCATTGGATGGGAATGTACCTCTTGAATTTCTTCCAGTTTTTGTCCATTTAAAACCATTAAATTCTGAATAATATCTAAATAATATTCGCCAATAATGTGGAAATTGTTTTTATCAATCAAAGCATAATTTGGAATAATCGAACCTGCAATAGAGTTCTCAATTGCCATTACAGCAAGTTGCGATTGATTATTAATCAAACTATCCGCAAGTGCTTCAAATGACAAGCATTCATCAATAGCAACATTTTCTTGAAAATATTCTAATGCAACTTGATGGTGAAACGATCCTTTAATTCCTTGTATGGCTATTTTTTCTTTCATTTTTGTTTTTTGAACCATAAAGGAATTAAGAAAAGTTAAGTTTTGTATCACTTAAAGAAACTTAATCTCTTAATGGTTTAATTAAATTATAATCAAAAAAAAATCCCGATTTGCATCGGGATTGTACTTTATATTTGTTTCAAATTTACTTTTTTACATATAGCAATACTAATCCCTTTTTCTGTCCAAAGAAGAAATAAAAGAAATAGTTGTAATATGTTGCGAAATTTGTATTCATTTTCGTTTTTATGTTTTGCTAAAGTAATAAAATTTCCTAAACCTTGACAAAAAATTTAAAAAAGTTACGGAAACGTTTTCGTGAATTTGTTTTAGCAACGAATTACTCAAATTAGCACGAATTTATTTTAAAATAATATTAGTACGAATTTTAAAATCATAAAAGTTTAATTTAAACGTTATTAACCTTATTGGTTTTAGATTTCCTTTAGTATTTATTACATTTGCTTCAAATATCAAATTATGTCAATAGAAGTTCAAAATATTTCAAAAAGTTATGGTACTCAAAAAGCATTAGACAATGTTTCGTTTTCAGTAAAAAAAGGAGAAATTGTTGGTTTTCTTGGTCCGAATGGTGCTGGAAAATCTACTTTAATGAAAATTTTGACGACTTATATCAATTCTGATGAAGGAAAAGCATCAGTAAATGGCAATGATGTAAACGAAAATCAGAAAGCCGTGCAGCAGTCGGTTGGGTATTTGCCTGAGCATAATCCGTTGTATTTGGATTTGTATGTTCGTGAATATTTAGAATTTAATGCTGATGTATATAAAGTTGCAAAATCTAGAATTGAAGAATTAATCCAATTGACTGGTTTATCTTCTGAAAGTCATAAAAAAATCGGACAGCTATCTAAAGGTTATCGTCAACGTGTTGGTTTAGCAACAGCCTTATTGCATAATCCTGATGTTTTAATATTGGATGAACCAACAACTGGTTTGGATCCAAATCAATTGGTTGAGATTAGAAATGTGATTAAAAACGTTGGTAAAAATAAAACCGTTTTTCTTTCTACACATATTATGCAAGAAGTAGAAGCGATTTGCGACAGAGTAATTATAATCAACAATGGAAAAATTGTTACAGATAAAAAACTAAATAAATTGGTTTCAGATATTTTTGAACAAGTTATCGAAGTAGAATTTGATAAGGAAATAAGTGAAGAATTGTTTTCTAAATTATCAGATTTAAAATCATTCAAGAATACACAAGATAAAGTTTGGGAATTAACTTTTGAAACTGAAGAAGACAAACGTTCATTAGTTTTTGACTTTGCTCAAGAAAATGGTTTACGAGCACTCCAACTGACTTTGAAAAGTAAAAATTTGGAACAGATTTTTAGAGAAAAAACAGCTAAGAAATTATAAAGAGCTTATAATTTGCTATTTTTATTTTTTTTGGATTAAATAGGAGTAGTTTCTAATTGTAGATAATTTGCCCCTGAAATAATTCTTGAACAGTAATAATAGGTGGGTTGTTTTTTAGTATTAAATCCCCAACACTAACAATTTTCCCAGTAATACTTTCAATGGGTTTTACAATCATATCGTTAGTGCCGCGATGGAAAATATCAGCATTTTTAACGTTAAGATTTGCACCTTCGAATCTTCCGTCACCTGCGTAAAAGTTTAGTAATAAATTATCGGTTTTCCCTTTGATAAAAAATCTAGATACATTGTTGTTTTCAATTACCAATTGCGAATTATCTATTTCGATAAAAAAATCGCCAGTTCCAGCTCCTTCTATATTATCACCATCAGAATCTAGGGAGAACAAACGAAAAATAGGATAGGAGAGAATACCATTAGAACGGACAGCTCTATCAGTTTTAGAATAAATTTCTTCTAGGTTAGGCGCAGTAACATAAACAATTGTGGTTCCGTAATCTCTAACCCAATTGCATGTAGCATTATCGCTAAGATATAAAGTTGTTCCTTCTTGTTTTACGTCAATATTGTCAATTAAATTACCGCCTGTAACTACTTTTACCGAATAGTCTAATCCTTGGGTTATTACTAGTTCAATTCCAGTTTTTACATAAATTCTTGTAAATGGGGTTACTGGAATCTCCTTAGAGATGATAGTTCCCAATGATTCAATACATTCACTAGGCTTTTCGCAGGAAAGAAATAGTAAAAAAATTGAAGTAATAAAAAGATGTGTTTTTTTCATTGTAAAAAAATTATTAAAGTCTAACTCCAATCCCAAATTCTAATGCTTCTGCAAGAAATAAATGTGTTTTAATTGTAAATCCAATATTGATGTTTTTATTAAGATAATATTTCATACCAGTTCTATTATAAACCGGGATATCACTATTAAATGGTCGGTAAATATAGTATCCTATTTGTGCTTCAAGCGAAATTTTATTGATAAATAATTCGTGACCAACAAAAACTCCAACTCTTTCATGTGGTGTATTTGGATCAAGGTTTTTTTCTGGAAATGCAACAGCTTGGTATTTAATGTAATCTTTGAAATAGTTTGTTAAAAATAATTCAGTTCCCAATTGTATAGCACTTTTTCTATTCAGACGTTTGTCAATAAAAAAGCCTAAATGGTAGAATGGTTTTTGACCGCTTCTTATTATCGGACTCTCATTTACACCAGTTCTTAGAGCAATATTATACCTTATTGGTTCTTTATAAGAAAGCTTAGTTTCTATTGTGTCAATTTTATTTTTTCTTTTCTCATCCAAATTATAGTTAACGCCTACGTTGAGTAAATAGGTGTTAATTCCACTGTTTGGTGCTTTGGTTCTCCCGTTAGAATAATGACTAAATAATAGGCCAGCATGAATTCCAAATTTGTCAAAAATATTGTCTTTTGTGTATTCTAATCCGATATTAGTATTGTTTAATAGTCTTGAACCAAAAGCCTTATTTTTACTGTTACTTATTTTGTCGTATGGACTTGTTGCCCACGCAATACCTTGCGCTAGTTTCAGCTTTAAGCGTCTATTTAAAAAGTAAAAATTGTAAAGTCCACCAACCGAGTAGTTTTCTCCAAGCGATCTACTATTAAAGTTTTGGTATAAAAAATAACCACCAACTTCTGGGTAGTTGTAGGCGCGATGCCATTCTTTTTCGCCATGAGTTTGTTTTAAAAAACTTAACATTAAACCTTCGGGATGTCCATCGATTAGATGATATAAATCTGGTGTATGAGACATTACATTTCCTCGCAGAAACGAAAGTTCTACCGCTCTAGTATCTCTATTTTGTTGAGAAAAAGCACAAGTTGCAAAACAAAAAATAAGAAGTAAAATTTTTTTCATTTCGAAATTTATTGCCGCAAATATAGAAGAATATATTAATATTCAAATTGTTCAAATAAACTATAAATTCAAGTTGGAAAGGATTGCTTTTAACTAATCATAAATATTGCTGTATTGTATTATAGTCAAATTAGTTTTTCTATTTTTGTGCCAACAAGGAGCGATTCCCCAAAAAATAATAATTTATGAATTTTCAAAATACATCCGAGTTTGCAAAACAATTAGATGCTAACGACGACATTGCATGTTATAGAGATTTATTTATTTTTCCTCAGCACAAGGGAAAAGATGTGATTTATTTCACGGGTAACTCGTTAGGATTACAGCCAAAATCTGCTAAAACTTATGTAGATGAAGTGATGAGCGATTGGGCAAATTTAGCTGTTGAAGGACATTTTTATGCCAACAAACCTTGGTGGGACTATCATGAACGTTTTGCCGAGCCATTGAGTAAAATTATTGGGTCTAAATCTTCAGAAGTTTCTGTGATGAATACCTTAACAATTAATCTTCATTTATTGATGGTATCGTTTTATAGACCAACAAAAACTAGGTATAAAATCATTTGTGAAGAGAAAGCATTCCCTTCAGATCAATATATGTTTCAATCACAAGTTAATCATCACGGTTTTAACCCTGACGAGACAATAATTGAAATCAAAAGACGTGAAGGAGAACACAACATTCGTTTAGAAGACATTCTGTCTAAAATTGAAGAAGTTGGCGATGAATTAGCTTTAGTATTATTTGGAGGTGTAAATTATTATACAGGACAAGTTTTCGATATGAAAACCATTACCGATGCTGGACACAAAGTAGGAGCAAACGTAGGTTTCGACTTAGCGCATGCTGCAGGAAATATAAAATTAGAACTTCATGATTGGAATGTAGATTTCGCTGCCTGGTGTTCTTATAAGTACATGAATTCAGGGCCTGGAAATGCATCGGGCGTTTTTGTGCACGAAAAACACCATCATTCCAATTTACCAAGATTTGCAGGTTGGTGGGGACATAACAAAGAAAGACGGTTCAGAATGGAACCTATTTTCGATCCAGTTCATGGTGCTGACGGATGGCAGGTTTCTAATTTACCAATTCTATCACTTGCACCTTATTTAGCATCAGTAGAACTTTTTGATGAGGTGGGAATGGAAAAACTAATCGCAAAAAGAAATCAAATCACGGCTTATTTAGAATTTATTCTTCACGAAATAGATAAGGAAGTTGATAGTACATTCGAAATAATTACACCATCCAATCCAGAAGAAAGAGCTTGTCAGTTATCTGTTTTTCTTCATGGAGAAGGCAGAAGTTTATTTGATTATTTAATGAATAATGGTGTTATAACCGATTGGCGTGAACCAAACGTAATTCGTCTTGCTCCAGTTCCTTTATATACTTCTTATGAAGATATGTACAACTTTGGACAGATTTTAAAATTAGGAATACTTTCCGTTCATTCAAAATAAAATGACTAAACAAGAGATAATAAACACTTTCGATCCTTCACAGCCAGGATTAGCTGACGCAACCATTTTCGGATTACCATTTTCATCAGAACAATCTGAAATCATTATAATTCCAGTACCTTGGGAAGTAACAGTAAGTTATGGTGCGGGTGCTTCAGAAGGTCCAGAAGCTGTTTTGGATGCCTCTTTTCAAGTGGATTTGAATCATCAAGATTTTCCTGAATTATGGAAATTAGGGATGTATTATGCCGAAATTCCAGATTCATGGAAAACTAATTCTGATAAATACAAAGCATTAGCTCAACCCATTATAGAAGCTTTAGAAGATGGTCAAGATGTGTCTGAAATTCCTGCCTTGAAATCCGATTTAGATAAAATAAATACTGTTTGTAGAGATTTGCATACTGAAGTTAGAGAAACCGTTTTGCATTGGATGAATAAAGGTAAAAAAGTCGTTCTTCTAGGTGGTGATCATTCTACGCCACTTGGCTACTACGAAGCTTTGGCAACAGAACATGATAATTTCGGAATTTTGCATCTTGATGCGCACATGGATTTGCGAATTGCTTATGAAGGTTTTATCTATTCACATGCATCAATTATGCATAATGCATTACAAATTCCACAAATTTCTAAAATTGTTCAAGTTGGAATTCGCGATTTCTGTGAACAAGAAGTTGAGGTTGTAAAATCACAAAACGGAAGAGTTGTGGTTCACACTGATTCCGATTTAAAAAAAGAATCGTTTGAGGGAATGACGTGGGCACAACAATGTGATAAAGTAATAGCCTCATTACCACAAAAAGTTTGCATTTCTTTTGATATTGACGGGATGTATCCATGGTACTGCCCAAATACAGGAACCCCAGTTCCAGGTGGATTTTCATTTGAACAAGCTACCTATTTATTCAACAAATTAGCCGAAAGCAGTAAAGAAATTATAGGATTCGATTTAGTGGAAGTTGCACCAGGCGAAAACGACCATTGGGATGGAAATGTAGGAGCAAGAATGTTATTCCACATGTGTGGCGTTCTTGCTAAAAATAACGGTTTGAATGTTGGAACAAAAATTGAGTTTTCTAGAAAATAAAGGAGCGAATGGCTTGGGAATTGTTGTAAACTTTTTTCCCACTTTTCGCTCTACTTCTTACCACTACAAATGCAAGGCATTCAGTGAACTCCTCAGAAAAGCATTATTGTGAACTAATCTGGGCTAGATGGCAATGGTCTTTTTAACATATTAGGTTTTTAGAAACGCTTTATTTTAAACCATAAATTTTATGGTTTATTCTTTATATTTGAAATTCAAATCCATTCCAATGAAAAAGCTTAAAAAAATCACTGTAGTAGTACTTTCCATCTTTCCATTAATTGCGGTTGCTGTTTTTGCATACACTAAATATAAAAAGCCTAGCTACTATGGTGAGATTGCTTTACAAAATATAGACAAAAACACTACAGTTTACTTCGATGATTTTGGAGTTCCACATATTTATGCAACTACTCAAAAAGATGCGATGGTTGTTTTAGGATATGTTCACGCGCAAGATAGATTATGGCAAATGGAATTGATGCGACGTATTGCGCCAGGTAGATTATCAGAAATTTTTGGTTCGAAAGCATTACCAAACGATCATTTTTTTGTAGGTTTAGGAATTGATGAAAACTCCGCAAAGGCAATCGACAAGTTAGATAAAAACTCTGAAACTTATATTTTAGCAACTGCATATTTAGAAGGGGTAAACCAATTTATAGAGCATGGAAAAACACCTCTCGAGTTTGAATTGGTAGGAGTAGAAAAAGAAAAATATACCTTAAAAGATGTTTATAATATCTTCGGATTTATGTCTTTTAGTTTTGCAATGGCTCAAAAAACCGATCCCTTGCTGACCGATATTCGAAATCAATTTGGTTTGGAATATTTAAAAGATTTCGGAATTGATGGCTCATTAGGAACAACACAACTTAAAAGTTATAAAGGAACATCAATTGAATATACAGAAATTTCAAAATCGGTTGCTAGTTTGTTGGACAACGCTCCAATTCCACCTTTTATAGGTAGTAATAGTTGGGTAATTGGTGCTCAAAAAACTAAAAACGGAAAAGTAATTTTTGCCAATGACCCGCATATTGGTTTTTCGCAACCGTGCACTTGGTATGAAGCACATATCGTGACACCCGATTATGAAATTTATGGCTATTATTTGGCGGGAACACCCTTTCCTCTTTTAGCACATAATCGCGCTTACGCTTACGGATTGACTATGTTCGAAAATGATGATTTAGATTTGTTTCAAGAGGAAGAAAATCCTATAGATTCTAATAAATATAAAACAGTTGATGGTTTTAAAAACTTTTCAATCAGAAAGAAAATCATTAAGGTTAAAGATAGTTCCTCTGTAACTATAAATTTAAAAGAGTCAATTCATGGACCAATTATGAACGATTTGTTACCCTCAATAACAACAAAAAAGCCTATTGCAATGTCTTGGGTTTATACACAAGAAAAAAATCAAATTCTTGAGGCGGTTTATGCGCTGTCGCACGCAAAGAATGTGGATGATTTTTATAAGGGAGTTTCCCTTATTCACGCGCCAGGATTAAATGTTATGTATGGTGATGCAAAAAATAACATTGCTTGGATAACTTCTGGAAAGTTATATAAATTAGATGCTTCTGTAAATGCAAATTTTATTTTGAACGGTGCCAATGGTATCGATGATAGAAGAGAATTTCTGCCTTTTTCAAAAAATCCTTTTGCGATAAATCCGTCATGGAATTATGTTTACTCTTCCAATAATCAAACAGAAGCCATTGATGGTTACTTGTATCCTGGTTATTATTTGCCAAAAGATAGAGCTATGCGAATTGATGGATTGTTAGCTACAAAAAATGATTGGACTTCTACTGATGTTCAAAAAATGATTTTAGATAATACTTCATCAAGAAGTGCTGTTATAGTTTCGCAAATACTTTCTGAAATAGAGCCAAAAAATCAAACGAAAAATTTTGAACTGGCTTATTCTATTTTGTCAAGTTGGAAAGGAACTAATGAATTGAATGATATTGCGCCAACGATTTACAATAAATTAATCTATAGATATCTAGAGAATACATTTCTCGACGAGTTAGGCGACGAGAAATTTTCGGCTTTGCTTGCTACTCACGTTGTAAAACAAATGATTGAATCGCAAATCGCAAATAAAAATTCTATCTGGTGGGATAATTTTTCAACCAAAGGGGAAAAAGAATCTCGAAAAGATATTCTTAACCAATCTTTTGATGAAACAATTGCCGAACTAGAAAAACAGCTTGGTAATGATATAAAAAACTGGACATGGAATAGAGTACACACGCTAGAGCACGAGCATCCCTTAGGGAAATTCGCCGCATTAAAAGGGTACTTTAATGTGGGTAAATTTGAAGTTTCTGGCAGTAATGAAGTGATAAATAACTTAATGTTCGGATTTTCATCTAATGGAATTTATCAAGTAAAAGCTGGTCCATCAACAAGAAGAATTATCGATTTTTCTGATGTTGAAAATAGTGTGAGTATCTTGCCCACAGGTCAATCAGGTGTCGCAACGAGTCCGCACTATGATGACCAAGCAGAACTGTACGTTCAAGGCAAATTCAGAAAGATGAAAATGAATAAAAAAGAAATTATTGCAACATCAACGAAGTTGGTTTTTGTTCCTAAAAAGTAAGTTAGTAATTATCTAAATTCTCGATAATAGCATTGGCTTTAACTTTGATTTTGTACAATTCTTCGGCGGGAATTTTTTTCAATAAATTGAGCATCATCGCCATTCTTTGATTGCCAGCAAAATAAGCTTTTTTCTCATCAAGAAAGTTCCAATATAAAGTATTAAACGGACATGCTTTATCGCCAAATTTATCTTTTACAGAATAGTGACAGCTGTTACAATAATTACTCATTTTGTTGATGTAACTTCCTGATGAAACATAGGGTTTTGTTGCTAAAATTCCGCCATCGGCATACTGACTCATTCCACGAGTATTAGGTAATTCTACCCATTCTATGGCATCAATATAAATGCCTAGATACCAAGCGTCTACCTCGTCTGGATGCATTTGCGTTAGTAAAGAAAAGTTTCCTATAATCATTAATCTCTGAATGTGATGTGCGTAAGCATCTTCTAAACTTTGCGAAATCGCTTTCTGCATACAATTCATTTTAGTCTTTCCTGTCCAATAAAAATTTGGTAATTTATTATGATTTTCTAAAGTATTCATTTTAGAATAATTAGGCATTTCTTTCCAATAAATGCCGCGAATGTATTCCCGCCATCCTAGTATTTGCCGAACAAAACCTTCTACCTGAGAAATGGTTATAGTATCATCATTCTTTAAATAATAATCAACCACAGTAGTTACTACCTCTTTTGGTGATAACATTTTGGTATTCATTGCAAAAGACAAACGCGAGTGAAAAAGAAATTTTTCGTCGGTGTGTGAAGCGTCTTCGTAATCGCCAAAATGCTTTAATAAATGAGTACAAAAATAATGCAACTGCTCTAAGCATTCGGTTCGTGATGTTGGCCAAACAAATTTATTTTCATCGATAGATCCAAGAGTGATAACTTTGGCTTCATTTAATTCCGCAAGTAAATGAGATATGTTTTTTTTAAAAAATTTAGCTTCCGGAATTTGGACTTGTCCTTTATATTTCAATCGGTTGTCGTGATCAAAGTTCCACTGATTTCCCACAGGAGTTTCGCCTTGCATTAAAACACCGTGTTTTTTTCGCATCATTCGATAAAAATTTTCCATTAAAAGCATTTTTTTTCCTTCAAAAAAATCGCTCAATTCAAAGCGTGAAGTATAAAAATGTTCAGAATCTATATTTCTGGAATCAATACTAAGATTGCTACAGATTGTTTTTAATTGTTCGTCTAAACGATATTCATCAGGTAATTGATGTTCAAATACTGTAATTTCATGTTTTTTTACTACTTGTTGAATTAGTTGTTCTAAATTATGTGGGTTTTTAACATGTGAAATTTCGAAATATAATACAGTATGATTTTTCGATTTTAACTCGGAGGCAAAATTTCGCATCGATAGAAAAAATGCTACAACTTTTTGAATATGATGCTTTACATAATCGGTTTCTTGACGTATTTCTGCCATTAAATAAACCACCGATTCGTCTGTTTTCCCAAACCACGAATGGTTTATATTGAGTTGGTCGCCAAGGATAAGTCGAAGTGTTTTCATATGTATTGTTTGTAATTTGAATTAACATAACCAAAGATTTTGATAGTCACTATTTGCGTCATACATCTCAGCCTGACGTTTAATATTGAATTTTCTATCTCTTGGATCGTTGCCCACACCAGCGTTGTAAATCCAATTTCCATAATTAGAATGTACATCATAGTCTAAGAGTACACTTTCAAAATAGGCAGCAGCAATTCTCCAGTCTTGCTCCCATTCTTTCGCCCAGTAACTCGCAACATTTTGTCGGCCTCGATTGCTCATAAATCCTGTTCGCTGTAATTCTATCATATTTGCATTAACAAAAGGCTCATTTGTTTTTCCGTTTATCCATCGGTTTAATGCTTTTTTATTAAATTTCCATTCGTATGGTTTGCCAAGAATTCCATCTAATTGAAATATTTTATTACCGTGTTTAAGTGAGATATATTTAAAGTAATCGCGCCAAATCAATTCGAAAAATAGCCAATAGGTATCTTCATTTTTGCATATTTCTTGCTCATAACTCTGAATTTCCCAATAGATTTTTCGAGCTGAAATACTTCCGTTTGCCAACCATGCCGAAAGTTTAGAGCTATAACTTTCCCCAATTAATCCGTTTCGTGTTTTTTTATATTTAGAAAGATTTTCAGTATCAAAAAAGTAGTTTTCAACTCGTTTTAACGCCTGAGTTTCTCCACCAAAAAATGGAAAAGCAGTACGCTTATCAATTTCAAATTCATCAAAACCAAGTTGCGTCAAGTTCGGAACTTTATTGTCAGCAGCAACCAAATTCTCTGTCGGTCTTTTATTTATTTCAACACAGGTTCGTACTTTACTTTCTTTTTCGCACTTCTTTCTAAATTCTGTAAATACTTCTGGTATCTTGCTAAAATTTGGATAAGGAATATCATCTGGATGAAATAAGAACTGGTCGTAAGTTTCAATAAAGTCTACTTGCGAAACTGATTTTTTTACTTTTTCATTCACATCTATCTCTTCTTGCGTCCATTCTTTTTGTGTAAAAATACTTGTTATTGAAAAATTCTCAACGACTCGTGGTATTATATTTTCGGGTGTATCGTGGAATACTAAAAGCGTAATATTGTGTAATGCTAAATTTTTCTTCAATTCCCTCACAGTTTCTAATAGAAATTTAGCTCTAAATTTTTCGGTTTTTTTAAAACCATATTTTGTTGTTTCAAAATTTCTTGGATCAAAGCAGTAAATGCCAATCACTTTATTTTCTGATTTTTTACAGGCTTGAAATAGGGAATAGTTATCTTGTACACGTAGGTCGTTTCTGTACCAAATTAAATTATTCATGATAAATAAGGTAGTTTTTGTTTTTGGAAAAAAGTAAAGTAGAGATAATCTTCTTTACGTTTGTATATTATTTCAGCTATTTTTTGAACTTCTGCATTTTTCACTGCAGTATTTTACATCTTCCCAATTTTTCTCCCATTTTTTTCTCCATGAAAAAGGTAAATTGCAAACTAAGCATGTTTTTTGAGGAAGATTCACTTTTTTATGAGCCATGTTGTAATAGTGATTCGGTTTCAACGTCAGGTCTTGCGTAAGCAAATCTATCTTTTAAGGTAGGAAGTGCGTAGCCATCAAGTCCGTTAATAGTTACAACATTGCCCTTTTCTAGCTGAAGCCAATGGTCTTTTTGTAGTAAATCTTCTTCAAAAAATAAATTTTCAACAGATGCTATTACATGAATAGTGTCGTTTTCAACAATATGATATTCATTTAAATATTTACATAATAATTGCACGGGACTTCCTTTTACAAACGGTACGGCAATATCTTCTTTAAATTCTGCAATCAAATTAGTCTTATCAAATTCAGAGATGGTTTCATTATAACTAGCAGAAGTATGGTGAGCATCTTCTATCATGTTCTCGGTAATATGATTGACTGTAAAAAATTGATTTTCTTTTAAATTGTTATAGGTATCTCGTTTTACAGTTAATGGACGAGTTATAAAACTAATCATTGGAGGATTGCTACCAATGTGTGTAACACTGCTAAAAACGGCAACATTTGGAACTCCGTTTGGTGATTGGGTAACTATCAAATTGGCAGACTTGTAACCTGTACAAGAATTAATTAAATTCAATCTACGGATTTTATCCATCTGATTAATTTCTTCTTTAGTGAAATTTTTCATTTTTCAACTTTTTTTCAAAGGTACGATTGTTTAACTATTTTTAAAAAAAATTAAACAAAATTTTATGATTTTTAAATATTTTTTCTATTTCGATTACTTGAGAAGTAATAATTCAATAAATTTGCACAACCGCTTTATACAAAATAAATGCAAACTCCCAAAAAAATAGCTGTAGTAGGATCAGGATTGGTTGGAACTTTACTGGCCATATATCTTAAAAAATTAGGACATACCGTTCATGTTTATGACAGAAGTCAAGATATAAGGACTGTTGAATTTTCTGGACGTTCCATTAATTTGGTTTTATCAGACAGAGGCGTAAAAGCTTTACAGGATATTGGTCTAGAAAAAGAAGTTTTAGGCATCGGTATTCCAGTAGAAAAAAGGGCTATACACATAGGGAAAGATACAGTTAATGAACAATTTTATGGTAAAGATGGAGAAGTAATTTATTCTCTTTCTCGAGGATTATTGAATAAAAAAATGGTTGATTTGGCTGTAAACGCTGGTATAGATTTTTTCTTTGAAGAAAAGGTTTGGGATGTAGATTTAAATACTGCAACTATTTCAATTGGTGAGACAGAGCGGGGCGAATGGACTACAAAAGACTATGATTTGACTTTTGGAGCTGATGGCGCTTTTTCTAGAATTAGACATAGAATGCAAAGGCAAAGTATGTTTAACTACTCGCAAGAATTTTTAGAAATTGGATATAAAGAATTACATATTCCAGCCAACGCTGATGGCTCTCACAAATTAGATAAAAATTCGCTACACATTTGGCCAAGAGGTAACTTTATGTTGATGGCTTTAGCTAATTTAGATGGTACTTTTACCTGTACATTATTTATGCCTCATGATGGTGAAAACTCTTTTGAGTCTTTAAAAACTAAGGAAGATTTGGTTGATTTTTTTGATAAATATTTTCCTGATACAAAAGAAGTTATTCCCGATTTAGCGCACGATTTTTTCAAAAATCCGACAAGTTATTTGGTTACTATGAAATGTTTTCCGTGGACATTTAGTGATAAAGTAGCGCTAATAGGTGACGCTTGTCATGCTATCGTCCCATTTTATGGACATGGAATGAATGCCGGTTTTGAAGATATCACCGTTTTAAATAATATGATAGAAAAATATGGTGATGATTGGGCAAACCTTTTAAACGATTACGAAAATTCAAGAAAACCAAATACAGACGCTATTGCAGAACTTTCCTATAGAAATTTTATGGAAATGAGTTCAAAAACTGCCGATGAAAAGTTTTTACTTCAAAAGAAAATTGAAAAATGGTTTTCAGACAAGCATCCAGACAAATGGATGCCACTTTATAGTCGTGTAACTTTTAGTTTGCAGCCGTATTCAGAAGCATTAGCAATTGGTGATTTTCAAAACAAAATCATGGAAGAAATTTTGAAAACACCAAATATTCAAGAAAAGTGGGATTCTGAAGAAGTTGAAAACAAAATTATGGAGTTATTAAATACTAAGTAAAACATTGCAAATTCCAAGGTCTGTTTAGTAAATTAGACATTTTTATGCTGAGTTTTTCTCTAGTTTAATTCTTTATTATTTTCTCGATTTTTATTCCGTTTTCAGTAATTATTTTCAAGAAATAAATTCCCGGACTTTGCTCTGAAAGATCAAAATCTACTATTAGACTATTTGTTAGTTTAAAAGCTATAATTCTTCCTTGCATATCAAATATTTCTATTTTGTCGATTGTAGCTGCAGAGGTTACAAAAATATTTGAAGTAGTAGGATTAGGATAAACGGATAAAACGACTTGATTTACTATTTCTTCATTATCCAAATTACAGTTGTCGGATACAATTGCCCCATTATTTGCAATTGAAGTAACAAACGAAACTTGAAAATCGTCAACACAAATAAAGTTTAAATTAGGATTACTGGTCAAATCCAATGTCTCTTCATTAGAGTTGTTTTTTATAAACAAACTGCTTAAATTTTGATTTTCAAACAAAACTAAGTAGATTAAGTTGGGGAACGAATTCAAATCAAGAGTTGTAATTTGACTACCAAAAATTTGTAAAGTATTTAAAAGCGGATTGTTAGACAAGTCTAAGCTTGTAATGTTAGAATCCCCAAGAGCTAAAATCTCTAAATTTACATTATTTGATAAATTTAAATTTGAAATCAAGTTGATTCCCCCACATTCAAGCCATTTTAGATCAGGATTTTGAGAAAGATCAAGTTCATTTATCGGATTAAACGAACAATTTAAGTATGTTAATAAAATATTGTTATTAATATTTAAAGTACTT
Source organism: Flavobacterium sp. (assembly GCA_044361155.1). Taxonomy (GTDB): domain Bacteria; phylum Bacteroidota; class Bacteroidia; order Flavobacteriales; family Flavobacteriaceae; genus Flavobacterium. The sequence continues at coordinate 337,195 of JBIKJF010000001.1, forward strand.
AGTAAATTGTTTGAACATCCTAACCCTAGCAAATTTATGTTTTGTGACACATCTAGAATAGTCAAATTATTTTCAAAACAAGAGATGTTTTCTAATAATAAATTATTAGACACATTTAAGTTATTAAGCAGATTGTTGGAACATTGTAAATTTCTTAATTCAAGATTAAAATTTAAATTTATCTCACTTATACCATTGTTAAAAAATGATAAAGTTTTTAGTTCCGTATTTTGAGATAATGATAAATTCGTCAATGAATTATTATTGCAAAGCAAGCTTTCAAGGTTAGTAAAGTTACTTATTTCATTTAAATTTGATATGTTTGAATTGTCAATGTTTAAATAGGATACTTCTAGAGCTTCACTTATCTGAATTTCGCCATCAGCATTTGAATCAACTTTAAAAAAAACATTTGACAAATTTTTTGCAATAAAATTAGTGCTATCTGCCAAAAGCAATTTTACTTTAAAACTAGAGTCAGTAAAACTTATATTTTGCGCAAAAGTATTGGCGCCAAAAACAAGAATTGTCACTAATAGTAAAATTTGCTTCATTATTTTTTTTTTTAATTTTTTTACTCGCGATGTACTTTGTTATAATCAAATGCAGGTGTGCAAATCGCAATATACTCGCATACTTCATCAAATGGATTGGAATATTGAACTCTAGTGTTTGCTTCAATTTTAATAGATTGACCAGTTTCTAAAACAATAACTTCATCTTCAATAATAAATTGCTTTTTACCTGAAATTATATAAGTATACTCTTCAAATTCAGGAGTTTGAAAAGGTTCACTCCATTTTGGCGGCGCTATCATGTGAGCAATAGAAATAGTGTCGTTATTAGTTGCAACTTTTCCGTGATGTTCTTCAATTAATTTACCATCAGTTGTTGGTACAACGAACGGTGATTTTTGAATTAAGTATTTTTTCATTAGATTAGTATCTTTAGACTATTTTTTAAACATCTTCATCAAAATCCCAAATACACCTCTAATAAAGGTTGCACTTGTTACAACTTTGGTCACCGATTTTCCTAAAACTTCTGCAGTGCTTGGTTCGCTATTTTTTTCAGGTCTTTCTTGCTCTTCAACAACTTCTGCGGCTTCAATTGCTTCGTCTAATTTTTTATTCAAAATTTCGTAGGCACTTTCTCGGTCGATTTCTTCAGCATATTTTTTTACAAGTTTTGATTGCGCATTGATGTCAGCAATTTCGTTCTTATTTAAAATATCCATCCTACTCATAGGGGCGCGCAGCATTGTTGCAGCTAAAGGTGTTGGAATCCCTTTCTCATTTAATGCGGTTACAAATGCTTCACCAATTCCTAGAGAGGTTAAAACTTTATCTGTTTCGTAAAAATCAGAAGTAGGATAATTATCTGCTGTTTGCTTAATGGCTTGTCTATCATTTGCAGTAAAAGCTCTTAACGCGTGCTGTATTTTTAAACCTAATTGTGCTAAAACTCCTTTCGGAATATCCATCGGATTTTGCGTTACAAAGTAAACACCAACTCCTTTAGAACGAATCAATTTAATTATAGTTTCAATTTGATTCAGTAAAACTTTACTTGCTTCGTTAAATATAAGATGTGCTTCGTCAATAAATAGCACTAATTCTGGCTGTTCAACATCGCCTTTTTCTGGCATTTGTTGGTAAATTTCAGCAAATAAACTCAGCATGAAGGTTGAGAATAGTATAGGCTTATCTTGAATATCGGTTAATCGCAAAATATTTATGTATCCCTTGCCGTTTTCATCTATTCGCATTAAGTCGTCAATTTCAAATGATTTTTCGCCAAAGAAAAAATCGCCGCCTTGATGTTCTAATTCAATAATTTTCCGAAGAATGGTTCCCGTTGTGGCAGTTGAAATTTTGCCATAATTTTTAGTTATTTCCTCTTTGCCTTCTTCGGTGATATAATTCAATACTTTTTTTATGTCCTTTAAATCTAATATTGGTATGTGGTTATCGTCACAATATTTAAAAATAACAGCGACAACTCCAGATTGTGTATCGTTTAAATCTAAAATTCTTGAAAATAATACCGGTCCAAATTCAGAAACAGTTGCTCTCATTCTAACACCATCTTGCGCAGAAAGTGTCATCAATTCTACAGGAAAAGATGAAGTAACATAAGGAATGTCTAACTTTGCATGACGATTGATGATAAAGTCTTTTTCTTCACCAGGCATTGCAATTCCAGAGAAATCACCTTTTATATCCATCATCAAAACAGGTATACCAAAAGAAGACATCTGTTCTGATAATACTTGAATTGTTTTGGTCTTTCCTGTTCCCGTTGCTCCAGCTATTAATCCGTGACGATTTAATGTTTTAAGCGGAATTTTCACCTTCGCTTCACCTATTGTTTCGTTGTTTAAAATAGCAGCACCAAGAAGAATTCCTTCTCCTTTAGAAATATATCCATCATTAATGTGTTTTATAAATAGATCTTTTACACTCATAGGTCGTAGAATTTTGAATGATTTATTAAAAAAATTATAGCGAAGATACTATATTTTTTTGACCTTTATTTTACAGTTTTTCAAAGTTTTTTTTAATTGATTCCAACCTTTTAAGTGTTTTTTATATCTAAAGGTATAATAATAGCATTTGTTTTTTCGTTATTATAACTATATAGTTTGCGTATACATTAGATTTTAAGACAAACTTTTAAATTTTTAACATCAAAATTGATTTTTTTATAGAAGAAATTTTAATATTGGCTTCTATTTAAGATAATGTTATAAATTATAAAAAAAGTTTTTTTATTTAAACTAAAAAATTAAATTTGCTCCTATTCAAGTTTATTTACAACAAAAACTTATAAATTATTAAAAACTATTAAATTTTAAAAAAAATGACAAACGTTAAAAAAGACAACGGTTCAAACGGGGGAGGAATGATTACTGGAATTATCATTGTGGCATGTATTTTAGTAGGAACCATAGTGTGGAAATTTATTATGGGTGCAGAATCTAATTTTGAAGCAGGAAGTTTCAATTCAGATCATCCGAAACCAATTAATACCTTAGGGATGGTTTATATGGGAGGTTTTATTGTACCAATATTACTAGGAATGTTATTAATGGTTGTAGTTTTTTCTTTTGAAAGATTTTTTGTTATTTCGAAAGCTGCTGGTAAAGCAAATCTTGATAAATTCATGAATTCTATTCAAGGCCATATTAAAGAAGGAAGAATAGAAGATGCTATTGGCGCATGCGATAAACAACAAGGTTCTGTTGCAAATGCAATTAAATCTGCTTTGGTTAAATTTCAAGATGTTAAAAAAGAAGGTTTTACCAGCGAAGAAGCTGCAGAAATGATTCATAAGGAAATTGAAGAATCTACAACTTTAGAAATGCCAATGTTAGAAAAGCACATGACGATTCTTTCTACTTTAGTATCTTTGGGTACATTAGGAGGTTTGTTAGGAACGGTATCAGGTATGATCAAGGCATTTGGTGCGTTAGCTAGTTCTGGAACTCCCGATCAAGCAGCGCTTGCAACAGGTATATCTGAAGCACTTATTAATACAGCTACAGGTATTGCTACATCAGCTTTAGCTATTGTAATGTATAATTTCTTCAACTCTAAAATTGACTCGTTAACTTATTCAATTGATGAAGCAGGAACTTCTATCGTGAATACGTACAGAAGATTAAGAGGAAGCTTAAAATAATAGTAATCATTTAATAATTGTCATCAGTCAATTTATTAAATAATAACAAAAATAACAAATGGCAAAAATAAAAATGTCTAAAAACGCAGCTGCGATTGATATGACAGCTATGTGTGATGTAGCGTTCCTTTTGCTCACTTTCTTTATCTTAACCGCAACTGCAAAAACACCAGAAGCATTGCCTGTAGAAACACCAGCTTCAACTGTTGAAGTAAAGCTGCCAGATACAGGGTTAGTTATGCTAACGATCGGCAAAAGCGAAGGTAAAGACAAAGTGTTTTTTGGTATGAAGGACAGAGATGTTCGAGCAAAAACACTAGAGTTAATGGGTAATAAATATCAAATTAAGTTTACACCAGAAGAAACAGCACAATTTGCACTAATAGATGAATTTGGTGTTCCAATTCAGGCATTAAAGCAAATTATTGCAATGAAAGCTGCAGATAGAAATAAAGAAGGATTGCAACCAGGCATACCTTTGGATTCATTAGATAACCAATTAAAAGATTGGATATATACGGTACGTCAGGCAAATATTGAGCTTGGTAACGATAAAGAACTCGACTTCGCTATAAAAGGTGATGCTAAACAAGGATATCCAAAAATCAAAAAGGTGATGGATATTTTACAAGACCAAAAAATCAATAGCTTTAATTTAGTTACTGGTGCAAGAGGTAAGGATTTTTAATGTTTAATTAGTAAGCAAAAATGGCAGAATTAAATACAGGCGACGACGGCGGTAAAAAAGGCGGGGGTAAGGTAAGAAGTAAAAAGCAAAACTCTAAAGTTGACTTAACAGCGATGGTGGATTTAGCATTTTTATTAATCACCTTCTTTATGTTAACCACATCGCTATCTAAACCAAAATCTATGGATTTGGGTTTACCTGATAAAGAAGATGATAAAAAAGATGATGTTGTAATTAAAACAGACCAAAGAAGAACAGTTACTGTTATTCTGGGTGCTAACGACCAAATAAAGTGGTTTCATGGACTTGTAGAAGCTCCAGAAGTTAATGGAAAACCACAGAACACTGGTTATGGAAAAGAGGGTATTCGTAAAGTTATCCTTCCAAGAGTTCAGTCAATTCCGCAGGTAACTGGTAGTAAGGATAAGGGTATGATTGTTATTATTAAACCGACTAAAAAATCTACTTACAAAAATTTAGTAGATATACTAGATGAAATGGCAATATCAAAGGTGCCAACTTATGCAATAGTTAATGATTTTTCTCCAGAAGAAAATAAATTAGCAGAGGAACTTAATAAAGGTGCTGAATAGCATTTTAAAACTAGATCAAAATGAAAATAGACCTATTTGATAATAAATGGTTAGACATCGTTTTTGAAGGACGAAACAAAAATTATGGTGCATACGAATTACGTAAAAAAAACACCAATACAAACGTGCGTGCATTCATTATTGGAGCAGTGATTTTTTCGTTGGCAATTGCTACGCCCGTAATCATAGAAATGTTGCCTGATTCAATAGATGAGGACGAATCATTAAACGATAAGATTACAGCTATAAAATTGCCGCCAAAAGAAGAAAAACCAAAGGAGAATTTGCCTCCACCACCTCCACCACCTCCAAAAGTGGATCAAGTGAAGTTTGTAAAACCAGTTGTAGCAAAGACTGAAGATGTTACAGAGGAGCCTCCAAAAGTAGAAGAAATTAAAGATAAAAATCTTGGTAAAGAAGATATCAAAGGTGATCCAGACGCAGAATTAACTGTTGATCCACCCGGAAATGGTCCACCACAGCAAGCTGTAGTTGAGGAAGATAATACAGTGTACAGCATGGCTGGTATCGAGGTAAAACCTGAATTCCCAGGAGGTATTGCAAAGTTTTATAATTTTGTTAAAAATAACTATCAAGCACCAGACGAGCCTGGTTTAAAAGGTAAGGTATTTGTGCAGTTTACTGTAGAAAAAGATGGTTCTCTTACAGATATAAAAGTTTTAAGAGATGTCGGTTTCGGTACAGGAAAAGAGGCGGAAAGAGTTTTAAGAAAAAGTCCTAAATGGACGCCAGCAGAGCAAAATGGTAAAAAAGTAAGATGTTCTTATCAGTTGCCAATATCTATTGAAACTCCAGACGAATAATATGCTTAAAGATTTTAAAAATAACTATAAGAAGAAATCGCTTAATCAGCGATTTCTTCTATTTATAGGAATTTTGTTTTTTTTGATTTATTTAACATTTGGAATTGTATTAATTTTTTGGACGACATTTCCCGTACGATTGCAACCAAAATATAGAGTTGCATTAGGTGTTTTATTGATTGTTTATGGTTTCTTTAGGTTTTACAGAAATTTAAATAGTAGTATTGATGAAGATTAAAAATGTATTTCATATTATTTTAATACCAATTTTTATTTTTATAACATTAATCGCATGTCATAATAAAGATAAAAATAGTTCTAATTCTGATTCAATAATTGAGGGTGAGACCTCAATTTTAGTTGACGAAACTTTGTTGCCAATAGTTGAAGATCAGGTTACTATTTTTCAAACGGATTATAATGCTAAGTTAATGTTGATTCCTAAATCTGAAAAGGAAAGTGTTATTGATTTTACTAATAAAAAATCGGGAATTCTAATATTGCCTAGAGATTTGAGCAAAGAAGAATTCATGTTTTTCAAAAAGAGGAGAATAAATCCAATATCAACCCCATTTGCAATTGATGCGATAACTTTTATCAGAAATGCAAAATCTAATGATACCTTAATTGATGTCAAAGAGGTCATTGATTTTTTAAAAGGAAATAAAAATAAAATTAAGGGATTAGTTTTCGATAATCCTAATTCAAGCACTGCTTCATTTTTATGTGAATTAGCTAACGTGGAGTCGTTACCAATTGAGGGAGTTTTCTCATTTAAAACAAATGAGGAAGTAATTAAACATATATCAGAGCATGATGGAATGGTCGGTGTCGTAGGAATAAATTGGCTAACACAGCCCAAATCCTCAATGCAAAAATATGTAAATAAAGTTAAGATACTTAGCATAAAAACTGGTGATAATAAATATGTTTATCCGTCGCAAGAGAACATTGGAACAAGAGCTTACCCTTTGGCACGTGTTTTGTATATTATCAATTGTCAAGGATATAGTGGTTTAGGAATGGGCTTTGCATCATTTGTAGCAGGAGAGATTGGACAACGAATCATTGCACAGTCTGGACTCGCGCCAATAAGGCAACCAAGCAGAAATATTAGAACAAGAAATCAAATAGAAATAGAAAAAAAATAGAGAAATGAATAAAGTAAAAATATTAAGTATAGCCTTTATAGCTGCAACAGCAGTTGTGCAAGCTCAAGATATTGAAACTACAAAAAAAGTTATTGATGCAGAGCAGTATGAGAAAGCAAAATCAATGTTGAAAAGTATTATTCAAAGCAAACCAGCCGACGGAAAGGCAAGTTTCTTATTGGGAAACATCTACTTAAAACAAGGAATTGAAGATTCTGCAAAAATGGCTTTTCAAAGAGGTTTATCTGCTGCAAACGAAGCGAGATTCAATAATATTGGTTTGGCGGAAATTGACTTAGATAACGGCAACATCGCAGCTGCTCAAGCTAAATTTGATCTTGTTAATAAAGAAATTAAGAAAAAGCAAGTAGAGGAATATGTTTATATGGCGAGAGCTTTTATGAATATTTCAAAACCAAATTACAAGAGTGCTTTAGAGATTTTAAATAAAGCAAAAGTTATTAGTCCTAATGATGCTCAGGTACAATTAGCTCTCGGTGATGCTTATTTTGGTGATAAAAATCAAAATGACGCCTACGCTTCTTATAGGAATGCTTTTCAAAATGATCCGACACTTCTTCGAGCAAAGATGCAATTGGGTGTTTTATTGAAATTTGCTAAGGCTTATAACGAGGCTGTGAAAGGTATTAATGAAGTTTTGTCACTAAACTCCAATTATGGTCCGGCATACAGAGAGCTTGCAGAAACACATTATTTATGGGGAAGTAATCAACCAAAGACCTACAAAGAGAATATTCAAAAAGCTTTAGATTATTATGAAAAGTATTTGTCCTTAACAGATTATTCTTTATCTTCTAGAATGCGTCATGCAGATTTTTTAATCCTAGCAAAAGACTATAAGGCGCTTGAATTGGAAGCGAATGAAATGAAAAAATTAGATAATGTAAATCCTAGAATTTTACGTTATTTAGGATATTCTGCATACGAAAATGGAAATCCAAGTGCTGCGATTACTGCTTTAACAGATTATATTTCGACAGGAACAAATAAAATAATTGCGGGTGATTATTATTATTTAGGACTTGCACAAACAAATAAATCGCTGGGTGAAGACGGAAAAGTTACCGATGCAGTGCTTTTAAAAAGTGGTATTGATAATTTAAAGAAATCGCTTGAAATGGATATTGTTATGGCAAATGGTCTAAACGATATTGGTAAAAAATATTTCACACTAAAATCCTATGAAGTTGCTTCTCACATATTTGAATTGGCAATCACCAATCCTGAATCTAGAAATTTTTTAGAGGACAACGTTTATTATGGTTTGTCGGTTTACACAGAAAATAGAGGTAAAGATGCTGCTAATATTGATGCCGCCAGATTAAATAAAGCAGACATTGCTATGGATAATGTGATTACTGCTTCACCAAATTATCAAGAAGCTTATTTATACAAGGCAAGAATTAACAGCTCATTAGAAAAAGATGATGTTATGGCAGCAACCTTTCAAAAATACGTAGATATGGTTGTAGCAAAAGGAGATGAAGAGATTGGCAAAAATAAAAGTAAAGTAACAGAAGCTTACAACAGTATTGCAGCATATTTTGCTAATACGGACAAAACCAAAGCTATTGAGTATTTTAATAAAACTCTCGCCTTAGACCCAACTAATAGCTATGCTACAACATCGTTACAAGCATTGAAAAAGAAATAAGATGTAAAAAGTAATTTAAGCCGGTTCATTAATTTGAATCGGTTTTTTTATAAGAATAAAATAATGTTAAACTTTAGTAAGAAATTACAACTTATAATACTAAAGTTATTAATTCGCAGTTATTATCTGAACTAACCATTGTTTTTATGTCTAAATCTATTTTATCGCTTCTTTTGTTATTTTTTATATCTTTTTCATTTAGTCAAAATACTATAAACATAAAAGGAAAGGTTATTGATGAAACTACCAAATTACCTATTGAATCTGCCACTGTTTACGTTACTTCTGCCAAAGATTCTTCTGTAATTGATTATACAATTACGGATAAATTTGGAAAGTTTGATTTCAAAATAAAAAAAATAAATAAACCTTTTGTTCTAAAAATTTCATATATAACTTATGACGATTATAAAGAAAATTTTCAAAGTTTAGAATCAGATAAAGATTATGGTACAATCGAACTTAAAACAGCTGTCAATAGCTTAGATGAAGTGGTAATTAAAAATGATATGCCACCAATAAGAATAAAAAAAGACACATTAGAGTTTAACGCTTCCTCTTTCAAAGTTCGTCCAGATGCCAATGTAGAAACGTTATTAAAGCAATTACCCGGAGTAGAGATAGATGCCGAAGGTAAAATAACAGTAAACGGAAAAGAAGTAAATCAAATCCTAGTCAACGGAAAACCATTTTTTGATAAAGATGGTAAAATTGCACTTCAAAATTTGCCTTCAGATATTATTAATAAAGTTCAAGTATCAGATACCAAAACTGCAAAAGAAGAAAAAACAGGAACTACTGCAAGTTCAGATAACGCAAGTATAAATTTAACCATTGACGAAAAGAAAAATAAAGGATTCTTCGGCAAAATAATGGGTGGTCTAGGAACCAATGATCGGTATGAAAGCAGCGGATTAGCAAATTATTTTAAAAATAAAACTAAAATAAGTGTTTTAGCATCTTCTAATAATATAAATTCAACAGGATTTTCGATGGATGAAATTTTTGATAATATGGGCGGTGGACGAAGTCGAAGTATGTGGGTAAATGGCGATGGTTCGTTTGGTATAAACGGCAGACGTTTTGGTGGAAATACCGGAATTACTAGAACTAATATGATAGGAGTAAACTATTCTGACGAATGGCGAAAAGGGTTAGACGCGACCGGAAGTTATTTCTTTTCAAATACAAATTCTGAAAATGAAAATAGAACCAACCAAACCAATTTTTTACCATCGGGAAATTTTGCTACCAATTCAACTTCTAGAACATTAGACGAACGTTTTGGACATAATTTAAATTTTGAACTTGAAGTAAAAATTGATTCCTTAACTTCATTAGTCTTTGAACCTAATTTATCTAAAGCCACGGGTAAATATGTAAGTACCTCTAATCAGAATTCTCGTGATAATGCAGCCTCTTTGTTAAATGAAAGTGCAGCAGAGAATAGTAGTGAAAGTGCTAGTGATTCTTTCAAAAATACGCTTACTTTTTCTAGATCTTTTAGGAAAAAAGGCAGGTATTTAAGTCTTGTTTTAGAGAATGATAATAATAACTCTGTTGATAATACCATTACACAATCAAGCACTATTTTTTATCAAGGTGCACAGCCTGATGATATTAGAGATCAGCTAGGAGTTACAAAACGAAAAAATGACGATTATAGCGCAGAATTTGAATTTTCAGAACCAATAACCGACTCGCTTTTATTTCGATTAGGAACAACTTTTAGTAGTGAAAAAGCCATTGAAAGAATCTCAACTTTCGATTTTAATGCGTTTTCTAACGATTATTCAGTGAATAACGATTTGCTATCGTTTGAAACCACATCATTAATAAAATCTGTCACGCCTACAACAGGTTTTGGTTTGAATAAATCTAAATTTAATCTTAATATCAACGTAGGAACAAGTATTGTAAATTTTGATAATTCCTCTTTTTATATTGGAACTGTTACAAATTTAAATAGAAATTACATGATTCCGTTTGCAACAGCCAACCTAAATTATAGATTTACTAAATCCAAAAGAATTTGGTTTAGCTATAATTATGAATATTCGATGCCTTCTGCAACGCAAATTTTACCTGTAGAAAATCTCTCAAACCCATTGAATACAATAAAAGGTAATCAAGATTTAGATTTTAATAAATATCATAATCTAAACTTCAATTTTAGCAATTATGATTATGCTACACGTTCGGGTTACGGAATTTATTCAGGAGGAAACTTTTACGATAGTCAGGTTGTATCTTCAACAACATTTAATGCTGATAGAAAACGAACTACCACTTATGAGAATGTATCAGGAACCAATAATTTTTGGTTTGGATTTTATTTGAATAAATCCATTAAAAAAGAAGAGCATACTTTTAGATTTGGCATCAATTTTAATAACTGGGCCAATTTTTCTAAAGGTTTTACCGATGGTGAATTGTTTAGTGCGACTTCATTTAATATATCACCAAGATTGAATTTTACTTATGAGTACGGTGATCTTTTTACGATCAGTCCCAACTATAATTATACATCAAGTAGAACAACTTATGATAATTATATTATAGACGAAGCCTCCAATTTTGTTCATAAATTCAATATTCAGGTTACAAATTTTTGGCCAAAAAATTGGACTTTCGGAAATGATTTCGGTTATACTTATAATTCTAATATCGCTGATGGTTTTAGAAAAGATTTTTATTTATGGAATACAAGTTTATCATACAGTTTCTTTCAAAAAAAGCTTACTGCTAAAGTAAAAGTGTATGACATACTTAATCAAAATTTGAGTGCCACACGAACTATTTCTGCAACATCAATTAGAGATGAAGAAAATATTGTTTTAAGGCGTTACGCAATGTTTTCATTATCTTATAAGTTAGATAAATTTGGAGATAAAGAGCAGAAACCTAGCAATCGTTATATGTGGTAAAAATCAAAAACGCCTTTCATATCTTGAAAGGCGTTTTTTTATAAATAAATTTTTAGATTTAAAATATAAATGACTTACCAACTTCCACCAGCTCCACCACCAGAAAATCCTCCACCGCCAAAGCCACCACCAAAACCTCCACCACCAGAAGAGCCACCAAAACCTCCACCACCAGAACTTCTTCCCATATTGCTTAATATGATAATGTCAAGTAAACTTGGTCCTCCAGAAGAATTTTCTGAGTTTCCTCCACCTTTGTTTTTTGAGGCTATAATCATGATAACAACAAAAATAATTATAAAAAGAAGTATTGGAAAAATACTATTATCATTAGAATCTTCAATTCTAGTGCCTTTATATTTTCCTTTTAAAACCTGAAAAACAGCATCGACACCTTTGTCCAATCCATTATAGTAGCTACCTGCTTTAAATTCTGGAATTATAATGTTTCTAACAATGTCACCAGTTATCCCAGCCACAAGTTTATCTTCAACTCCATATCCTGGTGAAATCCATATTTTTCGCTCTTCCTTTGCCAAAAGAATAAAGACACCATTATCTTGTTTTGCTTGACCAATTCCCCATTCGTGACCCCATTTCGGAGTTAAAATTCCAATATCTTCTCCATTAATATTGTCTACGGTTACGACTACAATTTGAGTAGTAGTAGAATCTGAATATTTAATTAATTTGTCTTCTAAAGCTGCTTTTTCTGAAGCATTTAGAAGTTTTGCATAATCATAGACAGAAGTCTCAAAATCAGGTTTTGGTGGAATTTTAAATTGCCCAAAACCAAGCTGATGTAACAATAATAATGAAGCAATCAACAAGAATTTTACGATTCTAAAAACTAGTTGTATCATCCTTTTGATATTTCGTTAGAAAGTTCGTCAGTATCATTATCCACAAAAGGAAAATGTTTTTTTAGTTGTTCGCCTGCATTGTTAATTCCGTCAACCAATGCTTGTTTGTTGTTGCCGTTTTTAAAATGGTTTAGCATGATGTCTTTGGTACAATTCCAAAAATCATCAGCCACTTTTTCATTAATGCCTTTGTCACCATAAATTGCAAATTGTTTGCTTTTTACAGCCACATAAATAATGACACCATTTCGGTCTTTGGTGTTTTCCATTTTAAGAAGATAAAAAACCTCCACAGCTCTGTCAATAGGAGCCATGGATGTTTCTTTTTCTATGTGCACACGAAGTTCACCTGAAGTATTTTTTTCAGCCCAACGAATAGCTTCAACTACTTCTGCCTCTTCGGCTTTAGTTAAAAAATCTTCTACTTTTGACATTATTTTTTATCTTCTTTTTTATCAAAATTAAATTCCACATCTGGAGCTTTATCTGCACCAGCGACTGCTTCGAAGAATGGTTTTTCTTTAAATCCAAACCAACCTGCAAAAATACTATTTGGGAATACTTTTACGTGATTATTGTATGGTTTGATTGCTTCATTGTAACGAGTTCTTGCTGTCAAAATTTGATTTTCTGTACTAGCCAACTCATCCTGCAATTTCAAGAAGTTCTCATTAGCTTTCAAACTCGGATATTGTTCTACAGTTACCAATAATCTTGATAAAGCACTGCTCATTCCACCTTGAACTTGGTTAAATTGTGCTAATTGCTCAGGAGTTATATTAGTAGGATCAATTGTCATAGAAGTTGCTTTTGAACGTGCTTCAATAACTGCTGTTAAAGTTCCTTTTTCATATTCTGCAGCACCTTGAACGGTTTTTACTAAATTTCCAATAAGGTCATTTCTTCTTTGATAAGAAGTTTGAACATTACCCCAAGCTTCTTTTACATCTTGTTCAAGAGTAACTGCTGTGTTATTGATTCCTTTGAAGTAGCTATATCCCATTAATACTACAGCTGCTAAAATTATCCAAGGCAAAAATTTTCTCATAATTTCTAATTTTTAGTTTATTGTTTAAAATTTAATTCTTAATAATTCGTTTTCTACCAATTAAAACATATAGAAAGGCTCCCAACCATCCTAAAAAAAAAAGTCCAACAAGCCACATGATTTTTTCATTAATTGGGACTCTATCTGATTTAAAAATTTCATAAAGTGCCACCAAAATAAAAATTGCCAGAGCAGCAATTCCTCCACCCAAAACAAAACTAGCGTTTTCCCAATGCATAATTTTCATAAGTGCGCCAGCAGTAGTTAAAACTATAAAAATCATAAAACTTGCGAAAATAAGATGTTCTTTTTTCATTTTACAAATTGTTTTTAATATTGGTTAATTCTGCTTTTATTCCTTCCAATTTCGAAATAATTTCAAATTTGTCTAAGGTTTTTTTCTGTCCTTCTTTTAAATGTGTTTTTGCACCTTCCAACGTAAATCCACGTCCCTTTACCAAATGATATATCAGTTGCAAGTTTTTTACATCTTCTTGGGTAAACATTCTATTTCCTTTGGCATTTTTTTTTGGTTTTAAAATATCAAATTCTTTATCCCAAAAACGAATTAACGATGCATTTACATTAAACGCTTCGGCAATTTCACCAATACTAAAATACAATTTATCTTTTGATAATTCTATGTACATATTTTTTAAATTCCAAATTAATAAATTTTAAAATACAATCTCGTTGACCTACTTAATGTTGTTTCAAAAATCAAAAATCATCAATCTTAAATCGGTTAGTCCAACGACTGATTTTCTTGATTGGCAATTTTAGATATAATTTTATACTCGGCTGCAGAAATCGTACCATAATAAAAGTTGATTGGGTTTACAACCTTACCATCTTTATGAACTTCATAATGCAAATGAGGCGCCTGACTTCTTCCTGTACTTCCTACCAAACCAATAATGTCGCCGCGTTTTACTAGTTGCCCAGGCCTAACTTTATAACTACTTAAGTGGGCATAAAGTGTCAAATAGCCAAATCCATGATTAATTTCGATATGATTTCCATAACCAGAAAGCGAATTATCAGCATTTTTAACAACACCATCGCCCGTGGCATAAATCGGTGTTCCGGTAGAAGCCGTAAAATCCATACCTTGATGCATCTTTCGTGCTTTGGTAAAAGGATCTGTTCTATAACCAAAACCAGACGCCATTCGTTTTAAATCCTCATTCTTTACAGGCTGAATTGCCGGAATCGCACTCAGCAGCTTGTCTTTTGCTTTTGCTAATTTCAATATTTCATCCAAAGATTTCGATTGAAAAGCCAATGCTTGTGCAATACCATCAATTTTTTTTGTCGTATTCTTAACCAATTCTGAATTGTTATAACCTTCCAAATCTTTATACCTATTTTTATCAAAAATACCTCTTCGTTTTTCACTAGAAATAGGAGCATAATTAAAAAAAGTGCGATACAAATTATTGTCTCTGTTTTCTAAATCGGTTGCAACCTCCTCCAAATTTTCAATTTTTTTATTCAAAATAGAATATTTTACCTTTAAATTTTCAATTTCTCTGGCTTGTATCTTATCTTTTGGAGTTTTAAAATAGGGAATGTTCATAAATAAAATAAAACACAAAAAACCAAATAACGCCGATGCCATAAGGAATAACAGTGCATATCCAAATTTTTTTCTTTTCTGGTTTTTAATTTTTCTATAGGCTAAACTCTCAGAATCGTAATAATACTTAACTTTCTTCGACATTTCTTAAATTATACTATTTTTGTAAACGGTTTAAGAACAATAATGGTTATACGAACAAATTTAATAAATGTTTCAAACTTTCCTATTTTTATGAGCGAAACTTTAGGCATTTTTGTTATCTCTGTTCCTGCTTTTCGCAGTATCTCTTCGAGGATACTTGCTTCAATCAGGGCTAAAGAGCCGTCCATTTTTATGAAAAAAAAGTTTCAAAACAACATTAATATCTATTTCAAAAATGAAATCGCAAGACATTAGAAAAGCTTATCTCAATTTCTTTGAATCAAAAGGACATTTAATTGTTCCGTCAGCGCCAATTGTGCTAAAAGACGATCCAACCTTGATGTTTAACAACTCAGGAATGGCACAATTCAAAGAATACTTTTTAGGAAACGGAACTCCAAAAAGTCCAAGAATAGCCGATACGCAAAAATGTCTTCGTGTTTCAGGAAAGCACAATGATCTTGAAGATGTAGGTTTTGACACTTATCATCACACTATGTTCGAAATGCTTGGAAATTGGTCTTTTGGAGATTATTTCAAGAAAGAAGCATTGGATTGGGCTTGGGAATTTCTTATAGAAGTTTTAAAATTAGACAAAGACCGTTTGTATGTTTCTGTATTTGAAGGAAATCCTGCAGAAAATGTTGCTTTCGATCAAGAAGCTTGGGATATTTGGAAACAATATGTTCCAGAAGATCGAATCATTCTTGGAAATAAAAAAGATAACTTTTGGGAAATGGGCGATCAAGGTCCGTGTGGTCCGTGTTCAGAAATTCATATCGATTTAAGAACCGATGCTGAAAGAGCTGCAGTTTCTGGAAGAATTTTAGTAAATGCCGATCATCCTCAAGTAGTTGAAATTTGGAACAACGTTTTCATGGAATTCAACAGAAAAGCTGATGGTTCGTTAGAAAAACTGCCAGCACAACACGTTGATACCGGAATGGGATTTGAGCGTTTGTGTATGGCGATGCAAAATGTGACTTCCAATTATGATACTGACGTTTTTACGCCACTAATTGAAAAAATTGAGCAAATTACAGGATTAAAATATACTTCAAACGATGTTAAAAATGTAAGTGAAGAACAAAACAAAACCAATATTGCTATTCGTGTAATTGTCGATCACGTTCGTGCCGTTGCATTTGCAATTGCTGACGGACAATTACCATCTAACACTGGCGCAGGTTATGTAATTCGCAGAATTTTGCGTCGTGCGATTCGTTATGGATTTACATTTTTAAATACTAAAGAACCTTTTATCAATAAATTAGTTGAAGTTTTAGCGAATCAAATGGGCGAATTTTTCCCAGAAATCAAATCGCAACAACAATTGGTTACCAACGTAATCCGTGAAGAAGAAGCTTCGTTTTTGAGAACTTTAGACCAAGGTTTACAATTATTGGATAAAGTAGTTGCCGAAACATCAGGAAATGAAGTTTCAGGAGCAAAAGTTTTTGAATTATATGATACTTTCGGATTTCCAAAAGATTTAACGGCTTTAATTCTAAAAGAAAAAGGATTTTCATACAACGAATCAGATTTCGAATCAGAATTACAAAAACAAAAAGCGCGTTCTCGTGCAGCTTCAGAAGTTTCAACTGAAGATTGGTCGGTTTTAATTCCAGGAAATGTGGAAACATTCATTGGTTATGACCAAACAGAAAATGACGTGAAAATCACAAGAATTCGTAAAGTGGATTCTAAAAAAGACGGAATATTATATCAAATAGTTTTGGATAACACGCCATTTTATCCTGAAGGTGGAGGACAAGTTGGTGATAAAGGAACTTTAGTTTCTGCAAACGAAACCATTGATATCATTGACACAAAGAAAGAAAACAACTTAATATTACATTTTGCAAAACAACTACCAGAAAATCTTGAAGCTGGTTTTGTAGCAAAAGTAAACACAGATTTAAGAACATCAACTTCCAAAAATCACTCGGCTACGCATTTAATGCATTTGGCTTTGAGAAACATTTTAGGAACGCATGTTGAACAAAAAGGTTCGTTAGTAAATCCAAATTACTTGCGTTTTGACTTTTCACATTTTTCTAAAGTTTCGGATGAAGAATTACGTCAGGTTGAAGCAAGTGTAAATGAGCAAATCGAAGCACAATTGCAATTGCAAGAATATAGAAATATTCCAATTCAAGAAGCGTTAGATAAGGGAGCAATGGCTTTATTTGGTGAAAAATATGGTGATTCGGTTCGAATGATAGAATTTGGCGAAAGCAAAGAACTTTGTGGTGGAATTCACGTAAAAAATACTTCTGAAATATGGCACTTCAAAATCATATCTGAAGGTGCTGTTGCTGCTGGAATTCGTCGTATTGAAGCAATCACTGGCGATGCTGTGAAAGATTTCTACAAAAATCAAGAAAGTACTTTAGCAGAGATCAAAGAAACTTTGAAAAACCCACAAGATATTTTGAAATCGGTAGCTTCATTGCAAGACGATAATGCGAAGTTGAAAAAACAAATTGAGCAACTATTAAAAGAAAAGGTTAACGGATTGAAAAATACCTTGGTTGCAGATTTTCAAGATATAAACGGAATTAACTTTTTAGCTAAACAAGTTGATTTGTCAATGAGTTCAACTAAAGATTTAGCTCAAGCTATTGGAACATCTAAGCCAAGTTCATTCGTGTTTTTAGCTTCGGTTGAAGATGACGCTCCTAATATTCACTGCTACATTTCAAAAGAATTGGTTACAGAAAAATCATTAAATGCTGGAAATGTAATCAGAGAATTAGGTAAATACATTGACGGAAATGGTGGAGGACAGCCATTCTTCGCATCTGGAAAAGGAAAACATGTTTTGGGAATAAAGGATGCTTTGGAGAAAGTGGTTGAGTTTGTGAAATAGATAAACAGAAAAATGTAAATTGTAATCCTGATTTGTTTTTAACTTATCAGGATTGTTTTTTTATATATTTGATAATAATTTTGAAAGTGATACAAATCTCATGAACTTCACCACTAAAATACCCATTCAAAAGTCAAATTTTCCTATAGATTATAATTCTAAAATTATTTCTATTGGATCCTGTTTTGCTGAAAATATGGGAGAAAAATTTGATTACTTTAAGTTTCAAAATTATGTAAATCCTTTTGGAATTATCTTTAATCCAATATCTATTGAAAATCTTATAAATAGAGCTGTAAATAAAATTGAGTTTACAGAAAAAGACGTTTTTTTTCATAACGATTTATGGCATTGTTATGAAGTTCATTCCCTTTTAAGTGATACTTCTTCAGAATTAATAGTACAAAATTTAAATAGAGTTTTACACCTTTTTAGAACTCAAATTATAGAAGCATCTCATTTTGTTATTACTTATGGAACGTCTTGGGTTTATCGACTTCGACAAACTCAGCAAGACAGTTTAAGTATTGTAGCTAATTGTCATAAAGTGGCACAAAATAAATTTGATAAAGAATTACTTTCAATAGAAATTATTGAAAAATCAATTGAGAATTCAATCAATTTAATTCAATCAATCAATCCAAATTGTAATTTTATTTTCACCATTTCACCAGTGCGACATATAAAAGATGGATTTGTAGAAAACCAAAGAAGTAAAGCACATTTAATTACTGCTCTGCAAAATGTTGTCACACTGAGCCTGTCGAAGTACAACTATTTTCCTTCCTACGAAATTATGATGGATGAACTTCGTGATTATCGTTTTTATGCCGATGATATGTTGCATCCTTCTCAAACGGCGATTGATTATATTTGGATAAAATTCTTTGAAAATTATATTTCAGAATATGAATTTGCTTCGATGAATCAAGTGTGCGAAATTCAAAGAGCATTGAACCATCGACCATTCAATCCTAATTCTGAAAGTCATCAACTATTTTTAAAAAATTTAAACCAAAAAATTAATACTTTAGCCTCAAAATATCCGCAAATACAATTTTAAAATGTCACAACAAACTACTCCTAAAGTTGGCTTTTTTGAAGCCTTATCAGAATTTCGAAAATGGGCAGTTTTAATTCTTATTGGATTAGTTTTATTTTTTGGCTATAAATTTTTTACGACCAAAAATGAAACTTCTTCAATAGAATATGATACTAATTTAATCCAACAACAAATAAAAAATGTAGGTAAATTAGTAGTTACCGAAGGACATTTTGCTGAAGTCTTGACTTACAAAGACAAAAAAGAAACCTATATTCCGGGTTTAAGTTTTGATAAAAAAGCTTTAGTAGTTATTAATGCAGATGTAACTGTAGCATTTGATTTAAGCAAAGTAAAATATAATATTGATGCGAAAACAAAAACGGTTACAATTACAAATATTCCTGATGAAGAGATAAAAATTAGTCCAGATATCAAATATTATGATACTGAATCATCAACTTTTAATGAATTTACGGGTGATGATTATAATAAAATAAATAAACTGGCAAGAGAAAATCTTAAAAAGAAAATAGATAAATCTACTCTAAAATCAAATGCAAAAAACCGATTGGTTAGTGAGCTTTCGAAAATTTTAATTTTAACAAATTCTATGGGTTGGACCTTAAAATATGAAGGAGAAATAGTTAATGATAATCAAGAATTTCAAGCAAAAATAAAAGGCTAAAATGGCTCTGAAATAACTTCAAGAGCCGTCTTTACAAAAACCAATAACTATTTAATCAATAAACTATAATTTATTTTCCAAGCTTTGCCATCCACCACCATTCATAACATCAATACCATTGTTTTTCAAAATTGATGCAGCTTGCGCACTTCTCATTCCACTTTTACAACATACAATAACAGGTTTTTTTAATCTTTTAATTTCATTGACTTTTGAAAAAATGTTGTCTAAAGGAATATTCTTAGAGTTCTTAATATGACCTTCTCTAAACTCACTAACTGTTCTTACATCAATAATAACAGCGCCTTTGTCCATGTATTCTTTTACACTTTCCGATTTTCCACCTAAACCTAACATACTTAATAATCCCATGTTTTATATTTTTAATTTGTTTTCTATTTCAGATTTCCAAAGCAAAATTAATGGTATACATCCTATAAAGTTGTAACAAAAGTTACCCAAGTCAAAAAAATCTTTATATTTGATTCGTATGAAGATTACCGACCGCAAAACCGAAATCGTAAACGTATCCGCAAAACTTTTTAAAGAAAAAGGCTATAGCGCAGTAACCATGCGTGACATCGCTCAAGCGATGGACATCAAAGCCGCAAGTTTATACAATCACATAAAGTCTAAACAAGAAATTCTAGTCTTAATCATTATCGAAATTGCCGAAGAATTTACCAACGTAATAGAAGAAATCCTTACTTCTAATGTCACAACCATCCAAAAAATCGAACGAATTATCCAACTCCACATTGACATTACCATCAGAAATTCCGATGCTTTAGCCTGCCTAAACAACGATTGGATGCACTTAACCGATGATGATTTAAATTATTTTATCAAAATGAGAAACGACTACGAAGAAAGTTTCCGACAAATAATCAAAACGGGAATAGCAAACGGCGAAATAAAAAACCTAAACATCGAAGTCATAATTTTCTCAACACTGTCAACATTAAGAACTCTTTACCTTTGGTACGGAAAGAAAAAAACAATAAAACCCGAAGTTCTAAAATCAAATATGATTCAAGTTTTACTCAATGGAATTGTATAATTTCTCAAATTTTTCAAATCTGTCTTCCAAACCTAAAACTTAATGAACCTTATGCCTTAATGGTTTAAAGCAAAAAAAATATAACGTTTTCGTAACATATTAAAATTTTTACTAAATTTGCATAACAAACTAACAAGTGTTAGTTAAAAATTATTCAGTGGTTATGTCAAAATTTCACAGCATAAAAATTGCCGATATTTACAAGGAAACCAAAGATTGTTCCGTACTTTCTTTTGAAATTCCAGAAGAATTAAAGCAAGAATTCCAATACAAACCAGGACAACATCTTACCCTAAAAGCAATAATTGACGGTGAAGATGTGCGTCGTTCTTATTCATTATGTTCTTCTCCAATCGAAAATAAATGGAAAGTAGCCGTTAAAAAAATCAATGGTGGATTATTCTCAACCTACGTAAACGAAACGCTAAAAAGTGGTGATATCCTAGAAATAATGCCACCAAGCGGAAAGTTCAATGTAGAAATCGATACCCAAAAAGCCAAAAATTACATAGCATTCGCAGCAGGAAGCGGAATCACGCCAATTCTGTCAATCATAAAAACACATTTAAAATCAGAGCCAAACAGCACATTTAAATTATTTTATTTAAATCGTTCCGTAAAATCCATTATCTTTAAAGAAGAAATTGAACAGCTTAAAAACTTGTATTTCAATCGTTTCGAGATTTTTCATTTCCTAACCAAAGAACATCGAGCATCCGAATTGTTTAACGGAAGATTTACCAAAGAAAAAATTCAGGTTTTAACCGAAAAAATAATCGACATTCCTGCAACCGACGATTGTTTCATCTGCGGACCAGAAGATATGATTTTCCTATTACGCGACGAATTAACAGCTGCCGGATTAGATAGCGATAAAATACATTACGAGTTGTTCACTTCCGGAATTTCCGAAGAAGACAAAAAACGTATTAAAAGAATTGTAGAAAATAAAGTAAACGGAACCGACATTACCATCATCGACGGCGGAAAAGAATTCCATTTCGTGATGGACGAAGCCTACGACAACATTCTCGATGGCGCATTAGCAGCCGGAGCCGATTTACCATTTGCCTGCAAAGGCGGTGTTTGCAGCACGTGCAAATGCAAAGTTTTAGAAGGCGAAGTCGAAATGAAAGTCAATTACGCACTCGACGCACACGAAGTCGCAAAAGGATTGGTTTTGAGCTGTCAAGCCGTGCCAACAACCGACAAAGTAGTAGTCGATTTTGGCGTGTAATGTCAGGCTGAGCTTGTCGAAGTCAGGAGCGAATGGCTAGTGAGTTTTTGCAATCCATGTTCCTGCTTTCCGCAGTATCTTTTTTTGCAAAAAAGGATACTTGCTCCAATCAGGGCTAGATAGTAAATGAATTGAATAAAAATAAAATATAAAACAACAAAAACTTAATGAACCTTAATAACTTAATGGTTCAAAAGAAAAAATAATAATCGTTCAAAGTTACTGCAAAGTAGAATATTACGGCGACTGAACACTGAACACTAATTCAAAAAAGTATGTCAGAAAAAGAAGTAAAAAATTTAGAAGAAATCTTCGATGCACGAATTGCAAGAGACGAAAAAATCGAGCCCAAAGATTGGATGCCAGAAAAATACCGTCAAACACACATTCGTCAAATTTCCCAACACGCACATTCCGAAATCGTAGGAATGCTACCAGAAGGAAATTGGATAACACGTGCACCATCGTTAAAACGAAAAGTAGCACTTTTGGCTAAAATCCAAGACGAAGCCGGACACGGATTATACCTATATTCTGCTTGTGAAACTTTAGGCGTATCACGCGAAGAATTATACGAACAATTACATTCCGGAAAAGCAAAATATTCTAGTATTTTCAATTATCCAACCTTAACTTGGGCCGATATGGGCGCAATTGGTTGGCTAGTTGATGGTGCTGCTATTATTAATCAAGTGCCTTTATGTTCAACTTCTTTCGGACCATACGCAAGAGCAATGGTTCGTGTTTGTAAAGAAGAAAGTTTTCACCAGCGTCAAGGTTTTCATATTATGATGACCTTAGCAGAAGGAACTCCAGAGCAAAAAGAAATGGCACAAGATGCATTGAACCGTTGGTGGTGGCCATCATTAATGATGTTAGGACCATTAGACGCCGAATCAGTTCACACCGAGCAATCAATGAAATGGAAACTGAAACGTAAAAGCAACGACGATTTGCGTCAACAATTTGTAGACCAAACAGTTCCTCAAGCTAAAATGATTGATTTAACCATTCCAGATCCAGATTTAAAATGGAACGAAGAAAAACAATCCTATGATTTCGGTGAAATGAATTGGGACGAATTTTGGCAAGTAGTAAAAGGTCACGGACCATGCAATAAAGAACGTATCTCAGCAAGAGTAAACGCTTGGGAAAAAGGAAAATGGGTTCGCGACGCTGCAATGGCTTACGCCGAAAAACAAGCAAACAAAGAAGTAAAACAAGCAATATAATTCAGTTGTCAGTTATCTGTTATCAGTTTTAACTGAAAACCGACAACCGACAACCGACAACTTTCAACACTATGAAAAATTGGCCACTTTGGGAAGTATTTATAAGAAGTAAAAACGGATTAGAACACCGCCATTGCGGAAGTTTACACGCAAGCGATGCAACAATGGCATTAGAAAACGCACGCGATGTTTACACACGACGTATGGAAGGTGTGAGTATTTGGGTTGTTCCATCAGCACAAATCACAGCTTCAAATCCAGACGACAGCGCCGAACTTTTCGATCCTGCAAAAGACAAAGCTTACCGTCATCCAACTTTTTACGAATTGCCAGACGAGTTAAAACATATGTAATTTTTGAAAAATAATTACAATTTCCACGAAAGTGGAAAACTAAAAAACAATTAGAATGAACAACAATTTAATTCAATACATCTACGGAATTGCAGATAGTTCTCTAATTCTAGGACAACGTCTCGGTGAACTTTGCGGTCACGGACCAAGTCTAGAAACCGATATTGCAATGACTAATATTTCTTTAGATTTATTCGGTCAAGTACGTAGTTACTTTCAGTATGCAGCCAAATTAATCGGAGGCGAGGCAACAGAAGATACAATCGCTTTCTTGAGAAAAGAAAGAGAATATAAAAACGTTTTGTTGGTGGAACAACCCAATCAAGATTTTGCTTATTCTATCGCAAGACAATTTCTATTCGATGTCTATCATTTATTGGTATTAGAAGAATTACAAAATAGTAAAGACGAAACATTATCAGCTATTGCCAAAAAAAGCATTAAAGAAGTATCGTATCACACAAGATTTTCTTCCGATTGGATTAGAAGATTAGGCGATGGAACCGAAGAAAGTCATAACAGAATCCAAACCGCAATCAACGATTTATGGATTTTTACAGACGAACTTTTCCACCAAACTGACGCAGATAAAGCTATGGTAACTGAAGGAATTGGAGTAGACGTAACCCTTTTAAAAGCAAATTACTTTAAAAAAGTAAACGAAATTTTAGAAGAATCAACATTACAAATTCCAACAATAGACTACTTCCAAAAAGGAGGAAAACAAGGAATTCACAGCGAGCATATGGGATATCTTTTAGCACAAATGCAATATATGCAATTAGCTTATCCAAATATGAATTGGTAAATGATTAACGATTGTCGATTTCTTAATTTTGAATTTAGATTTTTTTCACTTCATAAATCATAAATCGTTAATCTTCAATCAAACAAATCTTTATGACAGAAACAACAGAACATATCGACCAAAAACTCTTCGAAATACTAGAAACAGTATCCGATCCAGAAATTCCAGTATTATCAATAATGGAAATGGGAGTAGTGCGTTCTGCCAAAATAATAAACAATATTGTAGAAGTTCAAATTACACCAACTTACAGCGGTTGCCCAGCAATGGATGTAATTGGAGATGATATAAAATTAGCATTCAAACAAAAAGGCTACGAAGCCAAAATAGAACTAATCCTATCGCCAGCATGGACAACCGATTGGATTACTCCAAAAGGAAGATTAGCATTAGAAAAATACGGAATTGCTTCACCATTATCAGAATCAGCCGATAAAGAAGCACTTTTAGGAAATAAAAAAGTAGTAAAATGTCCGCAATGCGGTTCATTCAATACAAAATTAGTAAGTCAATTTGGTTCCACAGCATGCAAAGCATTTTTCCAATGCGAAGATTGCCTAGAACCTTTCGACTACTTTAAATGTTTAAAATAAATTCCCATGAAAATGGGAATCTTTTGAAATCAAACCCTTAATGAAGCTTAATTTCTTAATGGTTTAAAAAATAAAATAAGGTATGAGCAATTCAATAGAACTAAAAATTGAGAACAATGTCGCGTGGATTTCACTCAACAGACCTGAAGTTTTCAATAGTTTCAATCGTGAAATGGCGTTTCTGTTACAAGAAACTCTAGACAATTGTGCAAAAGATTCAAATGTACGTGCAATAGTAATCACCGGAAACGGAAAAGCATTTTGCGCCGGACAAGACTTGAAAGAAGTAACCGATCCAGAATTGAATCCGGGTTTCAGAAAAATATTGGAAGAACACTACAATCCAATCATCCAAAAAATCAGAAATATCGAAAAGCCAATTATTGCTGCTGTAAATGGTGTTGCTGCTGGAGCTGGAGCAAACATTGCTTTAGCTTGCGATATAGTTGTAGCTTCTGAAAATGCATCGTTCATTCAAGCTTTTAGTAAAATTGGATTGATTCCAGACAGCGCAGGAACTTTCTTCTTGCCAAGATTAATTGGTTTCCAAAAAGCTTCAGCATTAATGATGTTAGGCGATAAGGTTTCAGCAGTAGAAGCTTTAAATATGGGTATGATTTACAAAATTTTCCCTACTGGATTATTTGAAGAAGAAGTAATTACATTGGCAACAACTTTAGCTCAAATGCCAACAAAAGCAATCGGTTTAACCAAAAGATTATTAAATAAATCAATGACAAATAATCTAGAACAACAACTAGCTTTAGAATCAGATTTGCAAATCGAAGCCAGTTCGTCCAACGATTACAAAGAAGGCGTAACCGCTTTCGTAGAGAAAAGAAAACCAGAATTCAAAGGGAATTGATTAACGATTAACGAATTTTGATTGTTGATTTTTGAATTAAAAGTAAGTATATGAAACCAATAAATTTAGAAGATAGATTAATTCAGTTTGCAGTTGATGTAATTATAATGTGTAAGAAAATTGATAAATCTTTTGCTTCTGAACATTTAGCAAAGCAATTAATTCGTTCTGCAACTTCATCTGCTTTAAATTATGGAGAAGCCAGAAGTGGAGAATCTACAAATGATTTTCTTCATAAAATGAAAATTTGTTTGAAAGAACTGAGAGAAAGTTTTATCAATATGAAAATCCAAAAAGGAGCTGAATTAGTCACCGATATTGATTCATTAAATAAATTGTTAAAAGAAAATGATGAGCTAATTTCAATTTTTGTTGCAAGTGTAAAAACGGCTTCTTCAAAAAAATAGATGTGTATTTTAAAATGGACGAAAAAAATCAAAAATCAGCAATCGTTAATCAGCAATCGTTAATGAAAATCGCAATAATCGGTTCAGGAACAATGGGAAGTGGCATCGCGCAAGTTGCCGCAACAGCAGGTTGTGAAGTAAAAATTTACGACACAAATCTCGATGCGCTTGCCAAAAGCAAATCCAATCTCGAAAATACGCTATCTAAATTAGTCGAAAAAGCAAAAATTGACGAGCACGAAAAATCCCGAATAGAAAACAACATTTCCTACGCACATACATTAGGAGAATTATCACATTCCGATTTAGTGATCGAAGCCATAATTGAAAATATGGAAATCAAGCGAAAATTATTTTCTGAACTAGAAAATTATGTCTCGCCCGAAACCATTTTAGCATCCAATACGTCTTCATTATCAATAGCTTCCATTGCTGCTTCTTGCCAAAAACCAGAACGCGTCATTGGAATTCACTTTTTTAATCCTGCACCATTAATGCAACTAGTTGAAGTAATTCCAGCGGTTCAAACAAGCGAAGAAGTGCTCCAAAAATCTGTGCAAATTATCTCCGATTGGAAAAAAGTAGTTGCCGTTGCCAAAGACACACCAGGATTTATAGTAAATCGTGTTGCAAGACCTTTTTACAGCGAAAGTTTACGAATTTACGATGAAGGTGTAGCCGATTTCGCAACCATCGATTGGGCTTTAAAAACCATCGGAAATTTCAGAATGGGACCTTTCGAATTAATGGATATGATAGGTCACGATGTAAATTACGTCGTCACAGAAACCGTATTCACAGCCTTCTATTTCGATCCTAAATTCAAACCATCATTCACACAAAAAAGATTGCTGGAAGCCGGATTTTTAGGAAGAAAATCAGGACGCGGATTTTACAATTATAGTCAAGAATCACCAATACCAACAGAAGATACTGTTTTAGCAAAATCAATTTTCGAAAGAGTAATTGTAATGCTAATCAACGAAGCAGCCGATACGTTATTTTTGAATATCGCATCTGCCAAAGACATCGACAACGCAATGACCAAAGGTGTAAATTATCCAAAAGGATTACTTACTTGGGCAGACGAACTAGGAATAAATTGGTGTGTAGAAAAACTAGACGAACTCTACAACGAATACCACGAAGACCGATACAGATGTAGTCCAATTTTGCGTAGAATGGCTATAACAAATAAGAAATTTTATAATTAACGATTGAAGAATAACGATTTTTGATTTTTGAAGTTTCGTAAAGTGCTGCAATCAAAAATCGTTAATCAACAATCAAATAAATTGATATGGAAGGAACAAAAATACCATACAAAATGCTGTCTCAAGACGCCTACAGCCAATGGCTAGGCATCGAAATTATTGAATGCGAAATCGGTCGATGCAAAGTCGCCATGACGGTTCGCAAAGAAATGCTCAACAGTATGTACAAAGCCCACGGCGGAATCACCTATTCGTTAGCCGACACCGCATTCGGCTTCGCAGCAAACACACACGGTAAATTTTCCGTTTCCATCGAAACCTCAATAAATCACATCGAAGCCGTAAACGAAGGAGATTATTTAACCGCCGAATCAGTAATAGAAAAAGTAAATAACAAACTAGGGTTCAATATAATAGAAGTAAAACGAGGTGACGAATTGGTAGCACTTTTCAAAGGCGTCGTTTATCGCACCCAAAAAGATTGGGAAGAATAGAATTATTAGGAGCGAATGGTTAGGGCATTTTCAGTAATGGTAATTCCTGCTGCCTTTCCAAAGCTCGCTAAAGAAGCGAGGCTTTTCCCTTGCATCAGGGCTAAAAAGCAAACGTATTGAATAGAAAATAGAATAAAAAAAGGGATTAACGATTGAAGATTAACGATTTTTGATTTTAGAACTAATCTAAATCAACAATCAACAATCAACAATCAACAATCAACAATCAAACATGGAAACATACATAATAGACGGAGTAAGAACTCCAATCGGAAGTTACCAAGGAACACTAGCATCGGTTCGTCCAGATGATTTAGGAGCATTGGTTATTAAATCCGTAGTAGAAAAGAATCCAAACATTCCAAAAGAAGCTTACGACGACGTAATCATAGGTTGCGCCAATCAAGCCGGAGAAGACAACCGTAATGTGGCTAGAATGTCATTATTACTAGCAGGTTTACCATATTCTGTTCCAGGCGAAACTGTAAACCGACTTTGCAGTTCAGGATTGTCAGCAATAATCCACGCAAATCGCACCATAAAAGCAGGCGACGGACACATTTTCATAGCAGGCGGAATCGAAAACATGACACGAGGACCATTAGTGGTTTCAAAGCCATCATCAGCTTACGGAACAGATTCTAAAATGTACGACACCAGTTTCGGGTGGCGTTTTATAAATCCAAAACTACATGCGATGTACGGCACAGATGCAATGGGTGAAACAGCCGAAAATTTAGTAGAAAAATACAATATCAGTCGTGAAGACCAAGATGCGTTTGCTTTAAATAGCCAACAAAAAGCAACAGCAGCACAAACTTCAGGAAGATTAGCCAAAGAAATAGTTACTGTAGAAATTCCACAAAGAAAAGGTGAAGCAATTCAATTCTCAAAAGACGAATTCATCAAGCCAACCACTTCAATGGAAGGTTTAGCCAAATTACGTCCAGCCTTCAAAAAAGACGGAAGTGTAACAGCAGGAAATGCTTCAGGATTAAATGACGGAGCTTGCGCAACAATCATTGCATCAGAAGAAGCTGTAAAAAAATACAATCTAAAACCATTAGCTCGAATAGTAAGTTCATCGGTAGTAGGAGTAGAACCAAGAATAATGGGAATTGGTCCAGTAGAAGCCACCAAAAAAGCACTAGAAAAAGCAGGCTTAACATTAGACCAAATAGATATTATAGAATTAAACGAAGCTTTTGCAGCACAAAGTATAGCGTGCATTCGCGAATTAGGATTAAAAGATAACGATCCAAGAATAAATCCAAATGGAGGAGCAATTGCAATAGGTCATCCACTAGGAGTAACCGGAGCAAGAATTGCCTATTCAGCAGCATTAGAATTACAACTAACAGGAAAAAGATATGCATTAATCACAATGTGCATCGGCGTTGGACAGGGTTACGCCGCAATTATCGAAAGAGTATAGATTAACGATTAACGATATTTGATTGTTGATTTAGGAAGTTTAAAAATCAAAAATCGTTGATCAAAAATCAAACAAATCATTATGAGCAAAACACAACATTACGTACAAGGAAAATGGACATCTGCAACCGGAGAAGGAAAACCTTCTTACGATGCAGTAACTGGCGAATTCATCGCAGAAACCTCTGTTGAAGGATTAGATATTCCAGCCATTTTGCACTACGGAAGAACCAAAGGAGGTGAAAAACTCCGCAAAATGACCTTCCAAGAACGTGGCAATATGATTAAAAGTTTGGCGATGTATTTAACCAAACGCAAAGAAGCCTTCTACGAAATCAGTTATAGAACCGGTGCAACTCGTGTCGATTCGTGGATTGATATCGAAGGTGGATTCGGAAACTTATATGCTAATGCGTCGTTGCGAAAGTTATTCCCAAACCAATCGTATCACGTAGAAGGCGATCCAATCGATTTGTCAAAAGGTGGCCGATTTATGGCGCATCATATTTTGGTTCCGAAAAAAGGAGTGGCGATTCACATCAACGCTTTCAACTTTCCAATTTGGGGAATGTTAGAAAAATGTGCGTGTAATTGGATGGCCGGAATGCCAGCTGTTGTCTTGCCAGCGCCAGTTACCGCTTATTTAACCGAAGCTGTTGTACGAGAAATAATAGCATCAAATATTTTACCTGAAGGCGCATTACAATTAATTTCAGGAACCGCTAAAAATATTTTCGACACAGTTGAAAGTCAAGACGTAATCACATTTACAGGTTCGGCAGCCACAGGAAGATTATTAAAAGCACATCCAAGATTAATACAAGAATCAGTTCCGTTTACAATGGAAGCCGACTCATTAAACGCATCAATTTTAGGAGAAGATGCCGTTCCAGGAACTCCAGAATTCGATTTATTCATCAACCAAGCACGAAGCGAAATCACAGTAAAAGCAGGACAAAAATGTACAGCAATTCGTCGTATGATTGTTCCAGAAAAACTGATGGATGATGTGCAATCTGCTCTTTCAAAATCATTAGACAAAGTAGCTATCGGTGACCCAAGATTGAAAGAGGTTCGAATGGGCGCATTGGTAAGTAAAGATCAACTCGATGTTCTAAAAGGAAGAGTTGAAGAATTATCAAAATCTGCCAAAATAGTTTACGGCGATTTAGAAAAAACCAACATAATCGGAGCAGACGAAAAAGGTGCTTTCGTGAGTCCAATTTTACTTCGCGAAGACAATCCGTTTACAAATATAGCTGTTCACGAAACCGAAGCTTTTGGACCTGTTTCTACAATTATGCCTTATAAAAATTTAGACGAAGCCATCGAATTAGTTCAAATGGGTAAAGGTTCGTTAGTATCATCTATCGTTACAAATTCTGATGAAATTGCTAAGGAATATGTAGTAAACGCAGCCTCGCATCACGGTAGAATTTTAGTTCTAAATCGTGAAAATGCCAAACAAAGTACAGGTCACGGTTCACCATTACCTTTGTTAGTCCATGGTGGTCCAGGTCGCGCTGGTGGTGGAGAAGAAATGGGTGGAATTCGCGGAATCAAACATTATATGCAACGTTGTGCCATTCAAGGTTCACCAACGACTTTGACTGAAATCACAGGAATTTATCAAGCGAATTCGGCGTATAAAGAAATCACGCAACATCCGTTTCAATACCATTGGGAAGACATCCAACCCGGAATGTCATTGAGAACGCATAACAGAACGGTTACCGATACCGACATCATCAATTTTGCCAACATCACTTGGGATCATTTCTACGCACATACTGATATTACTTCACTTGATGGAAGTATTTTCAAAAAAAGAACCGCTCACGGCTACTTCATTTTAGCAGCAGCAGCAGGTTTGTTCGTGTATCCAAATAAAGGTCCAGTTGCCGCTAATTACGGATTAGAAGAATGTCGTTTCTTACGACCAATTTACCACAATGATACGGTTTATGTACGTTTAACGTGTAAACAAAAAGTCGATAGAGATGTAGCTTCAGCCGAACATCCAAGTGGAATTGTAAAATGGTTTGTAGAAGTTTTTGATACTAATGATGAGTTAGTAGCTGTAGCAACTATTCTAACAATGGTTCAGAAAAAACAACAAGTTTTCGTTGAAATGACCGATGAAAAAGTAGCCGAATGTCTGAATAAACTAACTGAAAATTCAAAACCAAGTTGGGGAATTCTAACGCCACAACATTTGTTGGAACATTTGGAAGAAGGCTACCGAATTATGTCAGGTGAAATTCAAGATTTCGAAATAGCAACACCTGAAAAGATTTTGGATAAAGTTCATAATTCGTTATATAACTATGATAAATTTCCAATGGGAACCAAGTTTCCAACAATGAAAAAAGACGAATTGGAAGATTTAATCCATCCCGATTTCGAAACAGCCAAAGCCAAATTTTTCGAAGCCAGAGAAAATTACAAAACCTATTTCAAAGAAAATCCAGAAGCCATTTTAAAGAATATGGTTTTTGGAGAAATGAATAAATACGCTTCTTATTTATTAGAAAGAAAGCATTTAAATCATCACTTTGAACAATTTGGATTAATATAATTAACGATTGAAGATTAACGATTTTTGATTTTAGAAGTTTTGAAATCAACAATCAACAATCAACAATCAACAATCAACAATTTATGAACGCATACGTAAAACAAAACATACAAAACAACATCGCCACCATCGAGTTTTTTCATCCAGAACATTTGAAATTAAAAGGAGGACAGCCAGTGGCTGTCAGGTAAAAAATATGATTATGAATGAAGCATATGTAAATTATACAATTAGTGATAGTATTGCTAAAATAGAATTTTTTCATCCAGAACAGAATAGTCTACCAAGCGATATTTTAGCACAATTAGCCAACACAATAACAGAAGTTGGAAATAATTCAGAAGTTAAAGTAATTATCCTAAAAAGTGGTGGTGATCGTACCTTTTGTGCCGGAGCCAGTTTTCAAGAACTAATTTCCATCAACGATGCAGCAACAGGAAAAGTATTTTTCTCAGGATTTGCCAATGTAATCAATGCCATGAGAAAATGCCCAAAATTCATCATCGGACGCATTCAAGGAAAAACCGTTGGTGGAGGAGTAGGAATAGCAGCATCAACCGATTATTGTATGGCAACAAAATTTGCAGCAATTAAATTATCAGAATTAAATGTCGGAATCGGACCATTTGTAGTGTCACCAGCAATCGAAAGAAAAATGGGAGTTTCAGCAATGTCACAAATCGCAATCGATGCCAATACATTTTATGAGGCAAATTGGGCAAAAGAAAAAGGATTGTTTGCTCAAGTATTTGAAAACATAGAAGAAATGGACGAAGCCGTTCGAAAATTCGCCGAACATTTATGTACCTACAATCCAGAAGCTATGCTCGAAATGAAAAAGGTATTTTGGAGAGGAACAGAAGATTGGGACAATTTACTAGCCGAAAGAGCAGCAATAAGTGGAAGATTAGTATTGTCTGATTTTACAAAAGAAACGTTGAAGAAGTTTAAATAGAAGTGAATAGTAAATAGAAATGCCAAAAATTGAAAATTTATTTTTAAAAAATGCGCTGTTTACAATAGGATTTTATTTTTTGATGTTGATTGCAAGTTACTTTTTAGATATTATTTCTCCATCAGGACCATGTGTTCCAGGATTAGGTGCGGCAATTTTGTTAGGATTACCATTTATAAGTGGGTTAATGTTGACAATAAATATTTTTAGATACTTTCTTTATAAAAAAGAGTTGATATTATCAATTATTATTCATTTTTTAATTTTCATTTCATTATTAATTTTCATTAAAACATTATCAAGAGGAAAAGCTAATCACTAATTACTCTTCACTAATAACTAAAAAATGATATACGAATTCAAAGGGTTCATCCCAGTTATTCACGAAAGTAGTTTCATCCATCCGCAAGCAGCTGTTACGGGTAATGTGATTATTGGGAAAAATGTTTACGTTGGTCCAGGCGCTGCGATTCGTGGCGATTGGGGCGAAATTATTATTGAAGACGGATGTAACGTACAAGAAAATTGTACGATTCATATGTTTCCTGGAAAGTCAATGGTCTTGAAAGCCGGAGCACACATCGGTCACGGAGCGATAATTCACGGAGCCAATATTGGTGCGAATTGCCTTGTCGGAATGAACGCTGTAATTATGGATGACGTAAATGTTGGCGATGAATGTATAATTGGTGCATTAAGTTTCATAAAAGCCGGAATGCAAATCCCAAACCGAAAAATGGTAGTAGGAAATCCAGCCACAATTATAAAAGACGTTTCCGATGAAATGATCGATTGGAAAACCAAAGGAACTGCATTATACCAACAATTGCCAAAAGAATGCTATGAAACATTAAAAGCAGTTGAGCCTTTACGTGAAATTCCAATCAATCGTCCAACACAAGAAGCGTTTTACAAAACATTAGAAGAATTTAAAAATAAGTAGACAGTCTCAGTCTCAGTTTTCAGATACTATTGAAACTGCGACTGCGACTGCGACTGAAGACTAAAATATGATAACAGAATTCAAAATGCCCAAAATGGGCGAAAGTATTTCCGAAGCAACAATAATCAGTTGGTTGAAAAACGTAGGTGATTTTGTGGAAGCCGAAGAAACTATTTTAGAAGTTGCTACCGATAAAGTCGATAGTGATGTTCCTGCGCCAGTTTCGGGAGTAATCACTGAAATTCGTTTTCAAAAAGATGACGTTGTTGAAGTTGGAACCGTTTTGGCTTTGATTGATTCTGAAGGAGTTCAAGAAACTAAAAGTCAGAAGCAAGATGTTGTAGAAAAAAGCAGTATCAAACCAACCAAAGTTGAGACGCCACAATCCGAAACCCGAAACTCGAAACCCGCAACTCGCAACTCTGACGCTTTCATTTCGCCATTAATAATTTCAATAGCGCAAAAAGAAAATCTTTCACTAGAAGAATTACAAACCATTCCGGGTTCTGGAGCAGAAGGAAGATTGCAAAAAAGTGATGTTTTTAATTATTTGAAAAACCGTAAATATCCGATTCAGTCAAAACCGATAACTGACAACCGACAACTGACAACTTCTTCTTATCCGAAACCAAAAATCAATTTTGTAGAAGGAAAAGACAGAATTGTAGAAATGGACAGAATGCGCAAAATGATTGCCGATCACATGGTGTATTCTAAGCAAACTTCGCCTCACGTAACTTCTTACATTGAAGTTGATGTTACAAATTTGGTGAATTGGAGAAACGAAAACAAAGATAAATTCGAAGAAAAGCACAACGAGAAATTAACGTTTACGCCTGTTTTTGTTCAGGCTGTAGCTAAAGCTGTAGCTGATTTTCCAATGATTAATGTTTCTGTGGATGAGAAAAATATTATTGTTCACAACGATATCAATATCGGAATGGCAACCGCATTACCATCAGGAAATTTAATAGTTCCTGTAGTGAAAAATGCCAATGAAAAAGATTTAGTAGCTTTAGCAAAAGATGTAAATAATTTGGCGGAAGCATCACGAAATAACAAATTAAAACCCGAACAGATTCAAGGAAGTACATTCACCATTTCCAATGTTGGAACATTTGGAAGTTTGATGGGAACACCGATTATCAATCAACCTGAAGTTGCCATTTTAGCATTAGGAATTATTAAAAAACGTCCCGAAGTGATTATAACTGAAAAAGGTGACGAAATCGCCATTAGAAGTATGATGTATCTTTCTTTATCGTTCGACCATAGAGTTGTAGACGGATTTTTAGGAGGTTCCTTCTTACGAAAAGTAGGCGATTATTTAGAACAATTTGACGCAAACACAACAATATAACATTATGGAAACAGTAATGACACAAGCAATTAAAATAACTAAAGTTTCACAATCAAGAGTTTCAGAAGTAAATCTTGAAAACATTACCATGGGAACCAATTTCACTGATCACATGTTTATTTGTGATTATGAAAATGGCGAATGGCATAATCCGAGAATTGAGCCTTTGGCATTAATTCCAACGCATCCTGCAGCGATGGCTTTACATTACGGACAAGCTATTTTTGAAGGAATGAAAGCAACTTTAGGGAAAGACGGAACACCATTATTATTCCGTCCAGATGAAAACGCAAAACGAATGAATTTTAGTGCGGATAGAATGGGAATGCCTTCCTTTCCTGAAGATTTATTTGTAGAAGCCTTAAAACAATTCACTGCTTTAGAAAAAAATTGGATTCCAACATCAACAGGAAGTGCTTTGTATTTGCGTCCGTTTATGTATGCTGATGAAGCGTTTATTGGAATGCGTGCTGCAACGAGTTTCAAATTCATCGTAATGGCATCGCCAGCAGGACCATTTTTCAGTAGAAAAATCAAATTATACGCGGAGAAAAAATACGTTCGTGCCGTAAATGGTGGAACAGGAGAAGCCAAAGCAGCTGGAAATTACGCAGCAGCAATTCGTCCAACAGAATATGCAAAAGCTAAAGGTTTTGACCAAGTGTTGTGGTTAGATGCACAAGATTTTGAATACATTCAAGAAGTTGGAACGATGAATATTTTCTTCAAAATTAATGGAAAATTCATTACGCCAAGTTTAACCGGTTCGATTTTATCAGGAATAACTCGAATGAGTGTGATTGATTTATTAAGAAGTAAAGGATTTGAAGTAACTGAAAGACCAATCACCATTACAGAAATCATCGAAGCATCTCAAAACGGCACTTTAGAAGAAGCATTCGGAACAGGAACAGCAGTTGGAATAGCTATGGTAGAAGAAATTGGAAACAACGATTTATCCATTAAATTTCCTTTAGAAAATCCAGTTTCTGTAATGGTAAATGATACTTTAAATGCGATTAAAGTGCAAGATATCAAAGACGAATTTGGTTGGATTGTAGAAGCTAAGTAAACAATTTTAACCATTAAGATATTAAGAAAAATTAAGAAATGACTGAAAAAAAAACTTAGTGTTGAAATTTAGTTTATGATGATAGTTTTCAATTTAATTCAATAAAACTTAATGAACCTTAATACCTTAATGGTTCAAAAAATAGAATAATGTTAGACAAAAAAATACTAGAAAAAGCATTTTCAACAATGGCAACTGCCAAAGCCATGGCAACTTTGTATGAAGATAATTTCAAAATAGTTTCCAAATACGTGCACGCAACCTCACGCGGACATGAAGCGATTCAAATTGCGATGGCGATGCAACTTTTGCCTCAAGATTATGCATTTCCGTATTACCGTGATGATGCCATGATGCTTGGAATCGGAATGCAACCTTACGATTTGATGTTGCAGTTGATGGCAAAAAAAGACGATCCGTTTTCGGGCGGACGAACGTATTATTGTCATCCGAGTTTGAAAGATGCTGATAAACCTAAAATTCCACATCAATCCTCGGCTACAGGAATGCAAGCTATTCCAGCTACTGGTGCAGCTATGGGATTTTGGTACAAAGAAAATATTGGAATTCAAGATGGTAATCAAGAGAAACCATTAGTTGTATGTTCGCTAGGCGATGCATCTGTAACGGAGGGAGAAATCGCCGAAGCATTACAAATGGCAGCTTTAAAACAACTTCCTATTTTGTATTTGGTACAAGATAACGGTTGGGATATTTCGGCAAATGCAGCTGAAACTCGTGCGCAAAACGCATTCGAATATGCCAAAGGTTTCCACGGAATTGAAGCCATTTCTATCGATGGAGCGAATTTTACCGAAAGCTATTTAGCCGTTCAAAAAGTGGTGCAAACCATTCGGGAAGAACGTCGTCCGTTTTTGGTTCATGCTAAAGTTCCGTTGTTGAATCATCATACTTCTGGAGTTCGAATGGAATGGTATCGTGACGATTTGGAAGAAGCACAATCTCGTGATCCATTTCCAGTTTTGATAAAACAATTGTTGGAAGCTGGATTTACCACAGAAGAAATTCAAACTATAGAAAATACGGCTGTTGCTAAAGTCCAAGCCGATTTTGATAAAGCACAACTAGCCGAAGATCCAACTCCGGAAGATTTATTTACACATGATTTTGCTCCAACACCAATTACAGAAGAAGTGGGCGAACGAAATCCGGAGCGTGAAGACAAAGTTGTGATGGTGGATTGCGCGCTTTTTGCCGTAGAAGAATTAATGAAAAAACACCCAGAATGTTTGTTGTACGGACAAGACGTAGGCGGGCGATTGGGTGGTGTTTTTAGAGAAGCAGCCACCTTGGCACAAAAATTTGGAGACGAGCGTGTTTTTAATACGCCAATTCAAGAAGCGTTTATTGTGGGTTCAACGGTTGGAATGTCGGCGGTTGGTTTGAAACCGATTGTTGAGGTTCAGTTTGCGGATTATATTTGGCCAGGATTGAACCAGTTGTTTACCGAAGTGAGTCGTTCGTGTTATTTGTCTAACGGAAAATGGCCTGTGAGTATGATTTTGCGCGTTCCAATTGGGGCGTATGGCAGTGGCGGACCGTATCATTCCTCTTCGGTGGAAAGTGTGTTGACAAATATTCGTGGAATAAAAATAGCGTATCCAAGTAATGGCGCCGATTTGAAAGGATTGTTGAAAGCGGCATATTATGACCCAAATCCTGTGGTGATTTTGGAGCACAAAGGTTTGTATTGGAGTAAAGTAAAAGGAACGGATGCTGCAAGAGTAAATGAACCAAGCGAAGATTATATTTTACCTTTCGGAAAAGCGAATATCGTTCAAGAAATTTGGGAACAAGAAACTGATGAAACCATAACCGTAATTACTTATGGAATGGGCGTTCATTGGGCATTGAATGCTTCAGCAACGATGAAAAATCAAGTCGAAATTATAGATTTACGAACGTTGTATCCACTTGATGAAGAAACTATTTTCAAATCGGTTAAAAAAGCCAAAAAATGCCTTGTCGTTACCGAAGAACCAACCAATAATTCCTTTGCCAGAAGTTTGGCTGGATTAATTCAAGAAAATTGTTTTAAACACCTCGATGCACCAGTTATGGTCATTGGTTCTGAGAATATGCCCGCCATACCGTTGAACAGCACCTTAGAGTTTACCATGATTCCTAATGTTGATAAGGTAAGGGCTAAAATGGAGGAACTTTTAAACTATTAGTGTTTGGGTTTTGTGAATGGAAGTTGGTTTTTACTGATATAACAAAGTTACAATTTAGTTATGGAATTGGTAGTTGATTTGCGGTTATTTGAATTGATTGTTATAAGCTTGAACCAGTTGAAATGATTTATTAATCATTATTCGAAATTCGAATCTTTTTTTTTGAATTTTTGAAGAAGATACGCTAGAGCTGAAAGCTAGAAAATTGCTACAAAAGCTTATTAACAGAAGTAATTAATCTATTCCTAAATATTCTGATAATATTCTGTATTTCTCTTTAATATTCGAAACATCATTAGTGCCATATTGAGAAAGTCTATCAAACTCGAGTAAGTCGAAATCTGCTCCCTCATAGTTTTTTTCAGCATTTTTTCTATTTTCTTTAACTAAGTCATCAAATTTTTGCAGATCTATTCTATTAATGACAATTTGTTTATCGATTGCTTTTTTAAACAATAAATAATAGACTACCATAATACCTTGTGTTCTTAATAAGTTGTCTTGATTTACGAATGTTTGAGCCATTGAATCAATAACATTTTTTACAGTATCTCTAAAGCTATTTACAAGTATGGTATTGCCAGTTTTGTATTTTTTTGCCATAGAATCCAAATAAACTTTCTTTGTATCTATCAATTTTAAGTTTTCATGTTGTGAAGTCTCTACTAACAAATATCTTGCGGCAATTTCAAAATGTTGATATCTATTATTTTGAAATTTAACTTTTTCAGTAAATAATTTTAAATTAGATATTTCTCTAATTACTCTTACCATATCACCACCAAATGCATTTCTTTTTTCAGCAGAATTTAAAGGAGCAGCCTCGTTTAATCTTGAAAACATATCTTCTATTAAATCAAAATCATCTGTTAAGACACATATTATTGGTAATACAAAAGAGTCAAATTTTATTTTAAGTTTTGGATATTCTTGAGCAATGTCATTATAGCTCATTCCAGCAATTTTTATATTTGTATCATCTTGATAATCGAAATCTTCAGATAATTTGAACTCGTTATTGATAAATGACCAAATTGTTTCTAATCTTTGTTTACCATCAATAATTGAATATGATTTACCAATTTTATTTCTTTCTTCTCTTGAGAATTGATGAAAATAAATTTTTGGGATATCATAATTATTAATTATTGAGTCAATAAGAAGTTGTTTCTTTTCAGGAGTCCAAATACCACCATTTCGCTGATATTCAGGGGAGGTTTCTATTTCTTCTCTTTCAGAATAAATTCTTAAAATAGTACTATGTTGTAGTGGAAAAGTTTCTATATAGCTCATGATAATTTCTTTTTTAGTATTTCACCAATACTTGATAATTCTGGAAACAATGAAAATTTATTCACGCTAAGCAAATCTAACTCTTTTCTGAGTGTTTCTTTTGATTCCTTAGGTATTATATATTTAACAATTTCCTTCTCTGTACAAAATTCGTCTAAGGGTTTTTTGTCTAAATGATGAATTGTGAAAACACCTAATTGAGCTTGTATCCTTGAATTATTTCTGGTTGCAATTGTAGCTACAGGCGACATTTCAACTCTTTTATTTGAATTTACATTTTGTATATTATAATTTTTCAAATATTCATCATCAAATGAAGGTATGTAATTCTTTTCAGTTGTTTTAATATTAGCAAGTTTATTTAACTCTATGGGTTTTAACATCCAAAGTGCACTGTCATAATTGTCATTTTCTTCTTCACATACCGCAAAATATAAAGCAATTAAAGGGCTTTCTGTCCAGTCTAATAATCTTGTTGGTACACCATAGTGCTGCATTAAAAATAACCAATCAAAATCTTCTTTTGGTGAAGTGTCAATTAATAAAGAGGCAGATTGTTTAAATCTTGTTAATAGTGAGGTTTCAGAATATTCTGTAGAATATCTAAATATTCCTGGAACTAACTGCCAGTCTACAGAACCTTGTCCTCTATACCATTTATCATCATTATAACTACCAATATCATCATGTAATATATTTAGTAATTCACTTATTGATTTGATTTTTTTGACCATAATTATGTTGCCTTAACATCTTTTCTGCTAACGTTCACAGACTTTTAAAAGGTTGCAATTTTCACCACAAATGTGTCTGCGGAGCACGAAACCGCCACTTTTGTTAAATGCAATTATTATTTATCCGAGTAGTTTATTTGTTTTTATTCTTTGTCAAAACTTTGAATGAAAGATATAAAGTCGTTTGTAAGATTTTCTTTGTGCTTTGAATACTCAAAAACTTCCAAGTCACTTTTATTAAATAGAGATTTTACATTGTCATTTACATTTGAAAGACTGATTACTATAAAATGATTTTTGGGTTCCTCAATCTTATTTTTTAAATTTTCTAGCCATGGAATTATTTCTGGTGGCAAAGAATTGTCTTTGGGATTCCCTTTGACTTCAATTGTAAAAGTGCTACCCGTCACAGAGTTTTCAATAAAAAGGTCAAGTTCTTTTGCGCCAACCCGTTTATTGCTTTCAATAATATAATTGTTCGATAATGACTTTTTTAGCTCTGCTGAAAAGTCATTTAGAAATTGAAATTCGTTTATGTATTTTAAGTTTTTCATCACTTTAAATTGAATGATAAGTTTGTTTTTTTAGTTATAGCTTTTATAAACAGCCAAAGCAAAATTGCAATTGCTGCAATAAATAAATTTATTACTGCATATTTTAAAGTTGTTTCAATTGGAGTTGGTGGCTCAATTCCAGTTGCTTCAATTCTTGGTTGAAAAATAGAATAAATGATGGTTAAGATGGATAAATAAATTCCTGCATTCAATTCTGG
Source organism: Flavobacterium sp. (assembly GCA_044361155.1). Lineage (GTDB taxonomy): Bacteria > Bacteroidota > Bacteroidia > Flavobacteriales > Flavobacteriaceae > Flavobacterium. The sequence continues at coordinate 378,572 of JBIKJF010000001.1, forward strand.
TGCAAACGATTTGAACTTTTTTCCAAACCCTTGATATTCTGCGCGAAGCATTTCTTCTTCCTCTGACCAAATTGTTGCTGAAATATGCTTATGTTTTATGTTGTTGTCGTCAAAAAAAGATTTTATGTTTTGAAAAATCTGTTTTACTCCTGATATAAGTTGGTCAATATTATCTCTACGATTTACACCTTCAATAAAAAGTCTTAACGTATTAGCGCTGTCTCTAGCTATTAAGAAATTAACAACATGGTTCGTGTTGCCATAGAAATATAGCAAAGTAAAAGTCGTATTTCCGGATAAACTAGATAGCCCATAGATTGTTTGGGTAGTGTGATTATTCCCCAAATAATTCATTAGTCTTTGACTATAGTCATCAACCTCTTGTTTTGTTTTTATGTTTAGTATGCAGTACATTATTTTTAATGTTTATTTTCTATTTATTATCTCTTTTGTTTCGAGTTTATAGTCTGTCCATAATTTCTGCTGATTTTTTTTGGTTTGGTGAAACTTGCGATTTTCACCACAAATGTGTCTGCGTAGGAATGAACCGCCACTTTTGCTATACCCGTGTTAGCAGCTAGGCTTTCTTCATTACGCAAAATGTATTTTAATAGAGTCATATTTGTCCTTTAATAAAAGCTTGTCGGTGTTAAGTGTAATAATTTTAGCTTTATCTGCAAATGGCTTTAATTGTTCATTTTCCATAGCACTCATTATTACTTGGGTGTCGTCTGAAAATTCGTTAGTCAGTAATGAAACTATTTTATCATAATTTGTGTGTGATTGCTCTTGTTGATTTGGAGTGTCAATAACCAAAGGAGATTTAATCTCATTGCCATATTTTTCAACTAATGTAAATACAGTTAAATAGTATGCTAGAATTGCTCGTACCCCTTCAGCTGCACCACCTTCCTTTATAATTTTATTATAATCTAATGGTGTATTTATTTCTGTTAAATTTACAGCTTCTGCATCTAACATTTTGATGTATTTTGAAAGTATAGATTTAAAAGTATCATTTATATTCTCAATTTGCTCGGGAGTAATTAATTCTTTTTGTTCCTTTTTTAGTTTTTTAATATCCTCTTCAATTTGTTTGATTTCTGATTGCTTAATAACTTTTGATTGGGTTACGGATTCCTTTATTGACTTACCAGCAATACTATCAATTATTTTATTGAAGTCTATTTTATCATCCTTATCTTCTTCGATTACATATTTTTGATTTATTTCATCAATTTGATTTCTAGCTTTAACCAAATCTTGGTCATTTTTTAAAATCTTGTTTTCTAGTTTCTTTATGTCAGATAAGATTTCGGCTAGTTGATTTTCAGCTTGTGCTTTATCTGTCATAATAGAAACCCTATTTAAAATTGAGTTTTCGTGAATTACACCACACAAAGGACATTCTATTTCTTCTACTTCAATATTTTCAACAGTGAACAAGTAATCTTTTTCTAGTTCGGCTATTAACTTTTCAGTCATTACTTGTTGTTGAAATAAATATGTTTTATCTGCTGTATAGATGGCCAATTCGTTCAATAATTTCTCTTGACTTTGTTGTAGGTTTTTTAAGTCTTCTTTTATACTGTTTGTTATTCTATTTATTTCTTTAATTACTGTAACAGTTTGTACAGCTTGAGGAATAAATGATTCAACTACTTCTATCGCACTATCAATTTTCGTAACTTCTATTTCGATTTTATTTTGATTCTCTTTTTTATCAGATTTATCAGATTCAATTTTAAAATGAGCAGGAGTTAATAGTCCAACGTGATACTTAATGATTGTACTTTTCCAATTTTGATACTGACCTAGATTGTCAAAATTATCCCAAGCTTTTGCCCAACTTCTTTTTTGGTCAATGTAAAAGGGTAAAAAGTAAAATGCAGGTGGTGGTGTTTCAACGATACCAGTACTTTGATTTGGAAGTAAGGCTTTGAAATTTACAATTTCTGCAAATTTTACTGCATAATCTCCAGTTATCTTTTGATATTCTATGTAGTCTAAATCGTTTTCCTTTAATGAAATTTGATTTTTGTATCTAAGAACTCTATAATTATTTGTATCGATTTCAAAATCGACAATAGTCTTACAGTCTTGTGCGTTCCATGTTGTATCAAGTTCTGGTTCACAGCCAAGACCCCAAAAAAGAAGTTTTAATAATGTTGATTTACCAACACTATTGTCCGTTGCTTTTATCAGGTTCAGATTTTTGCTGAATTCGAACTGATTTGCTGACTTTGTTGAATTTGACAGCACTAGCAGTTGTTTGAATTTTAAGCTTTTCATTTTTATTTGTTCTTAAATTTCGGATTAATATTTTAAAATTTTCTTTTCCCATTAGCTCATCATTATATATTCGCAAATTAAAGCTGTAGTTATTTCATCTTTTGAAGTAAACTGTTTTCCTATTTTTGTAGGTACAATCTTTTGTATTGATTCAATTAATTCTTTCATTTCTGTAACTCTTTTTGAAATATTTAAATCAATTTCCTTCACAAAGAAATTTGTTGTATCCATTTGAAGAGTACTTCTATTGCTTATTCTTTGTCTGCGATATCTTGAGAAAGATCTTTTAAGTCTCTTTGCCTCAATTGACTTTAAACCTAGTTCAAGACAAATGCTGTTGAATTCTGCCTCAATTCTTGCTTCGTCTTTTAAATTGGTAAACTCATTTATTACTCGTGTTACTTGCAAAGAAGTTAACGCTTTATCCTTTAATAAGTCGTCCCATTTGGTGAAGTCGTATGTCACTTTGCCTTTTCTATAAAGATCGTCAATAAGCAATGTGTAAATGTCTTGGGCATTTGAATAAGAACCTGGAAAAATTTTGTTTATCAATTCTGCTATTGCACCAATTAAAAAGGTTTGATAGTTAGTATCTGGAATGTCTGAAATTATAAATTTAATATTCGTTGGTAAATTTGCAACACCTATCTCTTTCAAAAGTTCACTCTCAAGGTCTTTAAGTTGCTTATCTGATAAATCGCTTTTTGTAATCGTTTTTAGTTCTACATCTTCCTTTTTTAACTCAAGATTAAATTTACTTGTGGCTATTAAATTTAAAGAGTTTACTTGTTTTGAATATGGCTTTCCATTTACACTTTGGATTAGCTTTCCTAACACAGAACTACCATTTTTTTTCTTTTTTACTAGTTGATTGGTGGTAAATGTTGTACTAGTGGTTTTTACCTGATTGAATTCAAATTTTGCCACTGAACTGTCCAAAGAGTCAGTAATTACGACATCTTCGTGCAGTTCTATAATTACAGCATACTCTTTTGAGTCTTTGTGTTCAGAAATTATTCTATACAATGCCCAATGATATTGAAATGAATACTTGTCAAAAGTCATTGAACCTGATTTCTCACGTTGGCTGTCAAACAATGGATTATTTTTATCAGAATTCGTCATTTGTTCTATATTGTTTGGGCGTTCATAGCATTGCTGCTAACTTGTATATATGCAAACTAACAAATTCGTCAAAATACATTTATCTGTAGACGAAAATACCATTTATTGTCGATAATAAAAAAATATTCTCTACCAAGAACAAAAAAAATCGTTAAACGGTTTGAAAATAGCAGTAGTAAGTAGTAGTGCGGAAATAGGAGTAGCGTAGCTAAGTATCGTGACAAAAGCAATCCGTCATTGTTTCGCCCGTTTACTATCGCTAGGGTTGCTCATAAAAAAAACACTATTTCGAAAGTACGAGATAGTGTTTTTTATATTTTTTTAGTAACTTAAACTGACGACTGTCAACTAAGTATTGCCTACTTTTTTACCGGCGGATATTGTGCTAGTATTTTTGTAACAAACTCTTTTGTTCGTTCGTCTTTTTTGTCAACGTTTTTAGTTAGTGTTCCTACACCTTCGCCTTGCCAGAGTAATTCTTTTGTTTTGGCATCAATAATGTCTATAAACAAAGTGCCTTCTACATAACGATTAACAGTTGTAGTATCGCCCCAAAGCCAAGGATTCCAACCCCAACCCCAGCCAAAACCCCAACCCATGTTGAATTGGTTTACATCGACTTGCTCTCTTTCTTTAGTGAAAAAAGAAATCAATATATCTGGATTGTCACTTTTGATAAATCCTTTGCTAGTCAATGTTTCGTCTAAAGCGCGAAGTATGCGTTTTTTATCAATATCGGATATTTCTGCTTTGTCTATGCCGTTTTTGTGGAATGCAAAGGTTTTGTATTGAGTAAAGTTAGTATTCTTATCATAATCTTGATAAACGCTAACAGAACTGCAGGACACGAAAACGAAAAGTAGGAGTAACGGTAAAAATTTAATTGTTTTCATAGTATTTTATTTTTGTGTTTCAAGTTTGAGGTTTCAGGTTTGAAAAGCTTAACTTGAAACTTTAAACCTGAAACTATAATAAATCTTCGTCCACTATATTTGGGATGGTAACTTTTAATAAAGGTTGCGTTTCCATAGCTCTTTTTATTGCAAAAACGGCGCCTTCATTTCTTGCCCAACTTCTTCTTGAAATTCCGTTGTTAACGTCCCAGAAAAGCATTGATTCTAAGCGTTTTGATGCTTCTTTAGTTCCATCAAGAACCATACCAAAACCACCATTAATTACTTCACCCCAACCCACGCCACCGCCATTGTGAATGGAAACCCAAGTGGCACCACGGAAACTGTCACCAATAACATTTTGTATTGCCATATCGGCAGTGAAACGCGAACCGTCATAGATGTTTGAAGTTTCTCTGTAAGGCGAATCGGTTCCAGAAACATCGTGGTGATCGCGACCTAAAATTACATAGCCAATTTCGCCTCTTGCAATGGCTTGATTGAAGGCTTCGGCAATTTTAATTCTTCCTTCAGAGTCGGCATAAAGAATGCGCGCCTGCGAGCCAACCACTAATTGATTTTCTTGTGCACCTTTTATCCATTGAATATTATCTGCCATTTGTTGTTGGATTTCTTCGGGAGAATTTTTCATCATTTCCTCAAGAACATCGCAAGCAATTTTGTCTGTTTTGGCTAAATCTTCAGGATTTCCAGAAGCACAAACCCAACGGAATGGTCCAAATCCGTAGTCGAAACACATTGGTCCCATAATGTCTTGCACGTAGCTGTTGTATTTGAAATCGATGTGGTTTTCTGCAAAAACATCGGCTCCGGCGCGAGAAGCTTCTAGTAAAAATGCATTTCCATAATCGAAGAAATAGGTTCCTTTTTCGGTGTGTTTGTTGATGGCTGCTGCGTGACGACGCAACGTTTTTTGAACTTCTTCTTTGAATTTATCAGGATTATTAGCCATTAATTCGTTAGATTCTTCAAAAGAGTAACCAATTGGGTAATAACCTCCAGCCCAAGGATTGTGCAACGAAGTTTGATCGGAACCTAAATCGATATGAAGATTTTCTTGGTCAAATCGTTCCCAAACATCCACTACATTTCCTAGATAAGCAATGGAAACTACTTCATGATTTTCTAATGCTTTTTTAACTCTTGGGACTAATTCATCAATATTTTCAATCACTTCATTAATCCAACCTTGTGAATGACGAATGTGTGTTATTTTCGGATTTACTTCGGCACAAACGGTCACGCAGCCGGCAATATTTCCGGCTTTTGGTTGTGCGCCACTCATTCCGCCAAGTCCAGAGGTAACGAATAATCCACCTTTTGGGGATTTTTTTATTTTTCTAAAACCGTTTAAAACGGTGATTGTAGTTCCGTGAACAATTCCTTGCGGACCAATATACATATAACTTCCAGCAGTCATTTGTCCGTATTGTGAAACGCCTAAAGCATTCATTTTTTCCCAATCGTCGGGTTTAGAATAATTTGGGATAACCATTCCGTTAGTGACTACAACTCTTGGTGCTGCTGCGTGTGATGGAAATAATCCCATGGGATGACCAGAATACATGGCTAAAGTTTGCTCATCGGTCATTTCTGCCAAGTACTTCATGGTCAATAAATACTGTGCCCAGTTTTGAAAAACGGCACCATTTCCACCATAAGTAATTAATTCATGTGGATGTTGTGCTACGGCATAATCCAAATTATTTTGAATCATTAACATTATGGCTTTCGCCTGTTCGCATTTTCCTGGATATTCTGAAATTGGTCGAGCATACATTTTATAATCAGGACGCAAACGGTACATGTAGATTCTTCCGTAGGTTTCTAATTCGGCTTTGAATTCAGGAAGTAATTCGGCATGATGTTTAGATTCAAAATAGCGTAAAGCATTTTTTAAGGCTAATTTTTTTTCCTCATCAGAAAGAATTTCTTTTCGCTTAGGAGCGTGATTTATTTCGGTTTCATAAGGTTTTGGATTCGGTAAAACCGATGGAATTCCTTGGAATATTTGTTCTTGAAAAGTCATTTTCTATATTTTTTCAATGATTATATTTGGGTTAATTTCGAGTATTTTTTTTAAAAAATCTTCTTCGTTTTCTGGAGTTATATATAAGTCATCTTTATATTTAGTAAAAATGATAAGACCTTTTGTGGTGGTGCCATATTTATGAAAACCACTCCACATGGTTTCGCCTTTTCGAATTTTAGTTATTTTTGAAATATCTGCCTTAAATAACAAAAAAATAATTTTAATGATTAAGTAGTTTCCATCAATAATAATTCTTAAATAATAATTAACTAAAAAAAGAATAAATAAAATACTTCCAAAAAGAAGCTCCAAAATGATAAAAGGTACAATTTCTTTCTCTGTAATATAGATTATAATAGGCATTACAATAAGAATAACAAATATAGCAATATACATCGCTTTAAAAGTAGTATCTAGTTTTTTTGATTTAAACAAATATTTCATTCATGTTATTTTTTCTTAGAAGTATTCCCTGTTTTTTTATCATATCCGTAAGGGCAATGCCTGCAACCACTTTTGCAACAATATCCACGTTTTAAATGGTGTTTTTCGGTAAAACAGCGGTAGCCTTCTGGAGTTAAATAGTAATCTTCTCCTTCAATTAATTTATTTTCATTTTTATCTTCAAACATAAGTACAAATTTAGCAACTTTGCATCATATGATTCTAATAGTTTTTAAATATTTAACGCCAAGAGGTTTTCGAGGTTTGACATTTTATCCGTTTGTTTTTTTAGCGGATAAGGATGATAAGTTGAATAAAGTATTTATTAATCATGAAAGAATCCATATGAGGCAACAGTTAGAACTACTCATTTTGCCTTTTTACTTATGGTATTTTACGGAATATTTGTTTCGATTAATTCAATACAAACATAGAAAAGAAGCTTATTTAAATATCTCTTTTGAAAGAGAAGCTTATAAAAATGAAAAAGACCTTAACTATTTAAAGTCGCGTTCTTTTTTGAGGTTTATGAAGTATGTTAAAAATTAATAAACAACTTTCTGAATTTTTTCAAATCCGTTTTGAAGTTTAATTTTTAGCAATAAAGGTGCGTTGTTTTTTTGTAAGTCTTTTTTTGTGAAATTGTTAACTTTTATGTTTTTAAAATTTGCTAATATTCTTCCTAATACATCATACACTATAACGGATTCAATAGGTTTTAGTGAAGAGTTTATCGCAATAAATTGATTTGTAATGACTTTTATGTTATTTTCTAAATTGAAATTTGTATTACTTAAAGCATTGGTTGTGTATCTTAAATAAAAACTTGATTTATTTGTTTAATTCTTTTCGTTCAAAGGTTACTTTTTATAAAGGTATATTTATAAAAATCGCTTAAGCTCAAATATTTTATTTTTTAGGACGTTATTTCATTTTATTTTGTATTTTTATAGTCTAAATTTATGATTATGAGAAATTTTGCTTATTTTCAGCTATTTTTCTGTCTATTGTTTGTAAATTCATTGTTTGCACAATTATATGTAGCTTCTAATAGCTATGTCTTTAATAGAGGAGCATTGTTGTATGTAAATCAAGAAGTAGATTTACAAAGTAATGGTAATTTGTACCTTAGAAATGAAGGTCAATTACTGCAAGGAACACCAGCTAGTGGTGCAAATCGAGGTCAGGGGAATCTGTCTGTTTTTCAGGAAGGCACTTCAAACAATTTTGGTTATAATTATTGGTGCTCTCCTGTTGGAGTAGCCGCAACCGCCGCAGGTAATAATTCTTTTGTTTTAAGCCAATCTATAAGAAGGCCTATCGGACTAATAACAAATCAAGTACCAACTTTTATTTCTACTTATAACGGTGTTAGTTCTAATACGGGTTTATCAATTTCTACTTTTTGGATTTATAAATATTCTATGTCAAACAATTATTTTCAATGGAATCCTATGGGTGGAACAGGGTTAATTGGTCCAGGAGAGGGTTTTACCATGAAGGGAGTTTCAGGTTCTGATGCAACGAATATTGGGGAGTTAACTGTAAATAATCCTGGAAATAATCAGCGTTATGAATTTGTAGGTAAGGCTAACGATGGAACAATCGCCATTCCCGTAACTACAACAGCAGGTCAGTACGTAAATTCTAGTTTAACAGGTAATCCATATCCTTCTGCTATTAATTTGAATTATTTTTTATTAGCAAATAGTGGGCATGTTATTAACAGCGATGGGACGTACACCACTGGTGGACCAGTAAATGTAATCAACGGGAGAGCTTATTTTTGGCAGCACGAAAAGCCTGCAACTTCACATCTATTGGCGCAGTATATAGGAGGATATGGTGTTTACGTTCCTAATAATACCAATGCAAATAGTCCAGGAACTTATAACAATGCTCCCATGAGTACTTATACGCTTGATGGCTCTGTAAATATACCGGGCTCGTCGACGGGAACTAATCTTTATAATAGAATGTTCACACCAATTGGACAAGGATTTATGATTCAAGGAACGGCCGCAATGGCAACAGCTTTTATGAGAAATTCCTATAGAGTATTTGTGAAAGAAAGTGAATCAGTTAATTCTCAATTCGAAAGAAATGCTGCTACAAATCAATTGGAAAATGAAACAAATTGGAGTGAAATTCCCAATGTTGCGGGTGTAGATTACACGCAGTTTTCTAAGTTAGAAGTACCACAAATTAAAATCCATAGTAAAGTCAATAATCAATTTATTAAAGAAATTACTTTGGCTTTCAATCCAAATACTACCGATGGTTATGACGTTGCAATGGATGCACAGTTTTATGGCGATTTACCCAAAGACGTATTTTTTCCTTTGAACGATAATCCTTTTGTAATTTCAACCTTACCTTTTGATATTAATAAAAGAGTTCCTATTCGCTTCAAAGCCGATGGATTAACTAAATTTGAGGTAAATGTTGGAACCATTATTAATTTTCATGATTTGAATGAAGTTTACATATATGACAAACAAACTGAGGTATATCATGATATTAAAAACAGCTTTTTCGAACTTGTTTTGGCTTCAGGAACTACTGCTGATCGCTACGAATTAACTTTCAAACAAGATAGTACATTAGCCACTGTTGGTAACCTAAATGAAATGTTTTCGGTATTACAAAATAATGAAGCTCAGTTGATTAAAATTTCAAACCCACATAATTTGAATATAAATTCTATAAATGTCTATGATATTTCGGGTAAGTTGATTCTAGAAAAATTAAATTTAAAAATTTCTCAATTCTATGAATTTTCTTCTGCATCGTTAAGTGAAGGCGTTTATATTGTAAATTGTAAAACAAGTGATGGGCAGTCTTTATCAGAAAAAATTATAATTGAAAGAGTAAAATAATTTCTACAATATTAAATTTTAGGCGTTCTATTTTCAGGACGCCTTTTTTATGAAAAAACATTTAAGAATGGTAAATTTGTAAAAAAAAGTGAAAACCCAAAATCAAAAGATTTGTATAAGAAATAGTTCTGTAGCACTCTTTATTAAGCGTGAAGATAGAATTCATCCCTTTGTTTCTGGCAACAAATACAGAAAGTTGAAATACAATTTAGAGTTTGCTAAAGTGCATGGGCAGACACATTTGATAACATTTGGAGGTGCTTATTCTAATCATATTGCGGCTGTTGCTTTTGCGGGAAAAGAGAATAATTTAAAAACTTTAGGAATTATAAGAGGAGAGGAATTAGTTGATAAAATCGACGAAAATCCGACATTAAAGTTTGCGCAAGATTGTGGAATGCAATTTAAGTTTGTTACAAGAGAACAATATAAATTAAAAGAGTCAGCATCATTTTTAAATCGCCTAAGCATCAAATATCCAAATGCCTATATATTGCCAGAAGGCGGAACAAATATTCATGCAATTAAAGGTTGTGAGGAAATATTAAGTTTAGATGATAGTTGTTTTGATTTTATATGTTGTTCGGTAGGAACGGGAGGAACCGTTTCTGGAATTATTAATAGTTCATTATCACATCAAAAAGTTTTAGCGTTTCCCTCGTTAAAAGGTGATTTTATCCAGAAAGATATTAGTAAATTTGCAAAAAAAAGTAACTGGGAAGTAATATCAAAGTATCATTTTGGTGGCTACGGAATGGTAAATAGTGAACTAATAGATTTTATTAATCAATTTTATCATAAGTACAATATTCCATTAGATCCAATTTATACTGGAAAAATGGTTTTTGGCGTTATAGATTTAATTAATACAAACTATTTTCCAGAAAATTCAAAAATTCTAATGATTCATACGGGTGGTTTACAAGGAATTGATGGTATGAATTTAAAATTAAAAAGTAAAAATTTGCAACAAATAGATAAACATGATTAAAAATTTAATGATAATTTTTGTTTTAGGTTTATTACTGTCTTGTAGTTCTAACAAGCCAGTAGTAAGAACTTCTAAGACTGCATTTAAAAGTAAAACCTTAGGGCAAAAGACATCAACACCTGCAACAAAACCAGCTGTTTCAGTAATACATAAAGTTGAAAAAGAAAGTGCTGAAACTAAAAATCAAAACAGTTCTTCAACCGAAATTTTAGAGGCTACGTCTAAAGTTAAAGTAACAACAGAATTAGTTCTGGCTTATATCGATACCTACAAGGAGGTTGCTAAAGAAAACATGAAGAAGCATGGAGTTCCCGCTAGTATTGCGCTTGCTCAAGCTATCCTAGAATCTGGTGCAGGAACAGGCAATTTATCACGTCAGGCAAACAATCATTTTGGTATTAAATGTCATAAAGGTTGGACTGGAGAAAGCATAAAACACGATGATGATGAGGCACAAGAGTGTTTTAGAAAGTATGATAAAGTTTTAGATTCGTATCATGATTACGCCTCCTTTTTAAAAAGTAGAAAATGGTACGATCCTTTATTTAAATTAAAAATAGACGATTACAAAGGTTGGGCAAAAGGTCTTAAAAGTGCGGGTTATGCAACCGATCCAGCCTATCCGTCGAAGTTAATCGGAATAATAGAAAGATATCAATTAAACAAATTTGACACAGAAGTTTTAGGATTTGATTATGTTCCCAGCAAGACTGTTCTTAATGAAAAAATGTCCCAAAATAACGAAAGTGCAGAATTGCGTCATAATGTAGAAAAAGGAGATACACTTTTTTCTATTTCTAGAAGGTATAATATCTCATTAGATGATTTAAAAAAGAAAAACAACATTACTGATGATTCTATTTCGGTGGGGCAAAAATTACAAATTAAATAAAATTATATTTTAAAATGTTATATAAAAGAAGTAGTGAATTGTTTATTGAAGCCGAGAAAGTTATTCCAGGAGGTGTAAATTCACCGGTAAGGGCTTTTAAAGGTGTTGGAGGGACTCCAGTTTTTGTAAAAAGTGCTAAAGGTGCTTATCTGACCGACGAAGATGGAAACACGCTAATTGATTACATCAACTCATGGGGGCCAATGATATTGGGTCATGCCTATCAGCCAGTTATCGATGCAATCATAGAAAAGGCAAAGCTTGGAACATCTTTTGGAATGCCAACTGAATTAGAAACACAAATTGCTACATTAGCTATTTCAATGGTTCCAAATATTGATAAAATCCGATTTGTTAATTCTGGTACGGAGGCCTGTATGAGCGCAATTAGATTGGCTAGAGGGTATACTAAGAGAGATAAAATTATAAAATTTGCAGGTTGTTATCATGGCCATTCAGATTCTTTTTTAATTCAAGCAGGAAGTGGTTTAAGTACTTTCGGTGTGCCAAATTCACCCGGAGTAACGCAAGGCACGGCAAAAGATACATTGCTGGCAAATTATAACGATATTGAAAGTGTTAAAGCACTTTTTAATTTTAATAAAGGTGAAATTGCAGCGGTTATCATTGAACCAGTTGCAGGAAATATGGGTTGTATTCCGCCAATTCAGGGGTTTTTACAAGAGTTGAAACTAATTTGTACTGAAAATAATTCTTTACTAATTTTCGATGAAGTAATGACTGGTTTTAGACTTGCTAAAGGAGGTGCTCAAGAATTGTATAATGTTTATGCCGATATTGTTTGCTTTGGCAAAGTTATAGGAGGTGGTTTACCTGTTGGGGCTTTTGCAGCAAGCGAAGCAATTATGAATTACCTTGCACCACTTGGTCCTGTTTATCAAGCAGGAACATTATCGGGAAATCCGCTCGCTATGGCTGCTGGTTTAGCGATGTTGCATGAGCTTAATAACGATGCTGCCATATTTGAAAGTTTAGAAAATAAAACAGCCTATTTAGAAAATGGAATTTCTCGCGTTTTAACCCTAAATAACATCGATTTTACTATCAATCGAGTTGGTTCGATGATTTCTGTACACTTTGATAAAAATCCTGTTATAAATTTTGAAACGGCTAAGTTAGGTGATAACGAAACATTTAAAAAATTCTTCCATGGTTTATTAAAACAAGGTGTTTACATTGCTCCATCAGCTTATGAATCATGGTTTTTAACCGATGCATTAACTTATGATGACCTTGATTTTACAATTGCAGCAATAGATAAAGTCGCAAAAGATTTGTAAAAAAAACTCCGAAATCTCGGAGTTTTTTTTGCTTATTACTTTTCAACAGGTTTACTAATCAATCTATTGTATAAGACAGCGTCTTGTTCTAATTTTATAATTTGTTCTCCTGTTAGAGAAGCTTTAATTTTCATTTCGATTATTCTTGATAACTCCGTTCTTCTTTCTAACGATAAATCTGGAGTCGTAAGAGATTGGTATTTCATTTCAAATAATCTGTAGAAATCACCATTTTGTGTGCTATTTAATGCCAACAATTGGGTTATGTCGTTAGCGTCTTTCTTGGCTTGTTCTTGAACATTTATCTTATTCTCTTGTGCTGAAACATTCATAGAAAATGCTAACATCAACGATAAAACTAAAAATATTTTTTTCATAATTTACAGTGTTTAATATCTAATAGAAATCAAAAATAAATTAATTTTATCGATAATCAAAATTTATTTTTCAGAATTTTCTAATTTTCTTTCTTTTCTAGCTTTTTTAATCTTGTTAGACAATTCTTTTTTTCGGTTTAATTGATTCTGTTCCCATTTAGCAAATTGTTCCGCATTTAAAATCTTTTTCATTTCTGTTTTGTTTGCAATTTGTTCGTCTAACATAGCATTTTTCATCTTAAAGATTTCGTCTTTCGAAGGCTTTTTCCCCTCAGCTTTTTTTGCTTGCATTTCTGCTCTTTTAGTTGCTCTTTTTTCAGTTTGTTTCGTCAGAATCGCTTTGATTTCTGAAGATTGTTTGTCATTCAAGTCCAAATCTAACTTCATTCTTTTTACTTGTAATTCTACCTGTTGCTCAGGAGACATTTTTTCTCTTTCAACTTTACCTTCTTTTTTTCCTTGTGCAAAAGTCGTTAATCCAAAGATTAATACTAATGCTAAAAATACTTTTTTCATCTTTTTAATTTTTAAGTGTTATGATATTTAGACTATATTTATTTGCAATAGTTTAATAGTTAACAATTTTTTTTGGAAAAATAATGTTTTTTTTTGTTCTTATAAAATTCCATTGTATTTTTGTTTTGTGAAAAACGTAATCTTTATACTGCTTTTTGTAATAGTTCTAAAACCGATTCTTCCGGTTATAGATTATGTTGTTAACTTCAATTATTTTTCTAAGGTTCTATGCGAAAACAAAGTTAAACCTAAACTTAATTGTAATGGAAAATGTCAATTAATGAAAGAATTGGCAAAAGCATCTGAACAAGAAAAACCTATTAATTCAGATACAAAAGATAATTCCAAACAAGAAATTGAAGTACTTTTCTTAAATGACTTAACCGAAGTTTTTATTGGTCAAAACTTTTTTTACAGCAAAACTTCTCTTGGAGACTATTACAGCAACTTATACTTTCATACTGTATGTTGTTCCGTATTTCATCCGCCCACATTTATTACTTAATTTTTGTCGAAAGTTGATTCATGATAATTGAATTGACAGGGATCTTATGTCCATAAGTGTTTTGAAGGTAACTCTTTTCAAAACAGCATTATTTCTATAAATATTAATAAATAATAAAATACAAAAATGAAATTTCAATTAAAAAATATCGTTACAATTGTTGCACTTGCATTAGTTTTTACCTCATGTTCTAAAGATGATGATCCAATTTTAGATACAGCACCAACAGGAAAAGGTTCTTTAAAATTAGAATTTGATAACGTTTATGGCGATGCCAATTTTGCGTTTGGTACTGAGTATACAAATAGTAATGGTGAGAAAATAAAGCCAAACAAACTTGTTTATATCATTAGTAATATTGTTTTAACTAATGAAAATGGTTCTTCTTACACAGTACCAAAAAGTGAAAGTTATTTTTTTGTTAATGAATCAAATGTTGCAAGTACAGTAATAACAATTCCAAATGTTCCTGCTTCAAACTATACGAAAGTAAAATTCGGTATCGGAGTAGATCAGGCGCAATTTGACGCTGGTGCTTCTGGTCAAGGTACATTATGGGAAACAGCTGGCTCGCCATCACTAGGAATGACCTGGTCTTGGGCTGCTGGTTATAAATTTGTGAAATTTGAAGGTACTGTTACGTCAGCAACCCATCTGGATGCTAATTTTAGAGTTCATACTGGTAAAACAGGTGATGTCTACAATTATGCAGAGGCTACTTTAGTTTTTCCTAGCAAGGCAATAGTAAGAACTACTATGTCACCGCAAGTACATATACTTGCAAATCTAAAAACGCTTATTGATGGTAGTACAAAAATTAACTTTGAAGAAGGTTTGGATGTTATGGGTGGTGTAAAAGTGCAAAATATTATGGCTAATAATGTGCCAAATATGTTTGCTGTTGATCACGTTCATAACGATTAACTTTCAAATAAACATAACCTTAATTTAACAAAAGTAAAAAGTTAGAAATTGACAATTTGACGCTTTTATTTTTGAATTTAATATTCCAATAAAAATAATGCTGCCAGAATAGTAAGGACATTGAACTTTTTATTCTGAGTAGACCTAGTCTTTTTTGTAATTGTCTGGCCTTGTTAATTTAAAGTCTAATATAAAAGTAGTACATGAAGAAAATAATTATAATTTTAATAGTTTGTTTTTTCTGGAATTGTAGTTCCAATGCCGATGCTGAAAGTTCAGATTACCAAAATATTCCAATCGATTTTAAAGTTCCTTCTAATTTTCCGCCTTTGGCCTATAATATGACTGATAATCCTTTAACGCTCAAGGGATTTGAACTAGGTAAAAAAATATTTTATGATGGTCGGCTAGCATCAGATGGTACGGTAGCTTGTGGTTTCTGCCATATTCAAGAAGATGCATTTACACATCATGGTCATTCATTTAGTCATGGGGTTGGTGAAGGTGTTGGAATTAGAAATGCTCAACCTCTTCAAAATATGGCGTTTCAAACACAATTTTTTTGGGACGGTGCTGCTAATCATATTGAGATGCTATCAATGGTGCCAATATCAAATGAGGTCGAAATGAATGGTGATATCAACGCTATTATTAATATGATGAAGAATGATGTTGAATATCAACAGTTGTTCCAGCAGGCGTTCCCAAAAGGCGCAATAAATTCAGAATACATGCTGAAGGCATTAGCGCAATTTATGACATTGCTAACGTCCTCAAATTCGCGATTTGATAAGTACCGTCGTAATGAAGCTGGAGGAACTTTATCTCAAGATGAAATAGATGGATATGCCATTTTCAGTCAAAAATGTGCGTCTTGTCATGCAACCGATTTGTTTACAGACAATTCGTTTAGAAACATTGGATTACCTGTAAACCCTCAAATTAATGATTTTGGTCGTTATAGAGTTACTGAAAATCCAACCGATAAATATAAATTTAAAGTGCCAAGTTTAAGAAATATTGAAAAAACAGCACCGTATATGCATGATGGTAGATTTTATACTTTGGAGGCTGTATTAAATCATTATGATTCAGGTGTTGTAAATACATTAAATTTAGATACAAGTTTAATAAATGGCTGTGTTTTGGGGATTCCACTTTCCTCGAATGAAAAATTAAAACTCATTGCATTTCTAAAAACATTAACCGATTATCAATATCTCACAGATAAAAGATTTTCAGAATTTTAAAATTAATGAAAAAATATATTTTACTTTTCTTACTTGTTTTTCATTTTGGAGGTGCCGCCGAAAAGGATACATTATTTCAGACCAATTGGGTTAAAAAATATTATAATGTATTTGAAGATGAGGATTGTGATGCTTGCGGATGTTCTGCAAGTGGAGGAAGTATGGGATTTGCATCTATGCTTAATTCAAATTTTGTAGGAATAAGATATTTTAAACAACGCTATAGAAGCAGAAACGCGCTTTATTCTGATGCTCCTTGGGGCGACGAAAATTATAATACAACTCAAATTTGGGCACGTATCCCTATTGTTAATAGTGTTCAAATCTCATTTTTAATTCCTTACCACTCGCACAACAGAATAATAGAAGATGGTTTTCAAGAAATAAGCGGATTAGGTGATATTACAGTTATCGCAATGTATGAAATTTATAGGACCAAAAAAGATAGTGCTATTTTTTCACATTCATTACAAATAGGAGCAGGATTGAAAGCACCAACTGGCGCTTTTACAACTTTAAATAACACGGGATCTGTAAATAAAAGTTTTCAGTTAGGAACAGGAAGTTGGGATTTTCAGTTTTTATCGGAATATATAATTCGTAGAAAAAAAATCGGACTTAATACTATGCTAAATTATGTGTGGAAGTCTGAAAATAATCTTTTTTATCGCTACGGTAATCAGGTAAATTACGCTGCTACAATGTTTTATTTATTTGACAAGAACAAAGTATCATTTGCCCCTCAGTTTGGGATTGCAGGCGAAATCTATGCTTCCAATTTTCATCACAAGCAAATAGAAAAACTTACCAAAGGAGAAGTGTTATTTGGTAGAATTGGTTTAGAAGTCGGTCGAAAGAATTGGTCACTAGGGGTAAATGGAATGCTTCCAATAAGTCAAAACTTAGCTTCCAAAAATATTGAAGCCGCATACAGATGGAGTATTAA
This sequence comes from Flavobacterium sp., assembly GCA_044361155.1. Taxonomy (GTDB): domain Bacteria; phylum Bacteroidota; class Bacteroidia; order Flavobacteriales; family Flavobacteriaceae; genus Flavobacterium. The sequence goes on from JBIKJF010000001.1 coordinate 395,960, forward strand.
TTTAAATTACATTCTGTAAAAAAAAAACAAAGCCGAATTTTTAAACTAAAAATTCGGCTTTATTATTATATACATTTTACACTATTTTCCTAAATACTGCACAATCTTGGCATCTCCAGTAACCACTACTTTCATTAATCCATGTTTGCTCAAACCTTTACTGGCAGCATCCCATTTTTTTCCGCTTAAAGCCGATTTTTCTTTTAAGTCACCAATAGAAATTTCTTCGTTTGTTTTCAAAATTTCAACAATCCATTTTTCATCTTCCGTAAGTTCGATTTGTTTTTTCTCTGGTCGCATTTGAGGAAAGAACAACACTTCTTGAATAGAAGGATTATTGGTCAAAAACATCAGCAAGCGGTCCATTCCAATTCCTAAACCAGAAGTAGGAGGCATTCCATATTCCAATGCTCTTAAAAAATCTTCATCTATAATTCCGTTTGCTTCGTCATCACCTTTTTCAGACAATGCCATTTGGGCTTCAAATCGCTCGCGTTGATCAATTGGGTCATTCAATTCAGAATAAGCGTTTGCAATTTCTTTTCCGCAAACCATCAATTCAAATCGCTCCGTCAATTCTGGGTTATCTCTATGCGATTTGCACAACGGCGACATCTCTTTAGGATAATCTGTAATAAAAGTTGGTTGGATAAAGTTTCCTTCACATTTCGCTCCAAAAATCTCATCAATTAATTTTCCTTTACCCATAGTTTCATCAACATCAATTCCCATTGATTTTGCAGCATCAAATAGTTCTGCTTCTGTTTTCCCTGAAATATCAAATCCAGTAAAGTTTTTAATTGCAGCAGTCATTGTAACTCTTGTATAAGGCGCTTTAAAACTTACCTTATGTTCGCCAAAAGTTGCCTCGGTTGTGCCGTTTACAGCAATAGCGCAATGTTCAAGTAAATTTTCGGTAAATTCCATCATCCAATTGTAGTCTTTGTAAGCTACATAAATTTCCATTGCTGTAAATTCAGGATTGTGGGTTCTATCCATTCCTTCATTTCTAAAGTTTTTCGAGAATTCATAAACACCGTCAAAACCACCAACAATCAATCTTTTAAGATATAATTCATTCGCAATTCTTAAATATAAAGGAATGTCCAAAGCATTATGATGCGAAATAAAAGGTCGTGCTGCTGCACCACCCGGAATTGCTTGAAGAATTGGTGTTTCAACCTCCATGTAACCTGCCTCGTTAAAGAAGTTTCGCATGGCATTAAAAAGTTTTGTTCTTTTAACGAAAACTTCTTTCACATTTGGGTTTACCACTAAATCTACATAACGCATTCTATAACGCAATTCAGCATCATTAAAAGCATCATAAACTTTACCATTTTCATCTGTTTTTGGCAACGGCAAGGGTCTAAGTGTTTTACTCAAAAATGTGAAGTTTTTTACCATTACACACTGCGCACCAACTTTGGTAGTAAAAAGTTCACCTTCAACACCTATAAAATCGCCCAAATCGGTCAATTTTTTTAATACTATGTTATACAGCGTTTTATCTTCACCTTCACAAATAACATCTCTATTAAAATACAATTGCATACGACCTGCGCTATCTTGTAATTCAGCAAAACAAGCTTTTCCCTGATCACGAACACTCATCAATCGACCAGCAAGAACCACCTTTTTACCCTCTTCAAAATTCAGTTTAACCTCCTTAGAAGTAGTTTCAACAGGATATAAATTCGCAGGATATGGATTGATACCGAGCTCGCGCAAAGCGTTCAATTTGTCTCGTCTAATGATTTCTTGTTCCGAAAGTTGCATATAATTGTATTTAAGCGTGCAAAGATAGGTATTAGTTTAAAAGTTTCAAAGTTTAAAAGTTTAGAAGGTTAGTTCATTCTTATATAATTATTGAATAACTTACTATTGTTATTTCATTACGGCCAACTGCAACCAAATTACTCAATACTTTTTTAGTAGCGAATAGCATGGGCTTTATTTGCAATCGATGTTCCCACCATCCATTCTATCTTTTTTCCCTCGTTTAAAAAAAAAACGAGGAAAAAAAGGATGCCATTCCTGCCGGGGCTAAAGAGGTATCTTTTTGTATCTTTGCTCAAAAATTGAAAGAACAGCAGATTGTTATAAACCATCTTGATAATTTTATAGTCAATCTAGTTCTATGATTTATGGTAACAAACAAGAGCAGTATTCTATCTATTACAAAAAATAGCATTGAGCAATGAACAAAAGTATTACACTTCAAGATTTAGGAAAAAAAGAGTACAAAGAAACTTGGGATTATCAGGAAATACTTTTTAAAGGCATTGTTGATGTAAAAATTCAAAACAGAAAAGAGAATACTTCTGTTGCAACACCAAATTATTTTTTGTTTGTAGAACATCCACACGTATATACTTTAGGTAAAAGTGGTGATATGTCTAATTTGCTGTTGTCAGAAAAACAACTTAAAAATAAAGGAGCTACTTTTTACAAAATAAATAGAGGAGGAGATATTACTTATCACGGACCCGGTCAAGTAGTTGGCTATCCAATTATTGATTTAGAAAATTTTTTCACAGACATACATAAGTATTTACGTTTGTTAGAAGAAGTTATTATTTTGACTTTAGCGGAATACAATATAATCGGTGCGAGAAGCCAAGGCGAAACAGGAGTTTGGCTCGGAGTAGGTACACCTTTTGCAAGAAAAATTTGTGCCATGGGAGTGCGGGCAAGCCGTTGGGTAACCATGCACGGATTTGCATTAAACGTTAATGCCGATTTAGGTTTTTTCGATAATATAATTCCTTGCGGAATAAAAGGAAAAGAAGTGACGTCATTACATGTAGAATTAGGTAGAGCAATAGATGAATCTGAAATTAAAGAAAAGATAATAAAACATTTTCAAAATCTTTTCGAAGCTGAGATTTTTCCCTCTGCAATCTAGAATTTTTATTCTTCCATCATAAATCTAAAGAAAGTTGCTCTGGTAATAATTTAAAGCTCATTCTATGGTATTTAGTAGCGCCATATTTTCTAATAGCTTCCCGATGTTCTGCCGTTGGATAACCTTTATTTTGTTTCCAGTTGTACATCGGGAATTCTTCATGAATTTTATCCATATAAGCATCGCGATACGTTTTAGCTAAAACCGATGCTGCTGCAATACTCATATATTTTGCATCACCTTTAATAATAGTAGAAAAAGGTATATTTTTAATAGGTTTAAATCTGTTGCCATCAACTATAATGTATAAAGGTGTAGGATTTAACTTTAGAATACTTTCTTGCATGGCTTTTATAGAAGCGTTTAGAATATTTATGGAATCAATTATTTTAGGCTCGATGTGTGTTACAGCATACGATATAGCTTGCTCTTCAAGTAAAGGTTTTAGATTTGTCCTATTTTTTTCTGAAAGTTGCTTAGAATCATTTAGTAACTCTAGATGAAAATTTTCGGGAAGCAATATGGCAGCAGCTGTAACGGGTCCGGCCAAGCAGCCTCTTCCAGCTTCGTCTGTGCCACACTCATAGTCATAGTTCGAATATCTTAAACTTAACATAAAATTAATTTTGATAAAAATATAAAATTTAACGCAACCTTTTGCACTTAATTGCATCTATTGTATGAATCTTAACCACATCGTTAGAATTCTGTAAATTAAATTAACATAAATAAATAAAAATATTCCGAAGTATTATTTGTTTATTTAAGAAATTATTAAGAAGTTTGCGGAATAACTAACTCAAATAAATTTAATATGAGATCGAAGTTCAAATGGATTTTTACGCTATTAGTAGCGTTATCAATGCAGTTTTCGTTTGCACAAGAGAAAACTGTTTCAGGTGTGGTGTCGGATGCACAAGGGCCACTACCAGGTGCTAATGTTGTTATTAAAGGAACAACAAAAGGTGTCTCTACAGACATTGATGGAAAATATTCTATCAAAGCGAAAGCTGGAGATGTATTGGTTTTTTCTCTAATTGGAATGGCTGATAAGTCTGTTACTGTTGGAGCATCAAACTCTTACAATGTAAAAATGGCAGAATCTGCCGAAGTTCTTTCTGAAGTACTTATTACTGGGGCTCTTGGTATTAAGAGAACAAAAGACGAGGTAACAAGTAGTCAGCAGGTGGTAAAAGCTAGTGAGATTTCTCAGGCTGGCGCACCAACAATTGCTCAAGGTTTAGTTGGTAAGGTTTCTGGTTTACAGATTATTTCTACTAACAACTCTGTAAACTCTTCGCCGAGAATTGTAATTAATGGTTTAAGATCTATTACAGGTAACAATCAGGCTTTGGTTGTTGTTGATAATGTAATCTCAAGTATTGGGGTATTAAACAGTATTCCGCCAGATCTTATTGAGAATGTGAACGTTCTTAAGGGAGCTCAAGGTTCTGCTCTTTACGGTGAGCAAGGAGTAAATGGTGTAATCATTGTTACTACTAAGAGAGGTGGAGTAAAAGGAGATAAAGTTTCTGTAACTTTTAATTCATCTATCGATTTTCAAGATGTAGCTTACTTGCCAGTTAGACAGACTAGATATGGTCAAGGTTGGTTTGGTGAGCACATTGCTATCGAGAATGGTTCTTGGGGAGCACAAATGGATGGTTCTATTCAGCCTGTTGGTTTACCGCAAGCAGATGGTTCTTTTATTTCTGCGCCATATTCGCCAATTAAAGATAATATTGGTCAGTTCTTTCAAACAGGAACAATTTTCCAAAATGGTGTTAGTATTTCTGCTGGTTCTCCAAAAGAAGGATATGCTTTACTTTCTTTAAGCAGACAAGATAGAGAATTCGTAGTAGATGGTGATCAATTTAAAAGAACGAACTTTTTGTTCAAAGCAGGTAAAGAAATAGGTAAATGGTCTGTTGAAGGAAATGTACAGTATTTTAATCAATCTCAAGGTACAACTTCTGCTGGTCTATACAGTCAATTGTTACAAACAGCTACAAATATTCCTGTAGATCGTTTTGCAAATTCAGGTATCAATGGACACTGGAACGTTTACTACGCAAGTCCATATTGGACAAGAGAAAATGTAAGAAATAATAGTAATACAGATTTCTTTAGTGGTATTGGTACTGTAAAGTATCAGTTTAATAAAAATATTAGTGCTAGTTGGGTAGCAGGTACACAAGTAAGTGCTGGTGGTGCAACATCATACAATAATGGGTGGAAAGCTTCACAAGATATTTACAATGCTCTTTCTAATAGAATCGTGCAGTCTAATTTCTCAGATAGCGCTAGTATGTCAAGAAGATTGTATTCAGACTTTTTAATAAATTTAGATTATATGTTAACTGATGCTATTTCATTTAAAGCTAATATTGGTACTAACATACAAGATAATTTTAGTGAAACAAATCAGGTTGGAGGTATAGAATTAGATGTTGATGGTTTTTATAATTTCTTAAATGTATTGCAGCCATCACCAGCTAGAAATTTATCTAATAATTACTTTAGAGATAGAAGAACAGCAAATTTTGCTAACTTAGATTTTGGATATAAAGATTATTTATTTCTTAACTTAACAGGTAGATATGATGGTACTTCTGTATTGAATGCTGACAACAGAAACTTCTTCTATCCTTCTGCGGGTGTTTCGTTTATTCCTACAAAAGCTTTTGAAAGCATTAAAAGTGATGTATTTAATTACGCAAAAATTAACGTAGGTATTGTACGTTCTGGTAACTCATCTGCTGTTGGTACTTATGCTATAGACCAAGTGGGTGTTGTTCCTCCAGGTTTTCCTTTCGGAACATTATCTTCATATGTAATTAATCAAAGTCCAACTTTAGAAAACATCAGACCAGAGTTTGTTACTACTAAAGAAATTGGTTTAGCTTTAGGATTTTTCAAAGACAGATTAACATTTGAAGGTCAGTATTATGTAGCTAATACTACAGATATGATTACTACTGCAACTACATCATCTGCATCTGGTATCAGATCAGGTCAAGGAAATATTGGTGAGTTAGAAAATACTGGATTTAATCTTGACTTAGGTGTTACTCCAATCAAAACTGATAATTTTTCTTGGAATACTAGAGTTAATTTTTCTAGCGCCAAAATTATTGTTAACAAAGTTTCTGATGATGCTAAAGAAGTTAACTTACAGCAAGGTGGTCTTTATGGTATTTTTGCTGTAGAAGGTGAAGAATTTCCTACTATCAAAGGTATCGGATATTTAAGAGATCCTAATGGTAATGTTATTATTGACGAAGCAACAGGTAATCCTCAATATACTTCTGAATTTATTAAATTAGGTAAAGCAACTCCAGATTTTATTCTTGGTTTTACTAACACATTTAGTTATAAAGGTTTAAATTTTACAGCTGTTTGTGATTATAGAACAGGACATCAGTTTGTTTCTGGTGTAAGAGAGCAATTGGCTTGGACTGGTAACTTAATTGAGTCTGCAGAGAACGGTAGAAACGGTGGATTTATTTTCCCTAATTCTGTGATTCAAACTGCTCCAGGTGTTTTTACACCTAATACAAGTGTTGTAACTGGTGGAACAAATTATGAGTCTTATCAAACGTATTTCTCAAATGATCATTCATTTAACAATGCGGAAAATAACGTATTAGATGCTACTGCATTCAAGGTTCGTGAATTAGCATTGAGCTATAGCTTGCCAAATAAATTAATTGAAAGAGCTGGTATTACTGCTTTATCTATTGGTGTTAACGCTAGAAATCCGTTCATGATTTTACCAAAAGAAAACAGAAATTATAATGATCCTGAAACGTCAAATACAGCAGGTAATGCTCAAGGTATTGCTGTAACTGGTCAGTATCCGTTTACAAGAACTTTCGGTTTTACATTAAATGTTAAATTTTAAATAAAAAGAGAAGATGAAAATTAAAAATGTTAAATATTTTTTAGCTGTACTTTCACTTGGTCTATTTTCTTGCGATAGCTATTTGGATATCAATGATAATCCAAATCAAATTCCTGTAGAGAAAATTACTCCAAATTTACAGCTTCCAGGTGCAATGGTTGCCGCTCATAGAGTACAGGCCGTTACAATGAATGTTCTTGGGAACATTTGGATGCAAAACTGGGGTGGTGATGTTAACAACTTTACTGGTGTAAACATTGAAGAGTATAATTTGCAGCTTAATAATAACTTCTATAACGGTATCTGGGATGGTATTTATCCTGCAGTTGCCAATTTTGAAGCTATTATAAATTTCAATAGCCCAGATTATGATAACCATAAAGCAGTTGCTTATATCTTGAAATCATACTATATGCAGTATGTAGTAGATATGTATGGTGATGCACCTTATTCTCAGGCTTTTAAAGGTCAAGAAAATCCAACACCTACCTATGATGATGACAAAGTAATCTATAGAGATTTGATTACTAACATCGACAAAGCTATTGCCTTGTTTAACGGTGCTAATAGTACAGATGTAGCTATGGGTGCAAGCGATGTAATTTTTCAAGGTAGTGTATCTAATTGGATTCGTTTCGCAAATACTTTAAAGCTTAAAATTCTTTTAAGACACACTAGATTGACAGATGCTGAAACAACTACCTATTTAACAGAACAGTTTGCTACTATTCAAAACGGTCCTTTCTTAACTGCTAATGCTGTAATCAATCCTGGTTATAATAGAACTGTTGCAGCAAGTATGAATCCTTTCTACAGTATCTTTTTCAACACTGCAGGGAATGGAACGCAAACTTACAATTCAACAAGAGCTACTAAATATATTAGTGATTTCTTAAATGGTGAATCTCCACTTACATCTGGTCCTGCTCTTATTGATCCTAGAAGAGGTGCTTTGTATACACTTGTTAACAATGGCTCAGGTAATAAAGTCGCTGGCGCAACGCAAGGACTTACTTCTTGGCCAGAAGATAATTTGTCGCAAATAGGACCTGGTCTTTTTAGAGATATTATAGCTGGTATGGCTGGTGGAAATGAGTCTAGTTTGGTTATTTCTTTAGCTGAAACTAAATTCTTGATTGCTGAAGCTATTGAGAGAAGTTTTATTCCTGGTAATGCAAAATCAGAGTTCGATGCTGGTATTTCTGCTTCAATGACTTATCTTGGTGCTGCTCCTGGTACTTATTTAACTGCTATTAACGGTAGACCAAGTTTAGGTTGGAATGCTGGTACTAATATTGAGTCTATCATGACGCAAAAATGGTTGGCATTAAATAGTATTAATGGTTTAGAATCTTTTATAGACTATACAAGAACAGGATTCCCTAATATTCCTCTTGCTACAACTGCTCAGTTTCCGAACAGACCAAGAAGATTATTATATCCTACATCTGAATTAGTTGCTAATTCAGCAAACGTTCCATCAGTGTCTCTAAATCAAATTTTTGTTCAAGGGCCATTCTGGTATAATAACTAAAAAAAAAGACAATTATGAAAAAATTAATTTTATTAACCGCTGCTCTTTCTACATTTTTTGTAGGGTGTAGCGATGACGAAGAAGTCGGGACGTTCGGTCCTAACCAAACAATTGCTGGATTTGCAGAAGCAACAATGAGTAAAAGTTTTTTTACTAATGTAACTAGTGATGTTTTAAACGTTCCAGTATCTTTAATTGCATTTCCAAATGAATCTTTGGCAAGCAATATAACTGTAGAGTATACTGTTGATCCATCTTCTACTGCAACAGCTGGAGTAGAATATACTGCAAATACGTCAAATACTGCAACTATTGCTGCTGGTAGTACTGTTGGTTTCATTTCTTTTAATGTAAACCCTACTACTTTTGACGCTTTTGACCCTAAAACTATTGTTTTAAACATTACTAGTGTACCAAGTGGTAACGCTATCTTAGGTGCTCAGTATAAGAAAATTGTTGTAACTTTACAAGGTGTTTGTGTATCTGAAATTGCAGGTGACTATTCTAATTCTACTGTTAGAGTTGATAATGGTGCAGTGTTTACTTTTGCACAAGACAGATTTACGCCAACTGGTGTTGCTAGTCAATATTTATCAAGATACATAGGTCCTTACTATAGCCCAGGTCAAACTCCAGGTTCTCCTAACACTATCGGTCTTCCTGCTGGTACAAATGCTGGTTATGTGTTTACCGATATTTGTGATAGTATGAAACTTGAGACTCAAAATTTAGCTGCTGCGTTTACTAACTTAGTACGTCAGTCTCCTCTTCAGTTTTCAAATAGTGTTAGAAACCCAAGTACAGGTGTAGTTGTAATACATTATTCTATCTTTTTTAGCAACGATACTGTTGAGCGTCGATTTGTTTCAACATATACACCAATACCATAAGCATATTAATGATGTATTTACTCTTGTAAAAGCATTTTAAAAACATTCAAATTATGAAAAAAATAAATTTTAAGTTAAACATTTTTAGTTTTCTTGCAGTAGCTGCTTTGTCTTTGTCATCATGTGATGAAAACGATGTAGATCAGGATTATGTATTAAATCTTAATCGCCCTGTTGCAACGTTAACTGCAGATGATACTTCTATTGTAGAAAATGATGATGCTGCAACTACTGCCGTTAATGAAAGTGTCGCTAGTTATACTTTAACGCTTGACAAAGCTTATAATTCTAATATTAAGTATAAAATTGAGCTTTTACCTTCTTCAACTGCATCTTTAGACGATTTTACTATCAGTCTTCCAGATTCGCCGATTGATCAAGGTTCAGATGGTTACTTAATTACTGTTCCTAAATTTACGACAGTATTCAATTTTAGTATTTCAGCTATTTTTGATATTGCACCTGAGCAAACAGAAAAACTAGATTTTAGATTGATTCCTGCTGCTGACCTTAACGGTGTTGTTGCTGCTAATTCGAAAAATTTCAGTTTGTCAATTGGTAATTCAGTTTCAAATGATTTAAGAATTATTTTCGATTGGAATTCAGCTGGAACTTACGTAGGTGTAGATAATGTTACTCATGATCTTTCGGACTACGATTTTGATTTAGAAATTTATGATGCAGGATTTAGTTCTATTCTTGCTGATAGCTACACAAATGCTCCTGAGTCTGTAGACATTGATTCAGATTTTGCTGATGGTACTTATGTGATTGTAGGTAGTTTATGGACTCTTAATGGTCCTGTTGCTCCTGCTTTACCTATAAGATTCCAAACAAAATTAACAGTGACCAAACCAGGATTGTTTGTAAATGAAATTGATCTTCCAAACCTTTGGACTTCTAGTACAGTTGGTGCACAACAAGGAAACAGTGATGCTTACCAAGTGTGTGGTTCATTTACAAAAACTACTGTAGGTGGTGTTGCTACTTATCAGGTATTTGATCCGTCTAACAATTTAGTTGTGTCAGGTAGATTTGCAAATTTCAAATCATTATTAGGTATTAAATCAAAGAAAGCTAGAACATTAAAATAATCTTCTAACTTTTTGTTAAATAAAGGGCTACTTTTTGTAGCCCTTTTTTTATTTACTTTATTCTCATTACATTTGTTTTTTTATTTATCTCTAATGAAGTCACTTTTTTATTTTGTTCTTTTTGTTCCCCTTTTGCATTTTTCACAAGATGTCAAGAAAGATAAACCTGCCAAAAGGCTTACTGATATTGTAGAACAGCCAAGAGCCAAACAAGAGCAATATAAAATCATTACTTTAGAACGTGATACTACTTATGTTGATACATCTTTATCAATAAAAAGTGATTATAAATTTAATTATCTAAAAAAAGATCTTTTCGGTTTAATGCCTTTTGCTAATGAAGGTCAAACCTATACAACGTTAGATTTTTCTTTAAAAAAAATAGCTTTATATCCGCAATTTGGATTTAAAGCTAAACATTTTAATTTTTTTGAGGTTGATGATATTAAATACTATTCGGTTGCAACACCTTTAACAGAGTTGTATTTTAAAACCGTAATGGAACAAGGTCAAAGTGTTGATGCTTTTATTACACTAAATACAACCGATCGATTAAATTTTTCTATTGCTTATCGGGGTATTCGTTCCCTTGGTAAATTTATAAACCAATTATCAAGTCACGGAAATTTTAGATTTACAACTAGTTATTATACCAAAAACAAAAAGTATTTTGCCAATGCGCATTTTACTGGTCAAGATTTGTTAAATGGTGAAAACGGTGGCATAACAACTACCAACGATTTTGAAGGCGAAAACACCACTTTTCGTGACAGAGCGAGGCTGCAAGTATTTCTTACAGATGCTAGATCATTTATGCGTGGTAAACGCTTTTTCTTAGATCATAGGTATAAACTCAATTCAAAAAAAGCACAAAATGCCATTTTTATTAACCATCAGTTTAATTTTGAAAATAAATACTTCGAATTCAATCAGGTTTCTTTAACAACAGCCTTAGAGTCAGGCGTTATTCAAAGGTTTGGAACTTCCTACGTTGGGTCTAATATTAACGATCAAACACGCTATACAAGATTGTTTAATAAAGTTGGCGTTTCTTACTATAATATGCAGTTGGGCGAGGTAAACTTTTTTGTAGAAAATTTTAATTCACGTCACGTTTTTAATAAAGTACTAATTTTAGATTCTGGAGTAATTCCTAATCTGTTAGAGCAAAATCTTCTTGCTGTGGGAGGTCAATACAATTATAGAAAGGGTAATTGGAACGGGACACTGCTGCTTAATAAAGCTATTTCAACGCAGACTTTTTCTACTATAGAAGCCGCTGTAAAGTACAGATTTGATGATGTAAATAGCTTTCAGGCTAAGTATTCTAATACTAGTAAATTACCCGACAACAATTTTGTTTTAAATCAGAGTAGTTATATTGCCTACAATTGGAACACAAATTTTGATAACGAAAAGATTAATGCCATAGATTTAATAGCAACCACAAAATGGGCAACTGTAACTGCCCAAGCTTCAGTTATTAATGATTATCTGTATTTTAGCAATGATGATACCATAGGTGCAACTCAACTTGTTACGCCAAAGCAATTTATGGGAACTATTAATTATCTGTCGGTCAAAGCTAACAAAGAATTTAAATATAAAAAATGGGCGCTTGATACAACAATTTTATACCAAAATGTAACACAAGACGAAGCCATCCTTAATGTTCCGCAAATAGTAACTAGAAATTCTTTTTATTTTACAGATAAACTGTTTAAAAAAGCAATGTTTTTTCAGTCAGGTTTTACAGTGAGTTATTTTACAAAGTATTTTGCAGACGGCTTTAACCCTCTCTTAAATGAGTTTTTCACACAACAGCAAACTCAAATAGGAGCAACTCCATTTGTAGATTTCTTTGTAAATGCGCGCATACAACAAACAAGAGTGTTCTTTAAAGCCGAACATTTAAACTCTAGATTCTCAAATACCAACTACTATGCTGCGCCCAATCACCCTTACCGTGATTTTATGATAAGATTTGGTTTGGTCTGGAATTTCTTTCAATAATTATTTTTAATCGACTATGCCTTTCGCCAGACTAGTACATATTTTACATTGTTTTTTTTGTTGCGAAAGGAATATTTATAGTTCAAATATTTTTATAAGCTACTTTCGTAGAATTTTTTTTTCAGTAAGGTATAGTTGGTTTTTCTACTGCAAATATGTTAAGTTATTTCAAAGACAGTCGACAATTTAACATTCTTTTCTTATTTTTGAAAAATAATAGTAAATCATGAAATTTCTATCTTTTTTGTTTCTTTTAGTAACCTTCAATATGATGGCTGAAACTGATTTTGAAAAAGCAGAAAAACTCTACAAACAAGAAAAGTACGATCAAGCCAAAATTCTTTTTGAAATTTATTTAAAAACTAACCCAAATCATTATAAAACATTTGAATATCTTGGAGATATTGCAGGGCATCAAAAAAAATGGGATGAAGCTATTAAGCAATATAGAGTTTTAAAAACGCAGTTTCCTAAAACAGCCATTTATTGGTACAAATATGGAGGAGCTCTAGGAATGAAAGCCAAATCGGTAAATAAATTCAAAGCTTTAGGAATGATTGATGATGTGGAAAATGCCTTTCTTACTGCTGCAAAATTAGATGTAAAACATATCGGTTCTCGTTGGGCATTAGTTATGCTTTACATAGAATTGCCCGGAATTGTAGGTGGAAGTGAGACTAAAGCTGTAAAATATTCTAACGAATTAATGGAACTTTCTAAAGTAGATGGCTACCTTTCTAAAGGTTATATTGATGAATATTTCAACCATTATAAAAAAGCCGAAGCAAATTATATTAAAGCTCATGAAATTGGCAATTCAAAAACCACTTTTCAAAAATTATATAATTTATATTTGAACAAAATTAAAGACAAAGCGAAAGCAACGAAGTTAAAAGAACAATTTGAAAAATAGTTTAATAGTTTAAAAGTTTATAAGGTGTTGTTTATAAGACTTTTAAACTTTTAAACTTTTAAACTTTACAAATGAGAACACATTTCATAGCCATTGGTGGTGCAGCTATGCACAATTTAGCATTAGCATTACACAATAAAGGATATCAAGTTACAGGAAGCGACGACGCTATTTTCGAGCCATCAAAATCACGTTTAGAAAAAAAAGGTTTGTTGCCTTTTGAAATGGGTTGGTTTCCAGAAAAAATCTCACAAAATATTGAGGCTATCATTTTAGGAATGCACGCCAAAGCAGACAATCCAGAGTTGTTAAAAGCAAAAGAATTAGGATTGAAAATCTATTCTTATCCTGAATTTTTGTTTGAGCAGTCGAAAAACAAAACACGAGTAATCATAGGAGGTTCGCACGGAAAGACTACCATAACTTCAATGATTTTGCACGTGATGCATTATCATAATATCGAAGTTGATTATATGGTTGGCGCACAGTTAGAAGGATTTGACACCATGGTTCATCTTACAGAAACCAACGATTTTATTGTTCTTGAAGGCGATGAGTATTTGTCCTCTCCAATAGACAGACGACCTAAATTTCATTTGTATCAACCAAATATCGCATTACTTTCGGGAATTGCCTGGGATCATATTAACGTGTTTCCAACCTTTGAAAATTACGTAGAACAATTTGAAATTTTTGTAAATCAAATTACAAAAGGTGGAATTCTGGTTTATAATGAAGAAGACGAAACTGTAAAAAAAGTAGCCGAAGAAACTACAAATACCATCAGACGTTTACCGTATGTTACACCAAATTATTCTGTTGAAGACGGAACAACATTATTAGAAACTCCAGAAGGACCAATGCCAATAGAAGTTTTTGGTGCTCACAATTTAAATAATCTTGCTGGTGCAAAATGGATTTGCCAAAATATGGGCGTCGACGAAGCCGATTTCTACGAAGCCATTGCCAGTTTTAAAGGCGCAAGCAAACGTCTAGAAAAAATCGCTGAAGGAAAAGGAAAAGTGGCTTACAAAGATTTTGCTCATTCGCCAAGTAAAGTTTCTGCAACTACAAAAGCAGTTAAGAATCAATATCCTGATAGAACTTTGATTGCATGTTTAGAATTACATACTTACAGTAGTTTGAACGCAGAATTTCTTAAAGAATATCAAGGCGCACTTGATGCAGCAGACGTTGCCGTAGTTTTCTATTCTCCAGATGCTGTAAAAATCAAGCAACTTGAAGAAGTAACTTACGATCAAATTGCGCAATCATTTCAAAGGGAAGATTTAATAATTTATACAAATCCAGCCGATTTTAAGAATTTCTTATTCAGTCAAAACTTTGAAAATTCTGCATTACTATTAATGAGTTCAGGAAATTATGGTGGATTGAACTTTGATGAGGTGAAGGAGTTGGTGAAGTAAAAACATTGAATTAAGATTGACGATTATTGAATCATTGTAAAATCAGAAATCGTTAATCTTAATTCTTAAATGAATAATGTCCAACAATATCATAACTAAACAAACAATCTTCCAAAACCTGTCCGCCTCCAACATTGTGAACCAATAAAGGTCGTTTTCCGTCAGATGATTTTTTGTGAGTTACAATTCCAATATGAGGTAATCTTCCATTAATCATCCAAGTTACAATTTCGCCAGTTTTATAATCATTTGGATTATTAGAAACTTCGAGTTTTTTACCTTTTCGTTCAAAGAAAACTTCAAGATTCGGAACTCTTCTGTGATCAATATTAATATCTGTTTTTTTTAAACCCCATTTGGTTGGATATTTCGAAAAATTAGCTTTCATGTCTTCGTGAACTTCTTTTTGCAAATCAATTCCAAGTTTTCGGTAAGCCCGAATTACAACATCAGAGCAAACTCCAGTTTTGGCTGGAACATCACCATTTGGATATTTTAAAGAAACATAATCAGGTCTGTAAACCACATTTTTATCAATAATTGAAATTGCAGCATTTGAAAGCTTCTCTTCAAAAGTAGAAGGGTTTTCAATCGCAGTAACTGAAATATTTTCACTTTTCAAATTATTTTTTTCAGCTTTTTTGCATCCAAAAGAAAATAAAATCACAAGAAGAATTAAAGGTAGTTTCATATGTAAATGTTATTTTATTATTGGTGCATATGTATCGCTATTTTCATAGGTGTTTGCATTCGCAAACTCGAGTTTAGGGCGATTTCATGAATTGTTTTTTATTCAAACGAAAATTCTAATCATTTTATTTTGAACTCATTAAAAAAATATAGTTCTTTGTACTTTAATAAACGCCAAAATAATTATGTACACACCTATCAATCAATGGGCTGAAGACGATCGCCCAAGAGAAAAATTTCTACTAAAAGGAAAATCTTCCTTATCAGATTCCGAATTACTTGCTATTTTAATTGGTTCTGGCTCTAGAAATGAAAGCGCAGTGCAACTTTGTCAACGCATTTTATTTTCTGTCGATAATAATTTAAATCAACTCGGAAAATTATCAATCCAAAAACTTACCGAATTCAAAGGAATTGGCGAAGCAAAAGCAATCACTATCGCCGCAGCATTAGAATTAGGAAGAAGAAGACGAACCGAAGATGCAGAAGAACTTAAAAAGATAACCTCAAGCAAAGCCGTTTTCGAAATCATGCAACCCATAATTGGCGAATTACCTCACGAAGAATTTTGGATTTTATATTTGAATAATTCTAACAGAGTCATTCACAAAGCACAACTTTCAAAAGGTGGAATTACAGGAACGGTAGTCGATAGTAGAATTGTTTTTAAAACGGCTTTTGAACAAAGTGCAACATCCATTATTTTGACGCATAATCATCCTTCAGGAAAATTAGTAGCAAGTGATGCCGACAAAGAAATTACTCAAAAGTTAAAAATGGCAGGTAAGCAATTAGATATATATGTTTTAGATCACATCATTGTGACTGAAACAGGTTATTACAGCTTTCAAGATGAAGGCATATTTTAATTACAATTTGGACAAATACCAATAAGAAGCAATTGCTTTTCTTGAATTATATAGTCTTTTGGTAAAATAATTTTTGGAGATGTATTTTCAATACAAGTAGTTTCATGACACTTCACACAATTAAAATGAACATGATCATGATTATGTTCTTGATTTTTATGTTCACATGTGTTGCAAAGAGCATATTGAATTCCGCCATCAAGATTTGCTATTTTGTGCAATTTCCCCTCTTCAACTAATCTATCTAAAGCTCTGTAGATTGTCACTCTATCTATGCTTTTTTCAAAATAATCTTGAAAGTCTTTGTGAGTTAATGCAACTTTCTTTGTTTTTAAAAGTGATACTATTTCATCTTTAGTTGTTGAATTGCGTTCTCTTTTTATTTTTTTCTCCATTGCAATTAAGATTTTTTATATATTTGCAACATTGTTGCGTTTAATAAATATTTATAATGAAAAAACAAATCACAAATTCACTAGATGTTATAGGAATTTCTAGTGCTACATTATGCCTAATTCATTGTTTAGTTTTTCCTTTGATAAGCATAATTCCTATTGGTATTTCTCATAACCATTGGATAGATTTAATATTTGCTTTATTCGGGTTGTTTGCTGTTGTAAAAATACTAAAAACATGTACTCCTTTTTATATAAAGTCTATTTTATTAATCTCAATTTCAATAATTATAGGGTCAATTTTGATAACGCTATTTTTTCACCATCACTCTTCTTTGTTGTATTTTGGCGGAGTAGGAATGATTATTGGGCATTTATTAAACTTCAAATATCACAAACATTAAAATGAAAAAATTACCTGTAACAGTTTTATCAGGATTTCTTGGTGCTGGAAAAACTACATTGCTAAATCATATTTTGCACAACAAAGAAGGTTTAAAAGTAGCCGTTATTGTTAATGATATGAGTGAAGTAAATGTAGATGCTCGATTAGTAAAAGAGGAAATGACTTTGTCTCGTACAGAAGAGAAACTTGTTGAAATGAGTAATGGTTGTATTTGTTGTACATTACGTGAAGACTTAATGCTAGAAGTAGAAAAATTAGCAAAAGAAAATCGTTTTGATTATCTGTTGATTGAAAGTACTGGAATTTCAGAACCAATACCTGTGGCACAAACTTTTACATTTGTGAATGAAGAAGAGAATATAGATTTATCTCGATTTAGTTATATTGATACGATGGTTACAGTTGTTGATGCTTTTAATTTTTTTAAGGATTTTGGTAGTGCAGAAACACTGAAGGACAGAAATGCATCCGATATTGAAAACGATGATAGAACTATTGTAAATTTATTAGTAGATCAAATAGAGTTTGCCAATGTTATAGTGTTAAATAAAACTGATTTGGTTACCAAAAATCAATTAGATTTATTAGAAGCATCCATAAAGAAACTTAATCCTATTGCGCGTTTAATTCATGCGCAACATAGCAAAGTTGCATTAAAAGAAATCATCAATACCGGGTTGTTTAATTATGAAGAAGCCGAAGCTTCAGCAGGTTGGATTCAAGAATTAGAAGGAATTCATACACCAGAAACGGAAGAGTATGGGATCAATTCTTTTGTATATAGAAATGTCAAGCCTTTTCATCCCTACAGATTTTGGGATTTTTTAAATGCTAATTTTCCTGCTACAGTTATAAGAAGTAAAGGTTTGTTTTGGATTGCTTCAAGACCAGATCAAGCATTCAATTGGAGTCAAGCAGGCGGTTCTTTAAAAGCCGATGGTGCCGGAATTTGGTGGGCTAGTATGCCTTTTTCTGAAAGGATGAAACATGGTAATTTTGCCGAAAAATCAATCTATTATTGAAGAAAGATGGTCGCTTAATTTTGGTGATCGTCTAAATGAAATTGTTTTTATTGGTATCCAAATGGATGAAAAAATAATTAAAGAGCAACTCGATAATTGTATTTGTAATGAAAGTGAATGTGAAGATTTTAAAAATGGCACATTTTCTAAAGCAGATCCTTTCCCGGTGCCAAGACAACATTTTAATAATTAATATTTGAGTTTTTTTCAAGTCTTTTGTAGGGAGATGTTTTTTGGTTAAAATAGATAGTAATCCCTACAAAAGCATGAAAAAATTTAACAAAATATTTGAATAGCATTTTATTAACTTGCACAATAATTTTTTTATAATGCTACAAACAAAAAACCTTACTTTTTTCTACAATAAAGATACGCAGTTTGCCTTTCCGGAGTTAAAGTGCAATTCTTCAGAAGCATTGCTAATTACTGGAAATTCAGGAAAAGGAAAAACAACCTTATTACATCTTTTAGCAGGATTGCTCCGACCAAAAAAAGGAGAAATTTCAATTGAAAACACTAATATTAGTTCACTTTCAGAAAAGCAATTAGATCAATTTAGAGGAAAAAACATTGGTTTGATTTTGCAACAATCTCATTTTATAGCATCAATGACAGTTCTAGAAAATGTAGTTTTAGCTTCGTGGTTGGCAACAGGAAAAAAAGCCATTGCAAAAGCTGAAAAATTATTATCTGAATTAGATTTAGAAAATCAAAAAAGCAAATTACCTTCTCAATTGAGTATTGGTCAACAACAAAGAGTTTCTATTGCAAGAGCTTTAATAAATGAACCAAAATTACTTTTGGCAGACGAACCAACATCGAGTTTAGATGATGAAAATGCTTTTAAAGTTGCTGATTTACTTGAAAAATTATCTAAAGAATATAAAGCAGCATTGGTAATTGTAACTCATGATTCTCGATTAAAAAATAAATTTTCTAACCAAATAAATCTCAATTAATATGATAGCAAAATTAGCTTGGAGAAACATTTGGTTTAAACCATTAAATACGCTTTTAAGTATCATTTTATTAGCTTCAAGTGTAGCGATAATCACAGTTTTGATTTTATTGCAAAAACAATTTGAAGAAAAATTCTCAAGTAATATTGATGGTGTAGATTTAGTTCTTGGTGCACAAGGAAGTCCAATGCAATTGATACTTTCATCCGTATATCATGTCGATAATCCAACCGGAAATATCAGTTATGATTCGGCTAAAGTTTGGATGAATCATCCTTTTATTGAAAAAGCAATTCCACTAGCTTTTGGGGATAATTACCGCGGTTTTAAAATCGTTGGAACCAATTCAGATTATCTAGATAAGTACAAGGCCAAAATTGCAAAAGGTAAACTATTTGATAAAAACTTTGAAGTTGTTGTGGGAAGTGAAGTCGCTCAAAAATTAAATTTAAAAGTAGGAGATACTTTTTTTGGTTCTCATGGAGATGCGGCTGAAGGAGAAGTTCACGACCATTATGCTTATAAAATTTCAGGAATTGCTTCTTCAACAGGAAGTGTAATAGATAATTTGATTTTGTGCAATATACCAAGTGTTTGGCAAATGCATGGAACACATGAAGATGAAAATCCAGCTCACGGTGAAGAAGGTCACGTCCATGAAGAAGATGAACACGTTCATACTGAAGCATGTAATCACGACCACGAGCAACACGAAACTGACATGACCCTGAATGAACCAAATATGGAAATCACAGCTGTTTTATTGAAATTTAGAAATAAAATGGGAATTGTAATGTGGCCAAGAATTATTGCTCAAAATACTAAAATGCAAGCCGCTTCACCTGCAATTGAAATCAATAGATTGTTTAGTTTATTTGGAATTGGTTTAAAAGCGTTAGAATATTTAGCTTATGCAATAATGTTAATTTCAGGAATATCCATATTTATTGCACTTTATAATCGATTGAAAGAACGAAAATATGAATTTGCTTTGATGCGAATTAATGGCGCAAGCAGATGGCAATTACTTTCATTAATTATGGTAGAAAGTTTGATTTTATGTTTCGTTGGATTTATCTTTGGAACAATTTTTGGTAGATTCTCATTAGGATTTATATCAAATTCTGCCGAGGATGATTTCAAAATGGCTTTTAATCCATTAGAGATTGTTTGGGAAAAAGAAACAATGTTGTTGGTTGCAGCATTAGTAGTAGGAATAATTGCAGCGTTAATTCCGGCAATAAAAGCATATAAATTAAATATTTCAAAAACATTAGCAAATGCGTAATTCATTAAAAATAGCTTTAAGCTTTGTAATAGCAATTTTTTTAGTAAGTTTTTCAACTTCTGATAGTAGTATGCTTGATAAAAATAATTTATTAATTAAAGGTGACACTTTAACATGGAAAGTCTTGGGCGAAATAAGTTTTGTTAAAAAAAGTCACCCAAAATACGGTGAAGTTCAATTTCCTATAGTAAATGATAAGGTTAAGCTTAGAGGAAAAAAGAAAATTTATATCTCAGGTTTTATTGTTCCTATTGATAATAAAAGCTACGCATTAAGTAAAAATGTTTTTGCGGCATGTTTTTTCTGTGGAAAATCAGGACCTGAATCTATTGTTGGATTGCATTTTAAAGGCCCAACACCTAAGCTAAAAACAGACCAATATGTAACGATAGAAGGAACATTTAGATATAATGAAAACGATGTAGACGATTGGATTTACAATTTAGATAATGCAGTAATTGTCAAAGGAAATTAGATGTTTCAAAATAAAATTACCGATATTTTCTTTGATTTAGATCATACACTTTGGGATTTTGATAAAAATTCTGAATTGGCATTTGATAAAATTTTTAAAGAAAAACATCCTTCAATAGACACCAAATCATTTGTAGAAATTTATGCACCCATAAATCAAGCATGTTGGAAATTATATCAAGTTGATAAATTAACTCATGATGAATTGCGCTACAAGCGTTTGAGAGATTCTTTTGACTCCTTAAATTACTCAATTTCTGATGATGAAATCGACCAAATGGCAATTGATTATATTTCCTATTTGCCCGAAAATAACATTCTTTTTGATGGCGCGAAAGAAGTTCTTGACTATTTATTTCCAAAATATAAACTTCATATAATTACCAATGGTTTTGCTGAAGTTCAATATAAAAAATTGAAAAACTCTAGAATATCAGATTACTTTGTTTCTGTTACTAATTCTGAAATGGCTGGTGTAAAAAAACCACATCCGATAATATTTGAACACGCTTTGTCTATAGCAGCAGCACAAAAAAACAAAAGCATTATGATAGGCGATTGCATCGATGCTGATGTTAATGGAGCTCTCAATTTTGGGATGTATGCCATTTATTTTAGTGATAAAAATGCCGATGTATCAAGTAAATTCATTCAAATAAAGCACCTCACAGAATTAAAAAATTATTTTTAAAATGAAAAAAAAAATATTCTTTTTTTTACTTATTTCAACAATTAGTTTTAGTCAAAACCTAAATGATTATAAATATGCATTAGTTCCTTCAAAATTTTCTTTTTTAAAAGAAACTAATCAGTATAATCTAAATGTTATGACAAAACTATTTATGGAAAAATATGGTTTTGTAACTTTCATGGACAATGAAACTTATTCTGAAGATTTTGCTATAAATAATTTTAATAAAGTTTATGTTGATTTGGATGAAAAAAGTACCATGTTTAAAACTACAATAAAAGTTGTTTTAAAAGATTTAACCAACAAAATTATTTATACTTCTGGCCAAGGTATTAGTAGAAGCAAAGAGTATAAAATAGCTTATCAAGAGGCTTTGAGAGGTGCTTTCAATTCTTTAAGTAGTTTAAATCATAACTATGTTGAAAAAAATAAAAACCAATTAGAATTTGATGTAAAAAAATCTAAAGATGTAGAAGTTCCTAGTGATAAAGATATGGTTGAAGAGAAAAAAGTTTACAGTACTTCATCATCCAATAACTTGCTAGCGCAACCAATTACTAATGGATTTCAATTAATCAATTCGGAACCAAAAGTGATTTATAAAATCTTCAATACTTCAACAAAAGATTTTTATATCGCTACAAAAGGAACAATTCAAGGTGTTTTCTTTTCAAAAAACAACGAATGGTTTTTCGAATACTATCAAAACGACAAATTAGTTTCTGAAAAAGTAGAGGTAAAATTTTAAACTATTTACTAATAACCATATTTATCCTTCCAACGATTTTTTAAAAATTCTCTCGTTCCATTTTCTCTAGAATTACTTCCAGGATCGTAGAATTTAGTTTCCTTAATTGCATCAGGTAAATATTCTTGTTCGCTAAAATTATTTGCGTAATTGTGAGAATATTGGTATTCATCACCATAACCTAATTCCTTCATTAATTTGGTTGGAGCGTTTCGCAAATGAATTGGAACTGGTAAATCACCGGTTTGTTTTACAACGGCTTGAGCTTCGCCAATCGCCATATAACTTGCATTACTTTTTGGAGAAGTTGCCAAATAAACCGCACATTGACTCAAGATAATTCTGCTTTCAGGATAACCAATTGTGGAAACGGCTTGAAATGTATTATTTGCCATAATAAAAGCAGTTGGATTTGCATTTCCAATGTCTTCACTTGATAAAATCAGCATTCTTCTGGCAATGAATTTTACATCTTCGCCACCTTCAATCATTCGAGCCAACCAATAAACAGCGCCATTTGGGTCGCTTCCACGAATAGATTTTATAAAAGCCGAAACAATATCATAATGTTGCTCGCCAGTTTTGTCATATAATACTGTATTTTGTTGTACTAATTCCAAAACTTTTTCATTGGTAATTGTAATTTGACCTTCAGGGCTTGCGTTTACAACCAATTCAAAAATATTTAATAGTTTGCGTCCATCGCCACCAGAAAGTCGCAACAAAGCTTCCGATTCTTTGATTTTTATTTTTTTAGGCGAAATTATAGTGTCCAATTTCATTGCTCGTTCCAAAAGTGCTAACAAATCTTCCTTCGAAAACGGATTTAATACATAAACCTGACAACGTGACAATAACGCAGGAATAACTTCAAAACTAGGATTTTCGGTTGTCGCTCCAATCAATGTTACCCAACCTTTTTCTACAGCTGCCAAAAGTGAATCTTGTTGCGATTTACTAAAACGATGAATCTCATCTATAAATAAAATCGGATTTTTAGCCGTGAACAATCCGCCACTTTGTTTGGCTTTTTCAATCACATCGCGAATGTCTTTCACACCACTATTTATCGCACTCAATTCATAAAACGGACGATTACTTTGCTTAGCAATAATCTGCGCCAAAGTCGTTTTTCCTGTCCCAGGCGAACCCCAAAAAATCATCGACGGAATCACGCCACGAGCAATCTGTTGCGTCAACGAACCATTCGGCCCAACCAAGTGCAATTGACTAATGTAATCTTCTAATTTCTGCGGACGAATGCGTTCGGCTAAAGGTGCTTCCATGTGGTAAAATTACGGATTTAATTTTTTTGGAGCGAATGGTTTGTTCTTTTTTTGCAATCCGTTTTCCTGCTTTCCGTTCTATCCCGAAGTTTCGGGATGCCACTGCAATCAGGGCTAGATAGTTTTTTCACTTTTGTAAAAATCAATTTTCAAAACAGCATTTCTTAAAATAGAAACTCTGACAAAATAGCATTAAATAATTATTGGTTGTATTTTTGATAAATCAATTGTCACTATGAGACACAATAACGAAATAAACCATTTTAAATTTTCACCTTCAACTTGGATTGTTCCAACTTTTTTGTTGGTTGTGATTTGGTTTGTGTTTTATGTAGAAAATTCTTTTAATATTGATTTAGGTAATCACGGAATTCTACCAAGAACTTTCTCAGGATTGCAAGGTGTAGTTTTTAGTCCGTTTTTGCATGGTGATTTGAGTCATATTGCCAATAATTCGTTGCCGCTTTTTATTTTGACAACCGCGCTAATTTATTTTTACAGAGAAGTTTCACTAAAAGTTTTGGTGTACGGAATACTATTTTCAGGTATAATCACTTGGATTATTGGTCGCGAATCCTATCACATTGGCGCCAGCGGATTAATTTATGTTTTGGTTTCCTTCATTTTCTTTAAAGGAATGATGACCAAATATTATCGATTGATGGCGTTATCACTTGCTGTTGTTGTTTTATATGGCGGAATGATATGGTATGTTTTTCCAGATGTAGACCACAAAATTTCGTGGGAAGGACATTTAGCTGGATTACTAACAGGATTTGTTTTTGCTGTAAGATTCAAAACACCTGATTACGTAAAAGACATTCAATACGAATGGGAAAAACCTGATTTCAATCCGCAAGAAGATGCCTTTATGAAACGATTTGATGAAAACGGCAACTTCGTAAATCCACCAAAACCTGAAGAACTAATGGTTGAATATGAAGAAATTTTAGCTGAACCTGTGAAATATGTTTATGTTTTTAAGGAGAGTAAGGAAGAAGATCAAGTAGACGAATAGTTTGCTTTTTAGCCCCGATAGCAATGAAAATCTCGTTTCGTTTTTTGGAACGAGACGAGATTGTAATGTATAGCGGGAAAATGGTTTGTAAATAAAGCCCAAGCCATTCGCTTCTAATAAAATTGTTATTGTCGTTGGCGAACTGTCTCATACAAAAATGCTCCACAAGCCACAGAAACATTTAGTGAACCAATAGTTCCGAACATAGGTAGTTTTCCTTTAGCATCAACAATTTTCAAAACCGATGGATTGATTCCTCTATCTTCGCTTCCCATGATGATAGCAACTGGTTCGTTTAATGAAATATCGTAAATACTATCTTCTGTTTTTTCTGTTGCAGCAACAGTTTTGATGCCGCTTCCTTGAAGATAGAAAATCGCGTCTTTAATGTGATCTACTTTACAAATTGGCACATTAAAAACCGCTCCAGCTGAAGTTTTTACAGTATCACCATTTACTGGTGCTGAACCTGTTTTTTGAACAATAATTCCGTCAACGCCTGTACATTCTGCAGTTCTAATTATAGCACCAAAATTTCTTGCATCGCTCAACTGGTCGAGGATTAAAAACAAAGGCATTTTTCCACTTTCTACAACGCTGTCAACCAAAGTTTCAAGTTTTACAAACGAAATAGGAGCAATGGTTGCCACCGCACCTTGGTGATTATTTGGAGTTAATCGGTTTAATTTTTCTACAGGAACATACGAGAAATTGATGCTATTTTTTTTCATAGCTTTCATCAATTCCTGCATCAATTCGCTTTGGGCATCGCTTTGAACGAATACTTTATCGATTTCTTTTCCTGCATTTATAGCTTCTATAATTGCTCTAATTCCGAAGATTTGGTTTTCTTTTTCCATGGCGCAAAGGTAAACTTTTTTAAGAAGGTTTAAAAGTTTAAATGAGTAAGAGTTTAAAAGGTAGCTTTCAAACTAATATGAACAATAGAATTAGAAAGTTTTATGGCTTGTTCGTTGGTGCTTCCGTTGGCGTAAATCAAATTGAAAAGTCCGTTTTTTGTCAACAATCCGAATCCGAAACCAAGTCCAAGCAGATTGCCTGTTGAATCAGTTGTTTTATCTTGAAAATAACCATAATCAATTATAGAATGCACATAAATATTTGACGAAAGTATATAGCGATATTCAGTCAAAATAGAGGAGAAGATATTTCCTTGTAAACTATTCTCATTAAAACCTCGAATCGAATTGATACCGCCAAAACGATGCAATTCATTAATAATATAGTCATCACTTTGCAGATAGAAATTTTGAGTTTTTAAATTGACGACATTTTTATTGTTGAGATACAAATTATGTTTCAAATTCAAACTTCCAAAAAACTGTGAATTACTTTGAAATTTAGACTCGCGTTTTCCTGTTCCAATTTTCAAACTATAATTACTTTTTTCAGGAAACAAAAAATCATCTTGTTTAAAATCGACAAACTCAAAAGTTGATGTAATAAATTGGTTTTCAAAGTCACTTATAGTAGAGGTGTTTACATTATTAATATCACTTGATTCGGCCGATTGATAACCCAAATACAATCTAGTATTGTAATTAAAATAATAACCTAAGTCGATAGAAGTTTGAGTATTTTGAAAGGTACTATCTTGTTTGAAAATGTTCAATTGCGCTTTCAAACCAATCGGGCTTTTGAAAATATAAGGAAGTTCCAAACCTAGATTAAACGTTTTTTGATCTTCACCATTGCTTTTCCAATACAAAGCTATTTTTTCACCTGAATTTAAAATGTTATTCAAAGTCAAATCCAAATAACCATTAAAAATAACTTTAGAATTTTCATCGTTAGAAAAACCAATAAAACCATCAAAGTTATTCGCTTTTGCTTTTTCCAAATAAACATAAACTTTTGTGGAATCTTTGGTAAACAAAATCTCAGGATATTTAGTTTGCTTTACAAATCGATATTGCTCAATGTCTTTGTAAAGTTTTTCCAAATTCTGCTGATTGAAAACTCTTTTTCTATAAAGTCGTTTCAAATTTTTCTTGTGACCTTCCGGAAATTTGTCATAACCATTAATAACAATATCATTCAATTGACGCTTCTGTTCGGTTTTTACATTCAAGTCGGCGGTAACAAGACCGTTTTTATTTTTAATATTCAGTAATTTCACTTTAGCCATCGAAAATCCTTTTGTTTCCAACTGCTTCAAAGTCGAATTCAAAAAGGCTTCGCTTTCAACAAAAGGCAATTTCAAAGTGTCATTTTTAACTTCATAAATACCCCAATTTTTAACGGCATAATCTTTACCTATATATATATGTATAAAATTAGTTTTTTCACCTATATTATATAGGTATAAAAAAGTGCTGTCATTTTCCTTTTTACTTTCAATGATTACTTGTTCTAAAAAACCAACTTTCAACAACTTTTCAGAAAACAATTTTGTTTCATCAACAACACCTTTTGCATTACTAAAAGATTTAGAATAACCTACAGAATCGATAACTTTAGTTTGCTTATCATTTTTACCAATAATTTTCAAATGCACATTTTGCCCAAAGCTATTTAGGGAAAATAGAAATATGAAAATTAAAATTAGTTGTTTCATTAAAGCTGAATTTAGTTCAGTTTCTAGAAGCGAATGGCTTGGGTTTTATTTGTAATCCTTATTCCTGCTGCCTTTCCAAATCTTTTTTTGCAAAAAAGGATTTTCCCTTGCATCAGGGCTATAGATCCAGCTATTCTAATATTTGTTACCGTTGTAAAAATAACGTAAAAATTGTGAGTTTAATATATTTTTTCAGTCCTTAAGAAATGTTATTGAAAATTAATGAATTATGATTTTTTTTATTAAAAATAATTACTACATTTGCAACCCCTAAAAAGTGGGGAATTAATAAATAAAGAAAAATTAGTATTTAATTATGCCAACAATTCAACAATTAGTAAGAACAGGAAGAACTCAAATCACTAAGAAGAGTAAATCGGTTGCTTTAGATTCTTGTCCTCAAAGAAGAGGTGTTTGTACGCGTGTTTACACTACTACTCCAAAAAAACCAAACTCTGCAATGCGTAAAGTTGCGCGTGTACGTTTGACTAATGGAAATGAAGTGAATGCTTACATCCCAGGTGAAGGACACAATTTACAAGAGCACTCGATAGTATTAGTGAGAGGCGGAAGAGTAAAAGATTTACCAGGAGTTAGATACCACATCGTTCGTGGTGCGCTTGATACCTCAGGTGTAGCAGGAAGAACGCAACGTAGATCTAAGTATGGTGCAAAACGTCCAAAAGAGGCGAAAAAGTAATTTTTAAAACTCAAAAAGAAAAGACATGAGAAAAAGAGCAGCAAAGAAAAGACCTCTTTTACCAGATCCAAGGTTTAATGACCAATTGGTAACACGTTTTGTAAACAACTTAATGTGGGATGGTAAAAAATCTACAGCTTTCAAAGTATTTTATGATGCATTAGACATTGTAGAAGCAAAAAAGAATAATGATGAGAAATCAACATTAGAAGTATGGAAAGATGCTTTAACTAACGTTATGCCTCACGTAGAAGTACGTAGTCGTAGAGTAGGTGGAGCTACATTCCAAATTCCAATGCAAATTCGTCCAGACCGTAAAATCTCTATGGCAATGAAATGGATGATTCTTTATGCAAGAAGAAGAAACGAAAAATCAATGGCTTCTAAACTAGCAGGTGAAATTTTAGCAGCAGCTAAAGAAGAAGGTGCAGCAGTTAAGAAAAGAATGGATACTCACAAAATGGCAGATGCTAATAAAGCATTCTCTCACTTTAGATTTTAATTCATAAGAAATGGCTAGAGATTTAAAATTCACAAGAAATATTGGTATTGCAGCTCACATTGATGCTGGTAAAACTACAACTACAGAACGTATATTATTCTATACAGGAAAATCACACAAAATTGGTGAAGTGCACGATGGTGCAGCAACAATGGACTGGATGGCACAAGAGCAAGAAAGAGGTATTACAATTACTTCTGCTGCTACAACTTGTGAGTGGAGTTTTCCAACAGAACAAGGTAAACCATTGCCAGGCTCTCAGGATTACCACTTCAATATTATCGATACTCCAGGACACGTTGACTTTACTGTAGAGGTAAACCGTTCTTTACGGGTACTTGATGGTTTAGTTTTCTTATTTTCTGCTGTTGATGGTGTTGAGCCACAATCAGAAACTAACTGGAGGCTTGCTGATCAGTATAGAGTTCCACGTATGGGATTCGTAAACAAAATGGACCGTCAGGGTTCTAACTTCCTTGCGGTTTGTCAGCAAGTTAGAGATATGTTAAAATCTAACGCTGTTGCAATTACTTTGCCAATTGGTGAAGAAAATGACTTTAAAGGAGTAGTTGATTTAGTAAAAAACCAAGCTATTGTATGGCATGATGCAACTCAAGGGGCAACTTTTGATATTGTTGATATTCCTGCTGACATGGTTGCTGAAGTTAAAGAATATAGAGATATCCTTATTGAAGCAGTTGCTGATTATGATGAGAATTTGCTTGATAAATACATGGAAGATCCAGATTCTATAACTGAAGATGAAATTAATACTGCATTAAGAGCTGCTACAATTGACATGGCTATCATCCCTATGATTGCTGGTTCTTCTTTCAAAAACAAAGGAGTTCAGTTCATGTTAGATGCGGTTTGTAAATATTTACCATCTCCTTTGGATAAAGAAGGTATTCAAGGTATTCACCCTGATGATGCTGATTTATTAGAAGAAGATCAAACTAAAATCTTACGTCGTCCTGATGTAAAAGAGCCGTTCGCTGCTCTTGCATTTAAAATCGCTACTGACCCGTATGTTGGTCGTTTAGCTTTCTTCCGTGCGTATTCAGGTCGTTTAGATGCTGGTTCTTATATCTTGAACACTCGTTCTGGAAACAAAGAAAGAATTTCTCGTATTTACCAAATGCATGCTAACAAACAAAACCCAATCGATTATATCGAGGCTGGTGATATTGGTGCAGCAGTTGGATTTAAAGATATCAAGACTGGAGATACAATGTGTGATGAAAAACACCCAATTATTCTTGAGTCAATGAAATTCCCTGCACCGGTAATTGGTATCGCTATTGAGCCAAAAACTAAAGCAGACGTTGATAAAATGGGTATGGCTTTAGCTAAATTAGCTGAAGAAGATCCAACGTTTACTGTAAGAACAGATGAGGCTTCAGGTCAAACTATTATCTCTGGTATGGGTGAGTTACACTTAGATATTCTTGTAGATCGTATGAAACGTGAATTCAAAGTTGAAGTTAACCAAGGTGAACCTCAAGTAGAATATAAAGAAGCTTTCACAAAATCTGCTCAACACAGAGAGACTTATAAAAAACAATCTGGAGGTCGTGGTAAATTCGGAGATATCGTATTTAGACTTGAGCCAGCAGATGAAGTTGATGGAAAAGTGCCTGTAGGGTTACAATTCGTTAACGAAGTTAAAGGTGGAAACGTTCCTAAAGAATATATTCCTTCTGTAGAGAAAGGTTTTAGAGAAGCAATGAAAACTGGTCCATTGGCTGGATATCAAGTAGATAGTTTAAAAGTAACCTTATTGGATGGATCTTTCCACCCAGTAGATTCTGATGCACTTTCTTTTGAATTAGCAGCTAAAATGGGATACAAAGAAGTAGCGAAAGCTGCAGGAGCTGTTATCCTTGAGCCAATTATGAAAATGGAAGTAATTACTCCAGAAGAAAACATGGGAGATATCGTTGGTGATATTAACCGTCGTAGAGGTCAAGTAAATGATATGGGTGACAGAAATGGAGCTAAAACTATCAAAGCTAATGTGCCTTTATCAGAAATGTTTGGATATGTTACAACATTAAGAACATTATCTTCAGGTAGAGCAACTTCTACAATGGAATTTTCACATTATGAACAAACTCCTTCTAATATTTCAGAAGAAGTTATCAAAAAAGCAAAAGGTAACGCTTAATTTTTAACAAGATGAGTCAAAAAATTAGAATAAAATTAAAATCTTACGATCACATGTTGGTTGATAAATCAGCTGAGAAAATCGTAAAAACTGTGAAAAGCACAGGTGCTGTTGTAACAGGTCCAATTCCGTTACCAACACACAAAAAAATATTTACTGTATTACGTTCTCCTCACGTTAATAAAAAATCGAGAGAGCAGTTTGAAGTAATGTCATACAAAAGATTATTGGATATTTACTCTTCATCTTCAAAAACTATTGATGCTCTAATGAAATTAGAGTTGCCAAGTGGTGTTGAAGTAGAAATTAAAGTTTAATCTGAGTAAGATTTGAAAAATAAAACCGCTAAAGTAGCACTTACTTAGCGGTTTTTTTAAACTTTAAAATAATATTTGGTGGTTGCAATATTAGTTGTATATTTGCACCCTCAAAAGAGACGGTATGTATCGCTCTCAAAATTAATTAATTAATAAATTGTTTAATATGTCTGGGTTAATTGGAAGAAAAATCGGCATGACTAGCATTTTCGACGAAAACGGGAAGAACATTCCTTGTACAGTAATCGAAGCTGGACCTTGTGTCGTTACCCAAGTCAGAACCAATGAGGTTGACGGGTATGAAGCTCTTCAACTTGGTTTCGATGACAAAACAGAAAAACATGCTACTAAAGCTGACTTAGGTCACTTTAAAAAAGCTGGTACTTCTGCTAAAAAGAAAGTCGTTGAATTCCAAGGGTTTGAAGGTGAGTTTAAATTAGGTGACAATGTCACTGTTGAGGTATTCAGCGAAGGAGAATTTGTTGATGTACAGGGTGTTTCTAAAGGTAAAGGTTTTCAAGGAGTTGTAAAACGTCACGGTTTTGGTGGTGTTGGACAAGCTACACATGGTCAACATAACCGTTTAAGAGCGCCAGGTTCTGTAGGAGCATCTTCTTATCCATCACGTGTATTCAAAGGAATGCGTATGGCTGGAAGAATGGGTGGTGAAAATGTAAAAGTACAAAATCTTAGAGTTTTGAAAGTAGTTGCTGAAAAGAATCTACTTGTTGTTAAAGGGGCTATTCCTGGATGCAAAAACTCTTATGTAATCATTCAGAAGTAATGGAAGTAAAAGTATTAGACATCAACGGAAAAGAAACTGGAAGAAAAGTTCAACTTTCTGATTCAGTTTTCGCAATTGAGCCAAATAATCACGCAGTATATCTTGATGTAAAGCAATATCTTGCTAATCAAAGACAAGGAACGCACAAAGCTAAAGAAAGAGCTGAAGTTGCAGGTTCTACTCGTAAGATTAAAAAACAAAAAGGTACTGGTACAGCTCGTGCAGGTAGTAAAAAATCTCCAGTTTTCAAAGGAGGAGGAACTATCTTCGGACCTAGACCAAGAAGTTATTCTTTTAAATTGAATAAAAGTTTGAAAAGATTGGCAAGAAAATCTGCCTTCTCTTTAAAAGCTAAAGAATCAAATTTAATCGTAGTAGAAGATTTTAATTTTGAAACTCCAAATACTAAAAAATTCATTAGTGTTTTGAAAGCCTTAGGGTTAGAAAATAAAAAATCTCTAATAGTGTTGGGTGATTCAAATAAAAATGTATATTTGTCGTCACGTAATTTAAAAGCATCTAGCGTCGTAACTAACTCTGAGTTAAGTACTTATGCTATTTTAAATGCTAATAATTTAGTTCTTTTAGAGGGTTCTTTAGAAGGAATTGAAGAAAATTTAAGTAAATAACAAGCCATGAGTATCATAGTTAAACCTATTATTACAGAAAAAATCACTAAAGATGGTGAGGTTTTCAATCGTTTTGGTTTCGTTGTAGATAAAAAAGCTAACAAAGTACAAATTAAGAAAGCTGTTGAAGCTACTTATGGAGTGTCAGTTGTTACTGTTAATACAATGAATGTTAGACCAGATAGAACTACTAAATACACTAAAAGTGGTTTGATAAGTGGAAAGTCAAATGCTTACAAAAAAGCAATTGTACAAGTACAAGAAGGAGAAACAATAGATTTTTACAACAATATCTAATTAATTAAGATGTCAGTAAGAAAATTAAAACCTATTACCCCGGGTCAGCGATTTAGAGTTGTTAATGGTTTTGACGCCATTACAACTGATAAGCCGGAAAGATCTTTGATCGCACCGATAAAAAACTCAGGAGGTAGAAATAGTCAAGGAAAAATGACCATGCGTTATACAGGCGGTGGTCACAAACAAAGATATCGTATCATTGATTTCAAAAGAACTAAAGTTGGAATTCCAGCTACAGTGAAATCAATTGAGTATGATCCAAACAGAACTGCTTTTATCGCATTATTATGGTATGCTGATGGAGAGAAAACGTATATCGTTGCTCAAAACGGTTTACAAGTAGGACAAACTGTTGTATCTGGTGAAGGTGCAGCTCCTGAAATTGGGAATACTTTACCATTAAGTAAAATTCCTTTAGGAACAGTAATTTCATGTATTGAATTACGTCCTGGTCAAGGTGCTACAATCGCTAGAAGTGCAGGTACTTTTGCTCAATTAATGGCAAGAGATGGTAAATATGCTACAATTAAAATGCCATCAGGTGAAACAAGATTAATCTTGTTAACTTGTTCAGCTACAATTGGAGCAGTATCTAATTCTGATCATCAATTAATTGTATCTGGTAAAGCAGGTAGAACAAGATGGTTAGGAAGAAGACCAAGAACAAGACCAGTAGCTATGAACCCTGTTGATCACCCAATGGGTGGTGGTGAAGGACGTTCATCTGGAGGTCACCCACGTTCTAGAAAAGGTCTTCCTGCTAAAGGTTATAGAACTCGTTCTAAAGTTAACCCGAGTAATAAGTATATTGTTGAACGCAGAAAGAAATAATTAGATAGACATGGCACGTTCATTAAAAAAAGGACCTTTTGTACACTACAAATTAGATAAAAAAGTTCAAGAAAATATTGCTGGAGGAAACAAAGGAGTTGTTAAGACATGGTCTAGAGCTTCAATGATTACACCAGATTTCGTAGGACAAACTATCGCAGTACACAATGGTCGTCAATTTGTTCCAGTTTATGTAACTGAGAACATGGTAGGTCACAAATTAGGAGAGTTTTCACCAACAAGATCATTTAGAGGTCATGCTGGAGCAAAAAATAAAGGTAAAAAATAAGAAGCAATGGGAGTTCGTAAAAGAGAATCAGCAGACGCAAGAAAAGAGGCTAATAAGTCTATAGCTTTTGCTAAATTAAATAACTGCCCTACTTCACCTAGAAAAATGCGCTTAGTAGCAGACTTGGTAAGAGGTCAGAAAGTGGAAAGAGCTTTAAATGTATTAAGATTTAGCTCAAAAGAAGCTTCACGCAAATTAGAAAAACTATTATTATCTGCAATCAATAACTGGGAGCAAAAAAATAGTGAAGGTAATGTAGCTGAAGCAGGCTTATTTGTAAAAGAAATCCGTGTTGACGGTGGAATGATGTTGAAAAGACTTCGTCCAGCACCACAAGGAAGAGCACACAGAATTAGAAAACGCTCTAATCACGTTACAATCGTATTAGGACAATTAGATAACACACAAAGCAATTAATTAAGATGGGACAAAAGACAAATCCAATAGGAAACAGACTTGGTATCATCAGAGGATGGGATTCAAACTGGTATGGTGGAAATGATTACGGTGATAAAATCGCTGAAGATTATAAAATCAGAAAGTATATTCATGCTCGTTTATCAAAAGCTAGTGTATCAAAAGTAATCATCGAGAGAACTTTGAAACTTGTAACCGTTACTATCACTACTGCTAGACCTGGTATCATTATCGGAAAAGGTGGTCAAGAGGTAGACAAGTTGAAAGAAGAACTTAAGAAAATTACTGACAAAGAAGTTCAAATTAACATCTTTGAAATTAAAAGACCTGAGTTAGATGCTTATTTAGTTGCAACAAGTATTGCTCGTCAAATCGAAAGCCGTATTTCATACAGAAGAGCTATTAAAATGGCTATCGCAGCAGCAATGCGTATGAATGCAGAAGGTATTAAAGTTTTGATTTCAGGTCGTTTGAATGGTGCTGAAATGGCACGTTCAGAAGGTTTTAAAGAAGGAAGAATTCCTTTGTCAACTTTCAGAGCTGATATTGATTACGCACTTGGTGAAGCTCATACTACTTATGGTAGAATGGGAATCAAAGTATGGATCATGAAAGGTGAGGTTTACGGAAAACGTGATTTATCTCCACTAGTTGGAATGGATAAAAAGCAAGCTTCTGGTGGAAAAGGTGGAGACTCTCCAAGAGGAGATAGAAAACCATTCAACAAAGGTGGTAAACCAGATGCACGTAAAAGAAAGTAATTTTTTAAATTAAAGAAAAATGTTACAGCCTAAAAGAACAAAATACCGTAAGGTACAAAAAGGTAGAATGAAAGGTGTTTCTCAAAGAGGACACATGCTTTCAAGTGGAATGTTTGGAATTAAATCTGTACATGAAAAAGGTGTATTTTTAACTTCACGTCAGATAGAAGCTGCACGTATTGCTGCAACTCGTTTTATGAAAAGAGAAGGACAACTTTGGATTAATGTATTTCCAGACAAGCCTATAACAAAGAAACCTCTTGAGGTACGTATGGGTAAAGGTAAAGGTGCCGTAGAATATTGGGCTGCCGTTGTTAAACCCGGAAAAATTATGTTTGAAGTTGGAGGAGTACCTTTAGCAGTTGCAAAAGAGGCATTACGTCTTGCGGCTCAAAAGCTTCCAGTTAAAACTAAGTTTGTTGTTGCTAGAGATTTCGAAGCATAATATATATAAAATTATGAAACAATCAGAAATTATTAGTCTGTCTACAGCTGAGTTACAAGTTAAACTTAGTGAAGTAAAAAAAACATACGCTGAATTAAAAACCGCTCACGCTATTTCACCAATTCAAAACCCACTTCAAATTAGAATAATGAGAAGAGCGGTAGCAAGATTGGCAACTGAATTATGCAAAAGAGAATTGTAATCTGCTGAACGATGGAAGATAAAAGAAATTTAAGAAAAGAAAGAATTGGTGTGGTTACTAGCAACAAAATGGAGAAATCTATTGTTGTTTCTGAAACAAGAAGAGTAAAGCATCCAATGTATGGTAAGTTCGTGTTAAAAACAAAAAAATATGTTGCACACGACGAAACAAATGACTGTAACATTGGTGATACAGTAAAGATCATGGAAACAAGACCTTTATCTAAGTTGAAATGTTGGAGATTAGTTGAAATCATTGAAAGAGCGAAATAGTTATGGTACAACAGGAATCTAGATTAAAAGTAGCAGATAACACAGGAGCAAAAGAAGTTTTGACTATCCGTGTTTTAGGAGGAACGAAACGTCGTTATGCCTCTGTTGGAGATAAAATTGTAGTGTCTATTAAAGATGCAACACCAAACGGAAACGTTAAAAAAGGTGCTGTTTCTACTGCAGTTGTTGTACGTACCAAAAAAGAAGTGAGAAGAGCTGATGGATCTTATATCAGATTTGATGATAACGCATGTGTATTGTTAAATGCTGCTGGTGAAATGAGAGGAACTCGTGTATTTGGTCCGGTTGCCAGAGAACTTCGTGAAAAACAATTCATGAAAATTGTATCATTAGCACCTGAAGTGCTTTAATTCGATTAATGATGACAAAGTTAAAAATAAAATCAGGTGACGTAGTAAGAGTTATTGCTGGAGACCACAAAGGTACTGAAGGTAAAGTTCTTAAAGTTGACCGTGAGAAAAATAAAGCGATTGTTGAAGGTGCTAACATGGTTTCGAAACATACTAAACCAAGTGCAAAAAACCCTCAAGGAGGAATCGTTAAGAAAGAAGCTCCTATTCATATTTCTAATTTGTCTTTAATAGATCCAAAATCTAAAGAAGCTACAAAAACAGGAACACGAGTAGAAGGAGATAAGAAAGTGAGATTTTCTAAAAAATCAAATCAAGTATTATAGTTATGGCATATATCCCTAGACTAAAAGAAGAATATAAGAGTAGAGTTATCCCTACTCTTAAAGAAGAGTTCGGTTATAAAAACGTAATGCAAGTTCCTAAACTTGAGAAAATCGTTATTAGCCGTGGAGTTGGTGCAGCTGTATCAGATAAAAAGCTAGTTGACTACGCAGTAGATGAATTAACTAAAATTACTGGTCAAAAAGCTTTAGCTACAATTTCCAAAAAAGACGTAGCGTCATTCAAATTAAGAAAAGGAATGCCGATTGGTGCTAAAGTTACTTTGCGTGGTGAAAGGATGTATGAGTTTTTAGATAGACTTATTACTTCAGCTTTGCCTCGTGTAAGAGATTTTAGTGGTATTAAAGCTACTGGATTTGACGGAAGAGGTAATTATAACTTAGGAGTTTTGGAACAAATCATTTTCCCAGAAATTGATATTGATAAAGTTAACAAAATCTCTGGTATGGATATTACCTTTGTAACTTCAGCAGCAACTGATAAAGAAGCAAAATCATTATTAGCAGAATTAGGTTTACCTTTTAAAAAGAATTAAGATATGGCTAAAGAATCAATGAAAGCCCGTGAGGTTAAGAGAGAAAAAACGGTAGCAAAGTATGCTGAAAAGAGAAAAGCTTTATTAGAAGCTGGAGACTACGAAGGTTTACAAAAATTACCTAAAAATGCCTCACCTGTTCGTTTACATAATCGTTGTAAATTAACTGGAAGACCAAGAGGGTATATGCGTCAATTCGGTCTTTCACGTGTTACTTTTCGTGAAATGGCTAACCAAGGATTAATTCCAGGTGTAAAAAAAGCTAGCTGGTAGTTAGTTTATTTCAGCAGATAATTGTACATTTGCCAGCTTTTTGCAGGTAACGTACAATTATCTGTTTTAAAAAAATGTGTTTAATGGATTTAGGTTCATTGGAATAGATCCTTTGAAAACCGATTCCGAAATTTTATAAATATGTATACAGATCCAATTGCGGATTATCTTACGAGAGTTAGAAATGCAGTAAGAGCTAACCACAAAGTGGTAGAAATTCCTGCATCTAATCTTAAAAAAGAAATCACGAAGATTTTATTCGATCAAGGATATATCTTAAGTTACAAGTTTGAAGATTCTACTGTACAAGGTACTATCAAAATTGCTTTAAAGTATGATAAAGATACTAAAGAGCCAGTAATTAAAGATATTCAAAGAATTAGTAAACCAGGTTTACGTAAGTACGCAGGTGCTTCAAAATTACCAAGAATCCTTAACGGATTAGGTATTGCTATTGTTTCTACATCAAAAGGTTTGATGACTGGAAAACAAGCTAAGCAATTGAATGTTGGTGGAGAGGTAATTTGTTACGTATACTAATTTAAAGCTAAACGACGATGTCAAGAATAGGTAAAAATCCAATTGTAGTTCCTGCTGGTGTAACTGTAGAGGTTACTGAAGGTTTGGTTACAGTTAAAGGTAAATTAGGACAACTAACTCAGGAGTTTTCGGACGTTACTGTAAAGTTAGAAGAAGGTCAAGTAATTGTGGAAAGATCATCTGACCACAAAGATCAAAGAGCTAAACATGGTTTGTATAGATCTTTAATCAATAATATGGTTATCGGTGTATCATCAGGTTTTACTAAAGAATTAGAATTAGTTGGTGTTGGATATAGAGCTTCTAATCAAGGTCAAAAACTTGATTTAGCTTTAGGTTTTTCACACAATATAGTTTTAGAAGTTGCAAAAGAGGTTACCTTAGAAACGATTTCTGAAAAAGGTAAGAACCCTATCGTGAAACTTACATCTTACGACAAACAGCTATTAGGGGCAATTACTGCTAAAATAAGAGGTTTCCGTAGACCAGAGCCTTATAAAGGTAAAGGTATCAAGTTTGTAGGTGAAGTATTAAGAAGAAAAGCAGGTAAATCAGCTTAAAATTATAGGTTATGTCATTAACAAAATCTGAAAGAAGACAGAGAATCCAGTATAGAATAAGAAAGATTGTTAGCGGTACTGCTGCTAGACCAAGGCTTTCTGTATTCAGAAGTAATAAAGAAATCTACGCACAGCTAATTGACGATGTAAATGGTGTTACTTTATTAGCTGCTTCATCTAGAGATAAAGGAGCGGATATTAAAGGTACTAACGTAGAAGTTGCAACAGCGGTTGGAAAACTTGTTGCTGAAAAAGCGTTAAAAGCCGGTATAGATTCAGTAACATTCGATAGGGGAGGTTATTTATATCACGGTCGTATTAAATCATTAGCAGAAGGCGCTAGAGCCGCTGGACTT
The DNA here is from genome assembly GCA_044361155.1 of Flavobacterium sp. Taxonomy (GTDB): domain Bacteria; phylum Bacteroidota; class Bacteroidia; order Flavobacteriales; family Flavobacteriaceae; genus Flavobacterium. Next base: position 434,663 of record JBIKJF010000001.1, read on the forward strand.
AAATTCTAATATATTATGTCTAAATACAAAAATGTAGAATTAGTAAAACCTAGTGGTCTTGAATTAAAAGATCGTTTGGTAAGTGTAAATCGTGTTACCAAAGTAACAAAAGGTGGTAGAGCTTTTGGGTTCTCAGCAATTGTTGTTGTAGGTGATGAAAATGGTGTTGTTGGTCATGGATTAGGAAAATCTAAAGACGTTTCTGAAGCAATTGCGAAAGCAGTAGAAGATGCAAAGAAAAATTTAGTTAGAATTCCTTTAAGTGGTCAATCTGTACCTCACGAACAAAAAGGTAAATTTGGTGGAGCTCGTGTGTTCTTAATGCCTGCATCTCATGGTACAGGAGTTATTGCTGGTGGTGCTGTTCGTTCAGTACTTGAATCAGTTGGAATTCACGACGTATTATCAAAATCTCAAGGTTCTTCAAATCCACATAACGTGGTGAAAGCAACTTTTGATGCATTACTACAAATGAGAAGCGCCTATACTGTTGCAAAACAAAGAGGAGTTTCTTTAGAGAAAGTTTTTAAAGGTTAATTCAAGGAAATTATGGCTAAATTATTAGTAAAACAAGTTAGAAGCAAAATCAACTGTCCACTTACTCAAAAAAGAGGTTTAGAAGCTTTAGGTCTTCGTAAAATGGGACAGGTTGTTGAGCATGATTCAAATCCAACAATCCTTGGAATGATAAATAAAGTTAAACACTTAGTTTCCGTAGAGGAAGTTAAATAACAATTATAGTTATGAATTTAAGTAACTTACAACCTGCTGAAGGTTCTACACACAATCAAAATAAAAGAGTTGGTAGAGGAGAAGGTTCTGGTAAAGGTGGTACTTCTGCAAGAGGTCACAAAGGAGCAAAATCTCGTTCAGGATATTCTAAAAAGATTGGTTTTGAAGGTGGACAAATGCCACTTCAAAGACGTGTGCCTAAGTTTGGTTTCAAGAACATTAACAGAATTGAGCATCAAGGTGTAAATCTTGACACTCTTCAAGCTTTAGTTGATAACGGAATCGTTACTGATACTGTAGATTTTTCAGTGTTAGTTGAAAACCGTTTGGCAACTAAAACAGAATTGGTTAAAATTTTAGGTAGAGGTGAATTGAAAGCTAAACTAAAGGTTTCTGCTCATAAATTTACTGCAACAGCTAAAGCGGCTATTGAAGCCGCTGGTGGTGAAGCAATAACATTATAATATTTTTATTATATGAAGAATTTTATTGAATCGTTCAAAAATGTATGGAAAATTGAAGAATTAAAAAATCGAATCTTAATTACTTTAGGGTTACTTTTGGTATATAGATTTGGTGCACATGTAACTCTTCCAGGTATTGATGCTACTCAATTAAATAGTCTTGCTGGTCAAACCGAGAAAGGAATTGGTTCTATTCTCGATATGTTTACTGGTGGTGCTTTTTCTAAAGCCTCTGTTTTTGCATTGGGTATAATGCCATATATTTCTGCTTCAATTGTTGTTCAGTTAATGGGTATTGCTATTCCTTATCTTCAAAAACTTCAAAAAGATGGTGAAAGTGGTAGAAAGAAAATCAATCAAATCACAAGGTGGTTAACGATTGGTATAACTTTGCTTCAAGGTCCAGGATATATCTATAATTTATATAGAACAATTCCTAATAGTGCATTTTTATTAGGATTTGATTCTTTTTCTTTCCTTTTTTCATCTGTTTTAATTTTAACTACTGGTACAATTTTCGCGATGTGGTTAGGTGAGAAAATTACTGATAAAGGTATAGGTAATGGTATTTCGCTTTTAATTATGGTTGGTATTTTGGCAAGGCTTCCGCAAGCGCTTATTCAAGAATTTACTTCGAGAGTCAGTGAAAATAATGGAGGGCCTATGCTATTAGTTTTTGAAATAATCATTTGGTTATTAATTATTATTGCTTGTATCTTACTTGTGATGGCGGTTAGAAAAATAGGTGTACAATATGCTAGAAGAACAACTTCGGGTGATTTTGAACAAGACATGCTAGATGGCAATAGACAGTGGATTCCTCTAAAATTGAATTCTGCTGGTGTTATGCCTATCATTTTTGCTCAAGCAATAATGTTTATACCTGCTGCTTTAGCTGGTATCTCTAAGTCGGAACTATCGCAATCTATTACAAGTGAATTTAGTAATATGTTTGGTTTGTGGTACAATATAGTTTTTGCTTTGCTTATCATTATTTTTACTTTCTTTTATACTGCAATTACAGTACCAACAAATAAAATGGCAGATGATTTGAAAAGAAGCGGAGGCTTTATTCCCGGTATTAAACCCGGTCAAGAAACTTCCGATTATCTAGATAAAGTGATGTCGCTTATTACCTTTCCCGGAGCTTTATTTCTTTCTCTTATAGCTGTGTTCCCAGCTATTATAGTGAGTATAGGTGTTACAGAATCTTGGGCTATGTTTTATGGGGGTACTTCATTGATAATCATGGTTGGAGTTGCAATCGATACTATTCAACAAATAAATACTTATTTATTGAATAAACATTATGATGGTCTAATGAAAAGTGGTAAAAATAGAAAAGCTGTAGCTTAATTTTTTATGGCAAAACAATCAGCAATAGAACAAGACGGATCGATTATCGAAGCATTATCAAATGCAATGTTCCGTGTAGAATTAGAAAATGGACATGTTGTAATTGCTCATATTTCAGGTAAAATGCGTATGCATTATATTAAATTGTTACCAGGTGACAAAGTTAAACTAGAAATGAGTCCTTACGATCTGTCAAAAGCAAGAATTACTTATAGATACTAAAAGATATTCAAAATGAAAGTAAGAACATCAGTTAAAAAAAGAAGCGCAGAATGTAAGATTGTGCGAAGAAAAGGAAGATTATACGTTATTAACAAAAAGAATCCTAGATTTAAACAAAGACAGGGATAATTATGGCAAGAATAGCAGGGGTAGATATACCTAAAAATAAAAGAGGTGTTATAGCACTAACCTATATCTTCGGAGTAGGAAAAAGTAGAGCTATTGAGATTTTAGATAAAGCTCAAGTTAGCCAAGATACTAAAGTTCAAGATTGGAATGATGATCAAATCGGAGCAATTCGTGATGCTGTATCGTATTACAAAATTGAAGGAGAACTTCGTTCGGAAACTTCATTAAACATTAAACGTTTAATGGATATCGGATGTTACAGGGGAATTCGTCATAGATCTGGTCTTCCATTAAGAGGACAAAGAACTAAAAACAATTCTAGAACAAGAAAAGGTAAGAGAAAAACTGTTGCTAACAAGAAAAAAGCAACTAAATAGTAAGTAATATGGCTAAAGCAAGTACAAAAAAACGTAAAGTTATTATTGAATCTTCAGGTGAAGCTCATATTAGTGCAACCTTTAATAATATCATCATATCGTTGACAAACAAGAAAGGTGAAGTTATATCTTGGTCTTCAGCAGGTAAAATGGGTTTTAGAGGTTCTAAAAAGAATACTCCATATGCAGCTCAGATGGCAGCAGAAGATTGTGGAAAAGTAGCATTAGAAGCTGGTCTAAAAAAAGTAAAGGTTTATGTTAAAGGTCCAGGTAATGGAAGAGAATCTGCTATCAGATCTTTGCATAACAGTGGAATTGAAGTAACTGAAATTATTGATGTTACTCCAATGCCTCACAATGGATGTCGTCCTCCAAAAAGACGTAGAGTATAATTTGATACTGAAATTTCAGTATCAAATATATAATTAAGTATAACAAGAGAAAGAACAAAGATTATCGAAGGATTTATTGACCTGAATTCATAATCTCTATCTCAAAACAATTTTAAAATGGCAAGATATACTGGTCCAAGTACAAAAATTGCTCGTAAATTTGGCGAAGCAATCTTCGGTGCAGATAAAGCATTCGAAAAAAGAAATTATCCTCCTGGACAACACGGGATGGCTAAAAAAAGAGGTAAGAAATCTGAATATGCTGTCCAGTTAATGGAAAAGCAAAAAGCTAAATATTCTTACGGAATCTTAGAAAAACAATTTAGAAACTTATTCGAAAAAGCAGCAGCTTCTAAAGGTGTAACAGGTGAAATCCTTTTACAATTATGTGAAGCTCGTTTAGACAATGTTGTTTTCAGAATGGGAATTGCTTCTTCTAGAAGAGCTGCAAGACAAATTGTTTCTCACCGTCATATTACAGTAAATGGTGAATTAGTAAACATACCTTCTTATCACTTGAAACCAGGTGACGTAGTAGCTGTTCGCGAAAAATCTAAATCTTTAGAGTCAATTGAACGTTCTTTATCAAACTCTAATCATGTTTACGAATGGATTACATGGAATAATGATACTAAATCTGGTACGTTCGTTACTGTTCCTGCTAGACTTCAAATTCCAGAAAACATTAAAGAACAGTTAATCGTAGAGTTGTACAACAAATAATAATTGACACTAGTCTAAATTATGGCAATATTTAATTTTCAAAAGCCCGATAAAGTTATCATGATCGATTCAACCGATTTTGAAGGTAAGTTTGAGTTCAGACCTTTAGAACCTGGTTACGGATTGACTGTTGGTAATGCACTTAGAAGAGTTTTACTTTCTGCTTTAGAAGGTTATGCTATTACATCTACAAGAATTGAAGGTGTAGAGCATGAGTTTTCTACAATTTCAGGAGTTGTTGAAGATGTTACAGAAATTATCCTTAGTCTTAAACAAGTACGTTTTAAACGTCAAATTGAAGATATCGATAACGAATCAGTAACTATATCTATAACTGGTAAAGAGCAAATTACAGCTGGTGATTTTCAAAAATTTATTTCTGGATTTCAAGTTTTAAACCCAGAATTAGTTATCTGTAACCTTGATCCAAAAGTTAATTTCAATATGGAATTAACTATTGAAAAAGGTAGAGGATACGTTCCTGCAGAAGAAAACAAAAAGCAAAATGCTGCAATTGGTACAATCTTTACAGATTCTATCTTTACACCAGTGAAAAACGTGAAATATGCTATTGAAAATTTCCGTGTTGAGCAAAAAACAGATTATGAAAAATTAGTTTTTGAAATCAAAACTGATGGTTCAATCAATCCAAAAGATGCTCTTACTGAAGCTGCAAAAGTATTAATTCACCACTTCATGTTATTCTCAGATGAGAGAATCACTCTTGAGGCAGACGAAATCGCTCAAACAGATTCATACGATGAGGAATCATTACACATGAGACAATTGCTTAAAACTAAGCTTGTTGATATGGATTTATCTGTAAGAGCATTAAATTGCTTAAAAGCAGCTGAAGTTGATACATTAGGAGACCTTGTCTCTTTTAACAAACACGACTTAATGAAGTTCCGTAACTTCGGTAAAAAATCTTTAACAGAATTAGATGAACTAGTTGCAGTTAAAAATTTAACTTTCGGAATGGATTTGTCAAAATATAAATTAGATAAAGACTAGTTTCTTTATTCAAATTAAATAGCATTTAAAATGAGACACGGAAAAAAGAACAATCACTTAAGCAGACAGACTGGACATAGAAAATCTATGTTAGCTAATATGGCTTGTTCATTAATTGAACACAAACGTATTAACACAACTGTTGCTAAAGCAAAAGCACTTAAACAATTCGTTGAGCCGCTTATAACAAAATCAAAAGAAGATACTACTCACAATCGTCGTATCGTTTTCGCTTACTTACGCAATAAATATGGTGTTACTGAACTTTTCAGAGAAGTAGCAGCTAAAGTTGGTGACCGTCCGGGTGGATACACACGTATCATCAAAGTTGGTAACCGTTTAGGTGATAACGCAGATATGGCAATGATTGAGTTAGTAGATTTCAATGAAATTTACAACGGTGGTAAAAAAGAAGAGAAAAAAGCTAAAAGCCGTCGTGGTGGAAAAGCTAAAAAAACTGAAACTCCAGCAGCTGAAACAAAAGCTCCTGAAGCTCCAGAAACTTCTTCTGAAGAAACTACTGACCCGAGCGCTAGCGAATAGGCGAAGCAATCAGCAGAATAATGAATTCAATTTCATAAATATAAAGGATAAGCTTTCGAGTTTATCCTTTTTTTTATACCCAATATTAAATTATTTATTAATTTGAAGCGAATCGTTTGGCCTTTATCAGTAATCCACTTTCCTGCTGCCTTTCCAAAGCTACTATTGTTGCCCGAGGTTCTTGAAGACAAAAATAGTAGGCTTTTCCCTTGCATCAGGGCTAAATAGCCAACTATTAGAATGTTTATAAACTTTAATAAATCCACTTTAGAATTATAAAAGATTAACTTAAATTTGCAAAACAACAACTAACTACTTTTTACTAACTACATCAAATGAAATACACAACTCGTCCACAAGCCATTTTACTATTAGCCGATGGAACCATTTTTTATGGTAAATCTATCGGAATTTCTGGAACAACTTTCGGTGAAGTTTGTTTCAATACAGGAATGACAGGTTACCAAGAAATATTTACTGACCCATCTTATTTTGGTCAAATAATGGTGGCAACCAATGCACATATTGGAAACTATGGTGTAAATGCCAATGAAGTAGAATCAGAGAAAATAATGATATCTGGTCTTGTTTGTAAAAACTTCAGTTTTAATCATTCACGTCCCGATTCTGAAAGTAATTTATACGATTACTTTGAAAAACAAAATCTAATCTGTATTTCAGATTTAGATACAAGAGCACTTGTAAGTTATATTCGTGATAATGGAGCGCAAAATTCTGTGATTTCAACAGATGGAACTTCAATAGATGAACTAAAAAAACAACTAGCAAATGTTCCTGATATGAAAGGGTTGGAACTTGCTTCAAAAGTATCTACCAAAGAGCCTTACTTTTTTGGAAATGAAAACGCAACTTTCAAAATTTCTGCTTTAGATTTAGGAATCAAAAGAAACATACTTAGAAACCTTGCAAAAAGAGATTGTTATATAAAAGTATTTCCATACAACACCTCTTTTGATGAGTTAAAAGCATTTAATCCTGATGGATATTTCTTGTCAAATGGTCCTGGCGATCCAGAACCTCTTGAGCAAGTTCAAGAAACAGCTAAACAAATGATAGCTTCTGATATGCCTGTTTTCGGAATTTGCCTTGGACATCAAATCATAGGTTTAGCAAACGGAATTTCAACTTATAAAATGTTTAACGGACACAGAGGTATAAATCATCCTGTTATGAATGTTCTTTCTGGAAAAGGTGAAATAACTTCACAAAATCATGGTTTTGCTGTAAACAGAGAAGAACTAGAAAATCACCAAGATTTAGAAATTACTCATTATCATATCAATGACAACACCGTTGCAGGAATGAGAATGAAATCTAAAAATTGCTTTTCAGTTCAATACCATCCTGAAGCAAGTCCAGGACCTCATGATTCTTCTTATCTATTTAATGACTTTATAGAAAATATTAAAAAAAATGTAGTGATCTAAAAATAAAATAAAATCGTAAATCACTAAAACGATTGCGTTTATAAGTTTTTTTGAAATTAATTATTTTGCTTTTTAACTTTCAGTAAATTTGTGGAAATAACAATAATTTCAACTTTAATTTTAACAAATAAACATAAACAATGAGTATTATTATCAAAATTCACGCTAGACAAATTCTTGACTCAAGAGGAAACCCAACAATTGAAGTGGATGTAGTAACAGAAAATGGTGTTTTAGGTCGTGCCGCTGTTCCAAGTGGTGCTTCGACCGGAGAACATGAAGCTGTTGAACTGCGCGATGGTGGAAAAGCTTACATGGGGAAAGGCGTTCTAAAAGCGGTTGAAAATGTAAATACAAAAATAGCTGCTGAATTATTAGGAACTTCTGTATTTGAGCAAAATCTTATTGATAAGACTATGATTGATTTAGATGGTACTTCTAATAAATCAAACTTAGGTGCAAATGCAATTCTTGGTGTATCTCTTGCTGCAGCGAAAGCGGCTGCAAATGAATTGGGTTTACCTTTATACAGATATGTTGGTGGAGTTTCTGCTAATACATTACCTGTTCCAATGATGAACATTATAAATGGTGGTTCACATTCTGATGCTCCAATAGCTTTTCAAGAATTTATGATTATGCCTGTAAAGGCAACATCATTTACACATGCAATGCAAATGGGAACTGAGATTTTCCATAATCTTAAAAAAGTTTTACATGATAGAAATCTTTCGACTGCTGTTGGTGATGAAGGTGGTTTTGCTCCAAACCTTGCTGGAGGAACCGAGGATGCTCTAGATACTATCAAAACTGCTGTAGAAAAAGCAGGTTATAAATTTGGAGACGAAATTATGATTGCATTAGATTGTGCTGCTTCAGAATTTTATGTTGACGGAAAATACGACTACACAAAGTTTGAAGGATCAAATGGAAAAGTAAGAACATCTAAAGAGCAAGCAGAATATATGGCTGAATTAGCTTCTAAATATCCAATTATTTCGATTGAAGATGGAATGTACGAAGACGATTGGGATGGATGGAAATACTTAACCGAATTAATTGGTAATAAAGTTCAATTAGTAGGTGATGATTTATTTGTAACTAATGTTGAGCGTTTATCTCGTGGTATTAACGAAGGAATTGCAAATTCAATTCTAGTTAAAGTTAATCAAATTGGAACATTGACTGAAACAATTGCAGCTGTAAATATGGCTCACAATTCAGGTTATACTTCAGTAATGTCACATCGTTCTGGTGAAACAGAAGACAATACTATTGCAGACTTAGCCGTAGCTTTAAACTGTGGACAAATTAAAACTGGTTCAGCTTCTCGATCTGATAGAATGGCGAAATACAATCAATTGCTACGCATCGAGGAAGAATTGGGCAACACTGCTTATTTCCCAGGATTGAAAGCATTCAAGCAAAAGTAAAATATTGATTATTTTTTTTAAAGACTAACCCTATCAGAGTTTTAAACTCTGATAGGGTTATTTATTTAGAATCATCAAATTCTCAATCAAATACCTCGAATTCTAAATTGTACTTTTTTACCCAATTTGAAATAGTATCTTTGAATATCAATTTCAGAGAAATGAATTCAAAGATAGTCGTACTTTTTTTCTTCATCACTTGGTTTAGCCCTGCGCAAAACAAAGCAATTGATAGTTTGAAAATGGTGTTGATTAACTCTAAAAATGAAATTGACAAAGCACAAACTCTAAACGCCATAGCCGACGAGTACAAAACGTCCAATCCAAAATTGATGGCAAACTACGCGACCAAAGCGTTGGAACTTTCCAAAAGAATAAAATTCAAATTAGCCGAAGGAAACGCCTACCTCAATCTAGGAAATTCAAACATCATCATCGGAAATTATTCCATTGCGCTTCAAAATTTCAGTAAAGCACAGCAGTTGTTTGAAAACGAAATCAACGCCAATTCTAAGTCGAATATAGATATCAAAAAAGGTCTGGCTAAAGCGTATGGAAGTATCGGAATTGTTTTTTCAGAACAAAGCAATTATGCAAAAGCATTGCAATTTTACTTGAAATCGGTTACAATTTATGAAGAATTGCACGACGATGCGCGAGCAGCAAAACTGTACAATAACATCGGAATTGTCTACAAATCACAAAAATCCAATTTTAAAGCACTCGACTATTTCATCAAAGCTCAAAAAATTCAGGAACAACTAAAGGATGCAGCAGTCGGTATTACATTCACCAATATCGCCAATTGCTATTTGGAAGAAAAAAGTTTTGATAAAGCTTTTGACTATTATAAAAAAGCCAAAACGAGTTTGGAAAAGCATCCGAATCTGAGAGCGCTCGGCGAATGGTATAACAACTTCGGATTGTATCATCAGGCGACCAATAATCCGACCAAAGCCATAGAAAACTGGAATCTTGCCATAAGCACTTTTTCGAGCATCGATGATAAATTTGGAGTAGCCGATACCTATATTTATTTGGGACAATTGTATTTGAATCAGAATAAAGTATTAGAAGCGTTACAATCGGCCAATAAGTCGCTTCAACTAGCCAAAGAAATCAACGTGTTGGAGCAAATCGTACTCTCAGAAAAATTGCTCAGCGACATTTATTCCCAACAAGGAAATTCCGCCGAAGCGTTAAAGCATTACAAATTGTACAGTAAAGCGAACGACAGTTTAATCAACGCCGCTAACATTAGAAAAAGCGTTGAAGTAGAAATGAATTTCGAGTTTGAAAAGCGCGAAGTGTTGCAAAAAAAGGAACTCGAAAAAAAGAAATTATTACTGAAAGAGCAATCCAAACGAAATACGATGCAGTTGATTTTTGCTGTATTACTGGCGTTACTGCTTTCCGGAATCACCTTTTTATTATACAACCGAACGCAACTTAAAAAGACATTAACCTTACAAAAAGAGTTAGCCGAATACGAACAAAAAGCCTTGCACTTGCAAATGAATCCGCATTTTGTATTCAATTGTTTGGGTTCGATTTCGAGTTTCATCGTTCAAAACGGAACCGATACCGCTGTGAAGTATTTAGCCAAGTTTTCAAAACTTATGCGTCTCACCTTAGAGTATTCGAAAGAAGCGCTGATTCCGATTGATAAAGAGATAGAAAGTTTACAGAATTATCTCGAGTTGGAGCAATTGCGGTTCAACCAAAAATTCGATTTCTCCATAACCAAAAGTTCCGATATTGAAGACGATATGGCGTTGCCACCGCTGTTATTACAGCCATTTGTAGAAAACGCCATCATACACGGATTGATTCCGAAAGCCGAAAAAGGAACAATATCCATCCAATTTTCATTAGAAGGCGAAAGTTTGTTGTGCAGTATTGAGGATAACGGAATCGGGTTTAAAACCTCGAAAGAACTTAAAGAAACCTTAGTTTCGGTTCATAAATCGATGGCGTTGGATATTACCAAAAAACGGTTGGAAATGATGGAAGCTTCAACTTCCCAAAAAGCCAACGTGCAAATTAAAGAAATTAAAAGTGAAGACGGAGCAATTTTAGGAACCAAAGTGGTGCTGAATTTGCCCTTGCAATTCATTTTATAGATAATTGTAGTGACAAGTCGTGACTTGTCTTTACTCGAAAAAAATAAGAAATAGATGATTACAGCGATACTGATAGACGACGATCGAAATTTACGCAGCGGCATGAAACAATTGCTTGCGCGTTATGCACCCGAAATTAAAATCATTGGGGAAGCGGATAGTGTAGCGAACGGCGTAGAAGTCATCGACCAGTTGCAACCACAAGTTGTTTTTCTCGACATTCAAATGAACGACGGAACTGGGTTTGACATTTTAGAGCAATTGGCGTTGAAAAACGGAAAAATAACGTCGAACATTGTTTTTATTACGGCTCACGAACAGTATGCCATTAAAGCTTTCCGATTCAGTGCACTGGATTTTTTGCTGAAACCCGTCGATCCTGACGAATTGCAAAAAGTAATCGAAAAGATCAAAAATATAGTGGTGAAGAACGACGATTATGCACATATTGATTTGCTGTTGGAAAACATTAGAAAAAAAGTCGACAATTTCAAACGCATTGCGTTGTCTAATTCCGATGGAATGCATTTGTTTGAAGTGAGTGACATCATCCGATGTGAAAGTGAAGACAATTACACCAAGTTTTACATCAAAAATAACAAACCGATTTTGATATCCAAAACATTAAAAGAATATGAAGAATTGCTCACCGATCATGGGTTTGTTCGCATCCACCAATCGCATTTAATTAATCTCGCATTTTTAAAATCCTATATTAAAAAAGACGGCGGATATGTGGTGATGGCTGATAATAGTAATTTACCGATTTCACAGCGACGGAGAGAACAGTTACAAGAATTATTAAAGACCTTATGACGTATTCTAATTTAGAATACACGATTACTCAATTACTAAAAATAAGAAATCACAACTGATTTAACTTTACAAAGATTACAATCAGACAAAACTAAATAATATCAATTATGAAAAAAATAGTACTACTTCTGTTGCTTTTTACAGGGCTTGTGAATGCACAAATTGTAAATATTCCGGATGCAAATTTTAAAGCGAGACTTTTAGCTTCCAGTCCCGCAATCAACATTGCCAAAGATAGTGCTGGAAATAATATAGCCATTGATCAAAATGGCGATGGTGAAATTCAGGTTTCTGAGGCACTTTTAGTGTATTCTTTAGGAAATTTGAATAATACTATTCAGACTCCTATCTATGATTTGACCGGAATTCAGAGTTTTCAAAATGTTACCCTTTTGAGTGGTTTGGGTGCTTTCACTAATTTAGATTTGTCAAATATGACCAGTTTGGTAACATTGTTTTGTAATAATAGCGGTTTGACGAGTCTGAACCTGAGTGGTTGTACTAATTTGATTCAACTTGTGTGCGATAATAATCAGTTGACGACTTTAGATTTAACTGGATTAAGTCAGCTCCAATATCTCTATGCAGATCAGAATTTATTACAAAGTATCAACTTTACAGGAACAACAAATTTGACTACAATAAAGTGTGATTTTAATCAGTTGACATCTTTAGATGTGAGTGAATGTACAAGTTTACTTACCTTATATTGTCCATTTAACCAAATAGCCTCTTTTAATTTCGGTGGAGTAACAACTATACAGTCATTGTATTTACACAATAACCAAATAACTAGTTTTGATTTCTCAACTTTGCCTAACTTGAGTTACGTTAATTGTTCGGCTAATTTAATTACCACGGTTGATGTTTCTAATAATCCTAATTTCGGTTCACTTATTTGTACGGATAATCCAAACCTTGAAAGTGTTTTTATGAAATTCGGAAGACCTGGATATACTATAAATGGTGGTTATCCTCTAACGAATAATCCAAATTTGCGTTATGTTTGTATGGATGACTATAGAATTCCGGGTTTCCTGCAATACTTTCAAGACAATGGAATGACCAACGTTGTAGTTAATTCCTATTGTTCATTTACGCCCGGAGGAAACTACAACACTATTACGGGAACATTAACTGTTGATAGCGATAACAATGGTTGCGATGTTGGAGACGGATTTAATCCATACATACGAATGAATATTGCCGATGGTACAAATTTGGGAGCTACTTTTACCAACGAACAAGGGCTCTATACTTTTTTTCCTTTGTCTGGGAATTTCACCATTAGTCCGAGTATTGAGAATGCATCGTGGTTCAACATATCACCTCAAAATGCCAATTTCAATTTCAGCAATATCAATAACAATGTAGTCTCTCAAAATTTTTGTATTACACCAAACGGCATTCATCCGGATTTGGAAATTGTTGTAGCACCGGTAGATCAAGCACGTCCCGGTTTTGATGCAATTTACAAAATTGTTTACCGTAACAAAGGAAATCAAACATTAGCACAACAAGATGGAGTTAATTTCTCTTTTAATCAAAATTTGATGGATTTAGTTTCTACTTCGATAACGCCATCAACATCAGGACCAGGAAGTTTGTCATGGGATTATACCAATTTAAGACCTTTTGAAAGCAGAGCCATTACAGTAACTTTTAATATCAATGCGCCAACAGATCTTAATCCGGTAAATATTGGAGATATTTTAAACTTTACGTCATCTATTTTGCCGCAAGCAGGTGATGAAAACATAATGAATAACTCATATAGTTATAACGAAGTTGTTTCAGGTTCCTTTGATCCAAATGATATTGCCTGTTTGGAAGGAAATATGGTTGCGCCAAGCGAAATTGGCGATTATTTACATTACCGAATCAGATTTGAAAATACGGGTACCGCTGAGGCAGAGAATATTGTGGTTCGAACAGAAATCAATCCCGCTGATTTTAATATCGGTACTTTACAGTTGTTACACACATCTCATCCCGTTTATACTAGAATTAATGGCAATGTAGTCGAATTCATTTTTCAGAATATTTTGTTGGAATCCGGTGGCCATGGTAATGTCTTGCTGAAATTACAATCCTTAAATACTTTACAACAAGGCGATGTGGTAAACAAACAAGCTAATATTTTCTTTGATTACAATTTCCCAATCGAGACGAGTATGGCCAACACTACATTTGAAATTTTAAGCAATAGCGATTTTGAAATTGACCAATCAATAGTTGTTTTTCCAAATCCGACAAATTCAATCGTTACGATCAATTGCAACAATAGTATTCAATCGGTGCAATTGTATGATGTACAAGGACGATTGTTGCAAACGCAAGTAATTAATGAGGTACAAACGTCAATAAACATCTCAGAAAAATCAAATGGAATTTATTTTGTAAAAATTAATTCCGATAAAGGAAGCAAAGTCGAGAAAATAGTTAAAGAATAGGTCAAGTTATTATATTATTTAAAGCGTACTTAGGTGCGCTTTTTTTTTGAACTATACCAATCTTACAATTTTTATAATAAAATTAACGAAAACGATATTGTATTTCTTTTTTAATTCATTTAGAATTCCATAAATTTGTTAAATTATAAATTATTAAGCTTAAATCCCACATAAATTATGTCAAAAACTGCAATACTAGAATATGACGGTCAGAAATATGAACTTCCTGTTATCATTGGAAGTGAAAATGAACCTGCTATCGATATCGAAAAATTACGTGCCTTAACAGGCGCAATTACTTTAGATCCAGGATACAAAAATTCAGGCTCATGTAAAAGTGATATTACTTTTCTTGATGGAGAGGAAGGAATTTTACGTTATAGAGGTTATTCCATTGAAGATTTAGCCGAAAAAGCCGATTTTCTTGAAGTTTCTTATTTAGTAATTTTTGGTGAATTGCCTACAAAAACACAATTGGAACAATTTGAAAATGATATTCGTAAATATACTTTGGTAAACGAAGAAATGAAGAATATTATAGATGGTTTTCCAAAAACGGCTCATCCAATGGGAGTTCTTTCTTCATTAACATCTGCTTTAACAGCTTTTAATCCAAAAGTAGTTAACGTTGAAAATGAAAAAGAAATGTATGAAGCCGTTTGTAAAACAATGGGTAAATTCCTTGTTATTGCAACTTGGACTTACAGAAAAATGATGGGTTATCCGCTGAATTACTATGATAATACACAAGGTTATGTTGAGAATTTTATGCAATTAATGTTCAAATTGCCAACAGGACCTTATTCAGTAAATAAATCGGTTGTTGATGCCTTAGATAAGTTATTTATTCTTCATGCCGATCACGAGCAAAACTGTTCCACATCTACAGTAAGAATTGTTGGTTCATCTCATGCTGGATTATTTGCTTCAATTTCTGCGGGTGTTTCTGCACTTTGGGGTCCATTACATGGTGGTGCAAACCAAGCAGTATTAGAAATGCTAGAAGATATTCAAAAAGATGGTGGCGACGCCGATAAATATTTAGCAAAGGCTAAAGACAAAGACGATCCATTCCGTTTAATGGGTTTTGGTCATAGAGTTTATAAAAACTTTGATCCAAGAGCAAAAATAATCAAAAAAGCAGCTGATGAAGTTTTGGCTACTTTAGGTGTTGATGATCCAATTTTACAAATTGCTAAAAAATTAGAAGAGTCTGCTCTTGTTGATGATTATTTCGTTTCAAGAAAATTATATCCAAATGTTGATTTCTACTCAGGTATTATTTACCGTGCTTTAGGAATTCCAACGGATATGTTTACCGTACTCTTTGCAATAGGTCGTTTGCCAGGATGGATAGCACAATGGAAAGAAATGCGCGTAAACAAAGAACCAATTGGAAGACCAAGACAAGTATACACAGGTCATCCATTGAGAGATTTTGTTCCTGTAGAGAAAAGATAAATTTCTTTAAATACTTATAAACAAAAGCTTCGCTATTCGGCGAAGCTTTTTTATATTTGCGTAATAGCCAAAGCAAATTATATGTTACAATTAAATGTAAAAAACGAAACTTCAAGATTAAGAGCCGTTGTGTTAGGTTCCGCAATAAATAATGGACCAACGCCAACTGCAGACGAAGCCTACGATCCAAAATCATTAGAACACATTCTCGCAGGTACATATCCAGTTGAAGAAGATATGGTTAATGAAATGGAAGCCTTCAATAAAGTATTTCAAAAATATGATGTGAAAGTTTTTCGTCCAGAAATGATTGAAAATTACAATCAAATTTTCACCAGAGATATTGGTTTTGTAATCGATGATGTTTTTATAAAAGCCAATATTTTACCTGATAGAAATCGTGAATTGGATGCAATTCAATATGTAATTGACCAAATAAATCCTGCTAAAGTCGTTCGTCCGCCCGAGGATGTTCACATTGAAGGTGGCGATGTAATGCTGTGGAATGATTATATTTTTATAGGAACTTACAAAGGTTCCGATTATAAAGATTACATTACTGCTAGAACGAATATGCAAGGTGTTCAATACATTAAAGATTTGTTCCCAAACAAAATTGTAAAAGAATTTGACTTAGTAAAATCCAAATTAGAAGCGCGTGACAATGCACTTCATCTTGATTGCTGCTTTCAGCCAGTTGGAATAAACAAAGGAATCATCTACAAAAGTGGTTTCCGTGAAGAAGCAGATTATGTTTATTTGGTAAAATTATTCGGAAAAGAAAACCTATTTCACATCACACGCGACGAAATGTACCACATGAATTCGAATGTATTTTCAATCGCACCAGATGTAGTAGTTTCTGAGAAAAACTTCACAAGATTAAACAATTGGCTAAGAGAAAAAGGTTTTACAGTAGAAGAAATTCCATACGCTGAAATAGCAAAACAAGAAGGATTGTTGAGATGTTCGACATTGCCTTTAATAAGAGATTAAATATGTTTATGGTTTTTAGTTTATGGTTCTTGGTTGGAACTAAAACAATTAACGATTAACAATAAACCACTAACTAACAAAAAAAATGAATCAAACTACAAACTCAATTCTGATGATTCGTCCGGTAGCGTTTAGAATGAACGAGCAAACGGCGGTAAACAATTATTATCAAAAAGTCCTTGACGGATTAACTCCTGCGAATGTTAATGAAAAAGCGCAACAAGAGTTTGATACATTCGTGAACAAATTAAGAATGGTCGGAATCGATGTTACTGTTGTTGACGATACCTTAGATCCAGACACGCCAGATAGTATTTTTCCAAACAATTGGATTTCTTTTCACGAGAATGGTGATGTAGTTTTATATCCAATGTTTGCCGAAAACCGCCGTGCCGAAAGACGTGAAGATATTTTAGATATTCTTGAAGCCAAAGGTTACGAAATCAACGATGGTATTATGGATTATACTTCTGCAGAAGAAGATGGATTTTATCTTGAAGGAACAGGAAGCATAGTTTTAGACAGAGAAAACGGAAAAGCCTATTGCGCACTTTCTCCAAGAGCAGACGAAGAATTATTCATAGAATTTTGCGAAGATTTCGATTTGAATCCAATCATATTTGAAGCATTTCAAACTGTTAATGGCGAAAGAAAATTGATTTATCATACAAACGTTATGATGTGCATTGGCGATACATTTGCCGTAATTTGTGCTGATTGTATCGATGATAAAAAAGAACTCAAAATGGTTCTAGACAGTCTTCGTTCTGACGAAAAAGAAATTATTCTAATTACCGAAGAACAAATGAACAATTTCGCAGGAAACATGTTAGAATTGCAAGGCGCAGACGAAAGAAGATACTTAATCATGAGTTCATCAGCTTACAATGCTATAACCAAAAAGCAAATCGCTCAATTAGAAGAACATATTACTATTCTTCATTCAAGTCTAGACACTATAGAAGCATGCGGTGGCGGAAGCGCAAGATGCATGATGGCAGAAGTATTTCTTCCAAGAAAATAGTTTTTTGTTGGCTGAGGCTCTCGAAGCCAATATTTATTAAAAAAAAATCCCAAATTCCAATATGATTACAGTTGGAGTTTGGGATTTTCTATTTTCTGTCATTAATATTTAATAAACTGGTATCCGCCTTTTTCTGCACCCCAAACTTGTTTATCATTTTTATCAAAGCCTTGATCCCAAGATAAGATTTCATTTTTAGTAACTGTTACAATTGACGAAGCATAACTTGCACCTCGCAATTCACTTGAACAGGTTTTGTTTCCAGTAGCACCAGAAAATTTATTTTTACCAATACGCTTTAATATTACTTCGCAACCTTGTTTTAACTCGATATCTGTTTCGGATAATTTTTCAAAGGCTTCAGGAGTTTTCCATTTGCCAATCCATTCTTTTTCATTTTTTAGCGTATAAATTTCACTTACAAACTCATTTCCACGTTGGCTAACTTTATAAATTCTAACTCTATATGGTTTTTCTTGTTTAGTAAACATAGCTTGTTCAACATATAAAAAATGACCTTTATTTTTCCAAATAGGAACCATTCGCAACGAAATATTAAAATAGGTTGTATCTCTTTTTGAATGTGCTTCCGAAGAATATTGACCTTGCATTATAGTAAGTAATTCTTTTAGTTCTGATGAATCTCCTGTATTTGAAATTGTTTTAGTAGAATTACAACTAAAAAATAAAGTTGTAAGAGTAAGAAGTAGAATAATCGTTTTTTTCATTGTTTTGTTATTCGTGATTTGTAATTGTTATTTTAAATTCCTCTAATAATACTCAAAACCGCACTAATAATATACTGAATACCAATCGCGACAGTTAAGAAACCAACAATTCTAGAAATCGCCACAATTCCTGATGCTCCCAAATATTTAGCCAAATAATGAGCACTTCTCAAAACCAAAAATATTAGAAGAGAAACCACGAAAATAGAAAGTGTAGAAGACAAAATTTCAGGTGTAGTTTTATGATCTTGATTAAATGCTATTAAAAGCGAAATCGAACCTGGTCCAGCGAGCATTGGCATAGCAAGTGGCGTTAAAGCAATAGAGGTTCTGCTTTGTAAATCTTCTTCCACTTCTTTGCTAATTCCTTTTCTCTTCTTCGGATTGGCGTTAAGTAAACCAAATCCAGAACTTGCAATCAAAATTCCACCAGCGATTCTAAGTGCCGAAATCGTAATTCCGAAAAAACTCAAAACATATTCACCAACAAAAAAGGAAATCAACAAAATGATACACACATTTATCGCGGTCAATAAAGAAACACGCGAACGTTCGGCTTTGTTATAATCTTGTGTCAAACCCACAAAAAACGGAATCGCACCAATTGGATTCAATACCGAAAACAGCGCACCAAGCAAAACAAAAAAAGTATTCAAGAAAACATCCATTTTTTGAAAAGTTTAAATTTTCGACAAAGATAAATAAAGAAGTAATGCTGAAAGTTAAAATAAAAACAATTATCCGTAATTTTGCGTTATGAAATCGCCACTTACATTACTTTTGTTGAAAACAAATTTCAAATAGGGCGATACCATAAATGACCTCTAAAAAAACAACTTCTACATTTATGAAAAATAAGAAAACACTCGTTCTTGGTGCTTCCACCAAACCCGAAAGATACGCTTTCAAAGCCATAACAATGTTAGTTGATAAAGGTCATTCGGTTATAGCCATCGGTCAAAATCAAGGCGAAGTAGCCGGAATTTCCATAAAAACCAAAAATATTCCGCTTGCCAATATCGACACCGTTACTTTGTACCTCAATCCGGTGCGTCAACGCGAATATTATAATTATATTATCGAAACTAAGCCTAAAAGAGTAATCTTCAATCCAGGTACCGAAAATCCAGAGTTTTATCAATTACTTAAAGCCAATTCCATTAAAGTAGAAGAAGCTTGTACCTTGGTTTTATTGACAACTAATCAATATTAATGTCAGACTGAGCTTTGTCGAAGTCAGGAGCGAGTGGCTCGGGATTTATCAGTGATGGTAATTCCTGTTTTCGTTGCAATCTTTTATTTTGTTGCCTGAGGTTCTCGAAGGCAACAAAATAAGAGGATTTCCACTACAAATGCGAAGCATTCACTGAACTCCTATAAAAAATATTAAAATTGTGAAGTAATCAGGGCTAGTGAGGTTTCCATTTTAATTTTTAGTCAAAAATCTGTAGAAATCAGCGTTTGAAAATCCGTGTCTTCAGCGTTTCATTCCTAAAACTTTGTCTGACTAGTAGCAGGTTTGCTAATAATCAATAATCCAATAAAAGTAATCAATCCGTTAACGATAATCAATTCGTTATCAATTACATAATCTCCAAAAAGAGCTGCCGAATTTTTAGCAATTAAAAAACAAACCAAAGGCGAAACCACACAAATAAAAGGAACCAATTTGTCATGAACCGTTTTCGATTTCATAAACAATCCAAAAGCATACAATCCTAAAAGTGGTCCATAAGTATAACTCGCCACTTTAAAAATCATCGTCACCACCGATTTGTCATTCAACGAATTAAAAACTATAATCACTAAAAACATCAACACCGAAAACCCAACATGAACTAAATGACGCGTTCGAACCATTTTTTTATCATCTGCTATCTGCTGACTGCTATCTGCTGACTGCTTTTTATCCATTCCAAGAAAGTCAACACAAAAAGAAGTTGTTAAAGCAGTCAAAGCCGAATCGGTTGTAGCAAAAGTCGCTGCCGTCAATCCTAATAAAAACACAACAGCTGGAACAATATTTAAATGATTAAAAGCAATTTCAGGAAATAATAAATCAGTGCGTTTTACACCATCAACCATCGG
The DNA here is from genome assembly GCA_044361155.1 of Flavobacterium sp. Lineage (GTDB taxonomy): Bacteria > Bacteroidota > Bacteroidia > Flavobacteriales > Flavobacteriaceae > Flavobacterium. The sequence goes on from JBIKJF010000001.1 coordinate 455,185, forward strand.
AACAGCGATTCCGTTTTTCTCAGCGTATAAATAAAGTAAAGCACCAACACTCAAAAAGAAAATATTAATCACCACAAAAATTCCGGTAAACGTGAACATGTTTTTTTGAGCTTCACCAATGTTTTTGCAACTCAAATTCTTTTGCATTAAATCTTGGTCTAATCCAACCATGGCAATAGTTACAAAGATTCCACCCAAAATTTGTTTTAATACAAAGTTTCCTTTCAGGTAATCTTCATAAAAGAAAACTTTAGAGTAATTACTGTTTTTTACTGCTTCAAAAGCTTCTGTAAAACTATAATCTAAACTATTGCAGATAAAAATTATCGTCAAGAAAACCGACGTAACTAAGAAAAAGGTTTGCAAAGTATCTGTGATAATAATCGTTTTCAATCCGCCACGATAGGTATAAGCAAAAATTAGAGCTAATGAAATTAAAACCGTTACTGCAAAAGGAATATTGTAAGCATCAAAAACAAAACGTTGCAAAACAATTACTACTAAATACAAACGAAATGCAGAGCCAATGGTACGACTTATCAAGAAAATTGTAGCAGCAGTTTTGTAACTCACAACTCCCAATCTTTGCTCGATGTAACTATAAATCGAAGTCAAATTCATTCGATAATAGAGTGGAAGCAAGACCGTTGCAATAATGATAAAACCAATAGCATTTCCCAAAACAAATTGAAAATATTTGAACTGCAAATCAGGATTTCCAACTTCGCCTGGAACCGAAATAAAAGTCACGCCAGAAAGCGCCGTTCCTATCATTCCAAACGCTACCAAATACCATTTAGAATTTTTATTTGCCTTAAAAAACGCATCGTTACTACTATCTTTTTTACTAACAAGATTCGAAATTAGAATAAGAATTCCGAAATAGATAATGATAATGGCTAAAATAGTTCCTGAAGACATAAATAGTTTTTTTGGTTGTGCTAAAATAGGAAAAAAGTTGGAAGATGGGAGTTGGAAGTTAGAAGTTTACCAAAAATAGATAAAATCTTCAAAATTTTCATCTTTCATCCTCCATCTTCCTGCTTCCAAACTTTTTCTTTACCTTTGCCAAATGGAATTTTCATCAAAACTTCTCGAAAAAGCAGTTAACGAAATGGCTCAATTACCCGGAATTGGTAAACGAACTGCATTAAGATTGGTGTTGCATTTATTGAAACAACCTAGTGAACAAACACATTTTTTATCGCAAGCACTAACAACAATGCGCGATGAGATTAAATTTTGTAAAAATTGCCACAATATTTCCGATGTTGATGTTTGTGAAATTTGTTCAAACGTTTCAAGAAATCACAAAATAATTTGCGTTGTTGAAGATGTTAGAGATGTCATGGCTATTGAAAACACCAATCAATTTAAAGGAATTTATCATGTTCTTGGTGGTAAAATTTCACCAATTGATGGTGTTGGTCCAAGTCAATTGAATATCAATTCGTTAGTTGAAAAAGTGAAATTGGGTTCGATAGATGAAATTATTTTTGCGTTAAGTTCTACAATGGAGGGTGATACTACCAATTTCTATATTTTTAAACAGCTTAAAGATTTTAATATAAAAACATCCACAATCGCAAGAGGAATAGCGGTTGGCGATGAATTAGAGTATGCCGATGAGGTTACTTTAGGTAGAAGTATTTTACAAAGAGTTCCTTTTGAGAATTCTTTAAAAAATAATTAGTTAATATTCTTTTCTAACTTTTTTGTTTTTACAATTGAAAAACTATCTTTGTTTGCTAAATTATTTTTGATAATGAACTACAGAATACTCTATATACTTTTTTTCATGGGAATTATATTTACATCTTGCGTTCCCGCAAAAGACTTAATTTACTTACAGCAAAAGGAAAATTCACCGATTCCACCCATCAATATTGTTAATGCTAAGCCTTATCGTTTGCAGGTTAATGACATTATTAGTATCAATATTAAAGCTTTAGACCCTAGGTTAGTAGATATTTTTAGTAGTTCTTCAGGTCAGCAAAGTCAATCTATGGAATCACTTTATTTTAATGGTTATACAATAAATGATCATGGTAGTATTAGAGTTCCTGTACTTGGGGAAATCAATATTTTAGGATTAACTATCGAGGAAGTCCGACAAATTATTGAAAAAAAACTACTAGAAGATCATTTTAAAAAAGAAGCTGGAATTTTTGTGAATGTAAAGTTAGCAGGTTTTCGTTATACCATTAATGGAGAAGTTGGGATTCCTGGAACAAAAATTTTGTATCAAGAAAAGGTGAGTATTCTTGAAGCAGTAGCTAATTCTGGAGATATTGCAATTACTGGTGACAGGAAAGATGTAAAAGTAATGAGACAGTTTCCGCAAGGAGTTGAAACATATAGTTTAGATTTAACCGATAGTAGAGCAGTTCAATTACCAGGGTATTATTTACAGCCAAATGATTATGTTTATGTCAAACCGCTTAAACAGAAAACTTGGGGTACTGGAAAGACAGGAATTGAATCTTTAGGAACAATTGTTACTATTCTTACGCTCGCTACAACAACTTATTTGATACTAAGAAATTAATAGTAAAGTCAATGTTAGATATAAAAGATTTTTCTTTTTTTGAGAACCAAAATAGCTTCGATTTTAAAGGTTTTTTAATTAAAACGGCTAGTTATTGGAAATGGTTTTTATTAGGATTGATAGTATGTTTGACAATTGCGCATCAAATCAATATCAGAAAACAAAAAATTTATTCACTTGACACTACACTTGCAATCAAAGAGCAAGATAACCCTCTTTTTACTTCAAATACTAGTTTGATTTTTAATTGGGGCGGAACATCTGATCAAGTTCAAAATGTTGCAACCACAATAAAGTCGAGGTCTCACAATGAATTTGTTGTTGATAAACTCCAATTTTATATTGATTATTTGCAAGAACAAGAATATTTTACAGCAGATGTTTATGGTAAAACTCCATTCATGGTAAAAATTGATAAGTCAAAAAATCAAATTTATAAAACGCCTATTACAATAAAATTTATTTCAACTTCTGAATATGAAATTTCCATAAAATCTTTGTCGAACGCTGTAAGTGTTATGAATTATTCAACAAGTATTGCTGACACTGCGCCCTACAAAAGTGGTGATTTTGTCAAAAGATTTAAAGTTGGACAAAATGTAACTTTACCTTTTTTAAATTGGACTTTAAATATAGTTAATGCTGAAACTAGTTATGTTGGCAAAGAATACATCATCGTTTTTAACGGACTTGATGAAGTCGTATCACGTTACAGAAATATTAGAATTGGAATAGAAGATAGAGCACCATCAATCATTAAATTATCGTTAGACGGTACTAATAAATTTAGAATCGTAGATTTTTTAAACGAAACGGTTAAAGTTTTAATCAAAAGGCAGTTAGATAGCAAAAATTTATTCGCAGAAAATACTATCAAATTTATTGATACCACCTTGCAAACTATGGAAGGCGATTTAAAAAAGAATAATGCTGACCTTAAGGATTTTAGTAGAAATAAAAATGTTTTTGATATCGAAAGTGGTGGTAGTAATTTTCAGAACCAAATTTTAGAATTAGATAGAGCTTACGATGAAATAAATAGAAAATTAAATTACTACAATATGTTGAGCAACTATTTAAGAAGTTCAACAGATTATTCTAAGTTGCCAGCTCCAGCAGTTGCTGGTATTGATGATCCTAATATTATAGTAAATGTTTCAACATTAATTAACTTATCATTGCAGAGAGCAGGAATGAGCGATTATGTTAAAAGCCAAGTAATGTATGATAAAATTGATAGTGAAATTTCTTCTGTGAAAAGAGTTTTATTAGAAAATATCAATGCAGCAAAGTCAGCAATTCAATTTGAATCTTCGCAAGTAAGAAGTAAACTAACAACTGCTGAAATTAAATTGACTTCACTTCCAGATGATAAACAAGAGTACATCAAAATCATGAGAAAGTATGATTTAAGTAATGAAATTTATCAAACCTATTTGCAAAAAAGAAGTGAAGCACAAATTGTAAAAGCAGCCAATTTATCTGATATTCAATTTATTGATCCGCCAAAAGATATTGGTGGCGGATTAATTGGACCAAGAACCGGTGTGAATTATGTTATTGCACTTTTCTTAGGTCTACTAATTCCTTTAATTATTGTTTTTTTAATATTTTTTATAAATAATTCTGTACAAAATACAGACGATATTTCAAATAGTACTGCAATTCCTTTAATTGGGGTTGTTGGTGTAAAAAATTCAGATTCTAATCTTGCGGTTTTTGATAAACCAAAATCAGCACTTTCTGAGTCATTTAGAGCGATTCGTTCGTCGTTGCAGTTCTTATATAAAAAACAAAAAGTATCGGGTGCCAAAACATTAATGTTAACGTCTTCTGTCAGCGGCGAAGGAAAAACGTTCTGTTCTGTTAATATAGCCACTGTTTTTGCTATGAGCGAAAAGAAGACCGTGATTGTTGGTCTGGATTTAAGAAAGCCAAAAATATTTGAGGATTTTAATGTAAAGAACGATATTGGCGTAGTAAATTATTTAATAGAACAAAACTCTCTTGAAGAAGTAACCAAAAAAACTAAGATACCTTATTTAGATTTTATTTCGTCAGGTCCAATCCCTCCAAATCCTTCAGAGCTCATCATGGGTGATACTATGAAAAAGCTTATCGATGAATTGAAAGTAAAATACGATTACATTATCTTAGACACACCTCCAGTTGGTTTGGTAACTGATGCAATAGAATTAGCCTCTTTTGCCGATGTTACATTATACGTAATGAGACAGAATTTTACCAAAAAAGATATGGTAAATTTGTTGAATAATAGAGTTTCAAGAGGGGAATTAAACAATGTTAGTATTGTACTAAACGGTTATGAAAATAAGGCCAAATATGGTGCTGGTTATGGTTATGGGTATGCATACGGTTACGGTGCATATTCTAATGGATACCACGAAGACGAAGAGCCTAAAAACATTTTTGTAAAATATTATAAAAAATTGATAAAGAAAAATAAAAGCTAATGAGTAGCACTATTCTTGTTACAGGAGGAGCTGGATTTATAGGTTCTAATTTATGCGAATATTTTGTGTCTAATGGACACAAGGTGGTTTGTTTAGATAATTTTGTTAACGGACATAGATACAATATTAATCCTTTATTATCAAAACCAAACTTTACCTTGATAGAAGGTGATATTAGAAATAGCGACGACTGTAAATTGGCTGTGCAAGGAGTTGATTTCGTTTTACATCAAGCGGCTTTAGGTTCGGTGCCTCGTTCTATTAATGATCCTGTTACAACCAACGATGTTAATGTCTCTGGATTTTTAAATATGCTGGTAGCGGCTAGAGATGCAAACGTTAAACGTTTTGTATATGCAGCAAGCTCATCTACCTATGGCGATTCTGCTGCTTTACCAAAAGAAGAAGATATTATAGGAAAACCAATGTCACCCTATGCTATTACTAAATATGTAAACGAGTTGTATGCCGAAATTTTTAGTAAAACCTATGGTTTGGAGACTATAGGCTTACGTTATTTCAATGTTTTCGGAAGAAGACAAGATCCAAATGGTGCTTATGCAGCTGTAATTCCAAAATTTGTCATGCAACTAATGAAGCATGAGCGTCCGATTATTAATGGAGACGGTAATTTTTCAAGAGATTTTACCTACATTGACAATGTAATTCAGATGAATGAATTAGCACTAAAATCTCAAAACAGTAACTCAGTAAACACAGTTTATAATACGGCTTTTGGTGATAGAACTACTTTAAATGATTTGGTATTTTATCTAAAAAAATACCTTTCAGAATTTGATGCTGCAATTGCAAATGTAGACGTTATTTATGGACCCAATAGAGTTGGTGATATTCCACATTCACTAGCAAGTATAGAAAAAGCAAAAAAATTATTAAATTATAATCCCAAGTTTTCTTTCAACGAAGGTTTGAAAGAAGCCGTAAATTGGTATTGGGAAAATCTTAAATAGAATTAGAATGAAAATTACAAGCATTTGTTGTATTGGCGCAGGTTACGTTGGAGGACCTACTATGGCCGTTATTGCTCAGAAATGTCCAGAAATAAAGGTTACGGTTGTAGATTTAAACGAAGAACGAATTGCACGCTGGAACGATAATAACATAGATAATATTCCGGTTTATGAACCTGGTTTAGGCGAAATTGTTGCGCAATCGAGAGGTAAAAATTTATTTTTTTCTACCAAAGTAGACGAAGCTATAGAAGATGCGCAGCTTATTTTTATTTCAGTAAATACACCAACAAAAACCTATGGTTCAGGCAAAGGAATGGCCGCTGATTTAAAATACATAGAGCTTTGCGCCCGACAAATTGCTAGGGTTTCGAAAACAGATAAAATAGTTGTAGAAAAATCTACTTTACCTGTTAGAACAGCAGAAGCTATCAAAAACATTTTAGATAATACCGGAAATGGCGTTCAATTTCAAATTTTATCCAATCCAGAATTTCTTGCTGAAGGAACCGCTGTCGAAGATTTACTTAATCCAGATCGAGTTTTAATAGGCGGTGACAACACAATAGAAGGTCAAAAAGCAATTCAAGCATTAGTTGATGTTTATGCTAAATGGGTTCCACAAGATAGAATACTTACAACCAATGTGTGGTCGTCTGAATTGTCTAAACTAACGGCCAATGCCTTTCTTGCACAAAGAGTTTCATCTATAAATGCTATGTCAGAGCTATGTGAAAAAACTGGCGCTAACGTTAATGAGGTTGCCAAAGCAATTGGAATGGACAGTAGAATCGGATCTAAATTTTTGAAATCGTCGGTAGGTTTTGGTGGTTCTTGTTTTCAAAAAGATATTTTAAATTTAGTTTATATATCTAAATCTTTTGGACTTAACGAAGTAGCCGATTATTGGGAACAAGTAATCATTATGAACGATCATCAGAAAAAAAGATTTTCTAAAAATATTGTAAGTACGCTTTACAACACTATATCCGATAAAAAAATTGCTTTTTTAGGTTGGGCTTTCAAAAAAGACACCAATGATACGAGAGAGTCTGCCGCAATTTATGTTGCTGACGACTTAATTAACGAACAAGCAAAAATTGCTGTTTATGATCCCAAAGTAAGTCATAAACAAGTTCTATCCGATTTAAATTATCTTGAAACCAGATCAAATGCTTTAAATGAAATATTCGTTCAGTCGTTTCAAAATCCATATGATGCTTGCAAAGATGCTCATGCCATTGCTGTGCTAACCGAATGGGACGAGTTTAAATTGTATGATTGGAATAGAATTTATGATAATATGCTTAAACCAGCATTTATCTTTGATGGTAGAAATTTATTAGACGGTGAAAAATTAAAACAAATTGGTTTTCATTATCAGTCAATTGGTTCATAAAAAAAAACAATTACTATGGAAAATAAAATTGGAGTAATAGGGTTGGGATACGTCGGACTTCCGCTTGCAAGGTTGTTTGCTACTAAATATCCAGTTGTAGGATTTGATATTAATGAAAAAAGAGTAGAAGATCTCAGCCAAGGCATTGACACTACCCTCGAGGTTGATAAAGAATTACTGCAAAGTGTTTTAATAAAGCAACCGCTTGAAAAAGTTGGACTTTATTGCACAACTTCAATTGACGATCTTAGTAGTTGTTCTATTTATATTGTTACGGTTCCAACTCCAGTTGATAAAAATAACAGACCCGATTTGATACCTTTATACAAATCTAGTGAAATGGTTGGTAAAGTTCTAAAAAAAGGTGATATTGTCGTTTACGAATCTACCGTTTATCCCGGATTAACAGAAGAAGAATGTGTACCAGTTTTAGAAAAAATTAGCGGTTTAAAATTTAATATAGATTTCTTTGCAGGATATTCTCCAGAACGAATCAATCCAGGTGATAAAGAACATACTGTGGATAAGATTTTAAAAATTACTGCAGGTTCAACACCCGAAATAGGAAGAAAGGTAAACGAATTATATAAGTCTGTAATTACTGCAGGAACACATTTGGCACCTTCGATAAAAGTGGCTGAAGCGGCAAAAGTTATAGAAAATGCCCAACGTGATATCAATATTGCATTTGTAAACGAGTTGGCAAAAATTTTCAATATTTTAGAAATCGACACACATGCAGTTTTAGAAGCGGCTGGGACAAAATGGAATTTTTTAAATTTTAAACCTGGACTTGTTGGCGGCCATTGTATAGGAGTTGACCCTTATTATTTAGCGCAGAAGGCACAAGAAGTAGGTTATCATCCAGAAATTATTTTGGCAGGTAGAAGACTTAATGATAGCATGGGCGAATATGTTGCTTTAAGAATCGTGAAGCTTATGATTAAAAAAAGAATTCCAGTTAATCATTCTAAATTGCTAATGTTGGGAATTACTTTTAAGGAGAATTGTCCCGATGTGAGAAATACCAAAATAGTTGATGTGATAAAAGCCTTGGCAGATTATGGAATTGAAGTCTATATTTACGATCCGTTAGCCAATCCAAGTGAAGTAAAACACGAATACAGTTTAATAACAACAAATACATTACCTAACCAAAAATTTGATGCCATTGTTTTAGGAGTGGCGCACAAAGAATTTTTAAATCTAAACTTAGACGTATTCAAAAATGAAAATTCTGTAGTTTATGATGTAAAAGGAGTTTTGGATGACGGTATTGATGGAAAATTATAATACTGAAATAAATTCAGCATAAATATGAAAAAAATAGTAATTACAGGTGGCGCAGGATTTATCGGTTCACATGTTGTAAGACGTTTTGTGAAAAGATATCCTAACTATCACATCTATAACTTAGATGCTCTAACCTATGCAGGAAATCTTGAGAATATTGCCGATATTCAAAATGAATCAAATTATACTTTTGTAAAAGGTGATATCACTGACGAAAAGTTTGTAAATGAATTATTTCAAGAACATCAGTTTGATGGAGTACTTCATCTAGCAGCAGAATCACATGTAGATCGTTCCATTACTGATCCGTTGGCTTTCGTTAAGACCAATGTTATTGGAACAATGAATCTGTTGAATGCTGCCAAAACCATTTGGAAAGATAATTTTGAAGGAAAAAGGTTCTATCATATCTCTACCGATGAGGTTTATGGAAGTCTAGGCGCAACAGGTTTGTTTACAGAAACAACAAGTTACGATCCTAATTCACCTTATTCTGCTTCTAAAGCGAGTTCAGATCACTTCGTTAGAGCTTATGGTGAAACGTATGGTTTGCCTTATGTTATTACCAATTGTTCTAATAATTATGGACCTTATCATTTTCCAGAGAAATTGATTCCGTTGTTTATTAATAATATAATAAATAACAAATCACTTCCTGTTTATGGCGACGGAAAATATACACGCGATTGGTTGTTTGTAGAAGACCATGCGGTAGCTATCGATTTGGTATTTCATGAGGGTAAAAATCATGAAACTTACAATATTGGAGGTTTTAACGAATGGCAAAATATTGATTTAGTAAAGCTTCTTTGTGATCAAATGGATCATAAACTTGGTAGGGCAGCGGGCGAATCTCAAAAATTGATTACATATGTTAAAGATAGACCTGGTCATGATTTGCGATACGCAATTGATGCTACTAAAATCAATAAAGAGTTAGGTTGGAAACCATCTGTAACTTTTGAACAAGGATTAGAAAGAACCATTGATTGGTATCTTGCCAACGATACTTGGTTGAAAAATGTTACCTCTGGTGAATATGCCAAGTATTATGACAAACAATACAATTAAGTTTTGATTCATAACTATTTATAATCAAGGATAGGCTTTATTGCTTGTCCTTTTTTTTATCTAAAATTTAAGATTTGCTTAAAAAATAAATTAATAATTTGCTTGTATTAAATTAATGAGTACTTTTGTTACTCGTTTTCTATCTATGACATTATGCTAGAAACTTTTAGTATTTCAAAAACTCGATTTCGCATTGTGGTAAATTTTTTTATCAATGCTGGTAATTTTGGTAATTTGAAAGGATTAGCAGAAGAAATGAACGAATCTACCAATGCCATCCACAAAGAACTAAACAAACTTTCTGAAGCTGCTTTTTTAGAAACGAAGGCAAATCAAAACAAAGTTCCCTACAAAGCCAATACCAAACGCCCATTTTCTCAAACTGTACAACAAATTTTATTTAAACATTTAGGTTTAGATGCAATAATTGATATGATTTTAGAAGGTATGGTAAAAGTAAAGCAAATCATCGTTTTGGGTGATTATACCAATGGAATTGATTCGGATGTAATCGAAGTTTTGATAGCAGGAAATCAAATAAATGAAAGTTATTTTGATAAATTAGCAACGAAAATCGAAGCACAAATAAAAAGAAAATTAATTTTTACACATAATGATAATAATATTCCTTATCCATTATTTGTTTTAATTGGAACTACTTTTTGCTCTATAGATAATGCTTCAATGAAGCTTGTAGTTAGAGTCAAAAATCTTTTGTTTTCTTTAGTATTTTATACAATTGATTTAACTTTGACCAATTTTGAAAGCAAAACACCAATATTTAGAATGAATAATTTTGCGTCTTTTTAAATTGAAAATAAAACGCAAATGTGGATGCCAATTGAATTGGACTCCGAATATACTTTAGAATAAAATAATGATAAACGTAACCAAAACATTTTTCCCTCCCATTGAGGAATATCAAAAACAAGTACAACGAATTTGGCACAACCAATGGCTTACCAATCGTGGCGCGTTAGTAAATGAATTGGAAGAACAACTTAAAGATTATCTTTCGGCATCCAATATTTTAGTAATGAATAACGGAACGATTCCTATTCAAATTGCTTTAAAAGTTCTTGGAAATGGCGGCGAAGTTATCACAACACCTTTTAGTTATGTTGCTACAACAGCAGCTATCGTTTGGGAAAATTGTACTCCAGTTTTTGTCGATATTCACCCAGAATATTTAACAATTGATGAAACCAAAATTGAAGCTGCAATAACTCCTATAACGACTTGTATTTTAGCTACGCATGTTTTTGGAAATCCTTGTAATCTTGAGGCTATTGAAGCCATTGCAACGAAATACAATTTAAAAGTAATTTACGATGCGGCTCATGCTTTTGGAGTAACTTATAATAACAAATCTATATTTGATTATGGTGATGTAAGCACATGTAGTTTTCATGCAACCAAATTGTTTCATACTGGAGAAGGTGGTGCATTGTTCTGCGAAGATGAATCGCTACGTCACAAAATGTTTTACAGTCATAATTTTGGTCATAACGGACCATTAGATTTTTATGGGCTTGGAATAAATGGCAAAATCTCTGAATTGCAAGCTGCCATGGGATTGACTGTTTTACCATACATGAAAACCATTTTAGAAGAAAGGCAACAAGTGGTTAATTGGTACAAAGAACACTTGGATTTTTCTAAATTAAAATCAATAAAAATTAGAGAAAATACACAATGGAACTATGGTTATTATCCGGTGATATTTGAAACAGAAGCACAATTGCTAAAGGTGCAAGCCGTTTTAAACGAACATCAAATTTTTCCAAGAAGGTATTTTTACCCTTCGCTAAATACTATTGAATATATTAAAGGAGAAGCAATGCCTATTTCTGAAAGTATTGCTAGTAGAATCTTGTGTTTGCCTTTATATGTCGATTTGTCTCTTGAGGATGTTTTAGAAATAGTACTTATTGTAAATAAAACATTATGAAAGTAGCCATAATGCAACCTTATTTCTTTCCATATATAGGCTATTTTAGCCTTATAAAACATACGGATAGATTTATACTCTTTGACCCTGTTCAGTATATAAGACATGGATGGATTGATAGAAATAGAGTTTTAAAGCAAAATGAAGGTTGGTTGTACATACAAGCTCCTTTACTAAATAAAAGTAGAGATTCTTTAATTAAAGATTTATTGATAGACAACAATCAAAATTGGAAAGAAAAAATAATCGCTCAATTACAGATTTATAAAAAAAAGAAAGCTCCTAATTTCTTTAAAGTTATGGATTTAGTAAAAACTATTTTTAGTAAAGAATATACTAATATTGTTGAGCTAAATAAAATAATAATACAAACTCTATGTGAGTATTTGGGAATTAAAGCTGATATTCTTATTTTTTCTGAAATGAATTTAGAAATTGATGAAGTGAAAGCGCCTGATGAATGGGCTTTAAACATTTGTAAAGCTTTGGGAAATGTAGACGAGTATTGGAATCCGCCTGGAGGTCAATCATTTTTTAATAAAGATAAATATGATACTTCAGGAATTAAATTGTATTTTCAAAGTGTTCATTTATCACAGTACAATCAAAATGATCAGATATTTGAATCTGGTCTATCAATTTTAGATGTATTAATGTTCAATAGTGTAGAACAGATTCACAACATGTTAGACGATTATGAATTACTATAAGGATAATACTAATTCTATTGGAGGATATTTTGAGTTAGAAACTAATGTAATTTCAGAATATCACTCAAATGCATTAGCAATTAATACGGCCAGAAATGCTTTGGAATATATCCTTAAAGCAAAAAAAGTTCAAAAGATTTATTTGCCTTATTATACTTGTGATGTTTTATTAGAGCCATTAAAAAAACTACATATACAATATGAATTCTACTCAATTGATGTAAATTTAGAACCAATGTTTGATTATTCAAAATTAAGTTATAATCAGTTTTTTTTGTATACAAATTATTTCGGACTGAAAGATGATTATATTTATACATTAATAAAAAAATGTAAAAATCTTATAATTGATAATGCTCAGGCTTTTTATTCAAAACCAATCGAAGGTATTTCAACATTTTATTCTGCAAGAAAATTTTTTGGAGTTTCTGACGGAGCCTATTTGTATTGTAATGATAGATTGAATGATGTTTTTGATACAGATTGTTCGTTTGAGAGAATGTCACATTTATTAATTAGAAAAGATATTTCGGCAGAATTGGGCTATTCAAGTTTTATAAACAATGATAAATCATTAGAAAATCAGCCTATAAAGTTAATGTCTAATCTTACTAAATCAATTTTACAAAGTATTGACTATGATAGGATTGCTGAGGTAAGGATTGCCAATTTCAACATCCTTCATAAATCTCTTGGAAGCAAAAATAAATTGAATTTGTCTTTAATGAAGAATAACGTCCCGATGGTTTATCCTCTTTGGACAAAAGACTTTGGATTAAGAAAGCAACTTTTAGAAAATAAAGTTTATACTGCAACCTATTGGCCTAACGTCAAAAAGTGGTGTAAGATTGATTCATTAGAATATTCATTAACAGAAGAAATAGTTCATTTGCCAATAGATCAAAGATATGGAGAAAAAGAAATGGAATTTATAATAAATTTAATACAAACAGAAAATGAATATTAACGGGAAAAACATAGTATTACGTGCAATAGAACTAGAAGACTTACCATTACTAAACATTTGGGCAAATAATCCAGAAATTCAATATTGGATAGGTGGATGGCATTTTCCAACAAGTATGGAAGATCAAAAAAAATGGTTTCAAGGTTTGAGTGCAAATTCCTTAAATCAACGGTTTGCTGTAGAAACAAAAGAGTTAGGTATGATTGGAACTGCAAATTTAGTTAATATTGATTGGAAAAATAGAAATGCACATCATGGAATGTTACTGGGAGATAAGGAAATTAGAGGTAAAGGATTTGCAGTAGATACCGTAATGGCAATTATGAAATATGCATTTGAAGAGCTTGGTTTAAATCGATTAGATGGTTCTATGATAGAATATAATGAAGCCTCTTTAAAAATGTACATTGAAAAATGTGGATGGAAAAGAGAAGGGGTGAGAAGAAATTGGTATTTCAGGAAAAATAGATATTGGGATAGTATAATTGTTGGAATAACAAAAGAAGATTATTTTGATTTAATTAGTAAAAATAACTATTGGGAATAAAATGAATACATTCAGAATAATTGATCAATGCGATTTCATACCAGATATTTCTATAGCAATGTTAGCTTATAATCATGAAAAATTTATAGTTGACGCTATAGAAAGTGTATTAATGCAAAAAACATCTTATACATATAAAATTATTATTGCAGAAGATTACTCTACGGACCGTACAAGGGAAATAATATTAGATTATCAAAGAAAATATCCCAATAAGATTAAACTAATTTTACAAAATGAAAATGTTGGGGCCTATAAAAATAATATAAATCTTTTAACCAACTTGGAGGGAAAATATATTGCAGCCTTAGAAGGAGACGATTATTGGACTGATAACAATAAGTTGCAAAAACAAGCTGACTTTTTAGAAGCTAATGAGGATTATTCTATATGTTGGACAAAATATTTAGTTAAAAATGAAAATGAAAAATCAAGTAATTTAGAACAACCAGGATGGATTAATCAAGTTGAGCAAAACAAAGATTTGACTTTTGATTTGAATACAATTTTCACACCTTATTGTACTTATACTTTAACAGCTATGTTTAGAGTAAAAGGGTTTGATTTTAAATTGTTAAATGTTTTAAATTATGTAAAAGATAATACTTTGTATGCCATCTGTCTTACCCAAGGAAAAGGGATGCTGCTCAATTTTACCTCTGCTGTTTATAGAGTTCATGATGGTGGAATTTATTCTAAAGTTTCAGACTTTGAACAACGGTATTATAGTTATTTGAATATGAAAGAAATTATAGAAAAGATTCCAGGTTGTGATAATCAAAACCTTAGATTTATTAGAGATTATTTATTCAATAAATCGGTAAAATATTTCCCTAGTCAATTTGATAAAGAATATTGGCGTTTGATTATGGACAGTTATAAATTTTATGGAATAGAAAAAACATTAAAATTTATTAAAAGTAGATATAAATAAATTTCATTTAATATAAAATTGTTATTATTTTTTAAACTAATTGAGTACTTTTGTTGCTCGTTTTCTATTTAAAGCATTATGCTAGAAACTCTTATCACTTCTAAAACACGCATTCGTATCTTGGTAAAATTTTTTATCAACGCTGCCAATAACGGTCATCTTAGAGGACTAGCCGAAGAAATGAACGAATCTACCAACGCCATTAGAAAAGAACTTAATAACCTATCAGAAGCGGGTTACCTCGAAAAAAAAGCAGCGCGGAATAAAGTTTCGTACAAAGCCAATATCCAACATCCCTTATTTAAAACATTGCAGCAAATTGTATATAAGCATTTGGGTTTGGATGCCATTGTTGATATGATTTTAGAGCGAATGGGCGATGTAAAGAAAATAATAATTTTGGGCGATTATGCCAATGGTATCGACTCGGGAACTATTGAAGTACTGGTAATTGGCGATCAATTAAACGAAAGTTATATAGAAAAATTGGCTAGCAAAATAGAAACAGAAATTAAACGAAAAGTAATTTTTACTTTAAATGATGATTTTTTCGATAGCGGTTTGATTATATATGAAAATAAAACAATAGTAATTTAAATTAGCATATGAATAACTTTAAACAAGAGTGGACAGAAGAGATTAAATCTGAATCTTCTTTGTTTTCAATAAATTTTCAAGAGCTTTGGCATTATAGAGATTTAATCTTGATGCTTTTGAAAAGAGATTTTATTACTTTTTACAAGCAAACTATTTTAGGTCCGATATGGTTTTTTGTTCAGCCTATATTAACATCACTTATCTACATAGTACTTTTTGGTCAGGTGGCAAAATTGTCAACAGACGGAATACCACAATTAGCATTTTATTTAGCGGGAATTACCATTTGGAATTATTTTTCAGATTCACTATTAAAAACTTCAAGTGTTTTTCAAAATAATGCAACAATATTTGGTAAAGTCTATTTTCCGAGGTTGATTATGCCTTTATCAATTGTGTTTTCAAATCTTCTAAAGTTTGTAGTGCAGTTTGGATTGTTTATAGCAGTTGTTTGTTACTATACGTTTGTTCAAAAAAGTATTCATCCTAATGTTTGGGTATTGTTTACTCCAGTTTTGATTGTTTTAATGGCATCATTTGCGCTTGGTTTAGGGATGATATTTTCGTCAATGACCACAAAGTACAAAGACTTAAATTTTTTATTAACATTTGGTATACAATTATTTATGTATGCTACACCAGTAGTTTATCCAATTTCTGCGATGCCAGAACGTTTTAAATGGATTGTCGAATTGAATCCGCTTACAGGCATTTTCGAATGCTTTAGATATGCCTATTTAGGAACAGGTCATTTTGAGCCTAGCAGCCTTATTTATACTTCAGTTTTTACAATAATTCTGCTATTTTTGGGTACTATAATTTTTAATAAAGTCGAAAAAAGTTTTATGGATACCGTTTAATATATGAAATCGCCGTCAACAAGAAATTTTCGGTAGTAAATGCAACAAATAAAAAGCGATGACATGTATGAACGCTAAAAAACAACTTTTACATATATGAAAGAATTAGCAATAACAGCCAATAATATTTCTAAGCAATACCGCCTTGGTGAAGTTGGTACTGGAACAATATCGCACGATTTAAATCGCTTTTGGAGCAAGATTAGAGGTAAAGAAGATCCTTATTTAAAAATTGGAGAAGTAAATGAGCGAACAAATACTGGCACAAGTGACTATGTTTGGTCGTTAAGAGATATTAATTTTGAAATAGAAAAAGGTGATGCTGTCGGAATTATCGGTAGGAATGGCGCCGGGAAAAGTACTCTATTAAAATTACTAAGTAAAGTTACAAAACCAACAACGGGTAGTTTTAAAGTAAACGGTCGTATAGCTTCTTTGTTGGAAGTCGGCACCGGATTTAACCCAGAAATGACAGGAAGAGAAAACATTTATCTCAACGGAGCGATTCTAGGTATGCGCCGAGCAGAAATTACAAGAAAATTTGACGAGATAGTTGCTTTCTCTGGCGTAGAACGCTACATTGATACACCAGTAAAAAGATACTCTTCTGGGATGTATGTTCGATTAGCGTTTGCAGTTGCTGCCCATTTAGAAAGCGAAATTTTGATTGTTGATGAGGTTCTAGCAGTTGGTGATGCCGAGTTTCAAAAAAAATGTCTCGGTAAAATGAACGACGTCAGTAACGGCGAAGGAAGAACAGTTTTATTTGTAAGTCATAATTTGGATGCAGTTAAAAAATTATGTAGTAAAGGAATTTTGTTGCAAAATGGAGGACTAATTCACAAAGGAAATATAGCTTCTACTTTAGATGCTTATTTAGCAAATTATTCGAATGACGATTCTAAATCTAAAATGCTATTTGAAATAAATGAATTAAAAGAAGCACAAATTCTAAAAGTAGAATTAAAAGACGATGCAGATGCGCCAGTAATTGATTATGTTTCTAACCAAGATATTTTCGTACACATTACAATTTTAAACAAATGCAAAAATGAAAATGCAAGATTAAATTTTTCAATTTTAGATAAATACGAAAATGTAATTTTTATTACCAGAAGAAATTTAGATTTTCAAGATATTAAAACATGGATTGTTAAAGTACCTAAAAACACATTAATAGCAAATTCTTATATAATTGGTTTAGCACTTGATATTCCTAAAATTAGACTTTTAGATTTTCCAGAAAATAAATTGCAGCTTAGTATTATCAATATTGCACAAGAAGAGTTTAAAGATGGAGATTCTGAAAACGGAATTTTTAAAATACCTGTAGAATGGAAAATGTAAGAAAAAAAATTTTGCTACTTTCTACTGGTGATGCTAACGGTGCTTATGAATATATTTATAAGTTAAGTCATTTATTAGAGCAACAAGGCTATAAAGTAGCGATGGTTGTTTCAAACAAATCAAGAAGTGAAGATTTTATAATAAGCTACAATCAAATTCAACCTAAAATCAAAAGCTTTTTTGAAAGGATTGTTTTAAAATTAAAAAGTAAATTTTTAACAAATAAAGCTAAAGTAAAAATTAGTTTTGATAGCAATTATAACTTTCTTAGCCTAGACGAAACCAGACACAATATTTCAGCTACATCATTAATTGACCAAATTGGTTTTACACCTGATTTCATTTTTTCAGGTATGACTATAGGTTTTTTAAATTCAACAGATTTATTAGCGCTTCAACAACTTACAAAAGCACAAGTTTATAATGTTACGGTAGATATGAACCATTTTACTGGTGGTTGCCACTATGCTTGGGATTGTGATGGTTATATAAAAGGTTGCAAAGATAAATGCCCTGCAATTCTCTCTGATTTTGTTAAAGACAGAGCAAAAATAAATTTTGAAACTAAATTGAAAAATGCAAAACTTGGCAATTTTAAAATTTTTACAGGCTCAGGATGGACTTTGGATCAAGCAAAAAAATCTAAAATTTATTGTAATCAAGAAAATATAGTAAACATTAATAGTTTAATTGATACTGATTTATTGAATGATAAAAGTAGAGATTACGCAAAAAAAATATTTAATTTAGATGAAGAAAAATTTTATATTTTGATGGGTTGCCAAAATGCAAATGAAAAAAGGAAAGGTTTTGAGTATTTATTAGAATCACTTAAAATTTTAGAAAAAAACTGTACAGAAGAACAAAAAAGTAGAATTGAAGTATTAATTGTTTCTAGAAATGTTTCTGATAATTTTTCTGAAATTCCTTTTTCAAAAAGACGTATAGATTATATCAAAGATTACAGATTGTTATCTTTGTTATATCAAGCTGCTGATGTTTTTGTAAATTCCTCAATAGAAGATTCTGGTCCAATGATGGTTTCTGAAGCACTTGCATGTGGAACTCCTGTTGTTGGTTTTGATATGGGAATCGTTTCAAGTATGGTAGTTAACGATTATAATGGTTATAAAGCATTGTTGAAAAATAGTGAAGACTTGTCACTTGGTATCAAGAAAATTTTTAACTTATCAAAGAATGATTATAAAATACATTCTCAAAATGCAGTTAATCAAGTAATTGATTATTCTTCTTATGATTCTGCAAAACGTATGATCAATGAAATTCTAAATTAACACTAATTCTAAAGTCACCTTTTAAAATAGAGACAATGATAAATAATTATATACAGGCTGAAGAAATTTTTATAGGTAAAAATACAATAATTGATCCAACAGCTAAAATTCGAGGAGTTTCTGGAAAAGCTAAAAAGATTTTTATTGGAGATAATTGTTATATCGGAGAAAATGTTCAAATAATTTGTGATGATTTTTCATTAGGTGATTATTCAAAAATTCAGCATAATACTAATGTTCACGGATATTTACCATGCCATATTGGACATAATGCATGGATTGGTCAATATAGTATTATTGATTCAATTGGAGGTACTACAATTGGAAATAATTGTGGAATTGGGGCTCATTCTCAAATTTGGAGTCATATTAAGTTTGGCGACACATTAGAGGGATGCAGATTTCTAACAGAAAAACCAATGATTATTGGTAATGATGTTTGGTTTGTTGGACATTGTATTGTGTCTCCAATTGTGGCACAAGATAAATCTATGGCTATGGTTGGGTCAGTAGTAACTAAAGATATGATGTTTAACGAAATTTATGCAGGATCTCCAGCAAAATCTATTTCTGATAAAATCGGTAATCAGTTTAAAGAAATTTCAAATGAAGATAAATTTTTGAAAATGAATGATTATCTGAATGAATTCAACTCAAAATCTCAATCTATCAAGATTATTTTGAATGAATCAGAAATTGTTTCCAGTAATGAAAACATTTCCTATTTTAATGTTTCAAATAGAACTTACACAAAAAAAGGATCTGTTGAAGAAATAAATTTTATGAAGTTTTTATTACCTGCAAAAGCAAAGTTTACACCAATTTAAAAATAATTAAATTATTATAAATCTGATTTTAAAGTCTGATTATTAACAACTTGTATTGAATATTATATTTTTACATTGAAAAAGCATTTATCAAGCTTAAAATAAAATATTCACAAATAATCTCCGGAGAGAGTCTTAATTAATTATGATCCCATTCAATAAACCGTTCCTAATAGGAAGTGAACTAAAATATATAGAAGATGCTGTGTTATCTGGTAAAATTTCTGGTAACGGAGTTTTTACGCAGAAATGTCAGGCTTTTTTTGAAAACGAATACGGTTTTAAAAAAGCTTTACTAACCACTTCATGCACAGACGCACTAGAAATGTGCGCGATTTTAGCAAATATAAAAGAAGGTGATGAAGTAATTGTACCAAGTTATACCTTTGTTTCTACAGCAATTGCTTTTATTCGTCAAGGTGCAAAAGTAATTTTTGCCGATTCTTATAAAGATAATCCTAACATTGATGCAGATAAAATTGAAGCTTTAATAACATCCAAAACCAAAGCTATTGTTCCTGTGCATTATGCCGGAATCGCTTGCGACATGGATAAAATAATGCAACTTGCAGCAAAATATAATTTAGTAGTAATTGAAGATGCCGCTCAAGCTATAGATTCATTCTACAATGGAAAACCTTTAGGAAGTATTGGTCATATGGCAGCCTTTTCGTTTCACGAAACTAAAAATATTATTGCAGGAGAAGGAGGTATGTTGGCTATAAACGATTCCAAATATTGTGAAAGAGCTGAGATAATCTGGGAGAAAGGAACCAACAGATCTCGTTTTTTTAGAGGAGAAATAGATAAATATGGTTGGGTAGATACTGGTTCTTCATTTTTACCATCTGAAATTATTGCAGCATTTTTATGGGCGCAAATTGAAAATCTTCAAAAAATCCAAACTAAAAGAAAAGAGTTATGGGAGTATTATTATGAAAAACTAAATTCACTTAAAGATGAATTAAATATTCAACTTCCTTCCTTGCCAGAATATGCTACCAATAACGGTCATATGTTTTTTATAGTGTTTTCAAATATTGAAGACAGAACTAATGCTATCAATCGATTAAAGAACAACGGTGTTTTAGCAGTTTTTCATTACATTTCGTTGCATTCTAGCCCATTTTACAACGATAAATATTCTGGTGAGCCTTTGCCAAATACAGATAAGTTTACCGATTGTTTACTGCGATTACCAATGTTTTACGAATTAACATTTAGTCAAATAGACACCATTGTGGAAAGTTTAAAAGTTAAATAGCATGATAAGAAAAATTAAAAATAAGATTTTAAAGTATCTATTTTCCCATTTTGAACAGTTTGAGCAAAATAAGAAAGTAGCACTTATTGCCAAATTCAAGCATGTAGGGGAAAATTTTCAAATTGGAAAGGACTTTTCTGTACATAATCCAAAATATATGGAATTTGGTGCTAATTTTTCTGCATTACAAAGATTTAGAATTGAAGCTTGGGACTATTTTCAAGGTCAAAAATTTACTCCGAGAATCAAAATTGGAAATAATGTGTTTTTTAACACCGATATACATATAGGATGTATAAACAATATAGAAATTGGAGATAACTGCCTTTTTGCAAGTAGAATATACATTACAGATCATCATCATGGAGATACAAGCGAAGGAATGATTCAAATTATTCCATCTCAAAGACCATTAGTGTCAAAAGGTGCTGTTGTCATTGAAAAAAATGTTTGGGTAGGAGAAGGAGTTGTAATTATGCCCGGTGTTACAATTGGTGAAAATAGTATTATTGGTGCTAACGCTGTTGTAACCAAAAGTGTACCAAAAAACACTGTATTTGCAGGAATACCAGCTAAATTAATAAAGCAATTAGTTTAAGAAAATAAATTAAAAATGTCAGAAAAAATAAAATTTCTAGCATACTACTTACCTCAGTATCATCCCATTCCAGAAAATGATAAATGGTGGGGTAAAGGTTTTACCGAATGGACTAACGTTAAAAAAGCAAAACCTTTGTTTAAAAATCATCAGCAGCCAATTGCACCCGGTGAACTTGGTTATTATGATTTATTAGAACAACCTGAAATACAGAGAGAACAAGCAAAACTTGCTACAGAATATGGCGTAGATGGTTTTATTTATTATCAATATTGGTTTGGAAACGGTAAAATGGTTTTAGAAAAACCTGCTGAAGCCATGCTCAAAGATAAAAGTATCGCCATGCCATTTTGCTTTTGCTGGGCTAACGAAACCTGGACAGGAATTTGGCACGGAATGGAAAATCCCGGTGTTATTCTTGAACAAGTTTATCCTGGCGATGAAGATTTTATAAATTATTTCAACTACTTATTACCTTTTTTTAAGGACGAACGTTACATTAAGGTGGTTAATAAACCGATGTTTCATATTTATAAAATTGATTTTTTGCCCAATCCAACAGTGTTTATCAATTTGTTCAATGAATTAGCAATACAACACGGATTTGATGGTATTTATTTTATAGCAACTATTAATGTCAATTCAGAAAATGTGGTTAATAATGATAAAGTTTATGGAGTTGTAGGCGTTGATGGCTTTCAGAAATTGCGTTATTCCCAATTGTTTCACTTTAAGAAAGATACCTTTTTATTTAAAATAGAACGAAGAATTTTATTAAAATTAGGCTATTTAGACCAAGTAGGAAAACGAAAATCACCTTTAATAATTGATTATGTAAAAGGATTGCGCAAACTTACCATTGACTTTCCACATAAAAAGTTTATTCCATGTGTAATTCCAAATTGGGATAATTCGCCAAGAAGCGGAAAAAAATCTTTGATATTGCTAAATTCAAGTCCTGATGCTTTTTACAAATACTTTAAAGAGCTAATGACTCAGGTAAAAAAAGATAAATTAAATCCAAAGTTTGTCGTGATAAAATCATGGAATGAATGGGCTGAAGGCAACTACATAGAACCCGATAGTAAGTATGGTAGAAAATGGTTAGAAGTTGTAAAAAGAATCAAACAAGAGTTTAAATAGAACTTACTCATGGTTAAACTAAGTATAATCATTCCTGTTTATAATGTTTACAAGTATCTTGATAGTTGCTTGTCAAGTGTATTTCAGCAAGATTTATCACTAGATAATTTCGAGGTTATTATTGTAAACGATGGATCAACAGATGCTTCAGAGGAGATTATCTTACGATATAAAAATCTGTTTTCAAATCTTATTTATATTAAGCAAGAAAACCAAGGTGTTTCTGTCGCTAGAAATAAGGCATTGGCTGTCGCTAAAGGGAATTACATCACTTTCGTAGATTCTGATGATAGCATTTATGAGAATACTTTTAGTGCTATTGTCAATCGTTTAGAATCTTTAAATCTCGATATTTTATACTTAAGTATTGAAGAATATACTGAAGACGATGTTTACATTAGAACTTTACCAAAAACAGGCGATGATGCCATTATTTCAGATGGTTTTACTCACGAGCGTAGAACATATACATCCACATTTTACAAAAAGGATATTTTAGAAAATCATTTTTTTACGCGCAATATAATTATTGGCGAAGACACTGTTTTTAATGTAATTGCACAATCTAAAGCGACACGTTGTAGTTATTTTTCATTGCCTTATTATAAATATAGATTACGCGTCGGTTCGGCAAGTAGATCAAATAAAAATGAGAAAGTTTTTAAAGGCGTTTTGTTATCATTAGAAACGATACACAATCATAGAATTTCAATGGGAACTTTGACCAGTGCGCAGCACGAGTATTTCGATGTAGTTTTGCTATTGTTTCTAAAAAGAGCCTTAGATTGGAACATAATTCCTGAATTGAGTAAGGAAAAGTTTGAAGCAGTAAAGCAATTTTTAAAAGAAAATAAATTAGAATATTTGATTACAAGAACGGCTTTAGAATATAAAAAATTTGATAAAAGTTTTAGTACTTTTTACAAACACCAGCTTTTGAAAAAATTAAAAAATAGGATTAAAAATACCGCATCCAAACTTAGAAATAAAAAGAAGTAATCGATGGCAATTGATGTATCTGTTATAATTCCTGTTTATAATTTAGAAAACTACCTCGAAGAATGTATAGTTTCTTTATTGGCGCAGTCATTGACATCTTGTGAGTTTATTTTTGTAAACGATGGTTCGGTAGATTCAAGTCAAAAAATAATTGAATCTTACAGTGCAAAAGATGCTAGAATTAAGTTAATAAATCAAGAAAATAAAGGCGTAAGTGCTGCAAGAAATGCAGGGATTTCGATTGCAAATGGAAGTTTTTTAGCCTTTGTTGATGGAGATGACTACATCAAACCCGACTTTTTGAAACAATTGTATAACGCCGCAATTCAATATGGTGCACAAATAGTAACTTCCAATTTTAATACACAACTGGACGGAAAAATAATAAGTAGTAAACCTATTTTTGAGACCAATAAAGTTTTTTCAGCTACAGAGATAAAGCAACAAATTATTCCCTTTTTTGTCGAACAAGATTTAATGAATACTGCTTGTAATAAGTTGTACAACAAAGGATTAATTCAGTCGAATCATATAATTTTTCCAGTTGGAATTACAAATGGTGAAGATGGATTGTTCAATATTCAGGCATTTTATAAATGTGATGCTGCTTACTTTTTAGATTATAATGGCTATTTTTACAGAGAGGTATCAGGCAGTGCTACAAGAAATTTTAAGAAAAATGATTATTTTAAAATGGCTTTAGAAAAATTTGAATTGGATTATTCCCAATTTGGAATTGAATTTAAAGCGCAAAACATAAGGTTATTAAAATCCAAACGGCTTATAAATAATCTAGTTTCGTTAATTCACATTGGATTAGATAGTAATAACGAAATGTCGTTTAAGGATAAAAAAAAGAGCATAACAAATATGATTTCAAATGCAACGGTTCAGCAAGTGATAACTGAATTTTGGCAAGATTTGAAATCCAATAAGTCAAAATACCACCAGTTTATTTTACATCGCATAAAGAATAAATCGGTTTTTGGGTTAATTTTGGCAGTAAAGTATAGTAATTTTAGAAATAGAAAATAAGAAATAAATGAAGATAGTACTATTTTTTCATGGAGGAAGTTTAAATAGAGGATGCGAGGCTATTGTTCGTTCGGGTGTGGCTTTATTAAAAAATCACAACCCAGAAGTTAAAGTAGATTTGCTTTCTCACAATCCAAAATCAGATACAGGAATACCTTTAATAGATAACATTTATTTGGACGAATATAAAACGCTTAAAAAATTCTCTCCAGAATGGTTTATAAGTGCTATCAAAATAAAATTCTTTAAAGACGAAACCTATTTTTACAGAAAAGCACACAAGGATATTTTAGAAAAAGTAAATAATTACGATCTTTTTTTATCCATTGGAGGTGACAATTATTGCTATGGCGAACAACCGAATATTTATGAAGTAGATCGTACCATAAAAAAAGCTGGTAAGAAGACTGTTTTGTGGGGTGCATCTATTGGTGAAGAAGACTTATCTCCTGCAAAAATAGAAGATTTAAAGCTTTTCGATTTAATTTTAGCAAGAGAATCATTGACTTACAATGTTTTGGTTTCGAAAGGATTAACGAATGTTAAATTATGTGCCGACGGAGCTTTTACGATGGAGAAAGAGTTGTTACCTTTACCAGAGGGTTGGCAAGAAGGCAATACGTTGGGCTTCAATTTTAGTCCGTTAGTTTGGAATAAAAATAAAGAATCTAGAACAGCAGCTTTCAATTTAGTGAAGCATATTCTAGACACTACAGATATGACAATTGCTTTTACACCGCACGTTATCGAACCAGGAAACGACGATTATGAATGTTTAAAAGATTTTTATGAGGAATTTAAAGCAACAGGAAGAGTTTTATTGTTACCAAATAATTTGAATGCCATTCAATATAAAGGATATATTGCCAGAATGCGTTTTTTCATTGGAGCTAGAACACATGCAACTATCGCAGCATACTCAACATTAGTTCCTACAATGGTTCTTGGGTATAGTATCAAATCAAAAGGTATTGCTAAAGATATTTTTGGTGAAGAAAAGTTGGTTTTGAATTTGGATGAAATTTCTAATACTCAAAAGCTAATTCAAAAATTTGAAGAAATGAAAACTGAAGAACTCCAAATTAAAGAGACACTTCAAAATCGTATTCCAGAAATTAAAAAAATGTCTCACAAAGCAGCCGAATATCTTTTTGAATTAAAATAATTTGTCAAATCCAATGAAGAAAAATTTAGTATTTGTAATTCCAAGTCTGGATGCCGGCGGTGCAGAAAAGAGTTTAGTGAATTTACTAAATACGATTGATTATTCTTTGTATGATGTTGATTTGGTGTTGTTTCACAATCGTGGTACTTTTCTTTCCTTGCTTCCAAAAGAGGTTGCTGTAGTAACTTTAAATTCCAATTATTTCATATTTACAAAAGGATTACCGTCTTCAATACTTGGTTTTTTGAAAAAAATCCGATTGGATTTAGCTTGGAATAGATTGTTATTTTTCTTAAAAAATAAATTCATTAAAGACAAAGCTATTGCTGAGCAAAGTTCTTGGCAAAATTGCAATCCTGCTATAAATGCTCTCGCAAAAGAATACGATGCTGCTATAAGTTTTTTAGAAAAATCTTCCATTTATTTTGTGCTTGATAAAGTGAAAGCCGATAAAAAAATAGGATGGATTCATACCAATTATTCGAATTCTGGAATGAATGCTAGTTTTGATTTGAATTACTTCAAAAAATTAGATGCTTTAGTAACTGTTTCTCCTGATTGCGCTTCCGATTTAAAGAATAATTTTCCAACAATTAAAGATAAAATTCATGTAGTTTTTAATATTATTTCTACCAAAACAATTTTGGCTCTGGCATCAGAACGCACAAAGGAATTAAAAGAGAATACTATTGTGACTATTGCTAGATTAAGTCATGAAAAAGGATGTGATTTAGCGGTTGAAGCGGCTAAAATTCTGAAGGAAAGAAATGTCAATTTTCAGTGGTTGGTAATTGGAGAAGGTAGCGAACGAACTTCATTGGAAGCTAAAATTAAAGACTACAAATTAGAAGATTATTTTCAATTGATAGGTTTACATCAAAATCCGTATCCTTTTATTAAAGCAGCCAAATTATATGTACAACCTTCCCGATATGAAGGAAAATCCATGGCAATTGAAGAAGCAAAAATTTTGCAAAAACCGATAATAGTTACTAATTACTTAACGGCTAAAGATCAAATTGAACCAAATGTAACTGGAATTATCGCAGAAATAAATGCTGAATCAATCGCTGAAGCTATTGAAAATTTACTTTCAAACGAGGCTTTTCAAATGAAATTAATGCAAAATCTGTCAACACAGAATTTTGGTACAGAAGATGAAATGATTAAATTATACCACTTGATACATGACTAATAGTAAGAAAGACATCCTTATTGTGATGAATAATCTCCATTGTGGTGGTGCTGAAAAAGCATTGATATCCTTATTGCAAACTTTTGATTATTCTCTTTACAACGTTGATTTGTTATTATTCAAGAAGGAAGGAATGTTTTTAAAGCAAGTTCCAAAAGAGGTGAATTTATTGGATGAACCTAAAGAATACCGTTATTTTGACATGTCATTTTCTAAAGCTGTACTTAGTGCTTTAAAAAAGTTTAGGTTGGATATCGTTTGGTATAGAATACTTTTTACGATTACTTATAAAAATGAAAAACGTGCCGCAATAAGAGAACAAAAAGTTTGGAAATACATAAAGCCATCACTTAAACCGCTTTCTAAAAAGTTTGATTTAGCCATTGGTTTTTTAGAAAAAACACCCAATTATTTTTGTGTTGATAAAGTGGATGCTAAGGTTAAAATAGGTTTTGTAAACAACGACTATGAAAAATTAGAAATGGACTCCAGCATAGATGTTCCTTATTTTGAAAAACTTGATTTTATCGCAACGGTTTCAGAAGAATGTTTAGAAGCTTTAAAACGTACTTTTCCAAAACAAGCTGATAAGTGTATTATTATCGGGAATATTTCCGCTCCTAAGCTAATAAACAAACTAGCATTAGAAGCTATTGAGCCTTTACACAGTGGTTTAAAATTAATTACCTTAGGAAGATTATCACCACAAAAAGGGTATGATTTATTAATAGAAACAGCTCGATTATTAAAAGACAAGGATGTAGATTTTAAATGGTATATTCTTGGAATTGGAGAACTTCAAAATCAACTCAATCAGCTGATTGAAAAGTATGATTTGCATAATCACATTGTCTTTTTAGGTTTAAAAGAAAACCCTTATCCGTATATCAAACAAAGTGATATTTACATCCAACCCTCGCGATTTGAAGGCAAATCATTAGCAATTGATGAAGCCAAAATCTTGCATAAACCTATAATTCTTACCAATTTTTCTACCGCCAAAGATCAAATCACCAATGAAGTTAATGGTTTAATTGTAGAAATGAATCCAGAAGCATTGGTCGATGGTATTTTTAGAATGCTATCGGATACTCATTTAAAAAATCAATTAATTGAAAATTTATCCAACGAAATTGTTGGTAACGAAAGTGAGATTGAGAAGATTTATACTTTTTTAAAATAGTTGTTAATTGGTTATCCAAGATACTTTTATGTTAAATTTTGTAAAGTTTATCTTTCAAAGTTATTTTATTAAAAAAAATAATATATTTATGATAAATTTTCAAAGTATGAAATCGCCATAAACACGAGTTTGCTTGCAAACACCAATGAAAATAGCGATACATATGCACCAAAAAAACAAGTAATATTTACATATGAAAAAAACTACTATTCTCTTACTCTTTCTTTGTATACCAATTCTAGTAAAGGCGCAATGTTGGCAGTTTATTACTGCTGGTGATGCCCACACTTTGGCAATAAAAAATGATGGAACTTTATGGGCATGGGGATCAAATAGCAACGGACAATTAGGTGATGGTACTCTTGAAAACAGAAATGTTCCCATGCAAGTAGGAACCGATACAGATTGGGTTGTTGCCGCAGCAGGAAGTAATTTTAGTTATGCTATAAAGCAAAACGGCACTATGCATGCATGGGGCGGAAACAATCGCGGACAACTAAGCACGGGCAACAATACACCAAGGACTTTGCCTGCACAAGTAGGAACAGCCAACGATTGGCAAAAAGTAAAGTGTAATTTCGAGTATGTAGTAGCCCAAAAAACCAATGGAACTTTTTGGTCATGTGGATATAATTCATTTGCTCAACTTGGTTTGGGTAATACTACTATGCAAATAACGCAACTAACTCAAAATAACATTACAGGCAATTTTGAAAGTTATGATTTGGGTTATCGACATACTGTTTTACTCAAAGATGATGGTATTTTATGGGCATGGGGTGAAGGTTCCTTTGGTAAACTTGCCAATGGTGCAAGTGCAAGCTCTAATATTCCGTTTCAGCCCAACGCTATTAACCATTGGAGTCAGATAACAGCAAGTTTTAATGGTACATTATTCAAGAAAACAGACGGCACTATTTGGGGTGTTGGGCAAAATCAGTTAGGGATGCTGGGATTTGGGAATTATCAAATAAATAATTTTGTAATTCAGCAAATAGGTACTGATAATGATTGGCGCAGTATAGAAGCCAGTAAGTATTGCAGCATGATGGTAAAAAATAATGGCACCTTGTGGTCATGCGGATATAATATTACTGGTGCTTTAGGTAATGGTACTACGACAAATACCAATCTTTTGGGGCAAGTAGGTACTGCAACCCATTGGGATAAAGTGCGTTGTGGTTTGTTTTATACAGTTGCTTTAACTGAGAACGGCACGCTAATGGCTTGGGGTGATAATAGTGTTGGTCAATTGGGAGACGGCACTTTTACCAACAGTCTGGTGCCAAAACAAATAGGCGATGCTTGTAATTTAAGTACTTTAGATATTCAAAAGCTAACAATTACAACTTACCCTAATCCTGTAAAAGAAGTTTTAAACATAAGTATTCCAAATATGGATAATAATAATATTACAGTTAAAATGTTTAATACGCTAGGTCAAATTATAGTTAGCAAAGAAATTCTTGCCAACACTATCCACGATAATTCTTTTAGCATAGATTGCAGCCAGTTGCAACGCGGTGTTTATTTACTTCAAGTTTCGTCTGGAGGAAAGTTTGTGAATCAAAAGATAATTAAAAATTAATACTATATTTGAATAAAATTATTCATTTCATGAAAGTTATTAATTTTTTAAGAGCTCGTTTTCGCAAATATATTAATGAAGAGCAGTGGCTTAAAGATCACATAAAAGCAGGTTTAAAAGTTGGCAAAGGTTGCGATATTAATCCGGGATTAATTGTTGATCACTCCCATTGCTGGCTTATAGAAATCGGAGATTATGTAACATTAGCTCCACAAGTTTATCTCTTAGCTCATGATGCAAGTACAAAGCGTCATTTAAATTATACTAAAATCGGTAAAGTTAAAATTAAGGACAGAGCATTTATTGGCGCTAGAGCCATAATAATGCCAGGTGTTACTATTGGAGAAAACGCGATAGTAGCTGCTGGAAGTGTGGTAACAAAATCGGTAGAACCAAATACTGTAGTCGGTGGAAATCCAGCTAAATTTATTACAACTACAGACGCTTTAATGGATAAACATAGTGCTTTGATGAAAGACAGTAAAATTTATGATAGCAATTGGCATTTAAGCAGAATTACAACTGAAATGAAAAAACAAATGTCAGACGAATTAGAAAATAATACGGGTTATGTTATCTAATAACTTATTTTTTTCTCGATAAAATTAAACTTTATGCTTTTCAACTCCATAAATTTTGCCTTTTTTTTACCCATAGTTTTTTTTCTCTATTGGTTTGTAGTTAATAAAAATTACAAACATCAAAATCTATTACTATTAGTCGCAAGTTATTTTTTTTATGCTTGCTGGGATTATCGTTTTATGTTTTTGTTAATGTTTTCTACTTTACTAGATTACTTTACCGGTTTAAAAATGTTTGAAGCCAAAAGTATAAATTTAAAAAAGTTTTGGTTTTGGCTTAGTATAGGAGTAAATCTTGGGTTTTTAGGTTTTTTTAAATATTACAATTTTTTTGTTTCTTCCTTTGTAGAAGGCTTAAGTAATCTAGGAATTAATATTGACGTTTGGACACTTAATGTCATACTTCCTGTAGGAATTTCGTTTTATACTTTTCATGGTTTGTCCTATGTGATTGATATTTATTACAATAGAATAAAGCCCGAAAAAAATATAGTGGATTACTCTGTATTTGTTAGTTTTTTTCCATTACTAGTGGCCGGACCAATTGAAAGAGCAACTCATTTATTACCTCAAATACAAAAAGATAGAAAGTTTAATTATCATAATGCTGTAGATGGATTGCGTCAAATTCTTTGGGGATTGTTTAAAAAAGTAGTTATTGCTGACAATTGTGCAGAATATGCTAATATTATTTTTAATGATTCGGCGAATCAATCGGGAAGTAATTTGGTATTAGGAGCTTTGTTTTTTACCTTCCAAATATATTGTGACTTTTCTGGATATTCCGATATAGCATTGGGAACTGCTCGTCTTTTTGGAATTGATTTACTTAGAAATTTTGCTTTCCCATATTTTTCTAGAGATATAGCTGAATTTTGGCGTAGATGGCACATATCACTTTCAACTTGGTTTAGAGATTACTTATACATTCCTCTTGGTGGAAGTAAAGGCGGAACTTGGATGAAAATCAGAAATACTTTTATTATTTTTTTAGTAAGTGGTTTTTGGCATGGTGCGAATTGGACTTTTGTTGCTTGGGGATTTTTAAACGCCATTTATTTTATGCCTTTATTATTAGCCAAAACAAATAGGAATAACATTGGAATTGTTGCAGAAGGTAAATTGTTACCTACTTTTCGTGAAGCAATAAGTATTCTAATAACATTTGCACTTACGGTATTTGCATGGATATTTTTTAGAGCCAATTCACTTACTCACGCTTTCAGTTATATAAAAGGAATATTTACTAAATCGTTGTTTACAAAACCATCTGTTTTTCCAATAATGATTTTTTTATTGGTATTCTTATTTATTATCGTGGAATGGTTTGGGAGAGAAAATCAATTTGGGTTACAAAAAACAGGTTTTAAATGGCCAAAACCGGTGCGTATTGGATTTTACTTTTTCTTAGTTTTTCTAATTTTTGCTTTTATGGGAAAAGAACAAGAGTTTATTTATTTTCAATTTTAATACTAACTAATAGTAATGAATACTTTCTTAAAAAAAATTTTCTATTTCATTTTTCCAATTGTAGTGGTATTAATTGGTATTGAATTGTATTTTAGAAATCAAGATCATCCATTCAAATTAAAAGCTACTTATCAAAAAGAAAATTTTTCAGAAATTGAAAATGTTTTTCTGGGAACTTCTCACACACAAAATGGAATAAATCCTGAATTTTTTTCAAAGAAAACATCTAATTTAGGTTTTGCAGCTCAGAATATTCAATTGGATTCAGCTGTGTTTTTTAAGGTTATTCCTAAAATGGAAAAGGTAAAAAATGTCATTATTGAATTAGACTATCATCGACTAGATGAGCCAATAGATAAAAATTATTTCAGGTTACCTTGGTATTATATTTATTATGACATAGAGGTGTATCCTATTAATTTTTTTAATAAAATATCTTTATACAGTTCAAACACTGAGTTTTTCAATACCAATTTATGGAATAGTTTTAAATCAACTTACAAAGAAAAGGTTGTCAATAAATATGGATACGTTGTAAAAAATTATAATGATAATTTTGCTCCAATGAAATATGATTCTTTAGAAATTATTAAAACGGCTTCAGTAAGATTAAAAAATCGTCATACAGATATTTCTTTAAAGTCAAGATTGAGCAATAAAAACAGAATTAATCAGATGGTTAATTATTGTAATCAAAATAATATTAAAGTTTATATACTGAGTTTTCCATTATTTAAAACATATAGAGATTTAAAAATTGTTGAAAAAGATGCTTTTAGAAAGCAGTTTATTGATAGTTTAGTAAAACACTCAAAAGTAAAATTACTAGACTATGAGTCGTCAACAGATTTTAATCTAAAAGATTTTAGTGATGATGATCATTTGAATCCAAAAGGTGCAGAAAAATTGTCAAGAAAATTAGATTCAGTTTTTAAACTTTAAATTTACTCAAGATGATTTATTTTTACATAGTATCGGCTCTAATTTTAATGGTATTAGCTCTAGACTATTTTCCTCAATTCTACACTTGGCAAAGTCGTATTAAAATTGGTCGATTCACCGATAAAAAAGTATGGATTAAAAGCATCGAAAACAAATCCATTCAATGGCTAAAGAAAACACCTACGATAAAACTAACTGACAACAACCGACTGATTATTATTGATATCGTTAAAGGAAATTATAAGCGTTCAGCAATTCAAAGTTGGCAAGAAGCGGCTCTAGTTTTAGGATTAACGGCTCAATATGAAGTTACAAAAGAAGAACGATTAAAAAAGGCAATTGACGTTTACGTAAAATCAAAAATAGCTTCAGATGGTTCATGGAAAATACCAATTAAAGAAAGCGATGGTGTAATTCTAGGCTATGCACTCATTCAAATTCCTTGGTTAAACCAAAAAGACTTCAAACCTGCCTACGATGCTTTGTGGAAATTGTTACAAGATTTAAAAGGAACGACTACAACTGTTTCCTACAAAAAACATACTCAAAATTATAGATTCGTCGATACTATAGGATTTATTTGTCCTTTCTTGGTGCATTACGGACAAAAATTTAATGTTCCAGAAGCAGTTGATTTGGCTATTACTCAATTAGAAGAATTCAATAAGTATGGGATGTTAAACGATACTTTTATTCCATGTCATACTTATACTATGGATACCAAACTACCAACTGGATTATTTGGTTGGGGAAGAGGTCTTGGATGGTACGCTATCGGAATAATTGATGCATGGACAGCTTTAGAAGATTCAAATCCAAGAAAAAAAGAAGTTACAATTTGGGTAGAAAAATTTGCGAAAATGGCAATCCAATTTCAACGCGACAATGGAAGTTGGGGTTGGATAATTATGCAAGATAGTTCCAGAAGCGATTCATCTACAACGGCGACTTTAGCATGGTTCTTATCAAAAGCAGCCGCAATAGAAACTATTTCCGAAAATTGTAACCTTGCAAAAGAAAAAGCATTTAAGTACTTAATGAAAGTAACTCGCCGAGATGGTGTAATCGATTTTTCACAAGGTGATACCAAAGCCATTGGCGTGCATTCTCAAGAATTTGATTTGCTTCCGTTTACGCAAGGATTTGCTTTGAGAGCTAGTACTATCAATTAAAAAAATAAAAACTTCATAATAAAATCACTTTTTATAAATTGCATTAACTAAAACTTCAATAGATTTGCAACATTATGAGGTTACTTTATATTACAAATGGTATCAAAGGTGCTGGCGGATTAGAAAGAGTTCTTGCGGTAAAAGCGAGCTACCTAGCCGATAAATTGGGTTACGATGTTCATATTATAGCATTAAACCATAATGACGCTCAATGTTTCTATGAGTTTAGTGATAAAATAAAAATTCATAATGTAGCTATAAAAGGAAATCCAATAAGTTACTTAAAAATGTACACTTCTGGAATTAAGTCTTGTGTAAAAGACATACAACCCGATGTGATTTCTGTTTGCGATGATGGCTTGAAAGGATTTTTTCTTCCATTTCTAATCAAAGCTAAAGGGATAATTTATGAAAGACATGTTTCTAAAATAATAGAACTAGGTTCCAATCCTTCACTTATAAAAAAAATAACAACGGGTTTCAAGTTTAAATTGATGACGCATTTGTCTAAAAAATTTGACCGATTCGTGGTTCTTACAAATGATAATCTCACCGAATGGCATGGTAAAAATGTAATTGTAATTTCTAATCCTTTGTCATTTTACCCAGAACAATCTTCCAATTTAGAGTCTAAAACAGTCATTGCCGTAGGAAAACAAAGTTTTCAAAAAGGATTTGACCGATTATTGCAGAGTTGGTATCAAGTTCAAGAAAAACATCCCGATTGGAATTTGGAAATCTACGGAAAATACGATGCCTCACAAAGATTAGATGGTTTAGCATCCGAATTGAATGTTGCCAATTCAGTTCATTTTTTTGAACCCGAAAAAAATATTCAAGCCAAATATTTAGCGTCTTCAATTTATGTAATGTCTTCACGTTTTGAAGGTTTCGGAATGGTTTTAACAGAAGCAATGGCTTGCGGAGTTCCTTGTGTTTCTTTCGATTGTCCTTGTGGTCCGAGTGATATTATCAAAAATAAGGAAGATGGGTTTTTAGTTCCAAATGGTAATACTAATGATTTGGCTACCAAAATAATTGCACTAATAGAAAGTGAAGAATTGAGAAAAACTATGGGTCAAAAAGCCAAAGTCAATGTAAAGCGGTATTTGCCAGAAGTAATTTGCCACCAATGGGATGAATTGTTTAAAACTTTGACCGCATGAGAATTCTGTTCACAACCGATCAAATTCATCTTCACGGTGGAATAGAAAAAGTAATGGCAGAGAAAGCCAATTGGTTTGCCGATGTCTCGGGTCACGAAGTTATTATTTTAACAACAGAACAAAATAGATTGCCTGCATGTTATCCTTTAAGTTCCAAAATAGTTTTGAAAGATATTGCAATCAATTACAATAGAAAAAAAAGTTATTTTCACCCAAAAAATCTTCGAAAGTTACCTTTTCATTTTCGACAATGGAAAAAAGCTATAAAGGAAATAAACCCCGATGTATTAATAAGCTGCAATTACGCTTTTGATTTTTACTGGATTCCTTTTTACTTTAAAAATTTGCCAAAAATAAAAGAGTTTCACTCTTCAAGATATTTTGAAAATAAGAAACGAAAAGAAGTAGGTTTTCTAAAAGGCATAAAGTATCGAATTAATGATTTTATAGAATCACGATTTACAAAACTTGTAGTTCTAAATACAGATGAAATACCTTTTTATAAATGCAGTAATTTAGCAGTTATACCAAATCCTGTTAAAGCTACTGGTACTCAAAAAGCATCACTTACCAATAAAAAAGTTATTGCTGCGGGAAGGATAACACCTATAAAAGGCTTTGATACAATGATTTCCGTTTGGAAGGAGGTTGTTTATAAATCTCCAGATTGGGAGTTGCATATTTACGGGCAAGGAGAAGCAATGTATATAAACGAATTACAAAATAAAATTTCGACTTTAAATTTGGATGGTAACGTCTTTATTCATCCTGCGACAAGTCGTTTGCGCGATGAAATGTTAGATTCGTCTATGTATTTAATGACTTCAAATACAGAATGTTATCCTATGGTTTTAATTGAGGCATTATCGGTTGGCTTACCAGTTATTACCTTCGATGCGCCCACTGGACCTAGACATATTGTGAAAAATAACAGTACGGGTTTTGTTACTCCTTATCAAAATATTCAAGCAATTACAGAAAAAATACTACTTTTGATTCAAAACAACGATTTACGGAAAGAGTTTGGAACAAATGCTCTTCAAGATTCTTTATCGTTTCAACTAGAACAAGTAATGCACTATTGGGAAGAATTGTTTAATAAATTAAAAAATAAATTTTGAATACTTTAATTCCTATAGAATATTATGAGTTAGTTTATTACAATTTTTTGTTATTAATTGTTTTTCTAGTGCTTGTTCAATCTAATGCTTCGTCAATTTTTGATAAAGATAACTTAGCAACCAAAAAAAATCTCGGTCTATTTTTTCTTTGGTTCATAATACTTTATATGGGGGCTAGACCAATTAGTTTTCAATTTGGGGATATGGCTGTTTACGCACTAGAATTTGAAGATTATGCCAACGGACTTCCTCTAAATACACGTAAAGAATTTGTATTTAGTATGTTCATGAAAACAGCATCAAGTATTATGTCGGCAGAAATGTTCTTTTTGTTGTGTGCCTTTATCTATGTTTTTCCGTTGTATTTAGCTTCTAAAAATTTTTTTAAAGATTATTGGTTTTATAGCTTGTTTATTCTGATAATTTCTTATTCATTTTGGGCTTATGGTTCAAATGGAATTCGAAATGGAATTGGAACTAGTCTTTTTATTTATGGACTTTCAAAAAATAAAAATTTAGTAAAAGTTGCTTTTTTTCTTCTAGCAATATCTATACATGCTTCACTTGTTTTACCAGCTGTTGCTTTTGTAATCTCATTATTTTACAAAAATGTTAAATTTTATTTATATGCATGGTTCATTGCTATACCATTATCATTATCATTCGCAGGTTTTTGGGAGATTTTTTTCTTAAATTTAGGATTTATCGAAGAAAGTAGACTATTAGGATATTTTTCTGGCGACCAATCAGCTTTAGATAATATTGTTGAAGTGAAAGTTGGTTTTAGATGGGATTTTCTTATATATAGCGCTACGGGAGTATTTGCAGGATATTATTATATATTTAAAAAGAAATTTGATGATGCGTTTTATAACAGGTTATTTGCAATTTATTTGATGTGTAATGCATTATGGATTCTAGTAATTAGAGCTAATTTTTCTAATAGATTTGCTTATTTATCTTGGTTTTTATTGGGATTAATAATTATATATCCTTTATTGAAAGTTGTTTTATTTAAAAAGCAACATTTAGTAGTGGGTATGATAATGTTTCTGTACTTTCTATTTACCTACGTAGTAAATTTTATCTTTGCTAAATAATTTTATTATGAAAAGTATTACAGTTTTTACACCGACTTTTAACCGTGCATATTGTTTAAGCCAACTTTATGCAAGTTTGGTTATGCAAACTAGTACAGATTTTTTGTGGTTAGTAATAGATGATGGCTCTACTGATACTACTAAAAACTTGGTTGACTTTTGGATAGCAGAAGATAAAATTTCAATCCAGTATATTTATAAGAATAATGAAGGAATGCATAGTGGTCATAACGTAGCGATAAAAAATATTACTACTGAATTAAACATGTGTATCGATTCTGATGATTATTTATCACATAATGCTATTGAAAAGGTACTGAGTTTTTGGAAGAATAACAAAAAGGAATCATGGGCTGGCATCATTGGGTTAGATGCTTTCAAGGATGGTACCGTCGTTGGTACTCCTTTTCCTCAAAGTTTACTAGAATGTAAATATTCTTTGTTAAAATCAAGATATAAAGTTACAGGTGATAAAAAGTTTATATACAAAACAGCAATTTTAAAAAAATATCCTGAGTATCCCATTTTTGAAGATGAAAAATTTGTTCCTCTTGGATATAAATACCTATTAATCGATCAAGATTATGATTTGGGAGTGCTTCATGAAATTCTATGTGTTGTAGAGTATATGCCAGATGGTTCTAGTAAGAACATTATCAAACAATATTTAAAGAATCCCAAAGGATTTGCTCATGAAAGAAAAATTAGAATGCAATTTGCCCCAAGTTTTAAAGAACGATTTACAAACGCAGTGCACTACGTTTCTAGTTTACTGTTATTAAAAAATTATAGATTTTTAAAAGAATCTCCTAATAAAGTTCTTACTCTAGTAGCCATTCCGTTTGGCATACTTTTAAATATCTATATCCGATATACTAATAAATCTGGCATAATGAAATAACAATGGGAACAGGCAGAGATAAATTCAAAAAAAATAAAACAGTCATCAATTTATTGGTGAAGTTAGTTGGATCGCTACCAAACAAAACAAGGTGTTTTTTGTTATTGTATTTTAGAAATACCAACGGAAATTTAGGTTTGTTAATTAGATATTTATTACTTAAAAATTTAGCTAAACATTGCGGTGATAACGTTTCTGTTCAGCCAAATGTTTTTTTATTCAATTTGCAAAACATTTCCTTTGGTAATAACATTAGCATTCATCCAATGAGTTACATCGATGGAGCTGGAGATATTGAAATAGGTAATGACGTGTCCATTGCTCATAGTACTTCAATTATCTCTACAAATCATAATTGGAATGATGCTTCTATACCTATAAAATACAATAAAGAAAGCTTTAAAAAGGTGATTATTGAAGATGATGTTTGGATTGGCTGCGGTTGTAGAATTCTTGCTGGTGCTCACATTTCAAAAAGAGCTGTTATCGCCGCTGGTGCGGTAGTAATTCAGGATGTGCAATCAAATACAGTTTATGGCGGTGTACCTGCCAAATTTATTAAGAGTATAAATGACTAAAAAAAAACTCATTCGCATCACCACAGTCCCACTTTCTTTAGACAAACTTCTAGAAGGTCAACTTCGTTTTATGAATGAATTTTATGATGTAACTGCAATTTCTTCTGAAAAAGAATATTTACAAAAAATTGGAAAAAGAGAGAATGTTGTTACACATCACCTTGAAATGACTCGCACAATAACACCTATGCATGATGTTATTGCCGTTATAAAAATGTATCGTTATTTTAAAAAAGAAAAACCGTTTATTGTACACACGCATACTCCAAAAGCTGGAATTGTAGGTATGATGGCCGCAAAAGTGGCAGGAGTACCACATCGTTTGCATACT
The DNA here is from genome assembly GCA_044361155.1 of Flavobacterium sp. Classification (GTDB taxonomy): domain Bacteria; phylum Bacteroidota; class Bacteroidia; order Flavobacteriales; family Flavobacteriaceae; genus Flavobacterium. Next base: position 494,508 of record JBIKJF010000001.1, read on the forward strand.
GTAGCAGGTTTACCATTGCTTGAAGCTACGGGCTTAAAACGTAAAATTTTAGATTTTGTAGAGAAACTAACCTACTCTTGTGCCACAAAAGTGTATCCTAATTCAAAGGAACTTTTGCATATTATTCAAAGTAATTCCTATTGTGAAAATTCAAAACTAAAAGTGATCGCCAACGGCAGTTCAAACGGAATTGATACCAGTTATTTTAATTCAGATTTGATTCGTGAACATCAAAAAATCGAATTAAAAAATCAATTAAAAATCAATGAAAATGATTTTGTATTTATTTTTGTAGGAAGAATTGTATCTGATAAAGGAATTAATGAATTAGTTCAAGCTTTTTTAAAATTAAGTCAAGAAAATAATTCCATTAAATTACTACTCGTTGGTCCTTTTGAAGAAGAATTAAGTCCATTAAAACCTGAAACTTTAAAAATTATTAAATCACATTCTTCTATTATTTCTGTTGGATATCAAAATGATGTTAGACCTTATTTTTCAATTTCAAACGCATTGGTTTTCCCGAGTTATAGAGAAGGTTTTCCAAATGTAGTGATGCAAGCCGGAGCAATGAATTTACCTAGCATTGTTAGTGATATTAATGGTTGTAACGAAATTATAGAAAACAATAAAAACGGAATCATAATTCCTGTTAAAAATTCAAATGTACTTTATATTGCTATGAAGGAAGTAGTTCATAATACTATGAGTTATCAATTTATGAAATTTAATTCGAGAAGTTTAATCGAAAATAGATTCGAACAAAAAATTGTTTGGGAAGCATTATTAAATGAATATGAAAATTTGGAACAGTAAAAATCTTATTTTTGTAAATAAATAAAAAAAATGTATCCATCTGTAATTAAGCCTTTCTTCGATTTTATATCAGCGTTAATCGGAATAATACTTCTTTCGCCTATATTTATTTTAGTAACTCTTTTATTAACTTTTGCTAATAATGGGAAACCTTTTTTCTTTCAATTACGACCAGGTAAAAATGGGAAGATATTCAAAATTGTTAAATTCAAAACCATGAACGACAAAAAAGATAAAGAAGGAAATTTACTTCCCGATGCAGAACGTTTAACAAAAACAGGCTCCTTTGTGCGTAAAACATCCTTAGACGAGATACCACAATTGCTTAATGTACTTATTGGCGACATGAGCATAGTAGGTCCAAGACCATTGCTAAACCATTACTTACATTTATATAATGAATTTCAAAATCGCCGCCACGAGGTAAATCCAGGAATAACAGGTTGGGCGCAAGTAAATGGTAGAAATGCAATCTCTTGGGATCAAAAATTTGAATATGATGTTTGGTATGTTAACAACATTTCATTTTCTTTGGATTTTAAAATACTTTTAAAAACTATAATTAAGGTGCTTAAAAGCGAAGGAATTAACGCTGCAGATGCAGCAACCATAGAACCTTTTGATGGAAAATGATGTAATTTTATATGGTGCAAGTGGTCATTGTAAAGTGATTATCGATATCTTAGATTGTTCTAATAGAAGCATTAAAGCTATTATAGATGACAATCCTAAGATTACTACCATCTTAGAGAAGGGAGTTTTTCACTCAAGCAAAGTAGCAGTGCAACCTTACGATTCGGTTATTTTAACTATCGGTAATAATAAAGTAAGGAAAAAACTTGCTAATCAAATCAAAGCTAGCTTTACAAGCGCTATTCATCCCAAAGCTATGATTTCGAACTATTCGAAGATTAGTAATGGAACAGTAGTTATGATGGGTGTTATTGTGAATTCTGATGCAGTCATAGGAAGACATTGCATTATTAACTCAAACGCAGTTGTAGAACACGATTGTACTATTGAAGATTATGTTCATATTTCGCCCAATGCTGCGCTTGCTGGCGGTGTTTTTGTTGGTGAAGGTAGTCAAGTTGGAATAGGCGCAGTAGTAATTCAGAATGTTAGAATAGGAAAATGGTGCGTGATTGGTGCTGGCGCAATTATTATAAAAGATGTGCCAGATTTTGCAGTTGTTGTAGGTAATCCGGGCAAAATAATTAAATACAATTTTGATCATGAGTAATTCAAAAATATGGTTGTCATCGCCACATATGGGAGGCAATGAGTTAAAGTTTGTAAATGATGCTTTTGATACCAATTGGGTGGCTCCATTAGGTCCAAACGTAACTGGTTTTGAAAATGATCTAGAAAATTATTTAAGTCATACTGTTTATGTCGGAGCTTTAAGTTCTGGAACAGCCGCATTACATCTTGCTTTAGTACTTTTAGATGTAAAATATGGCGATGAGGTTATTTGTCAAAGTATGACTTTTTCTGCTTCTGCCAATCCAATTGTATATCAAGGCGCAACACCTATTTTTGTTGATAGCGAAAAAGAAACTTGGAATATTTGTCCTAACGCTTTAGAAACTGCTATTAAAGATAGAATAGCAAAAGTTAAGAAACCAAAAGCAATTATCGCGGTGCATTTATACGGAATGCCCTTTAAAGTAGATGAAGTAATGGCTATTGCCAACAAATATGAAATTCCTGTTATAGAAGACAGTGCTGAGGCTTTAGGCAGTGCCTACAAAGGTAAGAAATGCGGTACATTTGGTGTGATTAATGCGCTTTCTTTCAACGGAAATAAAATTATTACAACTTCAGGCGGTGGCGCTATTGTAACACAAACAAAAGAATGGAAAGAAAAAGCAATTTTTTTAGCAACCCAAGCCCGAGATAATGCACCTCATTATCAGCACAGTGAAATTGGTTACAACTATAGAATGAGTAATATTTGTGCAGGTATTGGTAGAGGACAAATGGAGGTTTTAGATGAACATGTTGCTAAAAGAAGAAGTATGCACGAATTTTATGTGGAGTTGTTCCAAGAAAACGAAGCGATTTCTGTGTTTACAGAGCCCAATACCGACTTTTATTCCAATCATTGGCTCTCAGCAATTACCATTGAAAGCAGTAAAAACCAAGGCAAGTCAGCAGAAGATTTAAGACATTTTTTAGAAACACAAAACATTGAAAGCAGACCATTATGGAAACCAATGCACCTGCAACCAATATTTAAAAATGCACCTTACTACGGTGGTTCAATTGCAGAAGATTTGTTTAATAAAGGTTTGTGTTTACCCTCAGGCTCAAATTTGACTGAAAACGACAAAGAAAAAATTTATGTTTGTATAAAAAAATTTTAGTTTTTTTTAACAAAAATAACTAGTTTTACTTTTCTTTACAAAAACCTACAAATTGGAACAACACAATAATAATTTTTTCACAAATTTTTTCAGACTATTTTCTGATATTAATTTTGGATTTCAGTTCAAAAATTTGAGCTATCTCCCAAGGTGGATTATTTTACTATTAGATTTATCAATTGTGCTAATTTCAGGCGTTATTACCTATTTATTGTTTAAAGGTTTAAAGCTAAATTATATTCCGTTTCCGTATATAAATTTGGCCATTTTTTTCTATTTGGGGTTAAATTTGTTTTTCTTTTGGATTTTTAGAACCTATTCAGGAATTATAAGACATTCTTCATATATTGATGCTTTAAAGCTTTTTTTCTCTCAATTTTCCTCTTTTGTCATAATTATTGTTGTAAATTTTTTTTTACAATTCTTTGATAGGGAAAAATTATTCCTTACAACTGGTGCTTTTATTAATGCTATTTTATCGTTTAGTTTTTTATTTTTTTATAGAATTATAGTAAAACAAACTTTTGAAAGATTGTTTAGAGATGTAAAAAACACAAATATCTACTCAGCCATCATTTATGGCTCCGATGCTAATGCAATTGCTGTTGCGAACGCCTTGCGTGCAGAGAATCCAGCCCGATTTAAACTCGTCGGTTTTATTGATAAAAACAATTTAAATACGACCAAAAGGATACTCAATCTTCCTATTTTTCAAATTAAGAAAAGTATACCTGTTTTAATGCGTTCTAAAAAAGTGATTGCGTTAATTCTAGCTGACAACAGTTTAAGTAAAGAAGAACGTCTAGCAATTGTTGATGAATGCATCGAATATAACTTTAAAGTATATACACTGCCTTTAGTTTCTGATTGGGATGATCAAAAAGATATATCCAAAAACATTAAGAATTTTGAAATTCAAGATTTATTAGAACGTAAACCAATTGTATTAGATACAAAATCTATATCATCAAAATTAGACGGAAAAACAATATTAGTTTCGGGAGCTGCCGGTTCAATAGGAAGTGAAATTGTTAGGCAAGTACTTCATTTTAATCCTATAAAAATAATCATTTTAGACCAAGCCGAAACACCATTACATTCGCTTTCATTAGAAATAGTAGAAGCAAACTCTGGTATAGAAGTGATTAATGTTATTGCAGATGTAAGAAATTTAGAGGTTTTGGATAGAATTTTTAAATCACATCTTCCCGATGTTGTTTATCATGCGGCGGCCTATAAGCACGTTCCTATGATGGAAGAGAATCCGTCACAAGCTATTTTTACCAACGTTTTAGGAACAAAGAATGTGGCCGATTTATCTCAAAAATATCATGTAGAACGGTTTGTTATGATTTCTACAGACAAAGCGGTCAACCCTAGTAGTGTTATGGGTGCAAGTAAAAGAATTGCAGAAATGTATGTTCAATCTAAACACTACAAACATAAAAAATTGCAATCGGAGCGATTTACAAAGTTTATAACCACACGATTTGGAAATGTACTAGGCTCTAATGGCTCTGTCGTTCCTTTGTTTACTAAGCAAATTAGTGAAGGTGGACCAATAACGATTACACATCCTGAGATTATACGATATTTTATGACCATTCCAGAGGCTTGTCAGCTGGTTTTAGAAGCTTGTTCAATGGGAAATGGTGGTGAAATATATATTTTTGATATGGGAAAACCAGTCAAAATTATTGATTTGGCGAAAAAAATGATTCGACTTGCTGGTTTTACGCCAGATAAAGATATTAAAATTAAAATTGTGGGTTTGCGTCCTGGTGAAAAATTATACGAAGAATTGCTTAATGATTCGGCTCAAAATTTAGCAACCCATCACGAAAAAATTACAATCGCAGAAGAAGTTTGTGATGAATATGAGACTATAAACAATACCATAGAAGAGCTTCTAATTGCTGCTAAAGAAGGAAGTAATGAACTACTTGTTTCAAAAATGAAAAAGTTGGTTCCAGCATTTAAAAGTATGAATTCCGTGTTCCAAACTTTAGATATAGAAGTTAATGCTCCTTCGTATGTTTATACAAAATAAAGCATTCCTATTAAAGAATTTAATACATTTGCAAACTTTCAAAAAGTAATTAAAATGAGAAATAATTTTTTATTCGCAGTAGTACTTATTTTGTTTTTGTCTAGCTCATGTATTTCTAAAAAAAGAATTGTGTACTTGCAAGGAAAACAAGATTTTAATGCGGTGTCTAACAATTATGATCCTATCATTCAGCGTGACGATCGACTTTCCATCATTGTCACTTCTTTAGAAGTTGAAGCAGCAAGACCTTTTAATTTGAATCAAAATTCCACAGGGAATGTTAATCTTAACAATAACCCGCTTGCTACTTATTTAGTAGACGTTGAAGGTAAAATTGAGTTTCCAGTTTTGGGTACCATTTCTGTTGAAGGTTTTACACTTAATCAACTTAGAAATATATTGCGAGAAAAATTAGCAGTATATTTAAAAAGCCCTGTCATAAACGTAACCATAAACAATTTTAAAGTTACGGTTTTAGGCGAGGTTCAGGTTCCAGGTATTGTTTCCTTCAATAATCACAGGGTAACTTTATTAGATGCTATTGCATCTGCGGGAGATTTAACAGCATTTGGTAAAAGACAAAATATTTTAATTATTAGAGATTACCAAGGGATTAAAACGTTTAATAGAGTAGATATTACCAAAGCTGATTTTGTGAATTCACCATTTTATTACTTAGATCAAAATGACGTGATTTATGTAGAGCAAAGAAAAACAAAAATGGATGCAACGGCCCTACCAAACTTGCCAATAATTTTATCTATCGTAACTTTTATAACAACGGTTGTACTTTTAATAAACAGATAAAAAAAATGCAAAATTTACCAAATTCATCTGAAAATAGTAGTGAGATTTCTAGTGATTTTAACCTAAAAGAAGAAATTTTATATTATATACAATACTGGAAATGGTTTCTTGTATCGGTTTTGCTATGTACTTCGATAGCATTTATTTACTTAAGGTATTACGTCATTGAGTATGGTGTAGCATCTTCTATTAATATAAAAGATGAAAAAAAAGATGGAACGAGTGAGTTTTCGGCCTTGAGTGATTTAAATATTTTTTCTGCAAAAAATAATGTTGCTAATGAGATTTTGATTTTGCAATCGCGGTCAATTTCAGAAAATGTTGTAAAAAAACTTGACCTAGATATTGCCTACTTCAGCGAAGGACGTTTGGTTACAAATGAGCTATATGACAATGATTCGCCAATACATATCATCTTTACTGATAAAGTAGAAAACTATTATTTAAAATGTGCCACCTTTTACATTATTATTAAAGATAAGAATAGTTTTTCAATCTCTTTTTCTCAGGACGGAACAAAAAAAGTTTACAATTTTGGCCAAAAAGTATCCTGTAAACTAGGCAAATTCTTTGTACAACTTAATACATCTTATGAGTCACTAAAAAAGGGTGCAGAAATTGTTGTAATAAAAAGTGATTTAGAAAGTAGAGCTTCTTTTTTTAGAAGTAAAGTCCAAGTCAGTGCTATTGATAAAACTAGTGTTGTCAACTTGAGTATGACTGATAGAATTAGTAGCCGTGGAATTAATTATTTGAATGCGCTTGTAGAACAATACAATCTCGATGCAATAAATGATAGAAAAGAAGTAGCTCAAAAAACTAAAGAGTTTATAGATCAAAGACTAGAATTGATTACCAAAGAGCTTGGTGGCGTAGAGAGCGAACAAGAACAATTTAAAAAAGAACGCAAGCTAACCAGTCTTGAAGCAGATTCAAATTTAAGTTTAAGCGAGTCGGTATCTTACAATAAATCAGTTTTAGGAATTGAAACCGAAATGAAGTTGAATAAACTAATGCTTGAAACAATAACAGATACTAAAAATAATGAATTATTGCCAACCAACGTTATTAGTTCTGCTGGTTCAACTGGTAGTTTAATCACGCAATATAACCAAATGATTCTTGAAAAAAGAAGACTATCGATCTCTGCAACCAACTTAAATCCAAATATTCAAAATATAGATAACAATTTAGCATCTTTGCGAGCTAACATTGTTGAAAGTATTTTAAATATGCAAGAAGATTTGCGAACAAGTAAAGCCGATTACTTAAAGCAAAGGAACAGTTTTGACGACAAAGTATATAAAGTGCCAACTAACGAAAGGTTTTATAATGAAATCGCACGCCAACAACAAATAAAACAATCACTTTATTTATATTTATTACAAAAAAGAGAAGAGACAGAAATTTCATTGGCGGTGGTTTCTCCAAAAGCTAAGGTTATTGATTACGCTTTTTCTAATGGTCCTGTTTCTTTCAAACGAAATGTTTTTTACATCGCAGGTTTATTGTTAGGATTACTAATTCCGGCATTAATTTTATTTTTAATTAAGTTTTTCGATACCAAAATTAAGTACAGACAAGATATCGAAGGTAAGGTTTCTATTCCGTTTTTGGGAGATTTACCAAGGTCGAAATCTAACGAAGAAATTATAGAATCTAATAGTAGATCAAGTTCGGCAGAAGCCATTCGAATGATTCGAACCAACTTAGAATTTATGTTGGCCAATGTAGCAGAAAAAAAATGTAAAACAATATTTATAACTTCTTCTATTCCTAAAGAAGGGAAGACTTTTTGCGCCATAAATTTAGCAACAACAATTGCGCTATCTGGAAAAAAAGTATTAATAATTGGGTTGGATATTAGAAATCCAAAATTAGATCAATACATTGCGTTACCTAGTAAAGGGGTAACCAATTATCTAACAACTTCAAACAACAATATCGATGATTATGTCTTTCCAGTAAAAGGATTTCAAAATTTCTTTGCTTTACCTTCTGGTGTTATTCCACCTAATCCTGTCGAATTGTTAATGAACGATAAAATAAATAAAATGTTTGATCAACTTAAAGAAAAGTTTGATTATATCGTTGTCGATACTGCTCCTGTAAGTGTGGTCACCGATACGTTCTTAATAGCCAAAAATGCCGATTCTTTTATCTATGTAATGAGAGCCAATTACCTCGATAAGAGAATGCTAAAATATGCAGAATCGCTTTATAAGGAGAGGAAATTGCCAAACATGTCTTTGTTGCTTAATGATACCTTGCCAATGCAGACTTATGGTTATGGCTACGGTTATGGTTACGGATATGGCTACGGATATGGCTATGGAAAAGAAGATTCAAAACCATCTTTTTTTGATATATTGAAGGCAATTTTTAAAAAATAAAGCTACGATTTAAAAAATATGTTGTTTTGAGAAATCGAATGGAGTGATTCATAGTTTTTCAAAACAATTCTTTTTTCAAAACCAGCAACGTGGTTGAGATGGTGGACATCAGATCCAACAAAATCTATTAAATTGTTTTTCAATAAATAATCGGCTGTTTTTGCTACGCCCACACCATAATATCCTACACTTGAAAGCAAATTCAACTGAAACAAGCAGCCGGCACGCTTTAACTTATCATAGTTTTCTAATGCATTCTGATAAAAGGAATAACGCTCAGGATGCGCCAGTATAGGCTTATATCCTGCAACTTGTAATTCGAAAATTATTTCGTATAGTGCCAAGGGTGGATTTAAGTACGACATCTCTACCAAAACATAATTGTCTTTTAATGTCAATAATCGCTCTTCTTTATACAATCGTGAAAAATTATCGTCAAGCATATATTCGGCGGCTGTTCTAAACGAAAGTGTGTTATCCCATTGCGCTATATGTTCTTTAGTAATCTGGTGTTTTTGCTCAATTTCAATTTTAGAATTTTCCCACACCTGACTCATAACATGAGGTGTTGTAATAAATTCCTTAAAACCAAACTGTTGTAACTTTAAAATAATTTCAATAGTATTTTCTATTGAAGTCGCACCATCGTCAATATTGGGCAGCAAATGAGAATGAAAATCTACATATGTATCACTAAGGATATCGTAAAGAATCGGACTATTTTTTTTGAAGAAAAACAAAGTATAAAGTATTTTTTTGCAAAGTAACAAATATTAATTAAAACAACAGAAAGGAGCCTTATAATTATGTTAAATTACTATATTTGTTTTTTTTAATTAGGAGGTTATCGCAACCCATTGATGTAAAAATTTTCTAAAGAACTAAATGAAAGATAATCAGGAATCACAAAATTGGGATTTAATAATTAAAGGGCATTCTTCTCTCTTTGATTTGAACTTCGCTGATTTATGGAGGTACAGAGACTTATTAATTATGTTTGTTAAGAGAGATTTCGTAAGCTTCTACAAACAAACAGTTCTTGGTCCATTATGGTTTTTTATTCAACCTATTTTTACAACAATTGTTTTTTCGTTTGTTTTTGGAAGTTTAGCAGGAATCAGCACTGATGGTTTACCGAGTTATTTGTTTTATTTAACAGGAATTACATCATGGCAATATTTTTCAGAATGTTTAACCAAAACCAGCACCGTATTTAGGGATAATGCTAATATTTTTGGAAAAGTATATTTTCCACGATTGATAATGCCGATAAGTATTGTTGTAAGTAATTTAGTTCGCTTTGGAGTACAATTACTACTTATGTTATGTATGATGATTTATTTTTACTTTTTTCCAATACAAGGCACAAGTTTTGAAGTAACTACTGGATTGTTTCTATTTCCACTTTTAGTTCTATTAATGGCTTTATTAGGTTTAGGTTTAGGATTGATAATCACAGCAATGACTACTAAATACAGAGATTTAACTTTCTTAGTAACCTTTGGTGTTCAACTCTTAATGTATGCTACAACGGTAATTTATCCATTAAGTTATGCTAGAGAAAAAGGTTACAGCACCATAGTTGAACTAAATCCTATGACTGGAATAATTGAAGCTTTTCGATATGCTTTTTTAGGGAAAGGTGAGTTTACGTTGTTAAGTATAGGGTATTCTATTGTTGTTACACTAATTATTTTATTCCTAGGAATTATCATTTTTAATAAAACCGAGAAAAATTTCGTTGATACAATATAATGGCAGATACAATAATAAAAGTTGATAATTTATCTAAAGCATACCAAATTGGTCAGATAGGTTCAGGAACACTGTCAAAGGATATTGATCGTTTTTGGCAAACTAAAATTTTAGGTAAAGAAGATCCATTTCTAAAAATTGGTGAAACCAATGATAGAAGTGTAAAAGGAATTAGTAATATTGTTTGGTCTTTAAAAGACATCAACTTTGAAGTAAATCAGGGCGATGCTGTTGGTATAATAGGAAAAAACGGAGCTGGAAAAAGTACTTTGCTAAAACTACTTTCAAGAGTTACAAGTCCTACTACAGGACAAATTAAAGTAAAAGGTAGAATTGCTAGTTTGTTAGAAGTTGGTACAGGTTTTCATCCCGAACTTTCAGGTAGAGAAAATATTTATCTTAATGGTGCAATACTTGGAATGCGAAAAAAAGAAATCACCAGAAAATTAGATGAAATTATCGATTTTTCTGGAGTTGATAGATATGTAGATACACCAGTAAAGCGTTATTCCTCTGGAATGTATGTACGATTAGCTTTTGCTGTAGCCGCACATTTAGAAAGTGAAATCCTAATTGTTGACGAAGTTTTAGCGGTTGGTGATGCCGAATTTCAGAAGAAGTGCCTTGGTAAAATGGGCGATATTTCTAAAGGTGAAGGGCGAACCGTTTTGTTTGTAAGTCACAATATGGCAGCAGTAAAGAGTTTATGTAATACAGGAATAGTTTTAGAAAACGGTCAAATTGTAACTAGTGGTTCTATCGATAATGTTGTTTCTAGATACATGAATAATACATCTTCAGAAAATAATTTCGAACAAGTTGCAGATAGAAAAGGAAATGGATTGATTCAATTTAAAAATGCAATAATTTTCGGAAACCATGAAGCAAGCAATCCTTTCTCAGGTTCTTCAATGACCATTAATATAAATTTGAAAAATCCTAATAAAATTAAACAAAGTAGAATTCGATTTGATATGAGAATTGATGATGATTTTGGTCAAAGATTGTGTTGGATAAGTTCCATTTTGAAAAATATAGAGTATCAACAGAATTTTGATTCTATCGAAATAGTCTTTCCAAAAAATCATTTTAATGCAGGCCGTTATTATGGAACATTATACATGACAGTCGATGACGAATGCGTAGATTGGATAGATAATGCTTTCGTATTTGACGTTGAAGAAGGAGATTTCTTTAACAATGGTAAGGTTGTGCCTTCTAATCAAAGCAAATTGCTTTTTGATTTTAATTTAAAATATTAAGAATGAAGAAAACAGTATACAAAACTCTAAAAAGACTTGGTTATACTATAACTAATGACGATAAAAGAAAACTTGAAATTAGTAATCAAGTTAAGGAGTTCGGAATTCATTCTGATACAAATAATATAGTTTTTCGTTCAATGAAATGGATTAAGGAGCTTAAAGAGTTTTATCCAGAGTTGAAATTAGAATCAGAAAAAAATGGTGTTATTGCACAATTCAATAATTTAAAGTTTTTTATCGAATCTCCAGAAGAGTTCTACATACTAAGTGAAGTATTTGTAGAAAAAGACTATAATTTTTTATCAAATGATAATTTTGTCGTTTTTGATATCGGAATGAATATCGGAATAAGTTCCTTGTTTTTCTCTAAAATGGAAAATGTTCATAAAGTATATTCTTTCGAACCAGCACTAATAACATACAACCAAGCAAAATATAATTTTGATATAAATCCAGAATTTTCAAATAAAATCGAAGCTTTTAATTTTGGTTTAGGAGGAAATACAAGAGTTGAGAAAGTTTTTTTTGATCATCAAGCCAAAGGGAATTGTGGTATTCGATTAGAATTAAGTCCGAGTATAAATCTTAATCGAGCAGTTGAAATCGATATTCCAATAAAAGATGTTCAAACAATCATTCCTAATTTGATTGAAAAACAAACCGACAAAAAGATTTTTTTCAAAATCGATTGTGAGGGTGCAGAATATGAAATTATTGAAAGATTAAACGAACAAAAAATATTTTATTATATTGATTATCTAGTTATAGAATGGCATGATAAAGGTGCTACTTCATTAGAGAAAATCTTACTAGCAAACAATTTTAATGTTATTTCTAGAAATTTAGGTACTATATCAGGAATCATTTATGCTATAAAAAAAGTTTAAATTGAATGCTGAAGTTTCCATAATAATTCCCACTTTTAATCGTGCTCATCTTATAGGTGAGACACTCGATAGCATACTAAAACAAACGTTTCAAAATTGGGAATGTATTATTGTTGACGATGGTTCTAGAGATGATATAGAGAAATTTATTGAAACTTATTCTAAAAAAGACGCTCGTTTTGTTTATTTAACAAGACCTAAAAATTTAAAAAAAGGAGCCAATTCTTGTAGAAATTATGGCTATTCAAATTCTAACGGAGATTATATAAAATGGCTTGATAGCGATGATATTTTACTTCCAAAAGCTCTAGAAAATCAATATAATTTGTTTTCAAATGGTGCTCTAGATGTAGTTGTCTCTAAATTGGAATTTACTGATTTTGAAACTAAAAATAGGATTAAAGTTAATGCAATTCAATCAGATGATTTGATTTATGATTACTTTATCGGTAAAATCGCTTTCTACGTCTCTGGACCATTATGGAAAAAGTCTTTTTTAGAAAAGCAAAAGGTTTTATTTGATGAAAAAATTTCAAATCTTGATGATTGGGATTTTAATCTCAGAATGTTATATAAAAGTCCAAAGATTGTATTTGATGATACTTTAGTAGTTCAATATAGAATTCATAATGATTCTCTTACAAGTGAAATTTTGAAACTGAATCACAAAGAGTTGAAGTCTGAGTTGTTAGCTAGAGACAAACATTTATTACTAACAAAAGAATTTAAATTAACAAATTATTCATCATTTCTAGTATATTCTAAAGACCGATCTAAATTTATTCTACGAGAAGTTTTGTTTCATAAAAAAAAGCACAAAATGTTTTTTCTTAAACATGTAATAATTAGTCAATATCGATGCAATAATTTTTTAGAAATTCCAAAAACAATTTTCGCCTATCTACTTTTCAGACTTTTTAATGTTGGTTTCAAATATCTCTAAGTAATGAAAATCCTATTCATATCAATGCCTTCAGTTCACATAAGTCGTTGGGTTGAGAATTTAAAAGATTCTGAATACGAATTGTTTTGGTTTGATGTTTTAGGAAAGGGTAAACTGCAAACTATAGATTCAGTACAACAATTTACAAATTGGAAAAACAGAAAGTTACCTTACCTAAAAGGAGAACATTTTTTAAGCAAAAAATTCCCCAAGCTATATGATAAATGGAATTCATTGGTTGAGGTTACGGCTAATCAAGCTCTTGAAAAAATTATTTTAGAGTTTCAACCCGATGTAATTCATAGTTTTGAGATGCAAAATTGTAGCTATCCAATTTTAAAAACAATGAATAAATATCCGTCAATAAAATGGATTTATTCTTGTTGGGGAAGTGATTTATTCTATTATCAAAACGATAATACTCATCTTGGTAAAATAAAAAACGTTATAAAAAGAGTAAATTTTATTCACACCGATTGCAATAGAGATTATCATTTAGCAGTAAAATTAGGTTTTATAGGAAAACATTTGGGCGTAATTCCCGGAGGAACAGGCTTTAAATTAGAAAAATTGAATGATGTAAAACTTCCTATTTCTGAAAGGAAAATTATACTCGTAAAAGGTTACCAACATTTATTTGGAAGAGCTTTAACAGTAGTAAAAGCTCTTGAAAGTATTTTATCAACAATTGAAAATTATAATGTAGTAGTTTATGGAGCTCACAATGAGGTTCTTAATTACGTTACTGATAAAAAATTACCTTTTAAGGTTTTTGATAGACATGCGTTAAGTCACCAACATGTTTTAGAATTAATGGGAAAATCTATCCTAGCCATAGGAAACAGCGTTTCAGACGGAATGTCCAATACGCTTTTGGAAGCTATCGTAATGGGAGCTTTTCCAATTCAGTCTAATCCTGGCGGTGTTTCTGCTGAAATTATTTCGAATAATGAAAACGGATTTTTAATTGAAAATCCTAATGATATTGCAGCTATTGCTAATTTAATTGTAAAGGCTTTAAATGATTTTGAATTACTTCAAAGAGCTAATCATAAAAATAGTATTTTAGCGAAAGAAAGATTGGATTACAATTTTAATAAAAAGAAAGTTATTGAATCGTATTCTTCTTTATAAGAAATATTGAATTTCAAAATAGTAGCACAATGAGACATTTATACAAGAAAATAAAGAATCGATATTATTGGGGTGAACGCTTATTAAATGATCCAGTATTGGTTGATGCAAAAGAAAAAAGCCGTCTAGAAATAGAAAAAAAACCTTCTAGAACTGAAATTATCAATTATATAATTCAATTTTTAGATAAAGAAGATTTAAATTATCTTGAAATAGGTGTTAGAAATCCTGATCATAATTTCGATAAAATACAGGCAAAAATTAAATATAGTGTTGACCCAGGAGTTGAATTCGAAGCTAATCCTGTAGACTTTCAATTAACGAGTGATGCTTTTTTTGAAGCGCTAAAAACAGGTGATATTTTAGATAAAGATAAAAAGTTTGATGTCGTGTTTATCGACGGATTGCATTTAGCCGAACAGGTAGAACGAGATATTCAAAATGCATTAAAGTTTCTTGAACCTAACGGATTTATAATTCTTCACGATTGCAATCCACCAACAGAAATTCATGCTCGAGAAAATTATTATTTTAGACTTTCGCCAGCTATGGATTATTGGAACGGAACCACTTGGAAAGCCTTTTATAAATTCAGACAATCCGATAAAGTTTACAGCTGTTGTATCGATACCGATTGGGGAATAGGAGTGATTTCAAATAAAGTAAATATTGGTGCTCCAACTTCTGTCAAAAATCCATTTTTTGAATTTAATGTTCTTGATCAAAATAGAAAAGAGAGTTTGAATCTAATGTCTTTTGATTATTTTAAATCAATTTTAGAACAATCTAAAACATAATTTCAAACCTTTACATGATGCTAGCAATCATAATTCCCTATTATAAATTAACTTTTTTTGAAGAAACGTTAAAGTCGCTCTCCAATCAAACAGATAAACGCTTTAAAATTTATATTGGTGATGATGCTAGCCCAGAAAATCCTCTAGTTTTATTAGAAAATTTTAAATGTCAATATGTTAAATTTGATACCAATGTAGGTGGAATGTCTTTAGTAAATCAATGGCACAGATGTATTGATTTAGCTAGTGAAGATTGGATGATGATTTTGGGTGATGATGATATTCTTTCTCCTAATTTAGTGGAAGATTTTTACAAGAATTTACCAGACATTGAGTCGTACAAATCGAATCTTGTGCGTTTTTCAACCAAGATTATTGATGGTTCCGGAAGATTAATTTCGGATGTTTATAATCATCCAAAAACGGAAACAGCTGCAGAATTCTTGTGTAGAAAGTTTTCTAAACAAACCCGAAGTTCCCTAAGTGAACACATTTTTAAAAGAGCAGTAGTTGTCGAAAAAAGATTTCGAAATTTTCCATTAGCATGGCATTCCGATGATATGGCAGTTATAGATTTTTCAGAATCCAATAAAATTTATTCTATAAATTCTTCATTTGTATCAGTTAGAGTTTCCGAAATTAGTTTAACTGGTGATGAACAATTTATGAAAGTTAAGAATGAAGCCACTTTTCAATTTTGTGGGGTTTTATTCAAAGAATATGCCGCTAGTTTTTCAAAAATTCAAAAGAAAATTATTCTTAAAAAACTGGAAATGGCCTATTTTAATATTCCATCATTCAACAATTATTTGGTTATTTCTTCTTATTATTGCAATAGAATTGGACTTGTTGATGGTTTCAAATTTCAATTCCGACTTTTCAAAGTTTTTATAATTTCAGTTTTAGAGAAATTACAGCTGCTTGGTTTGTTCAAAAAGTATTTTTTTAAAAAAAGTAACCCATGAAAAATTTCTTTTTATTGATTCCAACTAGAGATCGACTAACTTATTTGTCGGATTTATTATTGGACTTGAATGCTTTTAAAGACCATATTTCACAAGTTATAATTGTAGACCAAAGTAGTGTTTCCATAAAAAGTGAAGTAGAAAAACTTCCTTTAAATTATTCTTTTGAGTTTGTTGAAAGTGATAGAGCTTATTCGGTGAATCATTCTAGAAATTTAGCTTTGAAATATTATAAAGAGGAAGAATGGTTGTTTTTTCTAGATGACGATTTGAGAATTTCTCCAATAGCTTTTCAAAAAATAATTGAAAATTTAAAATCCAATATAATTGACGTTTTAATTCCCGGAATTCAGTTTGAAGAAATGGATAAGGAATTCAAATACCATTCGGTTTTAGATACCATTGCGAAACCTAAAAATTTTTCAAAACCACGATTTAGATTGCAAGTGTGTTCTGGTTTGAATATAGTAAAATCTAAAGTGTTTATAGACGCGGGATTTTTATTTGATGAAAAATTTACTATTTGGGGAGACGATTGGGATTACGGAATGCGACTACTTCAAGCTGGTGCAATGATTTACTATCAACCCGATATTTTAGTCGAGCATCTCGGCGCACCTTCAGGAGGTCAAAGAGATAAAGGCAAAACATTAAATATTGAATTAGAAAAGCAAAAACTGTATTTCTATTTTTATAAAAAACACTTCACTGATCAAGTTGTAAAACAAGAATACTACATTGCGCTTATGAATGGATTTAATTATTTTTTGAAAACAGGAAACTTAAGCAAATTAAGAAATAGTTACAAAAGTTATCGGTTGGCAAAGGCCATAAAATAAAGATGAGAATAGGTTTTAATCCACATAAAGACCAAAAAAGAAAAACCAATGACTTTTTTCATCAGGTAATAATACCTGTTTATATTCCCCATCAAGAATCTTATTTTAAAGATAGTTTAGAATTACTAAAGTATTGTTTGAACTCCTTAATTCTCACTTCACATTCAAAAACCTATTTCACAATAGTTGCTAATGGATGTTGTCTTGAAGTTCGTGATTATCTTGATAAATTATTTAGCGAAAATAAAATTCATGAAATTATTTATACCACAGATATAGGAAAGTTAAATGCAGTTTTAAAGGGAATTGTAGGTCATGATTTTCCATTGATAACGATTTCAGATGGCGATGTTTTGTTTTTAAACAAATGGCAATCTGAAACCTATGATATTTTTAATGCGTTTCCAAAAGCTGGTGCCGTTAGTACAACACCAAATTCTAAAATGGTAAAACATTTTACGTCATCCATTTTTATTGAAACACTATTTTCAAAAAAAGTTCAACTTACTAAGGTAGAAAATCTAACTGCAATGCAATCATTTGCTGAAAGCATTGGAAATCCAAATTTTTTCAAGAAAGTTCATTTAGAAAAATATTTAACGATAACTTCTCAAAATAAAGTAAAAGCAGTTATTGGCTCAGGACATTTTGTTGCCACTTATCGAGGTGAAATTTTTAATAGAATAAAAAATAAATATTCAAATTATAGTTTGGGAGGTGATAGTGAAATTGATTTTTTAGATAAACCAGTTCAAGAAAATAATTTGTGGAGATTATCTACAATTAATAATTTTACTTATCATTTAGGAAATACCAGAGAAGATTGGATGCAAGTTGCTTTTGATACTATTAGAAATGAAACTCACGCTAACGTTAAAGTTCCAACAATTTTTTCTAGTAAATCCAATAAATTTTTATATTGGTTTAAAATTAATTTTTTAGGTAAAATTTTATTTAAAAAACCAATTTGGCGCTTATTTCTTCAATACAAAGGATTGTCAAAAAGTGAAGCAAAAGACTATTAACATGAAGACAATAGCTATAATACCAGCAAGAGGCGGTTCTAAAAGATTACCCAATAAAAATATAATGATGTTGGGTGGAATTCCGTTACTAGCTCATAGTATTTTATTTGCACAAAAACATAGTTTTATAGATGAGGTAATTGTTTCTACAGATAGTTTGCAAATAAAAGATGTGGCAATAAATTATGGCGCAAAAGTTATTATTCGTCCCGATAATTTATCTGGAGATTTTGAACCAACAGTGACCGCTTTAAAACACGTTTTAGAACATCATGAAAAAGTAGAGAACGTAATTTTATTACAAGCTACTAATCCATTAAGACCTGAAAATCTATTGCAAGAAGCTTTTACTTTTTTTGAAAAACACGAATTGGATAGTTTATTTACAGTTAGCAGAAATAGTCATAAATTAGGAAAAATTAACGATAACAAATTTATTCCATTCAATTATGAAATTGGTCAAAGGAGTCAAGACTTAGAACCACTTTTTTATGAAAACGGCTTGTTGTACATTAGCAAAGCCAACTTGATTATGGAGAATAAAATTATATCTAATGAGGCCTTTCCATTTGAAGTAAATCATCTATTTGCTTCGGTAGATATTGATACGCAAGATGATTTTGAATATGCAGATTATTTAATAAATAAAAAATAATGAACACGAATTATATAGAAATAGCTGGTAGAAAAGTTGGACCTGATTTTCCACCTTTAGTAATCGCAGAAATTGGTATTAATCACGAAGGTTTGTTACAAACAGCTAAAGAAATGGTTGATGCGGCACATAGAGCAGGAGTTGAAGTTGTAAAACATCAAACCCATATCGTAGCTGATGAGATGAGTGGTGCTGCCAAAAAAGTTATTCCCGGAAATGCCGATGTTTCTATTTATGAAATAATGGATCGTTGTTCACTAAATGAAAGCGACGAACTAGAACTCAAAAAGTATGTTGAAAGTAAAGGAATGATTTTCATTTCGACACCATTCTCAAGAGCTGCTGCAGAAAGATTAAGAAAGTTTGATATTCCTGCTTACAAGATAGGTTCTGGAGAATGTAATAATTATCCTTTGCTAGAGCACATTTGTACTTTTGGCAAACCTGTAATTTTAAGTACTGGGATGAATACTATAGAAAGTGTTAGAAAAGCTGTTGCCATTTTTAATAAACATAAAATACCTGTTGCTTTATTACATACTACAAATTTATATCCTACACCAATACATTTGGTTCGTTTTGGTGCTATGACGCAACTTCATGAGGCTTTTCCAGATAAAGTATTTGGATTAAGCGATCATACCTTAAATAATAATGCTTGTTTAGGTGCTGTTGCTTTGGGTGCCAGTATTTTAGAAAGACATTTTACAGATCATATGCAACGAACAGGTCCAGATATTGTATGTAGTATGGACGAAAAAGCTTGCGCTGAACTAATAATTTCTTCAAATGAAATGTGGCAAATGCGCGGCGGAACAAAAGCACCTGCAAAAGAAGAACAAGTAACCATTGACTTTGCTTTTGCAACAGTTTGCGCAATTGCAGATATTCAAAAAGGTGAAATTTTTACTAAAGAAAATATTTGGGTTAAACGACCAGGAACAGGTAAGATATTAGCCGAAAATTTCAATGATTTATTAGGAAAAAAAGCCACGAGAGCTATTCAAAATGATGAACAATTAGATTTTACTGATTTTGAATAATTTAAAAAAAATAGTATTTCTTACAGGAACGCGTGCCGATTTTGGAAAAATAAAATCGCTAATTTCAATTTTGGATGTACAATCTAATTTTGAAGTCTTTGTTTTTGTTACAGGCATGCATTTGCAAAAGGAGTACGGTTACACATTGATTGAAATAGAGCGATGTAATTTTAAAAATATTCATACTTTCGAAAATCATACCCACGAAACCACAATGGATTTAACTTTGGCTAAAACTATTGAAGGTTTATCAAGCTATTGTAAAGAAGTCAAGCCAGATTTAATTATTGTTCATGGCGATAGAGTAGAAACTTTAGCAGGTGCTATTGTAGGTTCATTAAATAATATTTTAGTAGCTCATATAGAAGGTGGAGAACTTTCGGGAACTGTCGATGAATTGATTCGTCATAGTGTTACTAAACTAAGTCACATTCATTTTGTTTCCAATGAAGATGCGGCCAAAAGATTATTACAAATGGGTGAAATGAAAGATGCTATATTTACAATAGGTTCACCTGATATTGATATCATGTTTTCTGAAGATTTGCCAAATATTGAAGTTGTAAAAGAATATTATGAAATTCCATTTGATGATTTCGGTATTGTAATGTTTCATCCTGTCACAACCGAAGCAAATGAAATGCAAGCATATGCTCAAAATTTTGTAAACAGTCTTCTTTCTGATCATCACAATTATGTTGTAATTTTTCCAAACAATGATTTGGGAAGTCAATTTATTATTAATGAATTTCAAAAATTTAAAGATAATAGCCGATTTAGAGTTTTTCCTTCTTTGCGATTTGAATATTTTTTAAGTTTATTAAAAAACAGCCAATTCATAATAGGAAATAGTAGCGCCGGAATTAGAGAAGCTCCATATTATGGAATTCCTATAATAAATATTGGAACTCGTCAACAAAATAGAGCTATTCATGCCGATATCATCAATGTAAGTTATGATGAAAAAAGTATATCAGAGGCACTAAAAAATATAGATACACACCATGTGCAACCTACAAATAACGATTTTGGAAATGGAAATAGTGCGGCATTATTTCTTGATTTCTTGAAAAATGGCGCCATTTGGTCAGTAAATCATCAAAAACAATTTAGAGATTTATAATGCTATTTAATTCCCTTCAATATTTAGCTTTTTTACCTGTAGTTTTTATAATCTATTGGTCACTTAACAAGAAAAGTCTTTTGTTACAGAATGTCTTTTTACTTGCGGTGAGTTATTATTTCTATGCTTGTTGGGATTGGAGATTTCTATTTTTATTAGTTTTTTCAACAGCCTTAGATTATTACACAGGAATCAAGATGCATGAATCTACTAATCAAAATCTAAAAAAGTTTTGGTTTTGGTTAAGCATTAGTATCAATTTAGGGTTTTTAGGAGTATTTAAATATTATAATTTTTTTGCAGAATCATTTGCTGAAGCTTTACTAAAAATAGGTGTTGAAGTAAATCTTTGGACGCTAAATATCATTTTACCAGTAGGGATTTCATTCTATACTTTTCACGGTTTATCTTACGTAATTGATATTTACAAAAACAGAATAGTTCCCGAAAAAAACATCGTGACTTATTCACTTTTTGTTAGCTATTTTCCATTATTAGTCGCTGGACCAATTGAAAGAGCAACGCATTTATTACCTCAAATCAAAAGAAAAAGAAATTTCGATTTTGAAAAGGCTAAGGAGGGTTTGCATCAAATAATTTGGGGATTATTTAAAAAGGTTGTAATCGCGGATAGTTGCGCCGTTTACGCAAATGAAATTTTTGATAAGTACGAAGAAATGAATACGCTAACTTTAATTTTGGGAGCCATTTATTTTGCTTTCCAGATTTATGGAGATTTTAGTGGTTATTCGGATATTGCTTTAGGAACATCAAAATTGTTTGGAATAGATTTATTAAGAAATTTTAATTTTCCGTATTTTTCTAGAGATATTGCCGAATTTTGGCGTCGTTGGCACATTTCTTTATCCTCATGGTTTAAAGATTATCTATACATTCCATTAGGAGGAAGCCACGGTGGCATCAAAAGTAAAATTATAAACACGTTTATTATTTTTCTTGTAAGTGGTTTTTGGCACGGCGCAAATTGGACATTCATAATTTGGGGCGCATTAAACGCATTTTATTTTTTACCTTTATTAATTACCAACAAGAATAGAAACCATATCGATATTGTTGCTAAAGGAAAATATTTGCCTTCAATAAAAGAGTTTTTCAGTATTTTAGTAACATTTTCGCTAATAGTTTTTGCGTGGATATTTTTTAGATCAAAATCAGTTGCCGATGCATTTGGTTATATTAAAAATATATTACGATTTAATTTTGAAGGTAAAATACAATATTTATCTATAGATAGATATGCCATTGAATTATTGGTTCTATTAGGTTTTTTTATCGTTTTCGAATGGATTTCACGAGAAAAAGAACATCCATTTTTTGGCAGATTTAAAGCTGTAAGGTTACTGCTTATTATAGTTTCAATAGTGCTAATAGGTGTTTATTCAAATGTTAGTAGTTTTATATATTTTCAGTTTTAATGAAAAAATTCATATTTTATATAGCTAAAATTCTTCTAGTAATCATTGCAATAATGGTTGTTTCAGATGCACTTTATACTTACGTATATGAAAATGCTGCACCAAGAAATAAAACGCAGTATGTTTTAAAGTTAAAAGATAAAAAAATTAATTACGTTTTTTTAGGTTCTTCTAGAGTAGAAAATCATATAGTTACAAAATTGGTAGAACAACAAACTTCTAAAACAGCAATAAATTTGGGCATGCAAGGTTCAAAACTTGATGATATTTATTTAGTTTTAAAATTATTGCTTGAAAATAACGTTACCTTCGACAAGATTTTTATTCAAATTGATTATACTTTTAATAATGAATCACCTTCTGTAAATGTTAGTTCAGAATCACTTCCTTACCTTCGAACTAATAAAGTTGTGAATGCTCATAATAAATTGAATAATCCAAATTATTATGTAAATTATTACATTCCTTTTTTCAGATTTGCATCCAACGATTACAAAATTGGTTTTAGAGATTTTTTCTCTACTTTAGTTAAAAACAAAGCCAATTATGATTTTGAAGATGGCTTCGATGCACGAAATGGTACTTTTGATAATGCAAAATATGAATTACCTGCAAAAATCTCAAATAGCAATAAAGTTTTTGATAGTATTAAAAAATTATGTTCTCAACGAAAAATTGATGTAGTTTTTTATTGTTCGCCTTTTTGCAGTCAAGTGGCAAAATCAAATTATGTAAAACAATTAAAACATAAAATCCCTGAACTTAAAGATTATTCTAAAGCAATTTTAAATAATGAACATTTTATAAATTGTGGACATTTAAATGAAGACGGGGCAAAGTTGTTTACTCAAATGATAATTGATGATTGTATAAAAAATGAAAAATAACAAAATATTTGTTTTATTACCAGACGGAATAGGCTTGAGAAATTTTGCTTACTCTGATTTTTATAAATTGGGAATTTCTAATGAATTTGATGTTGTTTTTTGGAATAATACACCATTTGAATTAACAGATTTAGGATTTAACGAAATCAAAATCACCAACTCTAAAAATAATCCTTTAACCGATGTTTTTAAAAATGCAAGAAAGCAGATAGAGTTAAATTTGAATATAAAAAGATCATCCGATTTAGTTTATGACACCTATAGGTTTCCATTTTCTTATAAAAACACAAAAACTGCTATAAAGAGTTTTTCTACCAGGCTCTTAACAGAGTTTTACTCTTCAGAAAATGGTTTGAAAACAGTAAGAAATAAGATAATTTCTAGTGAGAAAAAGACACTTTTTTATAAAGAAAGTCTTGAAACATTAAAAAAAGAAAAGCCAGCTTTAGTTTTTTGTACCAATCAAAGATCTTCATCTGCAATTGCTCCAATAGTTGCTGCTCAAGATCTAGGAATTCCAACAGCTACATTTATTTTCTCTTGGGATAATCTACCAAAAGCAACCATGGTAGTTGAAACAGATTATTATTTTGTTTGGAGTAATCATATGAAAACGGAATTGTTGCATTACTATCCGTATATAAGTGAAGAGAAAATATTTGTAACAGGAACACCACAATTTGAAACACATTATGATACTTCTCGTTTAATGTCAAAAGAATCCTTTTTTGAAAAGTATAATTTAAATGCGACCAAAAAATATATTTGTTATTCTGGTGACGATGTTACTACTTGTCCAGACGATCCAGAATATCTCAATGATGTGGCAACTGCTGTTTCACAATTAAATGCTGAAGGACACAATTTAGGAATCATTTTCAGACGTTGTCCTGTAGATTTTTCAGCAAGATTTGATGAAGTTTTAACTAAATTTCAAGATGTTATTGTTCCAATTGCTCCTTTGTGGAAAAGAATTGGTGATGGATGGAATACCATTTTGCCAACATCAGAAGATTTAGATTTACAATTAAATACAATTTTGCATACAGAATTTGTTATCAACCTTGGTTCTTCAATGGTTTTTGATTATGCAACAAAAAACAAGTCTTGTATGTATATTAATTATGATGTAAAAAATAAAGCAATTCAAGATTGGTCGGTCAAAAAAATTTACAATTATATTCATTTTCGCTCCATGCCATCAAAACAAGCAGTTGTTTGGATTGATAGTCCAGAATCTATAAAAAATATAATAATAGAAAATCTAAATGCCAATTCAGATACTGTTGAGAATGCACAATTATGGTTTCATAAAATTGTAGATCAACCAGCAAATCAAGCATCAGAAAGAATTTGGGAAGCTATTAAATCTATTGTAAAATGAAGCACATTGCTTTTTTAACGCCAGAATATCCGCATTCTAAAGCTCTAACTGCTGCAGGAATAGGTACTAGTATCAAAAACTTGGCGCATTCTTTAGTTAAAAATGGGTGTAAAGTAACAATTTTTGTTTATGGTCAAGATAATCAATTGGTTGAAGAGCAAGAGGGGATAACGATTCATTTAATAAAAGGAATAAATTATAAAATTGGCAAATGGTTTTTTTACAGTAAATACCTTCAGAAGTATATTAACTCAGTAGTAAAAAAAGAAAAAATTTCCCTAATTGAAGCGCCAGATTGGACCGGAATTACCGCATTTATGAAATTTAATGTTCCTTTAATATTAAAGTTGCACGGAAGTGACACCTATTTTTGCCATCTTGAAGGCAGAAAACAAAAAGTAAAGAATTATTGGTTTGAAAAAATAGCACTTCAAAATGCCGATGGATATATTGCACCAACCAATTTTGCAGCTGAAGTTACTAGTGAATTGTTTAAAATCGATTTCAATAAAATTACAACTATTCCAAACGGAATTGAAATAAATAAATTTCACAATCAACATCCAAAGCAATTTGAAAAAGGTGTTATTTTATATATCGGAACTATAATTCGTAAAAAAGGTGTTTTTGAATTGCCAGAAATTTTTAGAGAAGTTTTAAGTAAAAATCCTGATTCACGATTGGTTATAATCGGAAATGATTCACATGATATTCTAACGAAATCTTCTTCAACTTGGTCAAAATTAAAAGAGAAATTCGAAAATTTAGGAATTATAAATAGAGTAAATTATCTGGGTAAAATTCCCTATCAAGATGTTCAATCTCATATTGAGAAAGCGCAAGTTTGTATATTTCCAACATTTGCAGAAACACAAGGAATGGTAACCATTGAAGCTATGGCAATGAATAAACCAGTTGTAAATAGTGATATTGGATGGTCAAAAGAACTCATAATTGATGGTGAAAGCGGTTATTTGGTACATCCAAAAAATCACCAACTTTATGCACAAAAGATTAATTTACTTTTAGCCAATGAAGATCTTTGTTTTCAAATAGCAGTCAATGCCAGAAAACGAGTGGAAGAACTTTTTGATATTGATAAATTGGCAGTTAAAACAATTGAATATTATAAAACAAATATTAAATAATGATACAATCTATTTCAATTGTTCAAGGTTTGAAAACAAAGATTATTGATTTTGATACAAATAAAATCAATAAAACAACAATAGAATGCTCCGATTTTATTTCAGATGGATTAAATTCTTTCACTTTAAAAATAGAGTTTTCTGTTTCAATTTTAGCTTTTAGAAACTTTGATTATACATGGGTAGATTTAAAATACGATAGAATTGCAACTGAATTTAGTTCAAAAATAATTAAATTAAGTAACCAAAGATTTGTTCAAGCCAATATTTCTATTGGTGTTTGGGAAGTTGAAAAAAGAAATCCTAACGTATTACTTTGGAAATTTAATCCAGAAAATTCTAAAGTACTAACCAATTATGAAGGTGAAAAAAATAGAAAGGTACTCTCATCCACTATTCAAAAATCACTTTTCAAAGCAACGCCTTCATTATTGTTTACTGATAAGCCTTTGGAGTTTAGTCGTTCAAAGATTCCATTTTCTGCAATTGCAATTTTTACAGATCATTGCGATTTTGATACACTTGAAAGTTTGCAAATTCAAAGAGCATTTTTCAAAGAAAAAGGAATTAGAATTACAAAAGGCTTTTTTTTAAATAATTTTTCAAAAAGAAAAGACAATGCTTCTTATGAAGATAATGCTGAAGAATTATTAAAATGGAGGAATGATGGTCATGAATTATGCTATCATTCTTTATCACAATCGATTAAAAGTGAGGAACAAAGTTTTGAAGATTTTTTTTCATTTCAGCCGCCTTTTCAAGACACTAAAATCTGGATAGATCATGGGTATCAACCTTATAATTTATCACTTTATAAAAAAAATGAAATTGAAGATAGTGTTTATGAAAATAATTTAACTAAAAAGAATATTTCAATTCTTTGGAATTATATTGATTCAGGTACAGCTACAAAAGGAGTGTTGAATCAGTTAAATGTTAATCATTTTACGTTGTCAAAATTTTTGAAAGGAAATAAAGACTTGTCTTTCATTAAGTTACTACAACTTATGATTAAAAATACTATTTTTCATTTTATAAATAATGAGGAAACTATTTTACAGTATAAGAATACAGCTGGTATTTTCAAAAAGTTTATCAAACAAAAAAAACTAAGTTATTTTTTTACATTTATTAAAAATAGTATGAAAATAACTTATTCATTATTTTTAATTTTCTTATTGTGGAATAAAAACAAAAGAACTCCATATAAATTATCAAAATACAATCCTATTGTATTTAAGCACACCATTAATAAAAAAGACTTCTATATTTTTCAAACAATAGAAATGATTGATTTTAAAAAATCTCTTTGTAAAGAAAATATAGATAATTTTGTTAATGAGAAAGGAGTATTTATTGCTCATACCTATTTTTCTGTCCCAATAGACTATCATCAAGGAAAAATGTTTTTAAATGCAACAACTATTGATGCAACGGTAGCCTTAAATTTTGAGTATTTGGGTGAAAAAATTAAAAATAATCAAATTTGGAATCCTGAATTGCAGGAATTAGTTGATTATTGGAATAAAATTGAAGAAATTGAATTAGATATTGATTCGTCGGGAAATGTGTTTTTTAAAAATGAAAATGATTTAATTTATAGAATAGTAAATTAATGGAATTACTTTATACCAAAGAGGTTAAATGGCTTGATGAATGGGATAACTATTTGATTGAAAATGATTTAGGAAGTCATTTATTGTATTCGAATTGGCTTAAATCATATACTACATATGGCTTTGATTATGAAATTTTAATTCTAAAAAATAAGGATAAAATTATTGGAGGTTTTGGAGCTGTCTTAGCAAAATCATTGTTTTTTAAGTTTTATATTGTTCCTCATGGTCCTATTGTATCGTTAGGATATGAAAAAGAATTAGATAAAATTATAGCGTCACTCAAAGACAGGGCTAAGAAATTAAATTGTTGTTATGTCCAATACAGTCTTCCTTTATCCAATGATACTTTAATAGAAAAACAAACTTATTCTCATGAAGTTCTCAAATCAATCAATAATTTAGGTAAGAAAGGTAATTTATTCAAATACGTTTACAGCTCTTATGGAATAAATTGGGTAGATTTTAATACAAACAATACCGCTGATGAATTATTGTTACAACTTTCATCGCAAGTAAGACGTAATATTAATTTGTCATATAAAAACAATGCCATTATTGAATTTGCATCTACTGAAAAGGAGTGTCGTGAAGCTTATGCTTTGATTAAAGAAAATGCTAAAGAAGGTGGTTATGCAGTGCGATCTTTTGATGATTTTAAAGAGACAATAGTAGAAATGATTGCTAAAGGAACAGCTTTTTTGATGACAGCAAAAGTTGGTGATAAAATCAAAGGAAGTGCTTTTTTTGTTAAATCTGGAAATTATTTTACATACATTTCTGGAGGAACAAAAAAAGAAAAACCAGATATGAAAATAGGATACCTTTTGCATTGGGAAATTATAAAAAAATCCTTTCAATCTGGATTTAGTGGTTACAATATTTCTATGGGTGGTTCTAAAGGCGTTGTCGAATTTAAGGCAAAATTTAATACTAAGGCATTGCTTTTTGAAGCGCCACATTACCATTTTATATTGAGTCCGTTACTTTTTAAAATTTATTTGATTTTAAATTCTATTTTTGTTAAAAATAAAAAAACTGTTTCTGTTTTGTTAAAACGTTTCAAATAATTACTACTATGAAGATTGATAATAAAGATTTCTGGGAAAAAGATAATATTATTTCAACACAAGATGTTACAAAAAATGCAGCAGATTTTGAATTGTTTATGTTTGAAAAAGCACAAAAACGATACGAGATTTATGATAAAGTTAAATCAGTAAAAATATTTGGTTGCGGAACGGGAAGAGAAGTTTTAGCAGTTTCTGAGTTTTTTTCTCCATCGCGTATTCTAGCTTCTGATATTTCAGAAAATATGATTTCTAAATGTAAAGAAAATTTAAAACTTTGGAATATTGAAGGCATAACGGAAACTTTAGTAGGAAATGCCAAAGATTTTAATGAAGTTAGTAACACTTTCGATTTGGTAACGATATTAAACAGTATGCTTACTTATGTACCTTTGAAAGAAGACCGTATGACTATTTTTAAAAACTCTCTTCAAATTTTAAAACCTAAAGCAACTGTAGTTGGCACCGTGCATAATCAAGTAGGTACACCAGCTAAAACCTATTATTTTAAGTTGAAAAATCTTTTTTCTTTTATACTAGGAGATAAAGTTGGAAACAGAGATACAGGTTTTAAAGGTTTTAAAGTACCTGGTTATTATTATTCTAAGAAAGGATTAATTAATGATTTGAATAAAGCTGGTTTTATAGATGTAGAAGTTTATTCATTAGAAGAGTATTATGCCTCTAAAGGAAAAAAATACAATAGAAAAACAGGTTATAATAATTTATTTTTTATTGCTACTAAACCTTAATCATAGTGCCAAATAATTATAAATTTTGTCTGATTGTTTGTACGTATATGCGTGCAAAACCTTTAATAGATTTACTAAATTCAGTAAAAAATCAAACTTGGTATCCCGATGAAATTTTAATTATTGATGGTTCAACTAATGATGAAACTCAAAAAGCAATTGAAACAAATAAATTTCAAAATTTATCCTATTTTTTAGTTGATTCAGAACATCGCGGACTAACAAAACAAAGAAATTATGGTATTTCTAAGGTGTCAAGTTTCATTGATATTGTTTGTTTTCTTGATGATGATACCATTTTAGAAAAAGAGTATTTTGAAAATCTTATAGGCACTTATTCCATTTTTCCTGAAACTATAGGAGTTGGAGGTTACATAACAAATGAAAGTGTTTGGCAAAAGGTAACTGAAGATTATGTTCCTAATATAAATGAATATTATTTTGATGGATGGAAACGTAAAGATGGAAGTCGCTTTGTTATAAGAAAGAAACTAGGCTTAGACACTAATTTACCACCTTGCTTTTTGCCAGAATTTTCCAATGGTAGAAGTGTTGGTTTTTTACCACCATCCAATAAAATATATGAAGTTCAACAATTTATGGGCGGCGTGGCTTCATATAAAAAGTCAATTCTTTACGGTACTAAATTTTCAGATTATTTTGAAGGCTATGGTTTGTATGAAGATGCTGATTTTACACTTCGATTATCCAATATTGGTAAGTTATATTTGAATACTGCTGCAAGATTAGCACATTATCACGACGGTTCAGGAAGACCAAATAAATTTTTTTATGGGAAGATGGTGGTAAGAAATGGTTGGTATGTGTGGCGAGTAAAATATAGAAATCCAAGTTTTAAAGCTAGATTTAAATGGAATTTAATAGTCTTTTTGTTAACTATTATTCGATTTAGCAATATATTTACCACAAGTGATAGGAAAGAGGCTTTTACTGAAAGTTTAGGTAGAACTGTTGGTTGGTTCAGCTTGATTTTTAATAAGCCAAAAATTAGAAAAGAATGAAGTTTTGTATCATAACACATGTAGTTCATACAGAAGTAAACCATAAATTTTACGGCTATTCACCTTATATAAATGAGATGAATATTTGGCTTAAAAATGTTGATGAAGTTCTAATTGTTGCTCCAAAAGAAAAATTTTCATTATCACCAATTCATGAATCATATAGTCATTCTTCAATTGAATTTATTGAGGTAAAAAAATTTGATGCACTTACTTTTTCGGCTAAGTTAAAAGCTTTTTTTTCGGTTTTAAAAAATTGCATTTTGATTTATAAAGCAATGAAAAATTCGGATCATATACATTTAAGATGTCCCGGAAACATTGGGTTATTGGGATGTATTGTCCAACTATTTTTTCCAAAAAAACAAAAAACTGCTAAGTATGCCGGAAATTGGGATCCAAAGTCTAAACAACCCTTAAGTTATCGTTTTCAAAAATGGATTTTAAGTTCGACTTTTTTTACTAAAAACATGCAAGTTTTAGTTTATGGCGAATGGGAAAATCAAACTAAGAATATAAAGCCTTTTTTTACGGCTACTTATTCAGAAAATCAAAAACAGACTGTTGCCTTAAGACCCTTTTCAGAACCTTTAAAATTTCTTTTTGTTGGTGCACTTTCTCCAGGTAAGCAACCTATTTATGCCATTAATTTAGTTCAAAAGTTGATAGAAAAAAAGAAAGAATGTTCATTAGAAATTTTTGGAGATGGAATAGAAAAGACTAAATTAGAAAACTATATTATTGAAAATAAGTTGAAAGAGTTAGTTTTTTTGAAAGGGAATCAAAGTTTAGAGACTATTAAATTAGCTTATTGTAAAAGTCATTTTGTAATTTTACCCTCCAAAAGTGAAGGATGGCCCAAAGTTATTGCAGAAGCTATGTTTTGGGGTTGTTTGCCTATTGTGTCTAAAGTTTCTTGTTTGCCTTCTATGCTAAATAAAGGAAATCGTGGTATCTTATTGGAA
Source organism: Flavobacterium sp. (assembly GCA_044361155.1). Classification (GTDB taxonomy): domain Bacteria; phylum Bacteroidota; class Bacteroidia; order Flavobacteriales; family Flavobacteriaceae; genus Flavobacterium. The sequence goes on from JBIKJF010000001.1 coordinate 525,654, forward strand.
ATGAATTTAGATCATGATGTTTCTCAAATTGAAGAACTAATAGACAATGAGACTATATATTTAGAAAGAACTACTAATGCAATGAATTGGTCAAGAAAATACACAACAGATTTTTTTGAAAGTGAAATTAAAACACTTTTACAAGTTAAGTAATGATAAAAATATATACTAAAACTGAATTTTTGCTTCCAGAAGATGATAGGCTTTTTTTTCCGCTTCTGGTTGAACTTTATTTAGACAAAAATCCTCAGATTTTAGAGCATTATTCTTTGGTAGAAACTCCAGATGAATGTGATGTTTTAGTATTACCATTGGCTGTAAATTATTGTTTAGAAAATGGTAAAACAGATTTAGTTAGTTTTTTTAAATCCAAAGCAAAACAGTTAAATAAACATCTTTGGTTATATTCACCTGGTGATATGGGGTTGACATTAAATGATGACAAAATATTAGTTTTTAGAATGTCAGATTTTAAAAGTTTTCAAAATCGTTCGACGGTAATCATGCCAGCTTTTTTTAGAAATCCGTATTCAGGAATTTATAACAATCAACCATTAACATATCATTCAAAAACACCAAACCCAATTGTAGGTTATGTAGGTCATGCAAAAGGAGGTATTTTAAAATTTATTACCACTTATGTTAATTATTTGAAAGTAAATTTTGAGATATTTCTAAAAAAATACCATGCAGACTATTTTATATTCTATCATTCTAGTTTTGAGAGATTAAAATGGTTGAAGAAAATCGCTTCAAATGAAAACATCGAATCTCACTTTATTTATCGAGAAAAATACAGAGCTGGTGCTATAACAAAAGAAGAGAAACAAAAAACTACATTAGAATTTTATGATAATATAAAAAAATCTCAATATACTTTTTGTATGCGTGGTGGTGGAAATTTCTCAATAAGATTATATGAAACTTTAGCATTTGGAAGAATTCCAATTTTTATTGATACCGATTGTATATTACCTTTGGAACAAATTATTGATTGGTCTAAACATTGTCTTGTTATTAAGGAAAATGAAATACAATCAGTTACAACTAAAATTATTGATTTTCATAATTCTTTAAGTGAAGAAGAATTCATTAATATGCAAAAAAATAATAACCTACTTAGAGAAAAATATTTAACGCGCTCTGGATTTTTCATACATTTCCATGATGTTTTTTTACATGATAAATTATGAGAATTATACAAATCATTGACTCGTTAGATATAGGAGGTGCCGAAAAAATGGCTATAAATTATGCCAATTCTTTAGCACAAAAAACAGAATTCTCAGGTCTAGTTACAACAAGAAAAGAAGGTTCTTTAAAAGCACAAATTACTCCAGATGTAAATTATTTTTTTCTAAATAGAAAAAGCAAAATTGATTTTGCCGCTACAATGCGATTGAAAAAATTTTGTAAATCAAATAAAGTGGAATTTGTTCAAGCTCACAGCAGTTCTTTTTTTACTGCTTTTTTATTAAAATTGGTTATGCCAAGCATCAAAATTATTTGGCACGACCATAATGGATTGAGTGAATTTAGTAATGCTCGAAAATCTTTCGCATTAAAGTTGACTTCGTTTTTTTATTTTGGAATAATCGTTGTTAATTACAAACTAAAAAACTGGGCAGAAAAAGAATTGTATTGCAAAAATGTCATTTATCTTCCTAACTTTACCAAGTTACAAGATAAAGATAAAAGGGAAACAAGTTTGTTTGGAACAGAACATAAAAAAATCCTCTGTTTAGCAAATTTAAGATTTCAAAAGAATCATTTTTTATTAATTGAAGTTGCTATTAAGTTGAAAAGCTCGCATCCAGAATGGAGTTTCCATTTGGTAGGAAAAGATTTTGAAGACGAATATTCTAGTAAAGTAAAAAAGGCAATTTCGGAAAACAATTTAGGGAATAATGTTTTCATTTATGGTTCTAAAAGTGATACACAAAATATCATTTCACAAGCTGATATAACAATTTTGACATCAAAATCAGAAGGTTTACCAGTTGCATTACTTGAATATGGTATGAATAGAAAGCCTGTTATTTCAACTAAAGTGGGAGAAATTCCTTTTATTATAAAAAATAATGAATCTGGATTTATAGTCGAAAATTATGATGCAGATGGTTTCTATAGTCGTTTGGTTCAAATTATTGAAGATGACATAAAAAGAGCTACTATTGCAGACGGTTTGTATACTTTTGTAATGAAGAACCATTCTGAAAATAGTGTCGTTGAAATTTTCATGAATTGGTTAATTAATAAATAATGCAGAACAAAGAGAAAAATTATTTTTTACTGATTTTAATTCATGCTATTCTTGGATTTGTCATATATCTTGCGCCAATTTTGTCCAAGTTCTATGGCGTTCTTATATTTTTTGTTTGTATTTACTTTATTATAAAAACGAAAAATAGAAATAATGAAGTACTCTATGCATCTGCTTACATTGTTGGGAGTGAAGTATTTCTTAGAATGACCGATGGAAATCCGAACCATGAATTTTCAAAATATAGTGTAATGATTTTTCTATCTATAGGAATGATTTATAGTGGTTTTTCCAAAAATGCAGTTCCTTATTGGATTTATCTTTTATTACTTATTCCTGGAGTAATACTTGCAACTCAAACATTAAACTTAACAACAGTAGATATAAGGAAAACAATTGCTTTTAATATTTCTGGACCTGTCTGCCTCGGATTTGCGTCACTATATTGTTACAATAGGAAAATTAGGATAGAAGAGATAAATAACATTCTACTCGTTATGGGCCTGCCAATTATAGCCTGCGCATCTTATCTAACTTTTTTTACTCCCGACTTAAGTGTAGCATTAACAGGAACTAGTTCTAATGTTGCAACGTCTGGTAATTTTGGTCCAAATCAAGTTTCAACAATTTTAGGTTTGGGATTTTTTATCTTCTTTTCAAGATTGATATTGGTATCACGAACAAAAATTATTTTTTTCCTAAATTTAGCTATAACTTTCTTAATGTGTTATAGAGGATTAATTACATTCTCTCGTGGTGGAATGATAACTGGTTTTGCCATGTTAGTAATTTTGCTATTCTTCATTTATATAAACAGTAAAAAAGCAGTACAATTAAAATTGATTTATCTTTTTATTGTTTCTATGCTGGTTATGGTTGTAATGTTAGCTTACACCGAGGTCAGAACCGACGGGTTATTAAGTAAAAGGTATCAGAATAAAGATGCTTTAGGAAGAGTAAAGGAAAGTAAATTTTCAGGTAGGGAAGAGGTGGCACAATCCGAAATAGAAGCTTTTTTATCGCATCCGTTCTTTGGTATTGGCGTAGCTAAAGGAACAGAATATAGGCTTGAAGCGACAGGAGAAATTATCGCATCACATAACGAAATTACTAGACTTATAGGTGAACATGGATCGGTTGGAATTCTTATTTTATTAATACTCTTTTTTACACCGGTTGTTTTATATCTAGATAATAAACAAAATATTTTTCTTTTTTGTTTTCTTACATTTTGGCTTTTAACTATAAATCACGCTGCAATGAGAACTGCAGCGCCTTCGTTTATTTATGCATTATCACTTCTAAAAGTCTATTTTAATGAAGAAGAGCTTTCTTTACATAGGGAATAAATTGTCCAAACACGGCAACACCGCTACTTCAATTGAAACTTTAGGTAGTTTTCTTGAGGAAGAAGGTTTTAAGGTTTTTTATGCTTCCTCCAAGAAAAATAAAATCCTTCGTTTGTTGGATATGCTGTTTACAACACTTAAAGTATCTTCTAAAGTAGATTATGTTTTAATTGATACTTATAGTACTCAAAATTTTTGGTTTGCATTCTTTGTAAGTCAATTGTGTAGAATTTTAAATCTGAAATATATTACAAAATTGCATGGTGGCGATTTACCCAATAGACTAAAAAATAGTGCGTTTTTATGTGATTTGGTTTTTAAAAACGCCTATAAAATTACAGCTCCGTCACTTTATTTACTAAATACCTTTAAAGTAAAATATGCAAGTAATATTATTTACGTTCCCAATACTATTGAACTTCACATATACAATTATTTGAACAGAGATTTTGACCATCCAAAAATGCTATGGGTTCGTTCGTTTTCAAAAATATACAATCCAAAAATGGCTATTCAAATTACTGCCGATTTAAAAAAAGAGTTTCCAAAAATTTCACTTTGTATGGTAGGTCCTGACAAAGACAATCTACTCACTGACTGTAAAGATTATGCACAAAAACTTAATGTAGAAGTAACTTTTACAGGTAAATTATCTAAAGAAGAGTGGTTAGAATTATCAAAAGGATATAATGTTTTTTTAAATACTACTCATTTCGATAACACTCCAATAAGCGTGATAGAAGCAATGGCGCTCGGTTTACCAGTAGTTTCAACCAATGTTGGTGGTATACCGTACTTGTTAAAAGATGATGAAAATGCTTATTTGGTGAATGATAACGATACAGCAGCTATGGTACTTGCCGTGAAAAAAGTGTTTATGAATAAAACCAAAACTCTAATTTTAACTACAAATGCCAGAAAGCTGGTAGAAGATTTTGATTGGAATTCAATAAAAAAACAGTGGTTTGAAATTTTAAAATAGTTATAAATTTGTGCTATTATTTAGTAACTTGCACCTCTTTAAATGAATTAGTAAATGAATAGCAATAAAAAAATGCATTTTGAAGTTTCAGAACGAAAAATCCTTCTGAAAGTTTTCGATGTACTTTTTGTATTAGCAACACTTTACGTTATTAGTTCCATATTCAATTTCAATTATTTTACCTTTTCTGCATCCAATTTTTATTGTGCGATAGTTTTAGCCATTTATCTAAATGTTTTCGGATCTGTTTTCGAAATGTATAATTTACAGGTTTCTAGTAATCAGTTTCAGATAATAAAAAGTATCATTTTAACATCGTCTATTACAGTACTAATTTATCTGCTAACACCAATTTATACGCCTGTTTTACCATCAAATAGGTTGCAGATTTTAATTTTCTTTATAGCCATTTTTTCAACATTGTTGTTATGGAGAATGTTCTATGTAAAGTTCCTCGCTTCACATCGTTTTGTAAAAAATGCAATTTTAATTTGCGATAAAGAACAATTACAAGAATTAGTAAATGGTTTAAAAAGTGCTGATCCACATTATAAAATTATCGGTTTTGTAAACTCTGATGGCGACGATTCTATAAAAGTAAAATTCAGTACCATAAAAAATATCGATGTAGATAGTTTAGAAAGTTACGTTAGAAATCATTCTATTTCAGAAATAGTTATTGCATCACAAAAGACAGAAGGAATCACAGTAAATTTATATAATCAACTCATTCATTTATTAGAAAATGGATTTATAATTAGAGAATATACGCAAGTATATGAAGCTATAACGCACAGAATTCCAGTTCAATATGTTTCTCGTGATTTTTATCGATACTTTCCCTTTAGTAGAAGTAATCAAAACCATCTTTATCTTCTAGCATCTAGATTAATAGAAATTTTATTTTCATTAATTGGTTTGCTATTTGGTTTGCTGTTTTTTCCGATAATACTTGTAGGAAACGCAATAGGAAATCGTGGTTCACTTTTTTATACTCAAGAACGAGTTGGAAAAAACGGGAAAAACTTCAAAATTTTTAAGTACAGAACAATGGTAAAAAATGCCGAAACAAACGGTGCTGTTTTTACAACGCTGAATGATTCGAGAATTACACGTTTTGGTAAATTTATGAGAAAAACTAGATTGGACGAGTTTCCACAATTTATAAACATACTTAAAGGCGATATGGCTATTATTGGGCCAAGACCAGAACGACCTATTTTTGTAAGAGAAATTGCCGAATTAATGCCTTTCTACGAAACCCGACATGTAGTAAAACCAGGGCTTACTGGTTGGGCTCAAGTAAACTATGCCTATGGTGATTCTATAGAAGATAGTTTGGTTAAATTGCAGTACGATTTATATTATATTAAGCATCGTAGTGTTTTTCTTGATATTAATATCATCATTAAAACGTTTAGTACCGTCTTATTTTATCGCGGACAATAGTTTGTTTTTGAAGGAATGGTAAGCGAATCTTTACTATCCTTATACCTGCTGCTGTCCAATTTGTCATTTTCTAAACAAAAGAAAAAGGATACCATTAACATAAGGGTTAAAGCGGAATCTGTTGTGTTTTCTTGCTATCTTTATAGAGTTTAAATAAAATATAACCATTACATAGCATAAACGGAATAATCATCTGTAAATGAGGTTTTCCTATCATAATAAAAGTATAAATCAATAACATTACCAAAAGACCAAGAATTACATTTTTAAACCACTTTCCGCGCAAAAATGGTAAGATAACAAAAAACGGATTTAGTAATAGTGCGTTGTAATTCCACAAAATTTCTTCGTGATAAGAATAAAATCCCACAAAACAAAAAAACAATCCCAATAAGCCTAAAGTAAATAAATAACTAATATACAACCATTTTTTGTACGAGATGGCAATAATTAATAAAAGTAAAGCGATAAAATAGATACTGTTTACGAAAGAAAATTCGCTCTTAAACTCACTTCCCTTTATTAAAGTTTCTTTTTTAAGAACTAGTGGTTTACCTTCAACAATAGTTTCGTCTAGACTATTCATTAATTCAATAGGAAGAAAAAGTTTTTCAGCTTTTGCATCGGTTTTAGCACCAAAAATTGTATTGATGCCCAATTTATACCAAAAAAAATTATCAAAATAAGGATATAACAGCTCACGATAAGAAATAGTTTTATCATCAACTTTTGTAATAGCTTTTATACCTAAACTACTATTTATTTTGTCTAGAACTTTTGTGGTACAATTTCTATCAATAAATTTGTAGGTATAACTTCGTTCATCAGATTGCAACGAATGTAACAACAATTCAAGAAGCTCTTGCTTTTTGTCTAAAGATAAATTCAATGTTTGTTCTATAACTTCTCTTTGGTCTGTTTGATATTCATATACAAATTCGTCATAAGAAGTTGCCACAATAAAATACTGTAAATCTCCTTTTACAAATTTTAGGTAGAAATTTTCGGTTGTAAAATCGAAGGCACCATAATTAAAAACTATATCAAAGTAGTTTACAGAATCCTTAATCCTAATGGCAGTATGACCAAAGGTAGAGTACAACTGATCACCTCTTCCGCAAGTAAATACGCTTACAGTTGCATCGTTAGAAAGTTGGTTAACTTGTGCAAATACGCTTATCTGAAAAATAAAAAATAATGAGAATAGTGCTTTTTTTACCATTTACATTTATCTAAAAATACTTAAATCAACCTTCAGAGAAAAAATATTAGAGTATAAGGCAGCACTTTGATCACCCAAATCGGTCAAGGCATAATCTACTTGTATACCACGATACTTAAAACCAAGTCCAATATTTGGCTGAAAACCAAGTCGTCGAGATCCGTCAATTTGTGTCAAATTTTGAAAGTTACCAACTCCTGCTCTCAAAAATACTAAATCTATATAGTTGTATTCAAAACCAATAGCAGGATCTATACTTACTACATTACTTGAAATAATATCATTAGTTCGAGCAAATTGTAAGTTTAAATTAGCAGAAGCCAACAAACTAGTTTCGTTGTGAAATTCAAATAACTTAGACATTCCCAATTGCGCTTTTGGTAATGTAATTTCTGTACTTTCTGGCAAATCTTGGTTTTGCCCTGGAATCGCATTTTTTATTTTATTGTACTCATCTTCATTTATATTCCAGATGTTGTAAGTTGTTGTAATGTCTCTAAACATCAAACCATACTTCCAATCATTGCGTTCAAATTGAAATCCTATATCAAATCCAAAACCCCAAGAATTAGCAAAATCTCCAATAATGCGGCGAATAACTTTTGCGTTAATTCCATATTGAAAACCAGGAATTTGAAGTTTTCTGGCATAAGAAAGTGTTAATCCATAGTCGGCGGTTGAAAACAAACTTATTCTGTTATAATCAATAACACCATCACTATCAATAAGTTGTGTAGTATTTAAAATATCATCAACTCCAAATCGTATTAAAGAAATTCCCCACGCACTTCTATCGTCAATAGGTTTGGCGTAAGCAGCATAATCATATTGTGCAATATTGGCAAAATAGCTCGCATGCATTAATGAAGCTTGACTGTCTTCAAGACCTATTAAACCAGCTGGATTCCAGTAGCCTGAGTTTACATCAGTAGTGTGCGCAACCGTAACATTAGACATTCCTAATGCGGCCGCGTCGACACCAATATTCATAAACTCATTAGAATACTTTCTAATCGCTTGACTGTAAGCAAAAAGATGTCCTAATAAGAAGGTTAAACAAAGAATTTTCTTCAAAGCATTTTTTTTTCAAAAATAGAAATTTTTATTCAGCTAATACGTTTTACAAATCATAATAATTCAGCAATAAATTTACATTTGATACTGCTTTTTTAGTTATAACGGTCATTTATACAGCAGATAAAAACATCGTTATCACTTTACTATTCAAGATTTACGAAGGTCAAATGTACATCAAAATGATATAATATAGCAAAAGGTTAACTTTAAACCTTAACTTCAAACGTACTTTTGTATAAACTTATTGTATTACATTTGCCATTACAAAATTTAAAATATGAACATCAAAAAATACATTCCAAATTTTCTAACACTTTTAAATTTATTTTGTGGATGCATTTCTTTAGTAATGGTATCTATTGAAAGATTTGAATATGCCTTTTATTTTGTTTGCTTAGGTATACTTTTTGATTTTTTTGATGGTTTCCTTGCTCGTAAATTTGGAGTTTCTGGACCACTTGGAGTTCAGTTAGATTCATTGGCTGATATGGTGACAAGTGGAGTTGTTCCTGGTTTCGTTATGGTTAAATTGTTTGTTATTCAAGGATGTTTTGCCGAAATTGGATTTTATCAATTAAGCTATTTGGGTTTTCTAATAACTCTTGGAGCTTGTTATAGATTGGCTAAATTTAATATTGACGTCAGACAATCGGAAAATTTTATCGGATTACCAACACCTGCTAATGCCTTATTTATTTCAAGCTTGCCGATGGTTTTAACTGTTCCTGATAACATTTTAATAGCATTTTTTACAAAAATAGAAGTATTAGTTTGCATAACTATTTTAAGCGTTTATGTTATGAATGCTGAAATTCCCTTATTTTCTTTAAAAATTAAGAATTTTAGTTTTGCAAAATATAAACTTCAAATAGGGTTTTTAATTGCATCATTAATTATGATTGCTGCGTTGCAATTTCTTGCTGTTCCTTTAATTATTATTTCTTACGTTTTATTATCGGTTGTAAATAATATGTTGGTAAAAAAGTAGTTAAAAAAGTAGTTAAAAAGTATTAATGTTTATTTAATAAGTATTAATACTTTTATATCAAAGACTACCACAAGATAAACACCAATTCGTATAAAACTACCCAAGAAAGGACAATCCTTTTTTTTTAAAATTTTTGTTATTTCAATAATGATTATCTTGGTTTCATTTGGAGTTTATCATTATTGAAATACTATATTATATTTTTTTAGTTTCCAGACTGATAAAGTTTTAAAGAAAGACAAAGTGGCTCAAGTAGGAATTTTTCAGATATTGAACAAATATAAAGATTTGACTGTTGGTTTTGATATTTCGCAGTATCAATGAACGATTGATTAGGAGCAAATAGATTCTGTTGAAAATTAATTTCCTTTAAAATTTGTTTTCATTTGAGCTACAGCAGGAAAAGATAGAGAAGATTCTCAATTTGACGCTAATTGGAACGGAGCAAAGCAACAGCATTTTATTTGTGGTGCTTATCATTATTATCGTCCCAGCGAAAATTCTCTAGAACAAGCTGAGAATTTTATTAAAACCGTTAAGTTGATAAAAGGCGATTTACCTCCAGTTGTAGACATCGAACAATTGCCAGAGGAGCAATCTATTGATAGCCTAAAGATTGATTTGAAATGTTGGTTGAAAAAAGTTGACGCACATTATAACGTAAAACCGATTATCTATAATGGTCAACGTTATTATGATGATTTTTTGAAAGAAGAATTTAAAGGATATACTTTTTGGGTTGCTAACTAAAATTTCTTTGTGGAAAATATAAAAAATCATTGGCTTTTTTGGCAGTTTACAGAAAAAGCAAAAAAAAAGGAATCAATGAAAGAGTTGATTTAAATATCTATCACAGGCCACCATAGATGTTGGAATATTTGACGATTAATTAGTTACTTTAGAATTATATACAGTAGCAATTACTAAAATCATTACTAATGCAAAAACTAAAACAGATTTTGTATTGGCAAAGTTTACAGTCCAACCCATCCATTTTACTCTTTTTGGTGGAAAAATACGTTTGTCTTCTTTGTTATAATAAATGCTACCAAATTTCCAATTATTAGGATTTTTATGCCATTTATCTAATGTCTCTTTCGATCGACGTTCCATTTTTTAAACGTCTAAATCAACTTTTGGAGCATTAAAGTCAATTTTGGTTTTACGTAATTCAAAATTTTGACCTAAGTAAACTCTTCTAACCATTTCGTCTTCAACCAATTCTTCAGGTTTTCCTGCTTTAAGAATTCCTCCTTCAAACATTAAATAGGTTTTGTCAGTAATGGCTAAAGTTTCTTGAACGTTATGATCAGTAATCAAAATTCCAATGTTCTTGTTTTTCAATTGTGCTACAATTCTTTGAATATCTTCAACTGCAACAGGGTCAACTCCTGCAAAAGGTTCATCCAATAAAATAAATTTTGGATCGGTTGCTAAAGCTCTTGCAATTTCGGTTCTTCTTCTTTCTCCTCCAGAAAGTAAATCGCCCCGATTAGTTCTAATGTGTTCTAAACTAAATTCGGCTATCAAGCTTTCCATTTTAGCCCTTTGCTCTTCTTTTGAAAGTGTGGTTAGTTGAAGTACACTTAAAATATTATCTTCAATACTCAACTTTCGAAAGACAGAAGCTTCCTGAGCTAAATATCCAATCCCATTTTGAGCACGTTTGTACATTGGATAATCGGTGATGTTTAAATCATCAAGAAAAATATTTCCAGAATTTGGTTTTACCAATCCTACAATCATGTAAAAAGAAGTTGTTTTTCCTGCTCCATTTGGACCAAGCAAACCAACTATTTCACCTTGATTGACTTCAACAGAAATGCCTTTTACAACACTTCTTCCTTTATAGGTTTTAACTAAATTTTCTGCTCTTAATTTCATTTTATGCTGAATTTAGTTCAGCATCTCATCAATGCCAAACTGTATTTATGAATTTGGTCCAGTAACTCTTTTTAAAAAAGATACTGTTGTACTTTAATTAATATACAAATAAACAAATAAACGATTTGTCTAATTTATTTTTAACAATTATTTAGTGCATCAAATCTGTACACTGATACTGAAAACTGAAAACTATTTACTGAGCACTTTCTTCCAATGCTTCCCAAAATTCATAAGCTCTTCTTAAATGAGGAATAACTATAGTTCCTCCAACAAGGGTTGCAATTCCCATAGCTTCCATCATTTCTTCCTTAGAAATACCTTCATTAAAAGATGTTTCTAAGTGATATTTTATGCAATCATCGCATCGTAAAACAGCCGAAGCTACTAAACCTAAAAGTTCTTTAGTTTTTACATCAAGTGCTCCTTGTAAATAAGCGTTAGTATCTAAATTGAAAATTCTTTTTATGACTAAATTGTTATCGGACAACAATTTTTCATTCATTTTAGCTCTATATTCATTGAATTCTTTAACTTGATTGCTCATTTCTTTGTTCTTTTTTTGCTACAAATACAGCGATTATAATACTTACTTCATACAAAATCATTATCGGAATAGAAACTACAACTTGACTTGGAATATCTGGTGGTGTTACAATTGCAGCAACAATTAGTATTATTACAATAGCATATTTTCTGTAATTTCTCATTAATTCTGCAGAAATTAATCCTAATTTAGCTAAAAAATATGTAATTATAGGTAGTTCAAACAAAAGTCCACTCATTATAACAGAAGTTTTTATTATACTTACGTAAGAAGCAACAGTAAATTGATTTATAATATTGTCACTTACATTAAAGGTACCAAAAAAGTTTATAGATAATGGCACAATAATAAAATATCCAAATAAAATTCCAATAAAAAACAACATGGAAGAAATAATAATAAATGCTCCTGCATGTTTTCGTTCATTGTCATATAAAGCAGGTTTAATGAAACTCCAAAATTGTCCCAAAATATAGGGAAACGATAAAATAAATCCGGCCGTAATAAGAGTCCATAAATACATAGAAAATTGACCGCCAACTTCGGTATTCTGTATAATAAATGAGAATTCTGTGGCGCAGGCTATTGAATCGTCAACTCCAAAAAAACGGGTTAACTCACAAAAAAGTTTGTAGGTTATAAAGTCAGGATTTTTTGGTCCAAAAAGTATCGTGTCAAAAATAAAATCATCAATAAAATAACAAGCAGAAGCAAGCACAATGATTGCAATAGTGCTTCTTACAAATAACCATCTTAAATCTTCAAGATGATCCATAAAGGACATCTCTTCAAGTTCTTTTTTTGCCATTATATAATTCCTTCTTTTAAAATGTCATGAAGATGAATAACTCCTTTATAAATATCATCATCAACAACGACCAATTGCGTGATAGAAAAATCTTCCATAATATTTAGAGCATCAACAACTCTATCGGTTGTTTTAATAGTTTTCGGACTCTTTGTCATAATGTCGCTGGCAACCAAGCCAGTAATAGTTTCCGTTTTATTTAACATTCTTCTTATATCGCCGTCGGTAATAATGCCAACAACTTTGTTCTCTGTTAGTACAGCTGTAACTCCAAGTCTGTTTTCAGAAATTTCAACTATGACATTTTTAATACTCGATTCAAGATGTACAAAAGGTTTTCTGCTTTCATCGAGCATATCGTTTACTCGTAACAATAGTTTTTTACCTAAAGCGCCCCCTGGATGGTATTTCGCAAAATCCTCTGCATTAAAATTTCGCATATTCATTAAGCAAACTGCCAAAGCGTCTCCCATCACCAATTGTGCGGTGGTACTGTTTGTTGGGGCTAAATTATTTGGGCAAGATTCACTTTCTACATAAGTATTTAAGGTTACATCAGACTCTTTACCTAAAAAAGAAGTAATGTTTGCCGTTATGGCTATCAATTTATTTCCAAATCGTGTTAATAGCGGAACCAAAACTTTAATCTCTGGACTGTTGCCACTTTTTGAAATACAAATCACAACATCATCAGCTTGAACCATTCCCAAATCGCCGTGAATTGCCTCAGAGGCATGAAGAAACATAGACGGTGTTCCTGTAGAATTCATTGTGGCAACAATTTTTTGGGCTATTATGGCACTTTTTCCAATACCCGTAACAATTAACCTACCATTACAATTATAAATTAATTGAACTGCCTCAACAAAGCTATTGTCAATAAAATCAGTCAGTTTCGCTATAGATTGGCTTTGTGAAATCAATGTTTTTTTTGCCGATTCGATAATTTTTTCTGTAGTAACCAAAATAGATTTGTTATAAAATTTGTGTGAATAAAAGAAATTTGTATATTTATGCTTGCAAATTTATGTAAAAATACTATTAAGTAAGAATGAATTCAAACGAAATTGACATACACAAAGAATTAAAAAAATATTTTGGTTTTAACCAATTCAAAGGTTTACAAGAAAAGGTTATTAAAAGTATTTTGGCAAAAGAAAATACATTTGTAATTATGCCAACTGGCGGAGGAAAATCACTCTGCTATCAATTGCCATCGCTGGTTCAAGAGGGCACTGCTATAGTTGTTTCACCATTAATTGCCTTAATGAAAAATCAAGTAGATGCAATAAGAAGTGTTTCTACAAACGATGGTGTTGCTCATGTGCTAAATTCTTCTTTGACCAAGACAGAAATCAATCAGGTGAAAAAAGATATTGTTTCTGGTATAACCAAACTTCTTTATGTTGCGCCAGAATCATTAACAAAAGAAGAATATGTAGAGTTTTTACAAACGGTAAAAATTTCTTTTGTAGCTATCGATGAAGCACATTGTATCTCAGAATGGGGACATGATTTTAGACCTGAATATCGTAATTTAAGAAATATCATAAAACAACTAGGAAATGTTCCTGTAATTGGATTGACAGCAACAGCAACACCTAAAGTACAAGAGGATATTCTTAAAAATTTAGATATGTCTGATGCTACTACTTACAAAGCATCTTTTAATCGACCGAATTTGTTTTACGAAGTCCGCACAAAAACTAAAAACATTGAGTCAGATATCATTCGTTTTATTAAACAAAATAAAGGAAAATCTGGAATTATCTATTGCCTAAGTCGAAAAAAAGTAGAAGCTATTGCCGAAGTTCTGCAAGTAAACGGTATAAGTGCTGTTCCTTATCATGCTGGACTAGATGCCAAAACACGAGCAAAACACCAAGACATGTTCTTAATGGAAGATGTTGAAGTAGTTGTTGCTACAATCGCCTTTGGGATGGGAATTGACAAACCAGACGTTCGTTTTGTAATTCATCATGATATTCCGAAATCGTTAGAAAGTTACTACCAAGAAACTGGTCGTGCTGGTCGAGATGGAGGAGAAGGTCACTGCTTAGCTTATTATTCATACAAAGATGTAGAAAAATTAGAAAAGTTTATGTCGGGTAAACCAGTTGCCGAACAAGAAATTGGTTTTGCTCTTTTGCAAGAAGTAGTAGCTTATGCAGAAACTTCAATGTCTAGACGTAAATTTTTATTACACTATTTTGGTGAAGAATTTGATATTGAAAATGGAGACGGTGCTGATATGGATGATAATGTTCGAAATCCAAAGGCCAAAGTTGAAGCCAAAGATAATGTTAAAAAACTACTAGCGGTTGTACGTGATACCAAATATCTATATAAATCTAAAGAAATTGTTTATACCTTAATAGGACGAATAAATGCAACTATTAAAGCACATAGAACCGATGCACAATTGTTTTTTGGAAGCGGAAAAGACAAAGAAGAACGCTACTGGATGGCTTTAATTCGTCAAGTTTTAGTAGACGGAATGCTAACAAAAGATATCGAAACTTATGGAATTTTAAAAGTTTCAGATAAAGGTCACGACTATATTAAGAATCCGACATCGTTTATGATGTCGGAAGATCATGAATATAACGAAGCAGAAGATGATGCTATTGTAACTGCGGCAAAATCTTCTGGAACAGCAGATGAAGCATTAATGGCAATGTTGCGTGATTTACGTAAAAAAGTGGCCAAGAAGTTAAGTGTTCCACCTTTTGTGGTTTTTCAAGATCCTTCATTAGAAGATATGGCTTTGAAATATCCAATCACTATGGATGAATTAATAAATATTCATGGAGTAGGAGAGGGAAAAGCTAAAAAGTACGGAAAAGAATTTGTAGAGTTAATAAGTCGCTATGTTGAAGATAACGATATTATTCGTCCTGATGATTTAGTAGTTAAATCTACAGGGGCCAATTCCGCAAATAAATTATATATTATTCAAAATATTGACAGAAAGCTTTCTCTTGAAGATATTGCTTCTGCAAAAGGAATGAAAATGGACGATTTACTAAAAGAAATGGAGCAAATTGTTTACGCCGGAACAAAATTGAATATAAAATATTGGGTTGATGAAATGCTTGATGATGATCAACAAGAAGAAATTCATGAGTATTTTATGGAATCGGAATCTGATAATATTGAAGCCGCATTAAAAGAATTTGATGGTGATTATGATATCGAAGAATTGCGATTAATGAGGATAAAATTTATTAGTGAAGTAGCTAATTAGAAGTTTTTAGTCGCAGTTTTCAGTCACGGGAATCTGAAAACTGTTACTGCGACCGAAAACTACTCAAATAATTCTCCGCGATGTGGCTTCAAAGCATCGCGAACTTGAATCATATTTTCGTCAGTTACTACCATAAATGCTATGGCATACATTTCATTTTTAATTTCAAATCCTGTTATATTAATAGGTAGTTTTTCTATTGCAATGTATTCTTTCAAATGAATTTCGTGATGTTCCGCTATTTTTGATGCAACTTCTCCATGAAAATCCCATATAAGTTTTATTTTTCTATACATTTTATATTTTTTGCGAATTTGATGAATTTATTAAATTTGGTGAAATTTTAGTTATAATTGTTTAGTATTAATTCGTAAATATCATGTCCTTTTTTTTAAATAATTGTTGTTCTTTGGCAAAATTACAATAACAATTTTCAAATTACTATTTTTGTCAAAAATTACCTTTATGCCTCGCGAAATTCAAACTCAAGTTGCACCTGAAGTAGCACACAACGAATCATTACTAAATGAACACGTTGCAAAATTATTTAATACTTCCGTAAAAGAAATTCAAAAGGTAATTGTTTTAAAACGTTCCATTGATGCTCGTCAAAAAGCTATTAAGTTTAATATAAAAGCAACCATTTTATTTAAAGGTGAAGATTTTATAGAACAAAAGATTGAACTTCCTGATTATAAAAATGTAACAAATTCACAAGAAGTTATAATTGTTGGTGCTGGTCCAGCCGGACTTTTCGCCGCTTTACAATTGGTTGAATTGGGTTTAAAACCTATTGTAATTGAAAGAGGAAAAGATGTTCGTGGTAGACGACGAGACTTAAAAGCCATAAATGTTGACCACATTGTAAATGAAGATTCTAATTACTGTTTTGGTGAAGGTGGCGCAGGTACTTATTCTGACGGAAAATTATATACGCGCTCTAAAAAACGTGGTGATATTGATAGAATTCTGCAATTGCTTGTCGGCTTCGGAGCTTCCAATGATATTTTGATAGAAGCACATCCGCACATTGGAACCAATAAATTACCACAAATTATTCAAGACATTCGTGAGAAAATTATCGAATGTGGCGGACAAGTTTTATTCGAAACTCGCGTGACCGATTTAATTTTAAAAGATAACGAAATTCAAGGAATTGTTACTCAAAAAGGTGATATTATTTCTACCAATAAAGTCATTCTTGCTACAGGACATTCGGCTAGAGATATTTTTGAATTATTAGATAAAAAGAAAATTTTCATTGAAGTAAAGCCGTTTGCATTAGGCGTTCGCGCTGAGCACCCGCAAGAATTGATTGATAAAATTCAGTATTCTTGTGATTTTCGTGGTGAATTTTTACCGCCATCGCCTTATTCTATTGTAAAACAAGTCAATGGTCGTGGCATGTATTCGTTTTGTATGTGTCCTGGTGGCGTAATTGCACCATGTGCTACAAGTCCTGGGGAAGTTGTAACTAATGGTTGGTCACCATCAAAACGAGATCAAAGTACAGCAAATTCAGGAATAGTTGTCGAATTAAAATTAGAAGATTTTAAGCCCTTCGCCAAATTTGGAGCACTTGCTGGAATGGAATTTCAGAAAGCTATCGAACAAAAAGCTTGGTACTTGGGAGGACAAACTCAAAAAGTTCCGGCGCAGCGAATGGTAGATTTTACTCAGAATAAAGTTTCGAGTTCCATTCCAAAAACTTCTTATGTTCCAGGAACTACTTCTGTAGAAATGGGGCAGGTTTTTCCGGGATTTTTGTCTCAAATTATGAGAGAAGGATTTAGCGAATTTGGAAAAACAATGCGGGGCTATTTAACCAACGATGCCATTATTCATGCACCTGAAAGTAGAACATCTTCTCCAGTAAGAATTCCAAGACATAATGAAACATTGGAACACGTTCAAATAAAAGGTTTATATCCTTGTGGTGAAGGCGCAGGTTATGCAGGAGGAATTATTTCAGCAGCAATTGATGGTGAAAAGTGCGCTTTGAAAATAGCAGAAGTTTTAAAAAAGTAAAAAAAAGTAAAAAAAAGTAGGGTGTTTGTTTTTTGTGTTGTATTAAATTAAAACATTAAATTTATTAATTATGAATAAGTTCAAAATACTAATTTTATTTATGGCAATTTCTGCTGTAACATTTTATTCTTGTAACGACAATGAGGCTGCTGAAAATCAAGTTGAAACTAAAAAAAGTTTCTCTTTAAGAATGGTTTTAAATGAAATTAAAAAAGAAAACTATATGACTGGTAGGAGTACTAGTACCGAATCTGCTGGACTTTGTTTCGAGTTTGTTTTTCCATTAAATTTATCTTTCAATAATGGTACAGTTGTTTCTGTTGCATCAATGGATGAAATTGTTACTATCTTAGCTAACGAAAATGAAAATACATACATTAACGGTATAGCTTTCCCTTTTCAAGTAACTACTGCGGTTTCCAATGGTACATCTACTGTTATTATAAACAACGAGTCTGATTTTGCTGATCTTATACAAAGTTGCGGAATGGAAAACTATGGTAATTATGTTACCTCTGGGATGTGTTATGAATACACATTTCCATTATCATATATCAATCAAGATGGAGCAACAATAGTTTCACAAAACGAGCAAGAGTTATTTGAATCCTTTCAAAACGGAAATGTTCTTGTCGAATTAGCATTCCCTGTTTATGTAATTTATGATGGACAAACTATGACGATTGATAACCTTTATGAGTTGTTTGAAATGGATAATAATTGCAATTCAAATTCGTGTATTTGTACTCAAGAGTACGCACCAGTTTGCGTGATGTCACCAGATGGAAGTATTCTTCATTTTCCTAATGCGTGTTATGCAGAATGTGGAGGATATTCATCAGCAGATTTTGTAAGTTGTACCACAAATAATCAACAAGGTTTTGATGGACTTGGCACTTGTTTCACAGTTGATTATCCAATTGAGGTTCAATATCAAGGTGCTGTAATTAGTGTCTACAGTGACAGTGAGTTATTGACTTATTTAAATACTCTCAGTGGTGCAACAATAAATTATCCTATTGTTATTCATCATGCTACTTCATCAATGATGTTTACTATAGAAAGTGAAGAAGGATTAAACAATGTGGTATCACAACTTTGTAACTAGATTTTATTTTAATTGAAAAATAAATTTCATCACTGCATATTTTGAAAAAGAAGTATGTGGTGGTGATTTTAATATATAGTGAGTTTTGGAAAAATACTAGGTTATTTAACTAACTATTCCATTATTTATGAATGAGAAACCACAACTTCACCTACAGCTAGAATTCCCAGATATAATGATACTTTTTAACATTTGCAGATAAAAGTGTTTTATTCTTGAGTTTAAGATGTGGTTTGTGTAAGCCAAATTATTCGGAGAGCTATTTATTGAGACAGATAAGTTGTATAAATTGCAGATGGTTTTAAAAAAAAGTAAAAAAAAAAGTAAAAAAAAGTAGGGTGATTGATTTTTGAGTTGTCTTAGCTTTAAACATTAAAATCTAATTATTATGAAAAAGTTTAAAATTCTAGTTTTATTTATGGCAATTTCGGCTATAACATTTTATTCATGTAGTGACAACGAGTCTATTAAAAATGAAGCGGTAACAAAAAAAAGTACTGCTTTAAGAGTAGTATTAAATGAGTTTAAAAAAGCTAATAATATTACAGGACGAAGTGCAAGTAATGATGCATTTTGTTTTGAGTTTGTTTATCCTTTGACGCTTTCTTACAATAATGGTACTGAAATTTCAGTGGCATCTTTCGATGGTTTGATCAATATACTTACTAATGAAAATAGTCAACTTTACGTTACAGGTATTGCATTCCCTTTTCAAGTTATATCTTTAGGTAATGTATTGCCAATTACTGTAAACAACGAGCAAGATTTATGGAATGTAATAGAAGGATGTAACATTGCTACTTATGATGATTATGTTTTTAGCACATCTTGTTATGATATTGTTTACCCTATTTCTTTTTTAACTAGTAGTAATCAAGTAGTAACTGTTGCAAGTGAGGAAGCATTGTTGAATTTATTTACCAATCCAAATCAAGCAAATTTAATTGTTGATTTTTCTTATCCTTTATCGGTTATTTACGAAAATCAAACGGTTGTAATTAATAATGAATATGAATTTTATCAAATGAATTCTAATTGCGATCCCAACGTAGGTTGCATGTGTCCAACAGTTTATGCACCCGTTTGTGTGCAAACGGCAAATGGACAAATAGATTTATATCCTAATGCTTGCGAAGCTGAATGTGAAGGTTATACTTCGGCTGACTTTGTTAATTGTAACGGAGGAAGTTCTATTTTTAACAGTTTAGGTTCTTGTTTCACCATTGCCTACCCAGTTCAAGTACAAACAGCGGGTACAATTGTAACAGTGACTAATGATAATCAGTTGTTAAATTATATGAATCAATCATCTAGTAACGCATCTTTGGTTTTTCCAATTAATGCTACAATTAATGCAAATAATACTCAATATACGTTTTTAGATCAATCAATAATGGATTATATTCTAAGTAATGTTTGTAATTAATAAAAATTAAGTTGAGTTAATTTAAAGTACTTCGCCGCATATTTTGAAAAAGAAGTATGCGGTGATGTTTATAAATGTAATGGATACATCTAATAAAACCTCTTCATGTTTATGTACTGATTCTGTTTTTAAATCAATTTTCGAATTGAATTTTAAACTCATCAGAAATCATTTGGTTTACAAATATAAAGATGTTGATAGAGCTGATGATGTTACTCAAAATGCATTCGTAATTCTTTGGGAAAATTGTAAGTTTCTAAAACCAGAACAAGCTAAAAGCTTTTTATTTACAACAGCAATTAGGTTGTCTTTAAATCAAATTAAGCACGAAAAAGTAGTTACTGATTTCGAATTGAAATCCAATGCGACTTCACTGCATGGAGAATCTCCTGAGTTTTTGCTAGAAGAAGCCGAATTAAAAAATCAACTCCAAAAGGCAATTAATCAGCTACCAGAAAAGCAACGTGAAGTTTTTTTAATGAATAGGTTTGATAATTTGTCTTATACCGAAATTGCATTTTTACTTGGATTATCTGTAAAAGCAGTGGAAAAAAGAATGCATCTAGCATTACTAACTTTGAGAAAGGTAATGGTGAATATTTAGAAATTTACCTAAAAATTATAAAAATGGAACACAAAAAAGATACATTTCTGTCCGATTGGTTGGCTGATAAAATTTCGGACGAGCAATTGAAATTAATGGTCTCTAATGAGGATTTTTTAGCTTACCAAAAGTTGAAAAATGCTCTTGGAAACTATTCTGTTTCATCACCTAATATGGATGATAATTTTAGTGAAATTCAACAGAAAATCAATAAAAAGCAAAATGTCAGAAAACCTAAAGTGTTACATTTATGGAAATATACCGCAGTTGCTGCTAGTTTGCTTTTATTTTTTGCTTTATATCAGGTTTTTTATTTTTCAAATGAAGTAACGACAGGTTTTGGTTTAACAGAAACCATAACATTAAAAGACCAATCTAAAGTTACTTTAAATGCTAAATCAAAATTATCTTTTCCAAATCAATTTAATTGGAATAGAACACTGAAATTAGACGGAGAAGCATTTTTTGAAGTTGAAAAAGGAAGTAAATTTACCGTAGAAACGCCTCAAGGAATCATTTCTGTTTTAGGAACAAAATTCAATGTAATTTCCGAAAATGATTTTTTCGAAGTTAATTGCTATGAAGGAAAAGTTAGTGTGGTAGTTGGAACGGAAACTACAATTTTAACCAAAGATAAATCACTAAGATTTTATAATAGACAACTTGATTTTGAAGATGATGAATTAAATGTAAAACCCAATTGGATAAACAAAGAATCCTCTTTCAAAGATGTTCCTGTTGAGATTGTAATAAATAAGTTTATTAATCAATTTAATAAAAAAGTCAATTATCCAGTGGCTATTAAAAGTATAAAATTCAATGGAAGTTTTTCTAACACAAATATGGAAACCGCTTTAAAATCAATTACAATTCCACTTCATTTAAAATATACAATTATCAAAGATCAAATCATTTTGTCGGAATGAGGTACTTAATTTGCTTTGTTTTTATTGGTGTTTTTCTTCAAAGTGGTTGGTCACAAAAAGCCGAAAAAAAACTTTTTTTCTTTAAAGAGGAAACAGTTGAAAAAGTAATACTTGATATTGAAGTTAAATTTAATATCAAGTTTTCTTATATAGAAAAACTAGCAGCAAACTACAAAATTAATACTCCGAAAAAAAAATATTTCTTGAATGAAATCTTAGAAAGTATTGAAAACCAAACGAATTTAAAGTTTATAAAGATTGATAATAGGTTTTATTCTATAATTCAAGAAGAGCAAGAAACTATTCCAAAAATTAATTATTTAGATAGAATAATTGTTGAAGGTTTTTTGGCTAATGGAATTAATAAAACTAGTGAAAAATATACAATTTATCCACAAAAAGTTGTTACGTTGCCGGGTGTAACTGATGCCGATGTTTTACTTTCTTTACAACGATTACCTGGTGTAAAAAGTCCGAACGAAACTGCTAGCGGTATACATGTAAGAGGTGGAACTTCCGATCAAAATTTAGTACTTTGGGACGGTATTCGTTTGTATCATCCAGGACATTTATTTGGAATGATATCAGGTATTAATCCTGCAATTTCTCAATCGGTAAATTTTTATAACAAAGCAGTTAATCCAAAATTTGGTGAACGAGTTTCAAGTATTATTGATATCAAATCATCCGATAGAATTTCCGAGAAATTTCAAATAAATGCTGGTTTGAATGCTTTAAATGCTGATATTAACGCTAAATTACCATTGATTAAAGATAAATTAGGAATTCAAATTGCTGCACGAAAGTCATTGACAGAATGGTTTCAATCTACCACTTTCCGACAGTTTGAAGATAAGGTATTTCAAAATACAGTTTTTAATAATTTTGACAATAAAAATAAATTTAACTTTCAAGATTATTCGGCTAAAATAAATTTTAAACCTATAAAAAGTAGTGTGTTTTCCTTTTCTGGAATTTATATTGATAACAATTTAAATTACACTAACCAACTCAATAATTCTGTTTCAGAAAACCAAGAAATGAGTATTTCTAATCATGGTTTTAGTTTTAATTGGAATCAGAAATATAGCTCTAAATTTAGTCATGATTTTTTGATGTTTTATTCGGTATATGATTTTGATTATCTCAAGAGGCAACAGTTTCCTTTTTTAGAATTTGAAGCTTATAAAAAATTGAATAGAGTTGTTGATTCAGGATTAGAAGCTAATTTTAAATATGCTTTCAGTCCAAAATTAGATTTGGATTTTGGTTATCAATTACTAGGCAATGATGTTTCTCATTTGTTTAATACTTTTAATCAAGATTTAGGAGTTGTGTTAAGTTTTAAACAAGCTCTTAATGTAAGTCATATTGGTTATGCTTTTTTTAAATATAAATTTGATTCTTGGCAAATAAATTCTGGATTTAGATATACAGATTTCAAACATAATAGTGATTTTTTTGAACCTAGAGTTCTAGTGCAAAAGTTCATTTCCGACGATTTAATTTTACAAACTTCATATGAAAAACGAAGTCAAATTTTAAGTCAAATTCGTGAAAACACAATTAACGATTTAAGTTTAGAAAATTATGTTTGGGCTGTTGCTGATGGCGGAAATTATCCTATTCAATTGTCTAATCATTGGTCTGCTGGTTTTATCTTTAAAAAAAATAAATGGTTGGTAGATGTTGATTTGTATCACAAAACAATAGACGGTCTTACCTCTTCATTGTTTGAATTTGATAACCAAAACGTCGCGACAATTTTTAAAGGACAAGGATTTACAAACGGGATGGATATTTTAATTCAAAAAAAAGCAACTTCCTGGAACGCATGGATTACTTATACTTATCAAGATTCAAACAATAAATTTGACGGTTTAAATAACAACCAATATTTTAATATCAATTCAAATATAAGGCACGCTTTTAGTATTTCGTACAATAAAAAGTGGAATAATTTTTCGGTTACATCGGGTTGGTTTATACATTCCGGAAAGCCATTTAGCATGATAAATGAAGAGACGCAAGAATTTTCATTTAATACAGAAACCTTAGCAACCCAACACAGAATGGATTTATCAGGATTTTATGAATTTAATAAAATGAACACTACAGCTATAAAAATAGGATTTTCAATCTATAATTTGTACAATAACAGGACTATCATAAGTAAAGAATTTGAGCGAAGATTCACTAATTTTTCCGATGTTACCTCACAACGTTATGTAATTCAAGATTTTTATTCTCTTGGAGTAACGCCAAATATCTTTGTTAGAGTTGTGTTTTAGATAAAAAAAACCACTCATTTTCTGGAGCGGTTCATTTATTTATTAGTTTTTTTTCAATCGTTCTTTAAAAATTTTTTCAAACTTTTCAATTTTGGGCTGGATCACCATTTGGCAATAAGGCTTATCTTTATTGTTTTCATAATAACCTTGATGGTATTCTTCGGCTTTATAAAACTTTTTTAAAGGTTCTAAAGTCGTTACAATTTTATTTGAAAATACTTTTTCATTCAATTCAGCAATCAAATTTTGCGCCGCTTTTTTCTCTTTTTCGTTTTTATAAAAAATAGCAGAACGATATTGTGTTCCAACATCTGCGCCTTGACGATTTAAGGTCGTTGGATCGTGTACAGTAAAAAAGATTTTAAAAATTTCGTCTAGATTTGTTTTGCTCTTGTCGTAAGTTATTTCTACAACTTCTGCTGCACCAGTTCTACCAGTGCAAACTTGTTCATAACTCGGATCTTCTACCATTCCTCCAGCATAACCAGAGTAAACACTAGTAACGCCATCAAGATTTTGATAAACGGCTTCCACACACCAAAAGCAACCACCACCGATAACAATAGTTTCTAGATTTGCAGAATTTATAGCTACTCCATCTGGAACAAAATCTAACGAGATGGCATTCATGCAATATCTTTTACCTGTTGGTTCTGGTCCATCATCAAATAAATGTCCTAAGTGCGAATCACATCGTCCGCAATTAGCCTCAATTCTTCGCATTCCATAAGAATTATCATCTTTAAATGTGATACTTTCTTTATTATTTTGTTCAAAAAAACTTGGCCAGCCGCAACTGCTGGTAAACTTTTGATTGGATTTAAATAGCTTATAACCACAAGCAGCGCAATAATAGGTTCCTTTGGTTTCGTCATTCCACATCTTTCCAGTAAACGCTCTTTCGGTGTCGGCTTCTCTAGCAACTGCATATAAATTTGGTGATAAAACTTTTTTCCAGTCGGCGTTTGATACGGTTAATTTATTGGTGTCTATATTTGAATAATAGGGATTCTCGGGTTTAGAAATTACGTTTTCCATGTTTTTCGTTTCTTTTTTTGACGTTTTTTTGTTAGATTGTCCACAAGCTATAATAGAAAGCAAGGGAATGAAGAACAAAAAAGTGATAATTTTTCTCATAACAATTAAACTAATTGATGTACAAATTTACAATAGAAGTAGGTTGCAAAATGGCTTACAGTGTATAAATTGAGTTGATTTAAGGAAAGTTTAACTGTTGTTGACTATACTATATTCCGTTAGGATTTATTTTTTCGTACTTTTGACCATCATAACAAATCTATGAAAGAAGAACAAGTAATCTTAGTTAACGAAAAAGACGAACCTATTGGTTTAATGAATAAGCTAGAAGCACACGAGAAGGCAGTTTTGCATCGTGCTTTTTCTGTATTTGTTTTGAATGATAAAAATGAAGTCCTGTTGCAACAGCGGGCCCATCATAAATATCATTCTCCTTTACTTTGGACAAACACTTGTTGCAGTCACCAACGTGCTGGAGAAACTAATATTGAAGCAGGAAAACGTCGATTGTTTGAAGAAATGGGTTTTGAAACCGAATTGAAAGAATTGTTTCATTTTATCTACAAAGCACCATTTGATAACGGTTTAACCGAACACGAACTAGATCACGTGATGATAGGATATTCTAACGAAGAGCCAAATATCAATGATGAAGAAGTTGAAAGCTGGAAATGGATGACTATTGAAGATATCAAAGAAGATATGATTCAAAATCCAGATATTTATACTATTTGGTTTAGGATAATTTTTGATGAGTTTTATCATTATCTAGAAGATCATAAGATTTAAGAATCCAAATACTTCAAAAATTAAAAATCGTTAATCAGCAATCAAAAATTAACATGAAAGTTACCGTATCAAGAAAAGCACATTTTAATGCTGCACATAGATTATACAGAAAAGATTGGTCGATGGAACAAAATGATCTAATTTTCGGGAAATGCAATAACCCTAATTATCATGGGCATAATTATGAATTAATCGTTTCTGTTACTGGAGAGATTGATCAAGAAACTGGTTTTGTAGTCGATGTAAAAATTTTATCAGATTTGATAAAAAATCATATTGAAAATGTGTTCGATCATAAGAATTTGAATCTAGATGTTTCTGATTTTGCTGATTTAAATCCAACAGCTGAAAATATTGCGGTTGTAATTTGGAATAGACTAAGAAAGTTTATTGATGATAGCAAAGAATTAGAAGTAGTTCTTTACGAAACACCAAGAAATTTTGTAACCTATAGAGGAAACTAATATGTCTTTAAAAATAGGAGATAAACTACCAAGTTTTGCTGCAAAAGATACTAATGGAAACATTTTTAATTCGCAAGACTATGTTGGAAAACAACCACTTGTAATTTACTTTTATCCAAAAGATGACACGCCTGGTTGTACAGCTCAAGCTTGCAGCTTTAGAGATAATTATCAAGAATTTAAAGATTTTGGGGCAGAGGTTATCGGAATTAGTTCGGATACAGTTACATCTCATCTAAAGTTTAAAAGTAAATTCAATTTACCATTTATTTTACTTTCTGATCATGATAAAAAGTTACGTAAGCTTTTTGGTGTTCAAAATAGTTTGTTTATCATTCCCGGTCGTGAAACCTTTGTTGTTGATCAAGAAGGGTTTGTTACTATGGTTTTCAATAGCATGTCATCAGAAATTCATATTACTAAAGCATTGAAGGTTTTGAAAAAGAATATAATTTAAATATTCTAATCTATACTTTTTAGCTATTCGTCGTACTTGTTTATTGATTGATAGGATATTCAGAATTTTTATTCAATATTTTTTAATCTTTGTAGTAAAATTAAATCAATGAAATTTTATCCATTACAATTTCAACCCATACTAAAAGATAGAATTTGGGGCGGAACAAAACTGAAAGATTATTTAAACAAACCAATTTCATCAGAAATTACGGGTGAAAGCTGGGAAATTTCTACCGTAGAGAATGATGTAAGTATTATAGCAAATGGCGTTCTTGAAGGAACTTCGTTAAACGAATTAATAAATAAATTTCCTGAGCAAGTTTTAGGGACAAAAGTCTACCAAAAATTCGGAAAACAATTTCCACTACTTTTTAAATATCTTGATGCTCGTGAAGATTTATCTATTCAAGTGCATCCTAATAATGAATTAGCATCTAAACGTCATAAGTCTTTTGGTAAAACCGAAATGTGGTATGTGATGCAAGCCGACCTTGATGCAAGATTAATTGTGGGTTTTAAAGAAAAATCGTCTCAGAGAGAATATTTAAAAAATCTTGAAAACAAAACCTTACTAGATATTCTCGATACCAAAAAGGTGAAAAAAGGAGATGTTTTCTTTTTAGAAACTGGTACCGTTCATGCTATCGGAGCTGGAACCGTGATTGCAGAAATCCAACAAACATCAGACATAACTTATAGATTATATGATTTTGATAGACTAGATATCCAAGGAGAACCACGTGAACTACATATTGAATTAGCTTTGGATGCTATAAATTATGATAAAGTTGATGCTCAAAAAAACTATTCTAAAGCTCAAAACGAACCAAATGCTGTAGTTCATTGCCCTTATTTCACAACAAATTTCATTCCGCTTGACGGAAATTTAACTGTTATAAATGATGAAACCTCATTTTTAGTTTATATGTGCGTAGAAGGAAGTTTTGAATTGGAATACAATAATGAAAACTATTTTTATAAAACAGGTGATACGGTATTAATTCCAGCTAAAATCAGCGATTTTGAAATTCACGGGAAAGCGTCTTTGTTAGAAATTTATATTTCTTAACCTTTTTTAAAAAGATTATATGTAGTTTTGCACTTAAATTTAAAAAATAAAGAAAATGCCAAGCGTTAAAAATTTAAAAAAAGACATCAACTTCGTTTTAGGAGACATTATTGAAGCGGTTTATATTCATGAAATGACTAGTGAAGGAAAACCAACAGCAGCTACAAATGCTGTTATAGATGAAGCAATTAGCTCTTTTGATGCTTTGATCGTGAAGGTTAATGCTAAAAAAGTGGAAAATAAAAAAGCACATTTCAAACAAATTAATACAGAATTGGAACAAACTGCTAATCAATTGATTGAAAAAATCAACGCACTTTAATAAAAAAAATCATCAAAAAAGTGTAAAAAAGTTTTGGGGATTTAAAAATCACTATTATATTTGCACCAGAATTGAGACCGGCCAGCGTAGCTCAGTTGGCTAGAGCAGCTGATTTGTAATCAGCAGGTCGTGGGTTCGAGTCCCTCCGCCGGCTCTTCGTAAAACCATCACAATTATGTGGTGGTTTTTTTTATATTGTACCAATTAAAAAAAAGACCTCGTATAGAAGAAGTCTTTTACTTAGTTTTTCTAAAAAAAAATTTATTGTTCTATACTTTTTCGTTCTGAAATTAGGTGGTCTAATTTTTTTCCATAAATAGATTTTGCAACTTTCGGTGATAGCGATTTTTGAATCGTGTCTAAATATTTCAAATTAATATCTGAAATTTCCGCTAAAGCCAAATAAGGTGCTATTTCAAATGAGGCGTTATTTACAGCAAAATTGGTAGTGAATAAGTATTTTTTTCTTGTAATACTTTCCTGCCGTTCGGTTATTTTTGCTAAGTCTTCTGTTTTTTTATTTTTAATAGCTTCAAACCTTTTTTTAATCAATTCCAAATCCTGATCGACAAATCTTGAAGCTATCAGTTTGTATTCGTTATATAAATCTTGATTTTTAGAGCCTGTAATTTTTGCATCTGATGAGAAAAAATTTAATGTGGTCTCTATATTTATTTTTCCTTGCTCAACAAAAAAAGGCAAGCTATTGTCTACAGATTTTGTAACACCTCTATCAAGCACCAAATAGTACATTTCGGGCGAATCTATATTCATTTCTGTAGCAAATTGTGAATCACCATCAATTTTTATTGTGTCAATAGTTATAATAGTAGTATCTTTTATTTTTTTAATATAAAGCGTTCCTTTTTTTAGTCCTTTTACATTTCCTGTAATTTGTAAATTTTTATCTGATTTTTTTTCTTCGCACGAAAATAGAAGCAATGATAGTAAGATAATAAGTGATTTTTGCATAAGATTTATTTTTTGGCAAAATAATAAAAAAAATCCTCAATTTAAAGTATAAATTGAGGATTTTACATGTATTTGTTTTTCTAATTTATCCTTTTAACCAAGCTTGTTTTAAACTTTTTTTAGTTACGTCGGTCAAAGTATAGCCTTGAGTCTCCACAACTGGTAATATTGCCTTTCCTGTCAAGATTTGCTCTTTATCGTTACGTTTTATTTTCAGACTAATTGTTGTTCCTTCTTCCCATGATTGCACCGATTCCATCATTTCAGAAATATTATCTAGATTATATGCTTTGTCATTTATTGCTACAATTATATCATCTGCCTTTATACCAATATTTAATAAGAAATTAGTTAGCTCTGTATTGCTGCGTATTGTGATTTCTTTGGTAGAGGGAATTCCAGTAATGCAAGCATTAGAACCATTCATAAAAGGATTTCCAGTTTTTTTAATTTTGGAATAAGTAATCCCCATTTTTGCAAAATAATCTTCATATGGAATAGGTGTTTCACCGTCAACATAGGTATTCAAAAACGTTCCTACTTCAGGATAGGTCAATGCTACAATTTTGTCAAAAAGTAAGTCGTCAGAAAATGGTTTTTTTGGACCGAATTCAATCGATAATTTTTGCATTAAATCTAATATTCCTCTTTCACCGTTACTTTTTTCTCTAATAATAATATCCATACACATTGCAATTAATGCTCCTTTGTCATAAACATTTAAGTATTGGTCTTTATAGGGTTTTTCTAATACATTAGCACTCATTTTTGTAAACGGCATTTTGTCATTCATTCGCTTAGCGTTTTTTATTTTGCTCGACATTCTTTGATAAAAATCACTCTCATCAATTAAGTCTTGATTAATTTGAAATAAATTTGCAAAATATTCTGTAACGCCTTCATACATCCATAAATGTTTTGACATTTTAGGTGAGTTGAAATCGAAAAAATGAATTTCATTAGAATGTACGCTTAGTGGCGTAACTATATGAAAGAACTCGTGTGAAACGACATCTTTTATTTGTTCTCCTAATGCAGCTGTTGACATCATTTCTGGAAAAACTACAACGGTTGATGTATTGTGTTCTAGAGCTCCAAATCCTTTTGCATCTTTCTTCTTCATGTCAGAAAGGTAAAGTAGCACTGTATATTTTTTGTTATCGTTTATCGGTCCCAAAAATTTCTTTTGAGCTCTCATAGTTTTTTCTAAATCGCCCGATAATGATTTAGCATTATGTTTACCATTAGCTGAATAAACGCTAAAAAGTATTTCCATTCCATCTACAATAAATGAGTTGATATCTGGTTTAGAATACATTATAGGGTTGTCTACAAGTTCATTATATCTTGATGTTACAAATAAATCTACTGTTTTACTTGGGTTATCATCTGTAAGTGAAGTTGCTCCATAAAGTGTTTCTGGATGTTCTACTGTTAATTTGTAGGTTAAATCTTTTTTTTCTGTAAAATAGCCAATAAATCCGTGATTGTTAAGCATAAAATTAGTGCCAGCATCAATATTGGTTCCCGCTGGCGAAAAAATACCGCTTCCAAAACCTCCGCCACCTTCTACATCATAAGTATCATTAACTAGATAAGTAATTTTATCTAGTTTTTTCGCATTAGTAATTACCCAAGTATTTACATCTTTTTTTGATGTAGCAAGCACGTTTCCGTTTTTATCAAAAGCTTTAAAATCTTCTAAAAGTTTTCCATAATCATCTACAGAATAAGTACCTGGAATGATTTTCGGAATGTTATATTCTATTTCATTGGTAGTTATAGTTGGCGCTTTTACTGTTACCATAACTTTATCATCGATAACGTCGTTAAGATTGATAGTTACAGCAACTTCAGATAAATTTGTACTTGAAGCTGGATTGCTTCCTGATTTGCATCCAAAAATTAAAAAAGTTAAGGATAATCCTAATAGAATCTTTTTATTCATAATATTAATATTGATTTTGATATTTTACTATTGTAATTAGTGCTCTTTTTTGCTTGTTTGTTACAATTTTTAAATTGATTTTATAAAGCCGACCATTTTTTCGGTTAGAATTGGCATAATTGGCAATGAACCATCATTGTAAGATTTCCTATTTTCTTTTTCAGTTGGAGTGTTTTTAAACAAATGGTTCATGTTTTCAATAATTTCAATTTGAGCTTCGGGAGCAGCCTTTTTAAGTAATTTAGCATCACTTTCTGAAACTTGTAAATCTTGGGTCCCGTTAATAATAAGTATCGGGATTTTGAGTTTTTCAATTTCTGTGATAGGATTCCATCTCGCCCATGAAATCATGTACGGCTGTATGCTTGGCTTAAAAATACTAGTCATTGTTGGGTTTTTTCCTAAATATTCAAAAAGTGTACCTTCCTTGTATTTTTTTAAGTTAGCTTTTATTTCATCAGACAATTGTGGTAATTGCCTTATTAACTGATCTTCAAGAACTTCATGTATTGGTCTGCCAGCTCCTGCAAGTGAAACAAAACCGTCTACTTTTGTTGAAGACGAAGTTGCCATTCCAACAAGAGCGCCTTCGCTATGGCCAGCAATTATAATTTTTTTGAATCGTTTATTTTTTCTAAAATACTTTACAATATTTTGAGCGTCGATAATCATGTCTTCAAATCGAATTATTTTTTCATCTATATTCCCAGATTTCATCATTGAGAAGATTCGTTTGTCGTAGCTAAAAACAGCTATATTTTTTTGAACTAAGTCTTCTGCTAAAAATTTCAAATTATTACTAACGCCACCAAACTGGTTCCCGTATCTATTAGTTGGGCCCGATCCTGCAATTAGAATAACTAACTTTGTTTTTTTTGTATTGTTCTTTGGTAAAAAAAGCGATCCTTTTATTAAAGAGTCAACGGTAATTTCTTCTGTATTAAAATTTTTTTGTTGTGAAAAAACTAAAGAAGAAAGAAGTAAAAAAAGCGT
The DNA here is from genome assembly GCA_044361155.1 of Flavobacterium sp. Lineage (GTDB taxonomy): Bacteria > Bacteroidota > Bacteroidia > Flavobacteriales > Flavobacteriaceae > Flavobacterium. The sequence continues at coordinate 557,907 of JBIKJF010000001.1, forward strand.
TATTAAAAACTTCATAGGTTTGTTTTATGGTGTAAAAAAAGCGATAAACAAATATCGCTTAGTCAAATTATTATTAATCTAATTTATTTTTCATGTAATATTTACCGTCCAAATCATCAAAATCATCATCAACCATAGGCTTTGGTTTTGGTTTAGAAGCTGCTACTTTCTTTTTCCAAAGTTCAAAATTTTCTTTAGATAATCGCTTACGCATTAATTCGGTAACTTCATTTTCCGTTATTCCAAATTCAGCTTTTAATACTTCAAAAGGTTTTCTTTCCTCTTGGGCCATACTGACAACGCGATCTAATTGCTCGCTGTCTAGTTCTACTCTTTTACTTTTTTTCATTAGTTGAAAAGCACAAATTATGTTAACACTGTTTTCACTATCAATTTATATACCAATATTAAGAAAAAAAAGAATCACTTTTTATATTTGATGAAAAAAATTATTCCGTTTCTGGTGATCGCGATTTTTGAAACGGAATTTTTAATAAATTTAATAAGTGATTATTTTCTTGTGGATCCATATGAGTGTCAACGCCATAAACGATTTCCTCTCTTTTCATATATAAAAAAGTACCAAAAATTCTGTCCCAAACAGAAAAAATATTTCCATAATTAGAATCTGTGTAAGGAAGTTTGTAATGATGATGAATTTTATGCATATCTGGTGAAACTAAAAAATAGCTCATTAAAGCATCAAGTTTCTTCGGGAGACAAATATTAGCATGCGTAAATTGTGTTGCAACAACAGATAAGGTTTGATAAAGAAAAACCATCCACATTGGTGAACCAACAAGTAATACTCCTACGGTTGTAAATATAAATCGAATAACGCTCTCTCCTGGATGATGTCTATTTCCCGAAGTGGTGTCGATATAAGTATCGGTGTGATGAATTAAATGAAATCTCCATAAAAATTTAACACGATGCTCAATAAAATGGGCTAAGTAGGCTCCAAAAAAATCTAAAAGTAGCAATCCTAAAATTGTATATATCCAAATGTTTAGCTCGGGCAGCCATTGTAAAATCCCAAAATCTTTTGCAACTACAAATTCCGCTGTTTTTAAAAGAATAAAAGCCAACGCAAAATTTATTACTATTGTTGTAAGTGTAAAAAAGATGTTAATTTTGGCATGATGTAGTTTATTATAATTGAATTTGAAAAAGGGTTTAGCGCTTTCAATTATCCAAAATAAAGCAATTCCACCAGCTAAAATTAGTGCACGATGCAAGGATGGAATGGTTTCAAAATAGCCAATGATATTTTCCATGGTAGTAATTTCTATCAAAATTAGTGATTTTTTTTTTTAACGAATTATTCTAAATGTTAAGTTTATTCTCGGACCAATTGATTTGCTAGTTTTTGCAATTTGATGTTTCCAGAAATGCTGCGTGCTGCCTTTCATTAGCAAAAGGCTTCCGTTTTCTAAAATAATTTTTTGTTTGGCAGTTGTTATTGTATTGTGCTTTAAATGGAAACTTCTTTCTGCACCAAAGCTAACCGAGGCGATTACTGGATCTCGACCAAGTTCTTTTTCATTATCGGCGTGCCATCCATTACTGTCTTTTCCGTCACGATAAAGATTAAGCAATACTGTTGTGAAGTTTTCGTTGCAAACATCTTCAATTTCATTTTTTATAAACATCAACAACGGATTCCATTGATTGGGTTGCATTACAATATTTGAATAGGAGTATGGTTTGCCTTCATTTCCAAAAAGCGATGTTAATCGTGGTTGCGGATGAGTTTTGCCAAAAACTGTGATATCATCTTGTTGCCAAGGAATTTCATGTAGCAACTTTTCAAATAATTCTTTAGATTGACTTTCGTCAAAAAAATTTGGAAAATACTCAATTACGGCATCGGGCAGATCAAATACTATTTTTTCAGATGGAAATAATGTTCTCATTTATCAAAAGTAAAAAAAAACGACGAAAATAATTCCGTCGTTTTAAAAATAATTAAGATGAAGTAATTATTCGTTATCGTTTTTTTGAAGTAAATTTTTATAAACTAAACCACCAACAATTGCTCCTAATATTGGCGCAGCCCAAAAAAGCCAAACTTGAGCTAGTGGTTCGCCTTGTGTAAATACTGCTTGGGATAATGAACGAGCCGGATTTACAGAAGTATTTGTGATAGGAATGCTAATTAAATGAATTAGGGTTAGGGCTAAACCGATGGCTATTCCAGCAAATTTACCATTCGAAAATTTATCTGTTGCTCCAAGTATTATAATTAAAAAGAAAGCAGTCAGTACAAATTCTGCAGTAAAACACGATACCATCGAAAATCCTTGTGGAGAAAAATTGTCATAACCATTAGAAGCAAACGCTCCCGCCTTGGTGTTGTCAATAACGTTTCCAGTTTTACCCGACCAAATAGAAAACAAAGTCGCAGCCGCTGCAATGGCTCCAACGCATTGCGCAGCAATATAGGCTAGTAAATCTTTGGCAGAAAATCGTCCGCCAGCCCATAATCCAATTGAAACGGCGGGATTAAAATGTCCGCTAGAAATAGGTGCAACAGCATAAGCCATAGTTAGTACAGTAAGATCAAAGGCTAGAGAAACGCCAGCAAATCCGATTCCTAAATTTGGAATTCCTGCGGCAAATAAAGCACTTCCGCATCCTCCAAAAACTAACCAATAGGTTCCAAAAAATTCTGCAAATAGTTTTTCATAATTTATAGTTTTATTTAATTAATAAAATTTGGAATAAGGCAAGTACATATAAGCCCAATAAATTAATACAATTTGAAGTGGTAATCTAAGAATTAGTATCCATCGCGGAATACCAAGACCAGCTTCTTTAGAAACTGCCATATAAATATTTGAGGGAAAAATAAGTCCTAATAAAACTATTAACGACCATAATGCAAATTCTGTAAAAACAGGAATAAAAATATAAAAGCCAAAAATTGCCAGCAGAAATCCTACTAGGTCATTGATGTGATGTTTATATGGTAAGAAAGGTGGAATTACTTTTTTATATAATTCTGGTTGCCTAAAATGATTAATACCTGCAAGCATGTAAAATAATGCCATGAGGTATATATGCCAAGGTTTTTCCATGAGTTGTTTTGTTTGTTATTACGAATATAGAATAAAATTAACAAAAAAAACAAATTTGTAGTATTAGTTTGACAAAATTTTCATTTTTTTGATAAAAAGTTAGTTTTTATATTCATCAGTACAATAGCGATAATGATTAAAACAATTCCAATCCATTGAATAAAAACCACTTTTTCGTTTAAAATTAGGTAAGCCATCAAAACAGAAACAGGAAGTTCTAATGCAGAAACAATGCTTCCTAAACCAATTCCCGTTAATGGAAATCCTGCATTTAAAAGCATTGGTGGAATAATTGTTCCAAAGAGCGAGAGTACGATTCCCCATTTTAAGAATATTGAAAAATTAAAATCTTTCGCCGAAGAGAAAACACCAAGAATATCAGCTACAGCAGCAAATTGATTTGGAATTATTTGTGTTAATAATGTAAAGATTAATACCATAACTCCGCCTCCTAAAAGCATGTATAGACTGCGCTGTGCAGACGAAATATTTATGGCAATTCTATTTGCCGTAAACATTGTTGTTGTAAACGAAGCTGCTGCCAACAGACCAAAAAATACACCAAGCAGATTTAAATTAAATTCAGAATTGATTATATTGGTAGCTAAAACGGTTCCAAGTAATACTATAATTACTGAAATTATTTTAACTAGTGTTGGTGCTTTTTTCTCTAAAAACCATTCTAATATAACACCCATCCAAACCGTTTGCATTAATAGAACAATTGCAATGGAAACCGGAATATCAAATTTTACTGCCAAGTAATAAAAAATACTTGTTAAACCTGTTGATGTTCCTGCTATCATCAGCTTTTTTATTTCGCTTTTTGTGGCTTTTACAGCAGTATTATTGTTTCGTTTTTTTTGAAAGGCGTTAATAATTAGTATTCCAATTATTCCGAAAATAAATTGAGATGACGTTACTTCTGCTGTAGTATAATTTTCATTGTAAGCCATTCTTACAAATGTAGCCAACATTCCATAGCTAGTTGCGCCAAGACCTACTAAAAATACTCCTTTTAGAACATTATTCTTTGACATTGTTTTAATTTTTAAAAAGCCGACAAAGATAGTTTTTTGTAAATGATATTAAAAGTTTATTTCATCATCAAAATATTCCGCCGAGGGTTTGGTTTTGAATGCCTATTTTCTTAGGGTCAAAGTTCATTTTTTGTTGGAGTAAAGCGGCATAAACACTTCTAAAATCTATTTGATACTTTAAATTACCACTATCTAAATCGGATAAATTAGGATTGTTACCAAGAACTTTTCCCCTGTTGTTTCCTCCAATAATAAACATTGGTGCAGCAGTTCCATGATCGGTGCCGTTACCGTTATCTTTTACTCTTCGTCCAAATTCTGAAAAAACTACTATAGTCACATTTTGAAGTAGTTGTGCTTTCTTCAAATCAATGTAAAAACTAAAAATGGCGTCATTCAATTCGGTGAGTTTTCTTTTATGAATATCAAGCTGATTATCATGAGTATCAAACCCGCCAAGTGAGGTGTAGTATACTTTAGAATTTAAATTTCCTTTTACTAATCGGGCAATCCATTCTAGATTTTTTGCCAGTCCTGTTTTTGGATAACCTTGTTCTGTGGTTGATTTTGCTAAAGCTTTTTGAATTTCTTCTGAACCCTCTGTAACCGAATTAGCAATTTTTCTCACAAAATCTAAATGCGGATTATCCGATAGTTTTATATTTTCTTCTTTATCATTTTTGATTTTAAATCGGTTTGGTTCTTTTACTGTAATTGTATTTGGTTGTAAACCTTTTAAAGACAAGTTGTCAATAGAATCTATATTTACTCCTGCAGTTGGTTGGTGCTCCTTACATTGTAAATCTAGGTAACGACCAAGCCAACCTTCATTCAGATATTTATTAGAATCGGTTGCGGTTTGCCATATTTCCTGACTTCTAAAATGGGATTGTACAGGATTGGGATAGCCAACATTTTGTAGAACAGATAAATCTCCGTTTTGTTGCATTTGTGCAAAATCTTTTAACGAAGGGTGAAATGCCATGCCTTTATTTTTTGCAATAACCTCGTCTTTATTGATTGCTATTTTGGTTCGCAAATCATAATACAACTGATTTTCATACGGAATGAACGTATTTAAACCATCATTTCCGCCATTGAGCTGAATAAAAACTAGACATTGCTCTCCCATAACCAAATTATTTTGAGAACCAAAAGCGTGCAAAAAATTAGGAAGTACAAGCATTCCGCCAGTGAACGTTCCTGTGAGCGATAAAAAATTTCTTCTGTTCATAATTTTAGCTTTAAATCAGTTGGAATTCGGGCGTTTTTGTAATGTAATTAAATAGTCTTAAAATAGCGTAGTTGGCATTAGCATCTTTTGCATCAAAATCATATTTTAAAAGATTTTCCATGTCTTTTTGCAGATTTTCATCTACTCGAAAAAGCAATCTGTTTGACAATTCTGAAATTATTTTTTTATTGTTTCCGGTTTTATCAAAATTTATGCTAACGTTGATTTTATCAAACTTAATTTCAGGTTCTTCGCCTTCCTGAGGAGTTTTATCAAATACCTTTTTACTGATATTTCGTCCGTTGCACAACAAATCGCTGGCATTGTTTCTTTGTAAATAAATTTGGGTCGTTAGCCACGAATTGCCGCCATCCCATCCTTTCACATTGGGTTGATTAAATAAATCCATGCCTTGTTGTTTTATGAAAAGTGCAATCATATTGCTATTAAAATTTGCAATATTGAGCTCGTCTGAAAGTTGTACTATATAAGTTAAAGGATCTTTTATTTTACTTCCAGAATTTTCTTTTGCATATTCTTCGATAAAAATTTTGGTTAAAAGTGGCCTGATTTCAAAATTCATTTTTCTTAAATAATCTCCGTAATATTGGACTAATTCTTCTGCTGGATTATCATAAATGAACCATTTTAATATTTTTCTTGTGATTAAATAGGGTGTGTTTTTTTGTTCGAAAATAATGTCGACTAAATCATCGGCTTTAAAATTTCCTTGTTTTCCAAAATAGGTTTTGGTAGTATTATCTTCTAAAAATCTTCTGTAAAGCGCACTTTCTTCGCCAAGATTTAATCCAGCTAATGCTTTTGCGCCTTCTTTTATATCGTTTTCAGTGTAATTTCCAATTCCGATGGTGAAAAGTTCTAAAAGTTCTCTACTTAAATTTTCATTGATTTTATCTTTTTTATTATCGACATTATCCAAATATCGAACCATCGCATTAGATTTTACAATTTGTTTAGTAAGTTCTTTAAAATTTCCGAAAGCATTTTCGCGTAAAATAGTATTGTGCTGATATAGCCAATAGGAAGATTTTACTTTTTGAGCAGCGGCCACATAATGATTGTGCCAAAAGCAAGTCATTTTTTCTCTTAATGGATATTGTTCAGTTAAAAATTTATCAATCCACCATTTTTTTAATTCGTTACCGTTTTTAATTTGTTTTTTAATAGCGTTTTTCTGCTCTTCTGAACCTCCATTTTTTATCGCTTGACGAAGTGCTTTTAGTTCGGCTAAAGTTTTTGGTTCATCATCAAGAAAACTTGGAATGGTTTTATCAAATGGTGTTACAAACGATTGATTAAGAAATTTTTCAAATCCTAATTCTTCTATGAGTTGCGCTTGTTTTCCAGAAAAACCTAGTCGTAGCGACCAAAGATTGCTTTTGTTCATAACCAATGAATTGAATTATAAATTTAGACTTTATTTAACACAAAAGGTTTAAATATAATTTAATTATTTACGTTGAATAGGGATTAAAATTCATTTTATGAAAAATAGTTTATTTGTTTTATTCTTAAGTTTAATTTGTTGTAACAATGGCAAAGTTGAGATTCCAACTGAAGATTATAAATCTAGCAATAACGAAGCATTAGAATACTGCAAGAAAAACGGATTTAATACAGATTACTATTTCTTATTAGATTTAAGTCTTCCCTCGGGGAAAAATCGATTTTTCATCTATGATTTTGAGAAAAATAAAGTTTCTGATAAAAACTTGGTAACACATGGAAGTTGCGATCAATTTGAAGAAAATCCAGATAAGTGGGAAAAGGCTAAATTTAATAATAAAACCGATAGTCATTGTTCAATGAAAGGAAAGTATAAAATTGGAAAGAGAGATTATAGTTCTTGGGGAATAAATGTAAAATATTGGTTGCATGGATTAGAAAAAACCAATGAAAATGCTGTAAAAAGAGTAGTAGTTTTACATTCTTGGACTGCTATTAGTAATCAAGAAATTTATCCGAAGGTATCACCTTTAAGTTGGGGTTGTCCGGCAGTTTCTAATCAATTTATGAAAAAACTTGACACTCGATTGCAAAAATCTGAAAAACCTGTTTTACTATGGATTATTGATTAATTTTTAAATTCACTATCGATTAAATCGCTCAAATGAACACGCAGCGCTTTTACCGAGATGCTTATTTCCCAGAATGAAATACCAAGAGAAATAAGTAAACTTAGCATACTTGCGCCAAAGATATAAATTCCAGTAAGTTGCCATTCTACAAACAAAACTAACATTCCAAAAACAGACAGAAATAAACTTAACACGCCAAAAAGTTGCATGTATCTTATTAGAGTTAATCGTAAGTTGAGGTTTTTAATTTCTATCAAAATACTTTTATTGTGCTCAATGTCGTAAGTTTTTTTTAAGCCCCTTACAATTTGCGCAATAGTTAAGAATCTATTAGTGTAGGCCAAAAGAATTAATGAAGTTGCAGAAAATAGTAGGGCAGGCGTTTCTATAGTAAGGTTCATGGTAAATGCTGTTTTATGGATACAAATATCGTTAATAATGTTTGATCTAGGCTATTTTGCAACTTCATCTTTGTTATAAAGATTATGTATTTTAAAAATCACAACGCCAAAAAGCACCGCAACAACAATTAGAATAGTATTTATTAAACCAGTTGTAGAAAAAGATATTTTAATTAAAACGGTTGAAATTATAAATCCTGAATTTCGAATGACCTTATAAAACTTATCCGAATATAAAAAAGAATAGATAAGTATTAGAACATCTACTAAAATTAAAACTGTAAAAAAGTTTTCAAAAAAAATATTGTTGATGTCTTTTAGTTCTTTAATTAATTTAGAAATAGAAAAGAAGTTTTCATAAATCCAGTGCGATAAACTGAAAATTGACATCGCAAACAAAATCGGAATCAAACAAACTGCGATTATTTTTTTTAGATTTATAAATCCAATGATTTCAGATTTTTTTGGTTCTTCTGCTGCTTGTGTATTGATTTTTACTAGTTTATAAAAATAGTAAATCATGTAAAACAAGATTACAATCGCCACTATATCATAGGTAAATTGGATATCATTTTTTACTAAAAACCAATCCGTTGTTAACTCAATATTCGATAAATCTTTAAAAATCCTTCTTATAATAATTAATGAAATAATTTCGTACTGTTTACCTATATATACAGAAGTCGATTTTGGAAGGTAATAAATTAGAAGATAAACCTCATAGACGATTATGAACGAAAATGGTGTATAAATTGCCGCTATCGGATTTACCAGTAATTTACTTGGATCGTTTATGTCAATTACGTTTAAATTCACCAAAGCTATCACTAGTAAATGTACAATAAAGCTTATAATTGCTATGTAAACAATGGTTTTTTCGCATTTTTTTTTTGTCTTTTCAGAAAGGAAAAACTCAAAAAAATAGTTGATGATTTCTGTTATACTCTTCATTTTGTTTAACTTTTTATAAAAATAATTAAACAAAAGTACTTTTTTATTATTGTTTATCAATCTGTTTGTTAAAAAATAAAAAAAAATTTAATTTAAATATTAAAATTTTAATAAAAATTTTTCGTAAATTAAAAAAATCTGAATTATTTATATTGATTGTAGTAATCGTATTTATATTTTTTTTTCGAGTATTTTTATTAAGTAGAAGATAATTTTGAAAAAGCAATTTTCATTGGATTATGGCCGCCAACAAACGTTTGATTATTGATATTCTTTAACTTATAACTAAAAAAAACAGATGAAAAATTTAGACATATTACTATTTACAGATGTTGTAATTTTGTGTTTTATAACTTTTTTTACATGAACTTTCAAAGCCTTTGAGAGCACAAACAATACAGAAGACTCTATAAACAAAAGAGGTATTATTTCACGGTTATTGGCGTATTTTCAAAGTTTGGTATTAGAATAAAAAAAACCTGCAAGTTTACACTCACAGGTCAATCTTTATAAATACGTCTTACTACTACTTAATCAACTCAAAACTTCTCTTAACAAAAGCGGTTAATTCTTCACCTTTTAATAATCCTTGAGAGATTTTGGCCAAATCTAAAGCTTGTTTAACCAAACTCTCTTGAGCCGATTTGTCAGAGGTGTTTAAGATAGTTGTTGCTAATTCAGAATTAGTATTTACAACCAAATTATACATTTCTGGAAAGTTACCCATTCCGAACATTCCGCCACCGCCAGTTTGACTCATTTCTTTCATTCTTCTCATAAATTCTGGTTGAGTAATCATGAACGGTGCAGCTAAACTATCCATTGGTTCTAATTGCACTGAATAGGTAGCTTTTGGAACAATTTCTTCTAAAACGGTTTTTAAATTGGTAGCTTCGTCCTCTGATAATTTAGAAATTTGAGTTTCTTCTTTTTGAATCAATTTGTCAATATGGTCAGAATCTACTCTAACAAAAGTCATATTTTCGTTGTCACTTTCCAATTTCTGAATCAAATGTGATACAATTGGCGAATCTAAAAACAGAACTTCATATCCTTTATCTTTTGCAATTTCTACATAACCGTGCTGCGTATCTTTATTAGAAGCATACAAAACTACTAATTTCCCGTTTTTATCCGTTTGATTTGCAGTAATAGCTTCTTTCAATTCGGCTAATGTGTAATATTTATCATCAATTGATGGATACAAAACAAAATCGCCCGCTTTTTCATAGAATTTTGGTTCTGATAACATTCCGTATTCTAAAACAATCTTGATATCGTTCCATTTTTTCTCGAAATCTTCACGGTTTTCGTTGAATAAACCTTTCAATTTATCAGCAACTTTTCTAGTAATATAGTTTGATATTTTCTTTACGTTACTATCGGCTTGCAAACCAGAACGAGAAACATTTAAAGGAATATCTGGCGAATCAATTACACCTTTCAACATTCCTAAAAATTCGGGAACAATTCCTTCTACGTTATCAGTTACAAAAACTTGATTTTGATACATTTGAATTTTGTCCTTTTGCATTTGCATGTCGTTAGACAACTTTGGAAAATATAAAATTCCCGTCAAATTGAATGGATAATCTACATTCAAATGAATATTAAAAAGAGGTTCTTCAAATTGCATTGGATACAATTCGTGGTAAAAGCTTTTGTAATCTTCATCCGATAAATCAGTCGGTAATTTTGTCCAAGCCGGCGTCGGATTATTAATTATGTTATCTACTTCTTTATATTCAGTTTTGTAATCTTCTGGAGCATCTTCTGGTTTTGGTAATGCTTCTTGCTTAGTTCCAAACTTAATTGGAATAGGCATAAACTTGTTGTACTTTGTTAGTAACTCTTTAATTTTGAATTCTTCTAGAAATTCTAATGAATCTTCCGCAATATGAAGAATAATTTCTGTTCCGCGAGATGTTTTGTCTGATGGTTCTAATGTAAATTCTGGGCTTCCATCGCAAGTCCAATGTGCTGCTGGTTCTTCTTTAAATGATTTTGTTATGATTTCAACTTTTTCTGCCACCATAAAAGCAGAATAAAATCCTAAGCCAAAATGACCAATAATTCCTGAATCTTTGGCAGAATCTTTATATTTTTCTAAAAACTCTTCTGCACCAGAAAAAGCTACTTGGTTGATGTATTTTTCAACTTCATCGGCAGTCATTCCCAAACCTTGGTCTATTATATGAAGTTTTTTGGCTTCTTTATCAATTTTTACTTCAATAACAGGATTGCCATATTCTACTTTAGCCTCACCAATACTAGTTAAATGTTTTAATTTTAAAGTTGCATCTGTTGCATTTGAAACCAATTCACGAAGAAAAATTTCGTGGTCATTGTAAAGAAATTTCTTAATTAATGGGAAAATGTTTTCTACTGAAACATTAATTTTTCCTGTTGACATATTTTGAACTTTTTAGTCTGCCTTACGACGAGACGATTAAACAATTAAATAACTCACTTTCATCGTTTCAAATTCAGTACCAAATATAAAAATATGACAAATTGACGTAGAAATAGTTTTACAAATAAATTTTCCTTATCTTAGTATGATATTAAAAAGCTAGTTATCTTTGCATTTTAAAATTAAAATAAATAATTATGAAAAAAAGTTTTTTTCTTGTGTTGTTGTCCATTGTTATTATTGGATGTAAATCGGCTGCACCAGTTGCAAACACTAAAGTTGATAACAAGTCAGAACGAGCTATCAAAGGGAATTATATGCTAACTTCTGTGAGTTATCCTGGTTCAGATTATATCAAGATTTCTTCTTTTGATATTGCGGACTCTAAGTGTTTTATTGGAAGTAAATGGAAATTTGTTTCTAACAATAACAAGGGTGATTTTGCTTTAGATAATCCTTCATGTACGTCATTCGTATCTGGAATTACTTGGTATATTAATAAAGACGGTATGTTTGTAATGAAAGTTTTGAACGAAACCAAATCTAAAAGAGTAAAAGAAGGCTACATATTGAAAGTTCAAAATTTAACTGAATCTTCTTTTGAGTTGGTTGATAGAGGAGATGTAGGCGGAAAATCTATAGACATTGTGTATCAATTTCAAAGAAATTAATTTTAATAAAAAACAAAATGAAAAAATTAACGGTTTATTTTATAGTTGGAGCCCTAGCATTTGGATCAGTTTTTACAAGTTGTGAAGCTGTAAAAAACACAAATAATACACAAAGAGGTGCAGGAATTGGTGCTGTTGCTGGCAGTGTTCTTGGTGCTGTTTTAGGAAACAACCTTGGTAAAGGTGGAAATGGTGCTCTTGGTGCAGTAATTGGTGGCGTAGTTGGTGGCGTAGCTGGAGGTGTTATCGGAAAGAAAATGGATAAGCAAGCTAGAGAGATTCAAACTGCTATACCAGGTGCGCAAGTAGAGCGAGTAGGAGAGGGAATTAGATTGGTTTTGGGCGAAAATGCAGTTCGTTTTGATACTAATAAATCAACTTTAACTGCTGCTGCAAGGGCTAATTTAGATAAATTGGTACCAGTTTTTCAAAGTTATGCCGATACCGATATGGTGATTTATGGTTATACTGACAGTACAGGTAAAGCAGATTATAATTTAAAATTGTCTGAGCAAAGAGCAATTTCGGTAGAAAAGTATTTGGAATCTAAAGGTTTAAATATGTCTCGTTTTAAAATGGTTGGATTAGGTATTGCAGATCCAATTGCAACAAACGATACACCAGAAGGAAGAAGCCAAAACCGTCGCGTAGAGTTTGCTATTACAGCTAATGCGAAGATGATTGAAGATGCTAAAAAAGAAGCTGGAAATTAATTAAATCTAGTTTTCAAAATATAAATGCCCCGAAGGATTAGTTTTCTTTGGGGTTTTTTTATAGCTTATAGCTTATGCTAAACATAAATATTCGTGGTAAAATAAAAGTTTGTCTTTCGCTAATTATAAAATCAGAAAATGAGTAGTCATTTCGTAAAGTAGTATTAAATAAATTATTAGCAAATAATTCAAAACCAAACGGACTATTTTTCTTTTGATATCTTATCGAGGTATTAGCTACATCAAAATAATTAGATTGCTTATTATTGTTGGTGTTTTTTAAATTTTCATAATCAATTTTATATGTAAAATGCTTTAAAAATGTAAATTCTAAATCAGCATTTATGGCATCAGATTGGAATGCAGATTGTGTTAATCCTTCAAATTGACTAAATCCTTTGTTATAACCAATACTAAAGTCGGGCCATTTTTTGTAAGCAGTTTTAAAAGTCAATCCAATATTTTGATTGTTTCTATCGTTAGTGGTAATTACATTATTTACTGTTTGAATATAATTAAACCAACTTAAATTGGTATCTAATTTTAAATTAAATCGATAGATTTTTTTACTAAAAGAGCCCATAAATCGCCAATTAGTTTCAGGATTATCAGTTAGAATTGGTGTGTTAAACTGATTGATTCCCAAAAGTTGAATTTCGTTTCGGATTGTTTTTACTTTTTTGTTAAAACTAACAATTCCATTCCAAACAATACCTCTGTACATATTCATTTTAGAATATCTTAAATTGGCCGCATGAAATTGTTCGTTTTGAAGCAATGCATTTCCTTTAAAAACAGAATTATAGCTTTGCAATATAAACTGATTGGCAACTTGACTTACCTCTGGAAATGTATTAGTAAGGCGGTATGAAAAATTTAAAGTTTCCGATTTGTTAAATTCATAATCACTATTAAACTGTGGTTGAAGCAATGTTTTTGCTGTTTCGAAGGTTTCATTTAGTTGATTGGTTTTTAAATTGTATTGATGTAGATAGATTCCTGGCTTATTAGTCCATTTTCCTATTTTGAATTTATATTCTAATCCGATGTAAGCGTCATTTAAATTATAATTAACATTATTGCCAAAATTTGCATTTGAGAAATTGTTTATCGAGCCATCAGTTAAAATTTGTTTTTCTGAGGTGTCAAATGTTGCATTGCCATAGTTGTTTCCAATAATAGTATAAAGATGATTAAAGTTGTTAATAATCCAATAATGTTTAAAGAGCGCATCGACACTATTATTTTGAATTTTCTTTATTTGATTTATAGTATAACTTGCATCGGTTTGTAATGGAATTAATCCTGCTAAAAACGGCTGGTCGGTAAACCATTGATTTTGAGGTGTGTTTATCTCAAAAGCATGATTCACGACGAACGTAGTAGTATGTTTTTCATTATAATTTTTATGCCATTCAATGTATTGTTTTACAGAGCTATTATCAGCGTTACTAATGGTTTCAAACGTATTTGAATTGATGTTTGTAATCGAGTTTATAGTATTTAAAATATCGTTAGAACTCGATTGATATTGCGCATTGTAAAACCATTTTTCGTCTTTGTTTGCTGTATAATCGAGTTTTACATTGCCAATGCCTAGAATGGTTTTGTTGTTGTCATTTTGCGATTTATTTTCGAAAGCTATTAAGGTGTTTTGTAAATACTCGTTTTTAGTTTCTATTTGCGAAGCCATAAATACTTTAGAAAATAAACCAAAACCCGAAATTTCTAATTTTTCTGAAGCTTCAATACTAAAATTCAGTGCTCCAAATTGCGATTTGTTTTCAACAACATCAGTATTATCATTGGTGTAGGAATATAAATTGGTAAACGATTTTCTGCCCGATAGAAAACTACTTACGCCACCCTGAAAACGCATTAGATCTTCAAAAGTAAAGGTGCTTTTACCTATATTATTAAGGTCACCAATAAAGCTAACATTGGTTTTTGGAGCATAATAAAACAAGGCAGCATGAGCAAGATTAAATCCATTATCGTTAGCTACTTCTACACCAGCTTCTACATCGCCAAAAATAAACTTCTTTTTATCTTCTTTTAGTTTTACATTCATGGCAAGTTCATCGCTGTCTGAAACTTTTTTCATAAAACCGACCTCATTAAAATGGTCAATTACTTCTATTTTATCTAAAGCATCGGCCGGAATATTTTCTACAGCTAGTTTTGAGCCACCACCAAAAAACGATTTTCCTTCAACGAGCATTTTAGTAACTTTCTTACCTTGAACGGTAACATTTCCTTTTTTATCTACTTCAACGCCGGGAAGTTTTTCAAGGATTTCTTTCATCTTACGTTCGTTACCATTGGCAAAAGCCTTTACATCATAAGTTAATGTATCTTTCTTGATAACTATTGGTTTGTACTCGTGTTTTATTACAATTTCTTTGAGTATTTCACCAGTAGGTTTTAATTTAAAATCGTGATTTTTTAGAGTAGAATTTGGTTCAAGAATTAAAACTTCTTCAGTATAACCAATGTAAGATGCCGTTATTTCATATTTCACATTACTTTCTAACTCTAGTCGATAACGACCTTTGTTGTCTGCAATGGCAAACTTTAAAGATGCTTTTTCGGTCAACGGTTTGGCAATTATATTTGCAGACTCGAGGGGTTTACTTAAGTCGTCAGAGATAACGCCTGTTAGGGTTTGGGAGTACAAAATAGGCATGTTACAAAGTAAAATATATATTAAAAGCTTATACATTTACTTTTTCAATTTTTCAAAATCATTTAAAATCTCTAGTTTTTTTTCTAGTTCTGATATTGTGATAATTTTTATATTTTTTATTTGATTAACCGATACATCATTTTTTCTGTTATTAGAGATTAATGTTGCTCCATAAGTAGAATTCCTAACTTGTAATTCAAGAATTAAACCGGGTAAATTTCCATATCCATTTGGACCGTGTTTATAGGGTAAACTTGGGCAAAACCATGCTGTTACTGGATGATTGAAGGTTTTTACATCATTAACAACTTTATATACATTTGTTGCTTTATAGCATAAATAGTTGTCAATTAATTTTGTTTCATTTGTTATTTTCCAGTTATTTATAATTGGATATTTAACAAAATAGTTATTTCCTAAAAGTGAACTTTGCTTTAATATAAATGTATTATTCATATTAAAAACAATTCCAGTATAATTTGCAATACTTACTGCGAAGTTTATTACTTTATCTGAAGTGTCAATTTCGTTTTTTATTTTTGAAAACTTTGAAATAGTATCGTTTATCTCTAATTTAAAAACAATAGGTTGTTGATTTGAAACAGATTTATCAAGCATTTCTTTCAAATAGTTATTGTTTTTAAATAATCCTTCCTCTCTAGCAATCTTCAAATTATACTCAACATAAAAACTATTTTGAGAATGGGATAGGTATGATAAAAGAAGAAGGAATATTATTTTTTTCATAATTTTTTTCTCGATATAGTTATAACTCAAGAATTGCTAGACCCATACAAGTAAAATAAATTGAATAAGACATTTGAGTTGCAACCTCAACTGAAAATCCGTCACGCCTTGCGTCAACATAACAATTGAATTTTGCTACAAGACACTCATTAGGATCTCTTTTTATGAGTGCTTTACTCTTTTTGTTATCAACAATAATCTCTTCATCAGCAATTGTATTTGCCATTGATGCACTACTAAAAGCTACCATTGCAATAGCTGTAAATAATAATTTTTTCATAATTAATAATGGTTTAAATTTATAAATATTTTTTGGTTAACCATCACAAAAGTGAAAAAAAAAAAAAATGACTTTTGTTGTTTTTTCTTATATTTTAACAAAAAATTAACAAGCCTTTTTTTGTAGATTTTATACTATATTTTTTTGCTATGTTTTAATTCTCATTACAATTGGCTTTTAGTACGTGTAATTTCAAATTTAAAGAAGCTTTTTCGGGTAAAGGTTTAGTAGTAAGAAGCAAAAAAATTATTGCAAAAAAAATAGATTAAAATTGTTAACATTTATTTTTTTAATTTATCGAAATCATTGAATTCATAAATCTTTTTGTTAAATTGTTCTTCTGTTAAAATTTTTGCTTTTTTCAAAAAATTTGTATCAAATTGTTCATCGGAATTAAAATCTATTTTTTTTGTAAAAAAGGATACATTTCTAACCTGTAATTCTAATATTAGACCAGGAAGATTTCCATAACCATTGGGGCCGTATTTATGAGGAATCTGAGGGCAATACCAAGCTATAACTGGATAAGTGAATTCACCTTTTGGATTTTTGATATTTATAGTTCGAGTGGCCTTGTAACAAGCGAGTCCGTCAATAATTTTACTTTCATTTGTTAAAATCCAGTCACTCATTAAATCTTTTTTGGTATAAATATTTTCTCCTAAAATTTTAGATTGGCAGAGCACCTGATCATCTATAATGTAAATAATCCCCATATAATTAGTCAAAATTTTAGCTAAATTGGAAGATAAAGTATTTTCAATTGTTTCTGTTAAATCAAAAAATTTTGCACCATAGGAGTTAATGATAAGACCATATCTAAGTTTATGTGATTCACGCATTGCCATTGAAAAAGAATCACCAAAAACTTTATCCTTGGTAAAAGTGCCATTATCGTCATCAAAAGAAGAACCATATTCAATATAAAGAACTTTACTCTGTGAATAGCAAAATGACATTATTAGTAGTAAAAGAATACTAAAGTATTTTTTTTTCATATAGATATAATATTAATAATTTTCGGAATATAAATGAATTTAT
The DNA here is from genome assembly GCA_044361155.1 of Flavobacterium sp. Classification (GTDB taxonomy): domain Bacteria; phylum Bacteroidota; class Bacteroidia; order Flavobacteriales; family Flavobacteriaceae; genus Flavobacterium. The sequence continues at coordinate 575,263 of JBIKJF010000001.1, forward strand.
ATTCCGAAAATTTTAAGTAAATTATGGTCTTTCTGGCTCAGTTGGTAATAATTGCCCCATGCAATTAAAATAAACTGCATACGCTGCAGCTAATGCCTGATCATGTGTAAGTCCGTAAGCGATTCCCCTATTATAATAATAAAATTTTAATGCTAAACAGTCGGTAGGTCCAACTTTTAGCGCTGCAATTTCAATTTCATTCTCTGTTAAATTATTTTCTAATACAACCTCTTCAATTGCAATTGTATTTGCCATACTTGCACTACTAAAAGCTACCATTGCGATAGCTGTAAATAATAATTTTTTCATAATTAATAATGGTTTAAATTTATAAATATTTTTTGGTTAACCATCACAAAAGTGAAAAAAAAAAAAATGACTTTTGTTGTTTTTTCTTATATTTTAACAAAAAATTAACAAGCCTTTTTTTGTAGATTTTATACTATATTTTTTGCTATGTTTTCATTATCATTTAAATTGAGTTTTATTGTCTGCAATGGCAAACTTTAAAGATGCTTTTACGGTTAAAGGTTTGGCTATTATATTTGCGGACTCGAGGGGTTTACTTAAGTCGTCAGCGATAGCGCCTGTTAGGGTTTGGGAAAAAGTTAATGAACAATAAATTAATAAAAAAACTAATAAAAATCTAAACATTTACTTCTTTACTCGGTCAAAATTATTGAATTCATCAAGTTTTTTATTTAGTTCTTCTTCTGTGAGTATTGATGCTTTATCTAAAAAACGTAAATTAAATTCCATTTCTGAATTTAAATCTATTTTTTTTACACCATAATTTATATTCCTAACTTGTAATTCTAAAATTAAACCAGGAAGATTGCCGTAACCATTTGGACCATAATTGTATGGTAGTTTTGGACAATACCAAGCTATCACTGGAAAGTTAAATGTTCCTGCTGAATTAACAACTGTATACGTATTTGTCGCTTTATAACAAAAATAGCCATCAATAACTTTTGTTTCAGAGGACAGTATCCAATTTTCTGTTTTCTTTTCTTTAGTATAGATGTTATTTCCTAATAGTTTAGATTCTTTAAAAACTTCATTTTCTAAATTATATATAACTCCCACATAATTTGCTTGATACGCAGCCATATTCATTTCGGGACTTTTTTCTATACCAGTATCAACTTCATAATATTTAGAACCATCTTTAGTGATTATAAGGCCAAAGGTTAGTTTATGAGCAGCTTTTACAGCATTTAAAAAGTAATCTGCAAACATTTTATCTTTAGTAAATGCACCGTTATCATCAGATATTATTATTCCATATTCAAGGTAAACGGTGTTTTTTTGACTAAAACATGCAAAAGTTAAGAATAAAAATGCAACGAAATTATATATTTTTTTCATATACTTAATTTTTAGGCATATCAATTTTGAACGTTTGATATGCCTGTGTTAGTTTTAAATAGCCAGTGCCATACATTGAAAATAGATACTATACTTGGCTCCTGATGCTTGTGAATGAGGTTGGCCTTGGTTAATACAATGGTTGTTATAAAGTACTCTGCTATTATTGTACTACGCTGGTTTTATTTTTTTAGCAACAGTAATACTTTCTTTTTCAGTAACTAATTCCTCAACTGCAATTGTATTTGCCATTGATGCACTACTAAAAGCTACCATTGCAATAACTGTAAATAATAATTTTTTCATAATTAATAATGGTTTAAATTTAAAAATATTTTTTGGTTAACCATCACAAAAGTGAAAAATGATGAATATGAAGTGTGTGATAATTTAGAGTATTTCAACAAATTTATAACAAGAAGTGGGTTGTTTGTTATTCCTCTACATTTTTCAATAAGTTTTATGCACAATAAAAATCGTTGGTCGATTGTGCAAATCTATAGTAGCTTTTTTCCAATCAGCAACTTTTTTAGTTTTGATATATTCTGTCGGAAGTGTTATATCTGCAGCAATACATAAATGAGTATTGGGTTGCAATGTTTGAAGAAAATCTTCTAATAATTTATTGTTTCTGTAAGGAGTTTCAATAAACAACTGCGATTGGTTTTTATCGAACGATAGCTTTTCAAAATTTTTTATTGCTGCTTTTTTATCATTTTTATCAATAGGTAAATAACCGTTAAATGCAAAACTTTGGCCGTTCATGCCGCTTCCCATCATGGCTAATAAAATAGATGAAGGTCCAACTAATGGTACAACCTGAATACCTTTTTCGTGGGCAATTTTTACAATAGCTGCGCCAGGATCGGCAACACCAGGACAGCCCGCTTCACTCATCAACCCAATGTCGATTCCTTCCAAACAAGGTTGAATCATTATGTTATGATCGGAGACCTCTGTATGTTTATTTAAAGTACTAAGCATCAATGTAGCTTGTACTTTTTCTGGATAAATACTTTTTATAAACTTTCGAGCAGTTTTTTCATTTTCAACGATATAGCAATCAATAAGTTCGATGGCTCTTTTTACAGTATGAGGCAAAACGTCTAGCGGATTACTTTCTCCCAGCGTTGTTGGGATAAGGTATAATTTGCCAATTAGATTTACAGGTTTCATGAAGAATGTTTTTCAATTAATTTTTTTGCCAATAAATCGGTGGCTTCATCAAGCATTTCATAAACCATGTCAAAACCGTTCTGTAAACCGTAGTACGGATCGGGAACATCAACATTTTCCCCGGGAAATAATTCGTCTAGTATTAACTTTACCTTGTTTTTGTCGTCCTCTGATTTTGCTAGGTAGAGAACATCATCATAGTTGGAGTTATCCATTACAAAGATGTAATCGTAATTATCAAAATCTTTTGAAGTAAAATGTTTTGCTTTTTGAGTAGAAATATCTAGTCCGTTTTTTTTTGCTGTTGCTATGGAACGTTCGTCAGGTTTTTTTCCAACATGCCAATTTCCAGTTCCAGCAGAATCTACAAAGAATTTATCTTTAGGTAATTTTGAGGCCAAGAGACCTTCTGCCAATGGTGATCGACAAATATTACCCAAGCAAACCATTAAAATTTTAACGGACATACTATATAAAGTTACTTTTTACTTTGAAAATGTAAAAGTATTAAAACTAAATTATAAAGATAATTTTTTGTGAATATCTTCAACAAATTTTTTGAATTGTTTGTCAGTGGAAACTAAGTTGTCCACAGTTTTGCAAGCATGTAAAACGGTAGCATGATCTCTATCTCCAATTTGTGAACCAATATTTGCTAATGATGCTTTTGTAAATTTCTTTGCAAAAAACATAGCTAATTGTCTGGCTTGAACCACATGACGTTTTCTAGTTTTTGATTGTAAAGTATCTAAATCTAATTGGAAATAATCAGAAACTACTTTTTGAATATAGTCTATTGATATTTCACGTTTTACATTTTTCACAAATTTTTCAACGATACTTTTTGCTAAATCTAGTGTAACTTCTTTTTTGTTGAAAGAAGATTGAGCGATTAAAGAAATTATGGCGCCTTCAAGCTCACGAACATTTGATTTTATATTTTGAGCAACATATTCTATAATTTCGTTAGGCATTTCTACACCATCGCGATAAAGGATATTTTTTAGAATGGATACTCTTGTTTCGTAATCAGGTTGGTGTAACTCAGCAGATAATCCCCATTTGAACCGTGATAACAAACGTTGTTCAATATCTTGCATATCAACCGGAGCTTTGTCAGATGTTAAAATTACTTGCTTGCCGTTTTGGTGTAGGTAATTAAAAATATGGAAAAATACATCTTGCGTACCTGATTTCCCTGATAAGAATTGAACGTCATCAATAATTAAAACATCAATTAATTGATAGAAATGAATAAAGTCGTTTCTGTTGTTTTTCTTTACAGAATCAATATATTGTTGAGTAAATACTTCGGCAGAAATATACAACACGGTTTTCTCTGGATATTTATCTTTAATTTCAACACCAATAGCATGTGCTAGATGCGTTTTCCCTAAACCAACACCGCCAAAAATTAACAATGGATTGAATGAAGTTCCTCCTGGCTTATTGGCAACCGCCATACCTGCTGAACGCGCTAATCTATTTGAATCTCCTTCAAGGAAATTATCAAAACTATAGTTAGGGTTTAGTTGAGACTCAATTTTTAAATTTCTAATTCCAGGAATTACAAAAGGATTTTTTAATTCAGGATTTAGGTTTTTAAATGGAGCGTCAACATCTTGTGATTTTATCGGGCCACGATGTGTCGATGGCAATTGTTCGGTAAAAGGTTGTTTGTTACCATAAGTGTTTTCCATTTTAATTTTATAGAGTAACTTTGCATTTTTACCAAGTTCTTTGGTTAGGGCAACTTTTAGTAATTTCACATAATGTTCCTCAAGCCATTCGTAGAAAAATTTACTAGGAACTTGAATATATAATGCGTTATCAGTTAGTTCTACTGACTTAATAGGTTCAAACCAAGTTTTGTATGCTTGTTCTACAACATTGTCTTTAATAAAAGACAGACAGTTTTCCCATACCGATTGCGCAGTTTTGTTCATATTATTGTTAAAATTACAAAATTATTTTAAAGATTCTCTTACAAAAAAAAAGGGGACATTTTCTTTGTTATTTTAGGGTTAACAAATATGTGAACAAATTTCTTTAAAAAAAAATAATATGGTATTGATTTTTTAAAAATTTTATTGTAAAGAGTATTTCTAAATTAAATTAAAAGCAAAAAAAAACAGATGAACGAACACAGTGTAGAAGTTAGAGTGAGATATGGCGAAACCGATCAAATGGGAGTGGTATATCATGGTAGTTATGTGCCTTATTTTGAAATTGGTAGAGTGGAATGGCTTAGAAATAAAGGGGTTTCGTATAAAAAGCTAGAAGAAAGTGGTATTGCTCTACCAATTGTGTCTATGCAATTAAATTATAAAAAGCCAGCACGTTATGACGACTTACTTACTGTGAAGACTAAGTTGAAGCGTTATGGCGGAGTAAAGATTGAATTTGATTGCGAAATTTACAATGAAACGCAAGAGTTATTAACAATTGCGCATTTTATATTAGTATTTATTGATGTTAAAAATGGTAAACCTATTGAACCGCCTCAGTATATTTTAAATATTCTAAAAGTATGTGATTAATCCTTAACTTTAATATCAATTTCATATAAATTTGTAAAAATGTCGATTATCTGTTCGGCATTTTTTTTGCGCGTTGCAATTTCTATTTCGCAACTTTCATTACTATTTTGAGTAATGATATCGAGATTTTTTTCTTTAATAATACGCATTACTTTATTCATATTTTTATAATCGAATGAAATAATACAATGAATATCAATAGTTTTTTCAATAATTTCTGAAGCTTCTAATGCCATCTGAGCCGTCGTTCTATATGCGGCAATTAAACCGCCAACGCCTAATTTGATTCCGCCATAAAAACGCACTACCACCACTAAAATATTGGTTAAACCAAAAGATTGTATTTGTCCATAAATAGGAGTGCCAGCCGAATTATTGGGTTCACCATCATCATTGGCTCTAAATTGAATTTTATCGGTTCCGAGTTGAAAAGCATAACAAAAATGTACCGCACCAATATGCTGTTTTCGTAAATTATTTAAGTGATTTTTAATCTCATCTTCAGAAATTACAGGAAAAGCATAGCCAAAAAACTTACTGTTCTTTTCTTTAAATAAAATTTCATCCGATTGGAAAACAATGGTTTTGTATATGTCGTTCAAAACTTAAAGAGGCAATTGTTTTTGATTGAACAAATCAACAACGTCTTCTTTTCCTACTTCCAAATTCCATACATGAAGACCTAAGCTAGCCGCAGCATCGGTGTTTATTTTCTTATCATCTATAAATAAAGTTCGTTTTGGTGACAAGTCATATTTATTGATAATAGTAGTAAAAATTGCTGGATCGGGTTTTCTCATTCCCATTTCGTAAGAATAAAAAACTTTTTCAAAACATTGATAAAAATCACTAAAAAAAGAAACACCAACATTGTGTTCAAATCTGTTGATGTGAATTTCGTCTGTATTGGTTAAAAGAAACAAACGGTATTTTTTGTAAGAGAGCAATTGTAAAAATTCTAATCTATAAAGAGGAAATTCTCCAATTATAGTATTCCAGGCTGTTCTAATTTCTTCAGTAGAAGCATTTGGAATAAATTGATGAAAGGATTCTATAAATTCTAGTTCAGAAATTTTCCCTTTTTCGAATAAATCATTTTTCTCAATTAAATTGGGTTTTGGTTCATTTAAACCTAATTTTTTGAAGGCTTCAACTTGTGCTTCTTTTTCTAAATTGATAAAAATATCACCGAAATCAAAAATTATGGTATCAATCATGATTGAAAAATGTTAAAAGTTCATCTTTAAGAAATTGTTCTTTTAAAGCGTTTTTATAGGTTATTATTGGAGCTTTTATTCCGTTGTATAAAGCATTCTCACTTTTAAAAATTCTCGCTTCATCCCAAACACCAGCATCAATAAATGTTTGCAAAGTATGTCTTCCTCCCTCAATAAGTACCGATTGTATTTTGTTTTCAAATAAAAAAGCAGCGATTTCGTGCGCTAAATTGTTATTTATATTGATAGTGTCTTTTGTTATTAAAATGGTCTCTGCTTGATTATCAAAGATATGATTTTCTTTTGAAATTCTATTATTTAGATCTAAAACTATTCGTTTTGGATTATTTCCTGTCCAATCTCTTGTTGTTAGACTAGGATTGTCATCAATTACAGTATTTGTTCCTACCAAAATAGCTTGTTCTTCACTACGCCATTTATGAACGTATTGGCGTGAATATTCATTTGTTAACCAAAACGGTTTTTGGGTTTCTTTAACTAGTGGTGCTATAAATCCGTCAGAGCTTTCAGCCCATTTTAAAATAACAAAAGGACGTTTTTTAGTGTGAAAAGTAAAAAAGCGTTTGTTTAATTCATTGCAGTCATCTTCTAAAATTCCAACAGTTACGTTCTTTCCGTATTCGATTAGTTTTTTAATTCCGGTTCCCGCAACCTTTGCGAAGGGATCTATGGTTCCAATTACAATATTAGGAATTTTGGTGGTAATTATTAAATCGCAACATGGAGGAGTTTTTCCAAAATGACTACAAGGTTCTAAACTAACATAAATAGTAGCTTTTGCAAGTAACGATTTATTTTTAACAGAATTTATTGCGTTTACTTCTGCGTGAGGTTCTCCTGATTTTCTGTGCCAACCTTCACCTATAATTTTATTATTATAGACGATTACACTTCCCACTAAAGGATTTGGATAGGTTTTGCCTAAGCCATTTTTAGCTAATTCGATGCAACGTTTTATGTATTTTTCATGTATCTTCACATCACAAAAATAACTTTTTTTGAGTACAGAATTTAAGAAGTTTACTATTTATGATTATTAGAGAAATCCAACCTCAAGATAACGAGCAAATTGCCAATGTAATTAGACAAGTTTTTATAACAGATGATTATCCAAAAATCGGAACCGCTTTTGCCGATAAACAATTAGATTTCATGTTTGAAACTTATAATAAACCAAAATCTATATATTTCGTGATTGAAATTGTCGGAAAAATAGTTGGTGGAGCAGGAGTGAGTCAATTAGAAAATTCTAAGGATAATATATGCGAATTGCAAAAGATGTATTTCTTGCAAGAAGCTCGTGGAAAAAAAATTGGATTTGAAATGATTCAAAAATGTTTGGCAAAAGCAAATGAGTTTGGATTCGAAAAATGTTATTTAGAAACACTTCCCGAAATGCTAGCGGCTCAAAATTTATATAAGAAAGTTGGTTTTGAGTATCTTTGTAAACCATTAGGAGGAACAGGTCATACAAGTTGTCCAGTTTGGATGTTGAAGAGTTTATAATAGTAATGTTGTTAAAAAAAATAGTTTAATGTTGTTTAAAGAATACAAGTCGACATTTATACAAGAACTCGCTCCTTTATATGATCAAAGGGAAATTGAGAGTTTTTTTTACATTTTTTTAGAGAGTTTTCATAACAAGAAAAGAATAGACTTGGCTTTATATCCAGAAATGGAGATGAGTGCAAGTGATTTGCTTCGCTGGGAACTTGTTTTAGCAGATTTGATAAAAGAGAAACCAATTCAGTACATATTAGGTGAAACGGAGTTTTATAGTTTACCTTTTTTAGTAAATAAAAGTACTTTAATTCCTAGGCCTGAAACTGAGGAGTTGGTAGAATGGATTATTTCTGATTTTAATAACTCGCAACCTGCAATCCGTAACTTACAACTTCTCGACATCGGCACAGGAAGTGGTTGTATTGCAATTTCATTGGCGAAAAGTCTACCAAACGCTATAGTTTCTGCGATAGATGTTTCTGAAAAAGCATTGATTATAGCAAAGAAAAATGCTTCAATTAATAAGGTTCTTGTAAATTTAATACATGCAGATATTCTATTGGTAAGCGATTTGTGTGAACTTGTAGCGAGCAACTCGCAACCTAAAACTAAGTTTGATATAATTGTTTCAAATCCGCCGTACGTTAGAAATCTTGAAAAAGAGGAAATAAAGCCTAATGTATTAGAATACGAACCGCATTTGGCTTTATTTGTTGACGATATTGATGCTTTGCTTTTTTATAGAAAAATAGCGCAATTAGCTAAGAAAAATTTATCAGAACATGGACTATTGTATTTCGAAATCAATCAATATTTAGGAAAAGAAACAGTTGAATTATTAGAAAATGTAGGTTTTAAAAATATTGAATTGCGAAAGGATATTTATGGAAATGATAGAATGATAAGATGTACGAGATAGATTTACTTTGTGTTTCGTACTTTTTATTCGTATCGTAACGCCTCAATCGGATCTAATTTAGAAGCTTTTAATGCAGGATAAGAACCAGAAACCACAGCTACAATAAACGTTGTAACAACTGCTGCAATCATAGCTCCCCACGGAATTACAAAATCAAATTCTAATGCAAGTGCAATAAAGTATCCTGTAATTATGCCGAGAATAATTCCTAAAATTCCACCAAGTTGACCAATAATTAATGTTTCAACAAAAAATTGCCATGCTATTGTAGATTTTTTTGCGCCAAGCGACTTTCTTACACCAATTTCTCGTGTTCTTTCTGTTACAGAAACAATCATGATATTCATTAGTGCAATAGACGACCCAAGAATGGTGATAATACCGATAACCCAAGCTGAAATTCCTAAAACACTCGTAATTTCACTAATTCTATTTACTAAATCATCACTTCTAGAAACTCCAAAATTGCTCTCTTCTATTGGATTTAATTTTCTTACTTGCCTCATGATTACTGTTGCTTCACTTACGGCTTGTTCTAAAATTTCTTTTTTATCAACCATTGTGCTAATACTGTAATTTATATTTGGTGCAGAAAATAGTGAACGAGCCACTTGAATAGGAATTAAAACCCTTAAATCTTGACTGTTTCCAAAAGTAGAACCTTTTTCTTTTAGAACACCAATTACTTTAAATTTTGCGCCCCTAACAGAAATAATTTTGTCAATTGGATTTACATCTTTCAGTAAGCCTTTGGTTGCAAAATCGCTTCCTAAAATACAAACATAAGTATTGTTTTTTATGTCGAATGCGTTAAAGTTTCGACCTTCTGTTACTTCAAGCCCAGAATTGACCGTAAAATATTCGTCTACTCCCAAAACCGAAATTTCTGGATCGGATTTTTCGTTTTCAAATTTTACCTCAGCAATAGACGTTGCTGTAAATGATAGCGATGTGTGCGTTAAAGGAAGTGTAAAACGTTCTTTATATTCTTTTGCTTGTGGATAAGAAATAATGGGATTAATCTTTTCAATTTCGCCACCACCACGATTCCGAGTTGTAAACTCGTATTGATTAATGCTAAACGTATTAGAACCCATTGAAGCAAAATTAGTGTTTAGCGTGTTATCTAAAGCAGAAACTACGGTAAGAATTCCAACTAAAGCCCATATTCCTATGGCAATAATTAAAATAGTTAGTATAGTTCGCAACAATTGTGTTCTTATGGAACCAAAAGCAATTTTAATATTTTCAATGTAAACTCCCTTCATAATAGATATTTGACTCGAAATTACGTTTTTTGTTACAACTTTATGATATAAGAATTATAAAATATTTTTAAAAGTATGATATTTGCACAATAATTTTAGATACATGACTTTAGATAGTAAATTTATTATTAATAGGTATATCTAAAGTTTAATATCTGATATTAAAAATCAAAAATCTAATATTAAAATGGCATCTAAACCAAGCATTCCAAAAGGAACTAGAGATTTTTCACCTATAGAGGTTGCAAAACGTAATTATATTATTTCAAAAATGAGAGTTCATTTTGAAAATTATGGCTTTCAACCTATTGAAACACCATCGTTTGAAAATTCGGATACTTTAATGGGAAAATATGGTGAAGAAGGTGATCGACTGATATTTAAGATATTGAATAGTGGCGAATATTTAAAAGACGTTCCAGTAGAGCTTTTAGAATACAAACAAGAAAAAGTTATTACATCAAAAATCTCAGAAAAAGCACTTCGTTACGATTTAACAGTACCTTTTGCGAGATATGTTGTGCAACATCAAAGTGAGATTGAGTTTCCGTTTAAAAGATATCAAATTCAACCCGTTTGGCGTGCCGATAGACCGCAAAAAGGACGTTTTAGAGAGTTTTATCAGTGTGATGCCGATGTTGTTGGTTCTTCGTCTTTATGGCAAGAAGTAGAGTTAGTGCAACTGTATGATGCTGTTTTTGCAGATTTGGGTTTGAATGGCGTAACAATTAAAATTAATAACAGAAAGATTTTATCAGGAATTGCGGAGGTAATTGGCGCTTCTAATAAGTTAATTGATTTTACAGTTGCATTAGATAAACTAGATAAGATAGGAGAGGAAGGCGTAAAAAAAGAAATGATTGAAAAAGGAATTTCTACAAATGCACTTGAAAAAGTTCAACCGTTGTTTAATTTTACCGGAACTATTCAAGAGAAAATAGCGAAACTAAATGCTTTTTTTTCTTCGTCTGAAGAAGGAAAAAGAGGAATTGAAGAAGTACAGTTTATTTGTGACAATGTTTCTAAACTCGGATTAAAATTAGCTTCGTTAGATTTAGATGTAACTTTGGCTCGAGGATTGAATTATTATACAGGGGCAATTTTTGAAGTTGCTGCGCCAGATGGAGTTGCTATGGGAAGTATTGGTGGCGGTGGACGATATGATGATTTGACTGGAATATTTGGTTTAAAAAATATGAGTGGCGTTGGAATTTCGTTTGGTTTGGATAGAATTTATTTAGTTCTAGAAGAGTTAAATTTGTTTCCAGAAGCTGTGATTACTGCTACTAAAGTAATGTTTCTAAATTTTGGCGAAGACCAATCTTTTAAAGCAATGCAAACCATTAGTAAACTTCGAGATAACAATATAAAATCAGAATTATATCCAGATTCTGTAAAAATTGATAAGCAATTTAAATATGCAGAGCGAAGAGGAATTCCCTTTGTAGTAAAGGAAATTTCAAATGGACAATTTACCTTGAAAAATATTTTTTCTGGGGATCAAATTCAGGTAGACTTTGCTGCGTTAAATACTGTTTTACAATAAATATGCTTTTTTTAATAGAAAAAAACAACGTATTTTCGTGGTTTTTTGTTTTTTTTAATTTGATTTTGCGTTTAGGCTATCGTTTTCGTTTTTTAAAATAGCATAAAAATGTTCTGTTTTTTCTTTATTTTTTTAGAGTTTTTGTTTAAAGTTAAAGACTTTTTATGTCTTTTTTCAAATCCCCGTTAGAAAATGACAATCAACATATCAGTATTTTGGCGTAAGAATATAGCTTGTATCGAACTATGTTTTGTATTTTAGATTATTGAACCTTTTCTGTTGTTGAAACGTGTTAAGTTTTTCGATGATTAGTAAAAATTGAAAAGCTCCGCAAGTGCGAAGCTTTTCGTGGTCAAATCAATCATTTAAACCCTAATTTACAATGATTTTTCGGCTTGTTTCACCTTTAGTAGTTTTTACTTTTACGATGTAAGTTCCAGTACTTAAACTTTTAATTGGTAATTCAATATTTTGTTGGTTTTGGTTTTTAACGTCCCAAGTTGTAATTTGTTGTCCAAGCATGTTGAGAAGAATTACCGATTCTGCAACTACGTCGGTTATATTATTTTTTATGTAAAGTATATTGTTTGTATTAGAGTATAGCACTAGAATTCCATTGGCGTTATCAAAACTTGCGCTGGTTAAAGCAGTATTGCTGCTATTTTTGAATGTTAATGAGAAACGATTTTCTATAGTTCCTTGAGGAAGGTTGATAGTAAAAGCGATGTTTCTGATGTTATGAAAAATATTGGTTACATTGTCATGGATGAAGGCTTGAAAATTATCGTTATCAAAGTTCTCTTTTTCATCAATTTTGAAAGTAACTGCTCCTGCAACATTGTTTTTGATTCCAAGAGGATAGACGTTGTTTGTATCAAAGAAACCATCACCTTGAATATTCAATTTTGCACCGTTATTTACAAAATACATATCATTTAATTGTGTGTCAATATTTAAGGCATCATATCCGTAGTCTAAACCGCTTGTTGCATTTTCTTCCATAAATCCAAGCAATACCTGCTTGTAAAAATTATCAGAAGATTGAAAACCCAAACGTATTTTTTTATAATTTCCGTCCGATGCAATTTCATCATTATTATTGTTAGAAAAATGATTGCCAACCATCAAGTTTTCTGTTGCGGTGTTTCTAAACAATGTATTAGAATTTGTAGCATCTTCTTTTACAAATAGCCTTTGGTTGTTATTGAAATTCACAGAGCCACCTGAAGCCGAACCAACTACAAAGAATCCTTGACCCACAGGAATAAATCTTCCAGGCACTTTTGCACTTGTTCCAACACCAGCTATTCCCGCAGGTGCTACTGGAGCAGTTCCGCCAACTAAATTTCGGGTTGCATATCCACCTTGATATCCTAACAAGTTGTGGGTATTATTGGTAGGGGAGTGTTGCCAGAAATAAAGTGTACCCGTTATTGAAGCTGCGTTATCACTTATAAATTGGTTGGCATCTAGCGCAGAAGCATACGGATTTCCGCTTAGGTTTAAGTTAGCTGGTGCAATTGTACTAGATAGTGTACCGTTGTTTGGTTTTCCAACAAACGTAAAGTTTTGATCTGATCCTGCACCACTACCTTTTAACGTATAACCTTGTCCTGGATTTAAGATTCCTGTAGAACCCACCGATTGCCAATTAGCATAACTATTACTCAAATTTTGAAATTTAAAAATCCAGTAATTACTTAAAGTTACAGGGCTTGTTGGACTTCCGTTTAATCCAGTTGTCCAATTTATATTCTGTGGTGTTGCTGTTGTTCCGTCTTTCATTATACCATTTACGGTATACGCATTATTGTTTGTTGTTGAATTTATTGTTCCAACAGGTGATGACCAATAGTTATAGTTAAAGATATTGTTAGAGCCTTGTTGATCTCTTTCTATTCTTCCAGAGCTTAGTGGGTCAAGATCACTATTAAACGTTTGAACTAATTGCGATCTACCAACTAAGTCAAGGATGCTATTTATTCTTAAATAATGTGTTACTTCAATTTTCGAATCGTTAGAAGCTGTCAATCTGTTAATATTTACAAACAAACCAAGTAAGACTTTATTCCCATTTGAATCTATATTGTGATTAGTTCGAACAATGTTCCAATCAATTGGTGTAATACCATCAATAATTGATAAACTGTGTGGGATGTCTTGTATAGTGCCATTATTCCAAGTTGTTGCGGCCGACCACGAACCGTTAGCCCTGCTTTCATAAGGCATTGGAGCAGTTTGTAAATTGATAGAGATTTTGTCAGGAATTACTAAACTTCCTCTATTAGAATTATTTGAATCGTCGTCTAAGTGGGTTCCTATGTATGAATTCATTGAATAATATGCTATTAGATTAGTCCATAATAAAGAACTTGCATCGTTTCTTGTTACAGGTAAAGGAATTATTGTACCTCTAGTTCCTGTTCCATTTTGAACTATCTCTTGATTCATTAAGAAACGAATTTCAGCAGGCGTAACCACTCTGTTCCACATTCTCAACTCATCAATATCACCTTTAAAAAGGTTGTTGATAGTGTTTTTGTTAATGTATTGAGCGCCGATAGCAAAAGTACTTGTTGAAGCAAGTGGCGGTATAACTAAAGTCACTGATCTATCCTGAACTCCATCAATGTATAATCTTAATGTACCAGAACCGTATGTGACAGCTATATTATGCCAAATATTATTTGGTACTGCTGTATTTGATACTACACTTTGAGAAATTCCAAGAGGGCCTCTCCATTCCATTCTTATTCTGTTGTCGTTTTGTAATACTAATTGATAACCAGTTGTAGTTGTTGCTTTTTTAGCGATAATTGTTCTTTCTGAACTTAAATCATTTGCACCATTTGGTCTAATCCAAGCCATTATTGAAAAATTGTTACCTATTTCGTTTACGTTATCAATTCTTACAAAATCGTCAGTCCCATCAAATGTAATATGTAATGGGTTAGTTGCACGGTGCGCAACTCCAAACGTGATAAACTTTGTTCCGTCAAAATCATATAAACAAGTTTGATTAATTCCAGTAGTTGACATAAAAACCGTTTCTACACCAGTTGTAAAAGCAGTATTGGTAGCTACTACCATAACATAAGCATCAGTAGGACCTAAAGCAGGTAAACCACTTGCAAAAGCACTCGTTGGCACTGCTACTCTTGTTGTAGCTACGTCACCACCAGTTTCTACTACTTTCCATCTTCTATTTACAACTTCTGTGATTGTAGTAATTGTTGTTGGACCTAAATCTACCAAAAGATTAACTCCTGAGTTATTCATATTACCGCCATTTGCGCCCCAAACAAGGTAACTTCTGTCTGTTGAAAACGTATTGGTATTTGCAGTATTTGTTGCGTTGATATCGCCCAAACCAATCGTTAAAACCGTACCAACGTTTTCGCTTTTAGATTGTTTTTGATTAAGTTGTGTGTTGTCATCTCTTCCAATTCCAGCAATGTCAAAGTTATAGCCATTGTTCGCAATTGAATTCCAAATTACAGTTCCATTAGAATCTACATAATCAGTATCACCTAAATTTATTGCCGAAGTACTGTTAGAAGCTTGAAGTGTCACACCATTTTTTATTGCCAAATAAGATTCAATTCTTTTCTTATTAGCTTCGGTATTTGGAGTTGAGTAACTTATGATTTCTGCTAGCCTTCCATCTAAATATGAGCCAATGTTTCCGTTTAATGAAAATCTTCCTGTACCGAGATTGTACTGTAAGTTATTAAATTCGCTAAAATTCAAATTACCTGTAAAAGTGGTTTGGTCTGCTGCTACAGATTGACCTCTAGTGTTATCAATACGTTTACCATTTTTATAAATTTCTGTTTCTGTTCCCGTTGCATTAGTTTTTATATTAAAGATAATAGTTTCTTGATTGTAAGTGTCTGTTGTTGTAGAATAAGACCTTCCATAAGAGTTGGTCGAAGCTACTTGCGGTACCGAATTAATACTGTGTGAAACTAACTCGTTGATGTAACGTGCTGTAAAATTACCCAGTGCAAATGCGGTACCATCAAGATGAAAACTTGAAATAGAAGTTCGACCCGATATTGGTACTTGTCTTGTAGGTATAGCGCTGTCTAGTATATTATTCGTTTTTACTACAACAAAGTAATCTTGTGCCCAAAATCCACCTTTACCTTTCATTACGTTGGCGTTTGCAGGTAAAAAATCAATAATTGGATTAAAGTTAATGTTTCTTGTTCCGTTTCTAAAAATTGGTCTTGTTACACCTATTGCTTCTGCATTATTATCAAATGCTTGGTCTGCCCATGAATCTATAGGGCTTCCATCTGTTGTTGTACTTGTGCCTGATGTTGACTTTAACCACAATTTTAAGTTATTATTCACGCTTCCAGGACCAATAGCTGGGTTCGCAAATGGTGTAATTGGATCGGCTTTTACAATAAAATTATCGATTGCACATCCTGTATCTACCGTTGCGCCATCTGAGGCAAAAGCTATTCGAAATCTTAAATTGGTTTGATTATCTAAAACATTGTTTTGTGTTGACTTTTCTTCAAATTGGGAAAATGGCGGACCTACAGCTAAACCGGTATTATTCCATCCAAATCTATTTCCGAGTGAACTATTTAGTGCATTGACGGCCGTAGAGAGATACCAATGTTCGGTGTTTGCGCCAAGAACTATCCAAGTTGTACCACCATTCGTACTGTATTGTACTTGTATTCCATCGTCTAAGTCGTTAGAGGTATCGAATCTTATATCTAAAGCTATTTTAACATTATTAAAACCAGTAGTGTTTATTATAGGACTCGTTAAGTAGATTAAGGCATTGTCAGAATAATTGCTATTGGTTCTCCAGAAGTTACCTTCACCTCTGTGAATAGTATTGGTCCATGTCCAAGATCCGTTAACGCCAGACGAGTTCCAACCACCATTGGTTTCTTCAAAGTTTTCGTAATATACTGTATGACTTTGAGTTGGAAAACTTGTACCTGTGCCGCTAATGTTAAAATTAAATGGATTTTCATTTGAATCGTTATTTACAAATGAAATAGTTGCATTTCTTACTCCAAGTCCGCTAGGATTGAAAGTAACTTCAAATGTTGTAGTTCCTGAAAAGCTTGGCAATGGGGATGACGGTGCTCTAGTTACCATAAAATCGCTAGCGTTTGCACCAGTAATTGTGAAACCACCAGTGGTTAGGGAACCTGCAGCGATGTTATTTATCACAAATGTTTTGGTGATTGTTCCGCCCTGTTCATTTGTAGAACCAAAGTTTGTTAAATTGTTTAGCGCGGGTGTTCCGGCCCCACCATCATTGATATTTATCCCACCGCCTGTTACTTCAATTTCTTGTGCATTTGAGAAATCACTTAGAAATACAGTCAATATAAGCAATAGTATTTTTGATGTTTTGAGTAAATTTGTTTTCATAACTATAGGGTTTTAGTATGATTTTTTATTTCGAATGAAATCATATAATCATTCATTTAATTTGACAGCACAAATATAAAACATTAAAATAAAAACTCGATTAAAAGTAATTTAAATTCGATGAAATGCATTAATACATATTAATTTATGTAAAAATCTTACAAAAAAATAATTTTTAAACTACATTTTTTTTGCACATTAAGTTATTTTAAAAAGAAAAACCACTAAATTTTTATTAATGGTTTTTCATTGAAAACGTTTTAAATTATCTTTTAATTATGCGAATGGTTTTTACATCATCTTCTTGTGTTAAGTTTATGTTGTACACACCTGACGGGTAGTTACTTCCGAAAGAAGAAGTTTCAATGTCTGAAGCTACTATTTTTCGGTTTTCTAGAAGTCTTCCTGTCATATCATAAATCGAAACTTTTATAACTTCATTTGAAACATTTTCTATTTTCAAAGAGAAGTTATCGCTAAAAGGGCTAGGGTAAGCATAGACTTTCATTTCAGTTTTATAATCAACTTGATTAGATGCCGATGAGGTTCTAGAATTTGTTCCTGGTGTTATAATGGTACAAATTGTTCCATAAGGTCCGAAAACACCATTTATTTTTGCACTCACTGCGACCTCATAAGGATTACCAATTAATAGTCCTGGAATCATTTCTAAGGTAAAAGTTCTCGTTGCTCTTTCAAGAATAAAACTAAATCCTTGTGCATTTGTTATTTTAAACCTATATGCATTACTATTTGCTACAAGATCAGCGTAAATAATTTCAGAGAAACTTTCTAATATTGAACCACATTGTGCATTTATCAATTTGGTAAATGGCATGCTAGGAGTTGTTATAGTACAAATTGAACCATAAGGTAAATAAGTTCCGTTTATATTTCTAATGGCAACTTCTACATTATAGGTTGTATTAAAATCAATATTTGAAAAATTATTCATTCTAAATTCTCTTAAACTTCTATCTATTGTTTGCGATTGAGACGTTACAGTGTTTGTAACTCTAAATCTATAACCTGTCGCAAATGAAATTCCGTTTGCATAAATGATGTCATTCATAGATGTTAGCGTGCTTGCACACTGCGAAGCTTGAACTGATGTTGTTGGAGTTGGAGTTGTTACTGTACATGGAAATCCGTAAAACGGTTGCCATATATTGTTTCTTCTTGTAGACACTTCAACTTGATAGGTTGTGTTAAATGCATAACGAGCTAATTGAGTCATTCTAAATACTCGCAAGAATGTATCAATAGTTTGCACATCTGCGGGGTTCGTACTTGGCATTCCGTTAATCATTCTGGTAACTCTAAAACGGTAACCTTGGGCACCACTTACTAAATTAGCAAAAATATTTTGATCAATCGTGGCCAAGGTAGTTCCACATTGTGGACCTTGAACTGCTGTAAGAACAGGAGTACATCCGCCTGCTTGTCCTAAGTTATCGATAACACCATTGCAATCATTGTCTATTCCGTCACCACAAATATCAATGGCACCAGGAAATACAGTTACATTATTATCATTACAATCATTTCCATTTGTAACATATCCTATTGGAACAATACAAGAAGTGACTGTTAAGTTTGAGTTTCCAAAACCGTCTCCATCTAAATCTTGATAATAAGTAGTTAAAGCATGTATACTAGGATTAGCATCATTACAATCGTTGTTGTTGGTTACACCGCAAGCAACTTGTGCATTTGAACCAAAACCGTCGCCATCATTATCAGCATATTGAATTTGGTTATCATTGCAATCGGTATTGTCTAAAACATAACCTTCTGGCTGCGTACAAGCTTGAATAGTAACTTGAGAATTTCCAAAGCTATCACCATCTAAATCTTGGAAGAATGTAATTAGTACATTTTGTGTTTCATCGTTATCATTACAATCGTTGTTGTTGGTTACACCGCAAGCAACTTGTGCATTTGAACCAAAACCGTCGCCATCATTATCAGCATATTGAATTTGGTTATCATTGCAATCGGTATTGTCTAAAACATAGCCTTCTGGCTGCGTACAAGCTTGAATAGTAACTTGAGAATTTCCAAAGCTATCACCATCTAAATCTTGGAAGAATGTAATTAGTACATTTTGTGTTTCATCGTTATCATTACAATCGTTGTTGTTGG
>JBIKJF010000047.1:0-2985 GCA_044361155.1 Flavobacterium sp.
CGTCGAGCTTTGTCTTATCCCCGATTGCCATGAGCCCTGCCGCCGAGGTCGTCGCGATAGGGAGTACCACATTTGTGCCGGTCGAAGAGGTGATGGTCCTCGTATCACCTGTTCCCGTGATGCCGAGGTTGGTCGGCACATTGACCTGGGCGCCGGCGGCGATGCCGTCGAGTTTCACTTTATCAGTGGCGCTCATGGATCCAGGCGCCGATGTCGTGGCGGCGAGAATGCTGATGGACGGGGTGGCGCCCCCGCTTGAGACGATCGGAGCGGTCCCGTTCACAGCCGAAACCCCGGCGGTGGCCGTTGTGACATAACCCTGCGCCTTCACGAAGGCGGTGGTGGCCAGCCGCGTGGAACTGTCGGCTGTGCTGGGCGTAGGCGCAGTCGGGGTGCCGGAGAAGGCAGGCGACGCAAGTGATGCAGCGCCGGATACATCCCCGACAGACAGCGCGACATCGCCTGCGCGCCCCGCGACGGAGCGAACGGATCCAATCTCGACAATGCCCGTGCTCGCGCCTTCCTGCTTCAGGTAAAGCTTGCCATCCGGGACATTGACGGCAAGCTCGCCCGCTTCAAGCTGCGCCGTCGTCGGCACACGGCCTGCGACAGTCGTGCGTTTGACGAGAAGCGTGTTGGCCATGGTCAGAAGGTCCCGCCATCAAGCGCGATCCCGTCGATCGACCCACCGGTGATGGCAACAGAGGCCGAGGATTGGCTTGCGAGCGTCCCAAGCCCCAAAGTGCTGCGCGCCGTCGTGGCATCGGCATCATCGAGAAGCGTGCGGGCAAACGCGGTAACGGTGGCCAAGGCCGCCGCAGATGCTCCAGTGTAGTAAGCGAGACGATCCGCGACCGGTGTCAAACTCCCGACACTGGCCAACGCTGCAGTGAGGCTGAGTGTCGGGTTTCCGGCAACGGCGTCGCCATTCGAGACAGAAAGCCCGTTGCCGCTCACTGCAATCGACCGAGCGGCCACCGTCGCAGCAGCCGTCCGCGCCACCAGCCCGTTGGCCGCCAAATTGTGCAGCGCCAGCACCTGACCGGTGAGGCCAACGGTATCGGCAGCCACGGCAATGCCGCTGCCTGCCCCCACATCGAGCGTGTTGCCGGATTTTGTCAGACCCGCCCCGGCGAGGATTTGTCCCGCCCCCGTGAACTGCACGAAGGTAATAGCCGTGGTGCCGAGCGCGCCGCCGGGATCCACCGTGGCGAGATAGCCCATATCCGCATTGACCGTGCCGCTTTCCACAAAGACATAGGCTGAGACCAACTCGCCCCATGTATCTGCGTCTGCAGAGCGCGCCCAAGCCCCGGCGGCCACGACATAGATGCCATTCTGGCCGGCCGTCGTCTGGTCCTTCACCAGCACCCGGTCACCTGCGATGAGCGCCACGCCATCGAGGGTCATCGGCCCGGACAGGGTGGCGATATTCGCCGTACTTGCTGCCCGTACAGATTGCTTGGGCTCAAGCCCCTGCACCGTGAGGTCGACATAGGCCTTGGTCACGGCATCTTGCGCGCCCTGAGGATCACCAAGCCCCGTCAGGCGATAGCCGCCGAGGGCGATATCCGCCGCGGGCGCGGCAAGCTGGTCAAGCCGGGTTGCCCGCACGAAGGCGGTCGTGGCGATCTGCGTCGTATTCGTGCCGTTCGCAGGCGTGGGCGCGGTGGGCGTGCCCGTCAGCGCAGGTGAGGCAAGCGGCGCGCGCGACGTGTCCGTCGGATGGACGTGATCGGCGCGGGCAAAGCGCGAGGAACTGCCCACGGCAGCCGTGCCGTCCATTCCCGGAGCGGTGGCAGCGGCTTGGCCAAGCACAAAGGCTGTCGTTGCGAGCTGGGTGGTGTTGGTATCAGTTGCCGCTGTGGGAGCCGTCGGCGTGCCGGTCAGGCCGGGCGATGCCAGCGGGGCCTTTGCATCCAGCACCGATTGCAGCCCCGTCACATCGCTGACGACATGGGCATGCGCGAGCGCGGCCTTCGTGGCAAGCCCTGCATCCAACTGGGATTTGCGCACGAGGTCTGTCGCCGCGCTTGCGTCCTCTGAGGATTTCGGGACAGTGGCGAAGGTCTTGGCCCCGGCAATGCTTTGCGAGCCGGTCAAATCGACGAAGCTGCCCTTCCCAGCAAGCGGGATGACCGAGGTCGCATTGCCAGCCCCATCGTCGCCCTTGCCGACATAAAGCGTGTCATCTACCTCGTTATGGGCAATCTCGCCGGATTTGAGCGCAGCTGGTGCGCCTACCACGCCCGAGACACGGCGTTTGAGTTGGATCGTATTGGCCATCAGAAGAAGCCTCCGTTGATGGGAGCGTCAGTCGGAAGAATGGTGATGCCAGGTGTGCCCTGATCGCCCTTGTCGCCTTGCAGACCCGTTCGGCCTTGCGGCCCGGGCTGGCCGAGAAGCCGCACAGCCACTGGGCCCGCCAGAACGCGAAGCCGGATCGGTTCGCTGGATTTCAAATGCAAACGGATCGGCCCGGTCAGGGGCCGAAGTTCAAGCGCTGCCGCCATAGTTCAGAGACCCCCAGAGACAGGGAGCCTCGTCACCGGCAGGGCCACCGGAATTTCCAGCACGAAGCCGAGGTGCCGGTCGGGTTCAAGATCGGTACGGACCAAGTCGAGGACGACGCCACCGGGCGCGAGGCTTGCTGTCACCGCAGGCGCCAGAACGATTTCCAGCGTGCGCACGTCCACGCGCAGAACGCTGCCCGCCGCAGTGGAGAGTTCTGCCACCACCGTCGCGGCGTTGATCGCGCTGCGCACCTGTCCGGCAAAACTGGCCCCCTCCGGGAAGAGATCAGCCTCGGCCTGCAACTGCAGCCGATATTCGTAGCCGATCAGGATGACCGGACCTTCCTGAAGTGAGGTGGTCATGCATGCCTCCACGGACCATCCGAGCGGCCTGGTCAGAACGAGTTCGATTGAGAATTCAGCCCAGTGCAGCTAAGGGGGCGCAGCAGCAGGGGGGACCAGTCATGGATCA
>JBIKJF010000062.1:0-2950 GCA_044361155.1 Flavobacterium sp.
ATCGCGGATGGCAAAAACAGGCTTAGCAACAAAGCGACGGGCAAGATGATCACCAGCTTGTTGAAAAACGACCCCTTGGCAATGCGCCAGATGATCGGCAATTCGCGGTCAGGGGTAAAGCCGGTGACATATTGCGGCGTCACCGCCGTATCGTCGATAACAACCCCCGCCGCCTTGCTCCCCGCCTTACCCGCTGCGGCCGCAACATCATCAACGGACGCCGCCGCCACTTTTGTAATTGTGGCGATATCGTCGAGTAAAGCAGCAAGACCGGATGGCATGTGAGGTGGTTCCTTGGCAAAACGAGGATGCAACTGGAATAGCCGATGTGCGGCACAGTGCAACGGGGGAAATTTTGAGATTGGTTGTGTGGGGGAAGGGGTTATAAATTTTCCATAAGCCGATATGGCGCTGGACATCTGTTCCTGTTTTATTACGGTATCGTTATGTTACAGATTGCCATTCAGCAAATACGTCCCATTCCGTTTGACGAGGCGGATGATTGGATCAGCCGTAAGCCGTTTTTGAAATGGGCTGGAAACAAAACGCGCGCAAAGCATCATATCCTTCCACATCTGCCGCAAGGAAAGCGTTTAGTAGAACCTTTCGCAGGATCTTGCGCCATTTCTTTGGCCACCGAATATGAGAGCTATCTCATAGCGGATGCAAATGCTGATCTTATAGATATGTATAACTATATTAAGACAGATGCGGCGACCCTGATCAATGTAGCCGAGGAACTTTTTAACTCAAGCAACAACTCAGCAGACGCATTTTACGAATTACGATCTGAATTCAATATGTCGGATGCTTCGATTAGAAAATCAGCCATATTCATTTATTTGAACCGGCACTGTTTTAACGGTCTATGTCGCTATAATGGAAAAGGCGGATTTAACGTTCCATTTGGTAAATATTCCGGACCAAATTGCCCAAGCGACGAGATTCGCTCGTTTGCAGAGTTTGCACAGAAATGCGATTTTGTGCATCAATCGTTTGAGAGCACGTTTGCAATGCTGACCGAAGGCGATGTTGTGTATTGCGACCCGCCATATGTGCCTCTTTCTGCTACGTCCAATTTCACCAGCTATGCAAAGGACGGTTTCGGACCAGACCTTCAGATAGCATTGGCAAACAATGCGCACGCCGCAGCAAAAAAAGGTAATGAAACGCTTATTTCAAATCACGATACCGATTGGGCAAGGCAGATCTACGCGAGCGCCAAGCGAATCGAAAAATTCGATGTTCAACGGTTGATTTCAAGCAAAGCTTCGACACGAGGCATGGCGCCCGAGCTACTTGCTATCTATGAGGCTTGAATCTGGCGTCCCAACTTTCTTTGAGGAAGAAAGGGCGGAATATTCCGTTGCATCAAATTCGTCGATCAAAGTCGATGACCGCCCATATACCCTTGCCTATCACGATCCGGATCGGGATTGCTTTCTATATCATGGCGATGCTTTTGAGGTGATGGCGGCGATTTCGGCGAAGCATCCAAATGGTTGCTTCGATATGATCTTTGCCGATCCGCCCTATAAGCTGTCGAATGACGGGATGACCTGTCACGCCGGAAAGGCGGTGTCGGTAAACAAAGGCAAATGGGACAAATCCGAAGGTCCAGAACTCGATTTTGACTATACCTATCGCTGGCTGGATCTGTGCCAAAAGCTTCTGAAGTCAAATGGAACAATATGGGTAACGGGAACGCACCACATAATTCATATTGTCGGTTATGCAATGCAGTTGCTCGGATATAAAATACTGAATGAAATTGCGTGGGAAAAGCCTAACCCTCCGCCAAATTTGTCGTGCCGTTATTTCACGCATTCCACCGAAACAATTTTATGGGCTGCCAAAGACAAGAAGAGCAAGCATGTTTTCAATTATGACGAAATGCGTCAAGAAGCTGGTGGCAAACAGATGAAATCGGTATGGCAATTCTTGCCGCCCGGCAAAGATGAAAAGACTTTTGGCAAGCATCCGACGCAGAAGCCTGTTAAACTACTCGACCGTATTGTGCGAGCGTCGACTAAAAACGGGGAGTTCGTCTTTGATCCCTTTGCAGGTAGTTCCACAACGGGCGTTGCAGCATTACAAGATGGGCGTAAATATTGCGGAATTGAAGCCGAAACCGACTTTGTTGAATTATCAAAAAGTAGATTGATGGGAGGCAAACGTTGATACGTGGTGGAGTTGGGGGCGCAAACACAGGAACTGGTTTGCTTTTCGAAGATAAGTGCGACTTTGTTACACTTCTTGATGCAGTTCCCGGCTATTCCATAAAGAAACGATCAGATGCGGGCTGCGACGTCGTGTTCGAAGATGAAGTGGTTGCACATACATTTAAAAAATATGCATTTTACCGTTATCTCGATTCTCATGGCGTAAGGTGGCAGGATAAGTTGTCGGCTAGATTGCTACCGGATGACGCCATTATCGTCATTTCAAGAATGACCCTGCACATCATAGAAATAAAATTCCAATATGGAACAGGATCTGTTGACGAAAAGCTACAAACTTGCGATTTTAAAAGAAAGCAATATCTTAAGCTCGTTTCTGATTTAGGTTTATCAGTTGCATTCATCTATGTCTTGAATAGTGACTGGTTCGATGTGCCTCGATATAAAGATGTTTTTGAATATATTAGGTCGGTCAACTGTAATTATTGTTTCGACCGTTTGCCGCTTGAATGGTTGGGTTTACCGAGCCCGACTTAATGACGAAGATACAGCGGCAGGGCGCTCTTGTTTAAAGCACTGCAAGACGCAGAGTTGGTTTAATCATACTCATACCTGCTTGCCCAGTTTTATTTGGCATCTTGCCTCACACCGAATCCCCCGCTAAAGGTCTAGTCTTTCCGAAATAGGAACCTATATCGCTCTCGACCCGCCGGTCGGAGCGCTGGCGGCTATCCTCGGGATCGAACAGGAAGAAACGATATGGCAAAGAA
>JBIKJF010000021.1:0-40239 GCA_044361155.1 Flavobacterium sp.
AAAGCATCACTCCAGCACTATCATAGCCACGGTATTCTAATCGCTTTAATCCTTTTATAACTATAGGATATGCTTCACGATATCCAATATAACCTACAATTCCACACATATATTATTCGTTGTTAATCAGGTTTGGTATAATAAATTTCAAGTTTCAATCTTTTTTCAACAGGTAGGTTTGAATTTGTTCCGTAAAGCACCGTTCCTAATGGGTTAACGATTGACATAAATGGCATAAACTTTGATGTATTAGTACCAATTACAAAAGGATTTTTTAGGAAATAATTCTGAGGTCTAGTAATATCCTCTGTAACAGCAAGTCCTAATCTTACATTTGTTGAATCTAAATTTTTGACTAAACTTCTCATGTGATGAGTGAGTCTAACTTTATATTTTGTGCCACGTTTTTGCTCTCCAACAACAACCTCTTCTTTTTGAATAATTCCACCAAAGCTTGATTTATCAAATTTAGATGATGTTGGACTTCTCGAAACATCAAAATTATAATCAATAACGGGTTGATTATTATTTAAATCATAAAGATATAATCGAATAGGTTCGTTTGTTGGAGCTTTTGTTGGGCTACCTAATTCATTATCAATATAAAAGGTAAGGTTTGCTTCATTAATCAACCACTTATCTACCCTGATTTCATCAAGCTCATCTGAAATACCATTCGGAACATCGTTTAGCTGTCCTGTTGCTTGATCTATTCCTTTTACATCTGTGGAGCCAAATAATTCTATAACAGCCAATGATCCATGTTGTCCTTTAACAAATAATCTTTCGTCTCCAGAAGGATTTGCTAATGGATTGTTCAAGGCTGCTAAATATAATCCATTGGTTGCCGAATAATCATTTTCATGAAGATTTACGGTATTTCCCGTCAGTTTTAACTGAAGTGTTTTTCTCACTTTTTTGCTTGGATCACCAGCGGCGAAATCTGTAGCATTTGCATAATCTCTATAAACAATTGTGATGATTCCGGCTGAAAAATTTAACATTGCCATTGCTCCAGCCTCTGTGGCATGACTTTCGGCCTTGAAATATAAACCTCTAAAATAATTTTTGAATATATTATTATTAAGCAAACTTCCTGTTGGTGCGTTTAAAATTTTGTTGAAAAAAAAGGACTTGTTTAAATCCATGTAAATTCCCGGAGTCAACCTTCTAATTACTGTTCCATCTGTTCTCTTTATGTTGATAATACTTGGACTAAAACTAAAATCATCATTTTGAGCAGCAACACCATCATTCAATTGTACACTAGAAATAGAACTGTTAAAATCTGGTGATTGATCAGAATAGTACTTTAGAGTAGATTGTAAATTATCGTTAGGATCTAACGTTTGTATATATCGGTTAGATTCGTAGAGTTTTAATTTTATCTTCGAGTTTCCACCATATATAGAATCTAATTTATAGGTTTCAGAACCATCGGTACGTAAAGCACTATAATACGGAACGTACAAATAAACCGAATCTGCCAAATTTGATGTAAGATTCATAACTGGTTCATAAAACTTTGGATTGACTGTACTAAGTTGAACTTGCGTAACAAAACTAGACGTCGTTTTACCTAATACATCATTATTTAAAACGCCTATAGCATTAATCGGTAAATTGTTTGTCTGAACTACGCCGGTTGCTTGATTGTAAGCAATCACAGAAGCGCCGTCATATTTTACAAATCCGTAATGGTCGTCACCCACAACACTTACTCCAATTTCGTTGAAATCTTTGTCGCAAGAAACGATAAAAAGGATTAAAAAACCTAACGTAAATGTTTTTAATAAGAAATTAATTTTCATATCTGTAAAAGTTGTTTTTTTAGTGCTCATATAGGATATCGCCTTTTTTATTACTGTTTATCTACCTATTGTGTAAGTTATCAGCATAATTTGATGATTTATAAATTGCTTTCGCAAATTTCTTGTTAAAGGCGATTTCATACCTATACAATAATTATTTTATAGCATTTTTTTATAAAAAGAAGTATAAGCATGTGCAAACCCATCGTCTTTAGCGACGAAAGGTAAAAAAGGTTTTTCTGAAGAATGTATAAATTTTGTTAAACTTGGTGAAAGATTTTCAGATGCAATGATCACACCATCAGAGTGATTAATAGAAGCTTTTAATAAATTTTCATAGTTAGGAACGCTTAGTTCAGAAATAGCATCTTTAGAAATGCCATCAAACTCAATTTTATTTATTAATTCTGCATCTAGAGTACCATCAAAAGACTGACCATAAATAGAACTAACTATTTTTGTATCAGAAAATAATGCTTCATCTTTATAATAATGCTTCATATAAATAGGTAATAGCGCTGCCATCCAACCATGAACATGAATAATATCTGGAACCCAATTCAATTTTTTAACAGTCTCAACAACTCCTTTGGCAAAAAAAATTGCTCTTTCATCATTGTCGGGATACAAGGAACCGTCTTCATCTGTAAAAGTAGCTTTCCTTTTGAAATATTCGTCATTATCAATAAAATAAACTTGTATTCGCTCTTTAGGAATTGAAGCTACTTTTATAATCAATGGCATGTCAACATCATTAACTACTAAATTCATTCCCGAAAGACGAATTACCTCATGCAATTGGTGTCTACGCTCATTGATATTACCATATCTAGGCATAAAAATTCTAATTTGACCTCCCTGATCATTAATCATTTTTGGTACATCGTACGACAGTAAAGAAACCTCGTTCTCTGCTAAATAGGGCACCACTTCAGATGATACATATAATATCCTCTTATCTTCCATTCTGTATTTATTAGTTTATTTGCAATAAAAAACAGGCAAAATTACAAAATTTTATGCAGATAATAACTAAAGTGTTAAGTTTGTACCATATTTTAAAAAAATAGAATGTTCATTTTTGACAAAAAAACAAATTTACAACAGTATTTGAAGGAATGTTATGGTTCAAAATGTACCATTGGATTTGTGCCAACGATGGGCGCTTTACATCAAGGACATCTTTCTTTATTGGAAAAATCTCTAGAAAACAACACACTTACAATTATAAGTATTTTTGTTAATCCGACACAATTTAATAACCCAGAGGATTTAGAAAAGTACCCAAGAACACTTGATAATGATGTAAAAAAAATAAAAAAAATTTCACATAAAATCATTATTTATGCGCCGAGTATTGAAGATATTTACGAAGGTAATACCATTTCTACTTTGTATAATTTTGATGGATTGGAACATCAAATGGAAGGAAAGTTTAGGCCAGGACATTTTAACGGCGTAGGGACAGTTGTAAAACGACTTTTTGAAATTGTAAATCCAACGCATGCATACTTTGGAGAGAAAGATTTTCAACAACTTCAAATTATAAAAAAATTAGTCGAAAAAGAAAAATTATCGGTTAGCATTGTGGAATGCCCAATTTTTAGGGAATCAAACGGTTTGGCAATGAGTTCAAGAAATGAGCGCTTAACCAACAAAGAACGAAATGAGGCTTCTATTATTTATAAAACTATCAAGGAAGCAAAAGAACTTTTTGGCACGAAATCTGCTAAGGAAGTTACTGAATTTGTTAACGAAAAATTTAAAAACAATACCGTCTTTGAACTAGAATATTTTGAAATTGCCGATGAAACTACTTTGAAAAGTTGCCTACGAAAAAGCAAAAACAAAAAGTACAGAGCGTTTATAGCAGTTTTTGTTAACAAAATCAGATTGATTGATACTATTTCATTAAATTAATATAACTTTGCCCTATGCAAATTCAAGTTGTAAAATCAAAAATTCATCGCGTTAAAGTAACGGGCGCAGATTTGAACTATATTGGTAGTATTACTATCGATGAGGCATTAATGGATGCTTCTAACCTTATTGAAGGTGAAAAAGTTGCTATTGTAAATATTAATAACGGAGAACGTTTTGAAACCTATGCTATAAAAGGCGCAAGAAATTCTGGCGAAATCACTCTTAACGGCCCAGCTGCGCGAAAAGTTCACCCTGGCGATATCATAATTATTATTTCTTACGCTACTTTAGATTTTGAAGAAGCTAAAACTTTTAAACCTTGGCTCGTTTTTCCGAATGAGAATGACAATTCATTGAAATAATCTTTTGAAAAATCAAATTCGTAAATGGTTGACAATTATGATTCCACTCCTTATTGGCATTGGAATTATTTATTATCAATACACAACACTTACTTATGATGAAATTGATAAAATCATTACGAGTTTTAAAAAAGCCAATTACTACTATGTTCTTCTTTCGCTAGTTTTTGCTTTTATCGGATTTTGGTCAAGAGCATACCGATGGAAATTTGCGCTTAATCATTTAGGTTACCAAACCAATTTTTATAACAATTTTTATACAGTTTGCGTTTCTTACTTAGTAAATTTAACCGTGCCACGATCAGGAGAAATTTCTCGTGCGGCATTAATAAAAAAATACGAAAAAGTGCCTTTTGATAAGGCATTTGGCACTATTGTAGCCGAAAGAATTGTAGATTTAGCTATATTCTTTCTTTTTGTTATAATAGGTTTCATTTCTCAGTTTGACAAACTTTACTACTTTCTGATCAGCAAAAACATTTCCATTAAAACGCTTTTTATCGTTACCATATCTGGAATTATGGTAACGATTATTTTCCTTCTCATTTGGATTTATTCTGAATGGAAGATTATCATGAAATTAAAAAGTAAACTAGCTGGTTTGCTAGAAGGTATGACAAGTATTTTAAAAATGAAAAACAAATGGTATTATATTTTTCATTCGTTTTTTATTTGGCTTACCTACTTAATGATGTTTTATGCAGCAATTTTTGCATTACCAGAGACTGCTAAAATAAGCTTTGATATTGTGCTGATGGGATTCATTTTTGGCAGTTTGGCTGTTGGTTTCTCTAATGGCGGTTTGGGCGCTTATCCTTTTTCTATCGCTTTAATTTTTGGCTTGTATGGCATTTCTAATAACGTAGGCACTGCCTTTGGTTGGTTGGCTTGGACTTCACAAACGATCTTCACTATCTTCTTGGGTTTGATTTCTTATATTTTTCTACCTATCATAAATAAAAAATAATTGTTATCTTGCTTGAGTTTTTTAAAATACTTGACCTTTTAAAACTAAGATACAATTATGAAAAAAGTATTACTAATAATAGCCTTGTGTATTTCTTTAACAGGATTTTCGCAAAAAGTTAAAGACAGTGTTCTTTCTAGAAAAATGGATAAATATCGAGAGCTATCGGTTTCTGTACCTGTCTCTTATGAAAAAAACTCAAAAAAAACTTATCCTTTACTACTTTTATTGGATGGAGATTACCTTTTTGAAGCTTTTGACGGCGCTATAAAGTATGGAAATTATTGGGATGATTTACCCGAAGCAATTATAGTAGGGCTTCATCAAAATAAAAATGGAGATCGATTTGATGATTGTACTATCGATAAAGAAACAGGTTTACCAGTAGGAAAAGGCGAAAAGTTTTTCGAATTTATTGGTGCTGAACTTCTCCCTTACATTCAATCTAAGTATAGAATTGGAAATTTCAAGATGATTGCTGGACATGATGTAACAGCTGGGTTTATAAACTTTTTTCTATATAAAGACGATCCATTATTTAACGCTTATATTTGTCTTAGTCCAGAATTATCTATGGAGATGGAAACTAGAATTCCGACCCGATTAGCGGTACAAAAAAATAAAACTTTTTACTACCTTTCCTCTGCCGATGGTGATATAAAAAAAATGAAAGAAGATGTAGTATTGCTTAACGAAAACATAAAAATTACCGAAAATTCTAACCTAAATTATAAATATGACGAAATAAAAGGAGCAACACATTATTCTTTAGTGCTTCACTCAATACCAATTGCTTTATATCAATTTTTTGCATCCTATCAACCTATTTCAACGATAGAATTTCAAGAAAAAATTGTAAAATTACAATCTGGATATGTTGACTACTTGAAAAACAAATATGATGTTTTAGAACAAAACCTAGGAATTAAAATGCCTGTTAGAGTCAACGACTTTAGAGCAATAGAAGCAGCAATTGTAAAAAATAAAGCTTATACCGATTTTGAATCTCTTGCTCAAGTTGCAAACAAGTCTTACCCAAAGGCAATGCTTGGTGAATACTATATGGCGAGATTTTTTGAATATTCTGGTGATGTTAAACGTGCAGTAAAATCTTATCAAAATGCGTTTACGATGGAACCTATTGGGCAATTAACGAAAGACGCAATGTTAGAAAAAGCAGACGAACTTAGAACACAAATTAAAAAATAAATACAACATATTGAAATTCTGAAAATAAATTTAGAAAGAGAAAAATCAGCATAAACAATGGCTAAAATTAAAACTTCTTTTTTCTGTCAAAATTGTGGTTCGCAATATGCTAAATGGCAAGGACAATGCAACGCATGCAAGGAATGGAATACGATAGTAGAAGAAGTAATTCAAAAAGAAGAAAAATCAAGTTGGAAGTCAACATCTGAAGTTAAAAAAGCCCCAAAACCTTTAAAAGTAACCGAAATTGATTCATCTGAAGAAGTTCGTATGAATACGCTCGATGGCGAATTGAATCGTGTTCTTGGTGGCGGCATTGTGCCTGGTTCTTTAATCCTACTTGGTGGCGAACCTGGAATTGGAAAAAGCACTTTGTTACTTCAAATTTCATTAAAATTACCCTACAAAACTTTATACGTTTCTGGCGAAGAAAGTCAGAAACAAATAAAAATGCGTGCCGAAAGAATTACGCCAAATGGTGATAATTGCTATATTTTAACTGAAACCAAAACCCAAAATATATTTCGTCAAATTCAGGAAATCGAACCCGAAATTGTAATTATTGATTCCATACAAACACTTCATACTGATTATATAGAATCAACCGCAGGAAGTATTTCGCAAATTAGAGAATGTACCGCTGAGTTAATAAAATTTGCCAAAGAAACCAACGTTCCAGTTATTTTAATTGGTCACATCACCAAAGACGGAACTATCGCCGGACCAAAAATATTGGAACACATGGTCGATACTGTTTTACAATTTGAAGGCGATAGAAATCACGTTTACCGAATTTTACGCAGTTTGAAAAACCGATTTGGTTCTACGGCCGAACTAGGAATTTATGAAATGCAAGGTTCAGGATTGAGAGAAGTTTCTAATCCATCTGAAATATTGCTTTCGCATCGTCAAGAAGAACTTTCAGGAACAGCCATTGCGTCCACTTTAGAAGGAATGCGTCCGTTGATGATTGAAATTCAAGCACTGGTTTCAACAGCAGTTTATGGAACTCCACAAAGAAGTACGACTGGTTACAATGCTAAAAGACTGAACATGCTTTTAGCAGTTTTAGAAAAACGCGCAGGTTTCAGACTAGGAACAAAAGATGTTTTCTTGAATGTTACTGGAGGAATCTCGGTTGATGATCCCGCAATTGATTTGGCGGTTGTAGCTTCAATACTTTCGTCAAATGAAGACATCGCCGTTGGAAAAGATGTTTGCTTTGCTGGCGAAGTTGGTCTTTCGGGTGAAATTCGTCCTGTAAACAGAGTAGAACAACGCATTCAAGAAGCAGAAAAACTTGGTTTTGCCACTATTTTTGTTTCAAAATACAATAAACTTTCTACAAAATTTCCTGGAATAAAAGTGATTTTAGTATCCAAAATTGAAGAAGTTGTAGAACATTTATTTGGATAATAATTTGGTTATCAATTGCGTTATCTAAAAAAACATGAAGTCAAAATTTATTTTTTTCTTACTTTCAATTTCTCTTTTAATTTCTTGTTCAGAAAGAACAGAATATTCAAAATTTATTCGTCTTCCCGAAAATCATAGATGGTTTAAAACAGATGCTAAAACCTTTGAATTTACTATTGATGATAATTCAAAACTCTATAATGTTGAATTTGAATTTAGTCATATTTCCGATTATCAATTTGCTAACGTTCCAATAAGAATAGACGTTAAAAATCCATTAGGCGAAGAAGAATTTCATGAAATTGATTTTAATATTATTGACAAAAATGGTAAACAACTAGCCGATTGTGGTGGCGATATTTGTGATATGTCAATGAATGTTTTAGAGAAAACAAAACTTAAAAAAGGAAAATATACCATAAAAATTAGTCATGATTTTGACAAACCATATCTTCCAAATGTAATTGGCATTGGTATAAAAGTAAAAAAATTAAAATAATTTTTCATCGCTTCCCAACCTTTTCATAAAAATAACACTCTTTATATTTATAACTAAATATTGATTGTTATGAAAACTAAATTTTCTTTAGAAATAAAAACACCTTGCAATGAAAACTTCAATAAAATGATACCAAATTCGAATGGTTCATTTTGTAATTCTTGTGCTAAAAACGTAATTGATTTGAGTACAAAAACCAATGCGGAAGTAGCAAGATTTATAGCTGAAAATAAAAACAAAAGCATTTGTGCCCTATTGAAAACTTCGCAACTCGAACAAGAATTTGAAATAAACGAAATTTCTAAAAGCAATAATTTTAAATATGCTGTTGCTGTTGCCGCATCTGTTTTATTGACTTCAACTGTTGTTGGTCAAGAAAAACAACCAGTAAAAACTGAAGTTGGTTGTGCCAAACCAAATCCACATGTTGTTGGTAAAGTTGCTTATCAAGAAGGCAAAATGGTTTCCTTTGTTTTGAGTGGCAAAATTTTAGAAAAATCTACTAAAAAACCTTTGTCAAATAAAAAATATCCTGAATTGCAAATTTTTGTTTATGGTTCTAATGTATCTGTGAAAGTAAATCCAAAAACTGGAGCTTACTCCATTCCATTGCTTTTAGACAAAAATACGTCTGACCTATTTATTACAATAAATGCCACCAATTCAAGTTATTCTAAAAGTATGAAATTTGAATTATCAAAAATCAGAAATAATAGTCTAATTTTAAATCTCTCGATTGATTCAGAAACTGAAATGCAAAATTACCTAATTATGGGTGGCTTGGATGTGAATTACATTGAAAAACAAAAAACCGAAAAACCAATAAAATGAAAAAACTATTCTTATTTACCTTACTGCTTTCGGCAATTTCTTTTGCTCAGAAACCTATTTTTACTTCAGCAAAAGTAAAAGCTGCAACCGTTTATTTTAATGCTGCCGAATTGCAACAAACGACAATCGTAAATCTTCCTATTGGAACAAGCGAAATCATAATTAAAAATGTTGCTGATTACCTAAATGAAAATACTATTCAAATTGGCGCACCAAGTTCAGTGACAGTTTTATCAGTACAATTTACTCAAAATTATATTTCAGAATATGAAATTGACGAAAGTAATCCTGCGATAAAAAAAGTACGTGATAGTATTACTTTGGTTCAAAAAGAAATCAAGAAAATTCAAATTGAAACCTATTCACATCAACAAACTATTGGCTTATTAGACAATAATCAAACAGTTGCTGGAGCAAATTCGGGATTAAGTGTAACCGAATTAATAAAATTGGTTGATTACTATAAAGCCAAAAGAACAGAATTAGACAATGCTGTAGTTTCATTGCAAGAAAAAGAAGCAAGGTGGAACGTAAAACTTAAAGCTTTAAACGATAAACTCGAAATAAATACTAAAAAAGAAGAAAAATCATCTCAAGGAAAATTGGTGCTTCAAGTAATGAATGAAATTGCAGGAAACGTAAATCTTGACATTAATTATATAACGAATTCTGCAACATGGAATCCGTTTTATGATTTGCGCGTAGATAATGTAAAAGATCCAATCAACATGATGTATAAAGCACAAGTAACCCAAAATTCTGGTATTGATTGGAAAAAAGTAAAACTCACCTTGTCAAGCGGAAACCCGAATCAGAATAATCAACAACCTATTTTAAGTGCTTGGTTTTTAAGGTATCAGAACGATAGTAACGATTTTAATTATTTCAGAGGAAATGTTTATGAAAAAAACAATGAAATTCAAAGTTCCCCAACATTAGATGAAGTCACCATAACTTCTGCTCAGGGTGTTAAAAGAAAAAGATCTACAGTATCAAAGCATACCTCCATCAACGAAAACCAACTAAACGTTTCTTTCGATATTGATATTCCGTATGATATTTTATCTAATGGGAAAGCACATTCTGTAGCGTTGAAAGAAATAAAATTACCTGCAACCTACAAATATTATGCAGCGCCAAGAGTCGATAAAGAAGCGTTTTTATTAGCAGAAATTAATGATTATTCTAAATACAATTTATTGCCTGGCGAAGCTAATATCATCTTTGAAGGTTTGTATGTTGGAAAAACAACAATCAATCCAAATCAAACGGCCGATACTTTAAATTTAAGTATGGGAAGAGATAAAAAAATCAACATCAAACGCGAAAAAGTAGTTGATAAAAGCGGAACTAAATTTTTATCTTCTTACAAAGAGCAAACTTTTACCTATGATCTAACCGTGAGAAATAACAAAAAAGAAGATATTTTCATGTTGCTAAAAGATCAATATCCCATAAGTACTGATAAAGATATAACTATTGAATTATTGGAAGACGGAAAAGCAAAAGTAAACACAGAAACCGGAATTCTAGCTTGGGAATTGAAACTCACTTCAAACGAAACCAAGAAAATAAGAATCAGTTATAAAGTGAAATATCCTAAAGATAAAGTAATCGATAATTTATAAGCAAAACTAACTCAAGTAGAGAAAAAGCGTAAAGAATTTAAAAACTCTTTGCGCTTTTTTTACCAATTTTTCCAGGCAAAATACTAAAGATAAAATACTTTGAAAAATATTTTCTAATTTTACAAAAACTAAATTCCCTACTCATGAAAAAAATAATACTTTTAGGTATAACTTTATTATCTTTTATCGGTTTTTCGCAAACCATAGCATTGCAATCTTTTGCCTCAGGATTTAACAGCCCTGTAGAAATAACGAATGCTGGCGATAGTAGATTATTTGTAGTTCAAAAAGGTGGACTAATTAGAATTTTAAATGCAAACGGAACTATCAATACAACGCCTTTTTTAAACTTATCATCACTTTTAAGTTCAGGAGGCGAGCGAGGTTTACTTGGTTTAGCTTTTCATCCAAACTATGCAACAAATGGGTTCTTCTTTGTGAATTATACCAATACAGCCGGAAACACAGTTATTGCAAGATATTCTGTAAACTCTACTAATCCAAATATTGCAAACACAACAGGAACCATTTTAATGACAATAAATCAGCCCTATTCAAATCACAATGGCGGAAGTGTCAAATTCGGACCAGATGGATTTTTATATATCGGAATGGGAGACGGCGGCAGTGGTGGCGATCCTCAGGGTTATTCTCAAAATTTAAGCTTAACCAATACAAATGTTGTGTCAAATCCGTCTAGAATTTATTTAGGAAAAATGCTTCGCATTGATGTTAACAATACTGCGCCAGGATTAAATTATGGCTTTCCTTCTACCAATCCTTATGTTAACGAAGCTGGAAAACAAGAAATTTGGGCAATAGGTTTAAGAAATCCCTGGAAATTTTCATTCAATAGATTAAATGGCGATTTATGGATTGCTGATGTAGGACAAAATGCTTTTGAAGAGCTTAATAGAATACAGAGTCCGTTACCAAATACTGGGTTGAATTTTGGTTGGAAATGTTATGAAGGAAATGCAACCTACAATACTGCAGGTTGTGCAGCAGCAAGCACCATGACTTTTCCATTTTATCAATATCCTTTGTATAGTAATGGTACTTGCTCTATAACTGGAGGATATGTTTATACAGGATCTACTTTCCCAAATTTACAAAACAAATATGTTTTTGGCGATTATTGTGATAATAGAATAAGAGTAATAGATAATAATGGGGTTTTAGTGACCTCAACGGTGTTCTCTGGCAATGATTTTGCAAGTTTTGGTGAAGATCATCTTGGAGAATTATATGCCGCAGGCATATCATCTGGAACGATTTTTAAAATCATAGACACTTCTTTAGCTAATTTAAATTTTAAAAAAAGTGGTTTTTCGCTCTATCCAAACCCAACTAAAGAATCGTTTACCATTAAAAGTTCTGATGAAAATTTAGGGACAAAAATTGATTTGTTTGACTTAACAGGAAAATTGCTTTTAACCAAAAAATTAGAAAACAATATAGAAAATACTATTGCTACAACTTCACTTTCTAAAGGAATGTATTTGGTTACTTTAGAAACTGCAAATGGGTCTACTTATACAAGTAAATTGATTATTGAATAGGATGGTACAATCTTTAATTGTGACAACAATTACCGCAAATACAAACGGAATTTCTATTTTTTCAGAAGTTGATTTTGAAATGCAACAACGCAGCGGAATGTATTTAACCGAACAAATTGGAGCTAAGAATTTCAGAATTAGACAAAGTGATGCAGGTTATGAAACCAATTTTCACTTAAGTGGTGACCCAACGTTAATAATTATCTTGAAAGGCACTTTAAAAATTGAATTACAAAATGGCGATTTCAAAACTTTTTCTGCAGGAGATTCCTTCATTGCAAAAGATAATTTACCTGATAATTTGGTTTTTAATAATAAAATTCACGGACACAAAGCTAGCGTAATTGGCAACGAACCACTTGAGGCAATTCATATCAAGCTTTAGGTAAACTTTACTTTGTCATTTCAACGTAGTAGAAAACTCAAAAAATAAATAATTGTGTAATTTAGCTTCGCTGAACTTAGGTTTTTCCCGCGTCGAAATGACAAAATTGATATTTAAATAAATAAAAAACTACGGTGCTGGATTTGGGTGTAATTCCTGAATTTTATCAATTTGTGCGAGCACATCATTAGATAAAACTACATTAAAAGCATCGATATTTTCTTTCAATTGTGCTACAGAAGTTGCGCCAATAATAGTTGAAGTTACAAATGATTGCTGATTGACAAATGCTTGTGCTAATTGGATTAATGACAACCCGTTTGCTAGAGCCAATTCTTGATACAATTTTGTGGCTTTAAAACAATTTTCATTAGTATATCTGGTAAAATTTGGAAATAATTTCAATCGAGAATTTTCAGGAAAACCATTAAGATATTTACCTGATAAAAACCCGAAAGCAAGGGGAGAATAGGCTAATAAACCTACGTTATCGCGCATACACATTTCAGAAAGCCCTACCTCAAAAAGTCGATTCAACAACGAATACGGATTTTGAATCGTAGCAATTCTAGGTAAACCATGTTTTTCACTTTCTTGTAAAAAGCGCATCAAACCATACGGATTTTCATTTGAAATGCCAATGTGTTTTATTTTTCCTTCTTTAATCAATCCATCATAAGTAGATAAAACTTCAAAAAAATTGTCTTGCCATTGTGAATCAATTTGAGTTAAACCACGTTTCCCAAACATGTTCATTACGCGTTCAGGCCAATGCATTTGGTATAAATCGATGTAATCAGTTTGGAGGTTTTTTAAACTTAATTCAACTGCTTCATAAATACTTTTTTTAGAAAAATCTAACGGTTGACGAATGTATTCCAAACCGCGATTAGGTCCTGCAATTTTTGTGGCAACAACCAATTTATCTCTTTCTGAAGTGCCAATTTTATGCAACCAACTTCCAATATAGCGTTCGGTATTGCCAAGAATTTGAGCATTTCCGCCAATTGGGTACATTTCTGCAGTATCTATAATATTTATTCCTTGCTCAACTGCAAAATCAAGTTGATCGTGTGCTTCGGCTTCTGAATTTTGATTACCAAAAGTCATGGTTCCAAGGCAAATTTTACTAATTTTAATTGTAGTATTTGGAAGAATTGTATAGTTCATTAATTTTCAATTAAAGTATCTTTAGCATCATCTTTAGACGCTTGTTCAAGTTCGTCAAAAAGGAACGATTCATCTTTAACAAACTTTTTTCCTTGTTTAAGTTCTTTATTTTTTTCTATAGAGATTTTATATTTTTCAGGTGTTCCCGATATTTTTAAATTTAAATATCTGACTTTTTTATTTGGGTCTTTGTAAATTATTTCATCTTCTTGATCGACATCAACAGCTTCTCTTTTTCTACCAAAAAGCTTTTGAAATGCCACGCTAGTAACCATTCTTAAAGGAATTCGAAGATAATACTCCATATTTAAATTCATATCTTGCTTACCAGAAAGCTGTATAAAACCTAGTGAGGAATTGATAACCATATTGGGCAAAATTAACTTTCCGTTTTGCAATTGTAATCTGTTTTCTAGCTTATCAAAAAGTACTTTTGATAAATTTTTGTCTTTAAAAAAGCTTGCCATAGCTTGCATTGGTCCAAAATTATCCAATCTTCCGTTATCAATGGCAATATCCATTTGCAAATTAGAATCATCAATTTTTGGAGTTAAATCAGTATGCAATAAAATTTTACCTGTTATTCTTCCGGTAAAAATGCCGTGTAAATTTTCTGAAACCATTTTATCTTGTCCAAAATTATCAAACTTAAACAACACTTGATCTAAATTTACTTTCTGAATTTTT
This sequence comes from Flavobacterium sp., assembly GCA_044361155.1. Classification (GTDB taxonomy): domain Bacteria; phylum Bacteroidota; class Bacteroidia; order Flavobacteriales; family Flavobacteriaceae; genus Flavobacterium. The sequence continues at coordinate 14,451 of JBIKJF010000021.1, forward strand.
AAATCGGGATTTAAATAAATATGCTTAGGGTCGGAACCGTTTAAATAGCCTTTTAAGTTTACCAAACCACCAGCAGCGTTAAACTGACATTCGTCAAAATAAACATAATGGTTTTCTTTTAGTCGCACTTTAGTATTCAAATTTTTAATCAAATACTTGTGGTAGTTTAAATGTTTGATATTCGCATAAATTTTCATGTTTTTAAAAGGCAATTCAAACAAATTAAAACCACTATCATGATCTACTTTTACTGTTGGATTAATTGGTTTTTCTTGATAGCTAAATAATTCATCAAAATCTAAATAGGACGATTTAAAATTTAAATAATCACCTTGTTTTTTATAGGATTCATTTTTATCTAAATGATACATTCCACTTAGTGAAAAGTTACTTTTTCCTATTTTTCCCGATACATTATTTAGGGTCAAAACATTATTTTCGCTATGAACATTTCCTTTAAACTGTTCGAACTTTACAGGATGAATATTCATTTTTCCTTTAAATTCATCTAAGTAAAAATCAGTTGACTGAAGGATTTCTTTATAATGAAGTACTACTCTACCGTGTAATTTTAATTGCTTTATGTCTTCATTTCTATATTCGTTTGGAACAAAATTCTCACCTTTGTAGGTGAAAATATCTTTAAAATGAATTTCATTAGACGTTAAATCAAATTCTATTTGAGTATCACCCATTTTTTTATCAGTCAACCATAAATTGTAATTCTTAACTTTTCCGTCAAAATGAAAACGAGTTGCATCGAGCTCACCATCTAATTTTGAAATTATGATGTCGTTCTCTTCGATAGTGAAATCACCGTTAAAATCGTGAAAAGTGTGCGGATAATTTTCTAGTTTTCCGTAAAAATCTTTAATATTATATTGACCAACAGGTAACGATTTAGATTTTAAGAAGGTATTTGCTGCACCTTTAAACGCTAAATCTAATTTTAGATTCCTAATTTTTTCATCAAAAGGTTTCTTCTTTATAGTATCAAAAGCGGTTAATTGTTTGAAATCTATTAATTTCGACTTAAAATGAATGTCAGAAACCACTTCTCCGTCAGTTTGATGAATAATCGCTGGCACATTACTAATTTTTCCATTACATTCAATATTGGATGTTCCTAATTGCAAACGGCAATAATCTAATTTTACAGCGTTGCCATCCATTGAAGCTTTTAGGTTTAAATTCTTTACTGGTAAATGGTAGCTGTCTGTTTTAAAATTTAAATTAGTAACCAATAATTCTGAAAAATAGGCTTGATTGAGCTTTTCTAGACTTTTCTCTGGATGCTCCAAATCAATAATATCGTGAAAATTCATACTCAATTTTACATTTCCCGTTACATTTGATAAATCATTTAGATTAAAAAATTTAGATAGAAATTGTAAATCAAAATCGGAATCTAATTTTAAATCTATTTCTGGTGAAATAAAATTGATAACCTTTAAATTGCCTTTAAATCTTCCTGCTTCTGGCTTGGCTGTAAAATCCTTTAAATAAAAAGCGCTGGTTTCTAAATTTCTTTTTTTACCGTTAGTAAAATAAGCGTTAAACGTCATTTCGTCGAGCTTTTTATCGGTAATTGTATTATCAAAAAAGCCATCTTTACAACCAAATTTAGCTTCTACTGCTGGCAGGTTTCCATTGAGCGATTTTCCTTTTACAGTAGCTAAAAAGAAAATTTCACCTTTGTTATCGTATTTTTTCAACGTTGCAATTAAATCTTCTGGAGCAAAAGCAATTAACAAATCGAAATTAGGTTTTTTACCAGTGAATTCTACATCCATATTGAAATCGTCGTCAATATCAATACTTCCTTTCATTCCAAAAAGTCCGTTTTCGAGTTGTACCGTCGACGGTTCAAAAGTTACCTTTTGCGATTTTTTATTATAAGAAAAGTCGGTGTTAATTTCAAAGTGTTTGTTTTTTATAAAAGTCGTGTCTTTATCTTTTATAACATTAAAAACAAACTTCGAATTTAATCCCATTTTTATATAAGATTCATCCTTTTTAAAACGGGTTTCAGCTTTATTAATAAATGCTTCTAATGTTATAGAATCGGCTAAATTGGTCTTTAAAACATCGACATTTTTGATTTTTATTTTTTGTAAATCGAGGTGAAACTCTTTTTCTAAGTCATCTACTTTTTTAGTAGGTTCAAAAGCTTTTACAATATTAAAAGTATCGTCTTGATACTGTATAATATTGATTTTACCATTAGCTAGTTTAATTGTTTTTACATCATATTTACCTTGAATAATAGTCCATAAATCAAAGCCTACATATACATCTCCTAAATTAATAATAGGTTTTTCGTTAGAATTTTTGGTTTCAAAAACCTCAAAATCTTTGACATCTATAGAAATATAGGGAAAGTTTTCTAGTGGTGCAATTTTAGTTCCAGAAAGCGTAATCTTTCCTTTAAAATCTTGGTTAGCTTTTGATAATAATTCCTGAATGATGGCGTCTTTTTTTACAGTAATTACCACTGCAATAACTGCAAAAAACAATAGCGGAATTCCTAAGAACGCCACTATTGCTTTTTTCCAATTTAATTTAAAAGATTGTTTTTTTGCCTTCACAAATCAAAAGTTAAAATTCAATATTAGAGTTCATTCAACATTTTAGAAATCTCGTCTAATTTTGGTGTTAAAATGATTTCAATTCTTCTGTTTTTTGCTTTTCCTTCGGGAGTATCATTGCTCATTAATGGCGCAAATTCGCCTCTTCCGGCAGCCGTAAGATTATCTTTTTTTATTCCTTTATTTTCTGAAAGAATGTTTACAATTGCGGTGGCTCTTTTTGTAGATAAATCCCAATTGTTTTCAATTCCGCCACCAATAGCTCCTAGAATTTTATCATCATCTGTATGACCTTCAATTAAAACTGAAATTTCTGGGTTTTGCGCTAGTACTTTTCCTAATTCTACAACTGCTTTTTTACCTTCTATCCCAACGGCCCAGCTTCCTGTTTGAAACAATAATTTGTTTTCCATAGAAACGTAAACTTTACCATTTTTTTGTTCAATAGTAAGTCCTTTCCCTTCAAAAGCATTTAACGCTTTAGATAAATTGTCTTTCAATCTTTTCATACTTGCATCTTTCGCTGCAATGTAGTCTTCAAGTTCGCTCAATCTTTTTGAACTTGCGTCTAATTCGGCTTTCAATTTATTTAAACGCTCTTGTTCGGCAGCCATAGATTTCTCTTTAGCTTCCAATTTTGCAAGTAATTCTCTGTTTTTATTGATGTTAGCCGTCAATGCTTCGTTACTGTCTTTTTCTAAAGCATTGTAGGAAGCTTGCAGTGTTTTCAAATTTTTATCTGATGCTGTAAAATCGGCAAGTAGTTTATCGCGTTCGGCTTTTAACTTATCATATTCCGATTGTAATTTAGATTTATCGGCTTCCAACTGGTTTTTGGATTTACTTAAATCTTCGTTACTATCGGCTAAAGTTCTGTTTTCTTTTTTCAATTCGGCAAACTTATTTTCCAAATCGTTGTAAATCTTTTTAGAAACACATGACGTTGAAAGTGCCACAATCAATAATCCTAAGGAAATTTTTTTAATCATTTTTACATTTTTTATATTACAAAAGCATTTTTTTAACCATTACAACACAACAATTTACATTATTTTGAAGTTTACTGAATTTCATTTATAAAATTAAGTTTTATTAAGTCTTAATTTTCTAAACTAACTTCATGGTTTAATTATTTAAATCGAATCAAAATTAAAGCATCAAATTGGTTTTTGGTCTATTGGTTTTATTTCTTATTGACATTGTTATTGACAATTTATTTTAGACTTCGGGTTGCATACATTGACAAGCTCAGTTTAAAAGTTACTAGTTTATAAATTTATTTAAAATGTTTTATTATATAATCTTCAACCATACTTTTTTTATAGAAATCTGAATTGTTTTTTACATTTAATATATCATAAACAGCTTGTTGTTTATCATTTGAATTGTCATAATACGATTTACAAATCAAATATCCTGCCCAATATAAAGCATTTCTTGGTCTAAGTGGTTCATTTTCATCACGCCAAGAAAAAAATTTATCTTGATACATTTCTTTTTTAAAATCTTCCCAAATTATAATTTCTCTATTTTGAAAAGCTTTATAATCGCCATCTGTTTTTCCCGTAACGAGTTCAGTTATAAATTCTGCACCTCCTTCTCGGAATGCGTAACTCAACAAATTATCTTCTTTAATCATTCCATTTTGATTGAAATGAATCATTTCATGAAAAACTGTTATTGGAATGTGATTGAAATCTAAAATATTATTTAACATACTTGAATTCCAATCTTTTGAATTATTTTCCGTTTTGCTTAAATATTCTGTTCCAATAATCAACCCGTTTTTGGAAATCATTCCATTAGAACTCAATCTTCCCACAACAAAATAAATGTCTCCAAATTCAGCTTTAGAATACACTTCTTTAAAACGATTAAAGTTTCCAATTATAGAATTTTCAAATTGGCTTACGTTTTCTATATCTCTTCTAATAGAAGCATAAAATTCTTTTCCCTTAATTACTTTTTTAGAAAATTTTTCCTTGTCTTTTATTTTGAACTTATAAAAATCTTTTAACCCTTTTGTCTCTTTTTTGAAATAATACTTATCAAAAATTTGTACCGCATTTGTCGTATCATTACAAGCTAAATCAAATGCTTGATAGAAATTATCAATGTCAATGGTGTAAAATTTTTGACCATTAACAATAGTCGAAAACACTAAAAAGAGCGCAACTAATCTTAATTTCATAATTGAATGGTTTAATGGAATTGATTTTTACACTTTAATTCGATAAACTAAGCACGGGCTAGCTAAGTGTGACAATTGGTTTTTGAAATTGATTTTTGAAAGTAAACTCTTAATCAATCTCAACTAAAATTGGGCAGTGGTCAGAATGTTTGGCTTCGGGTAAAATTACTGCTCTTGTCATTCTGTCTTTTAAGGTTTCGGAAACTAAATTGTAATCAATTCTCCAACCTTTATTATTTCCTCTTGCTCCAGCGCGATAACTCCACCACGAATAATTGTGTGGTTCTTTATTGAAATGACGAAAACTATCTACAAATCCTGATTTCATAAAACCATCCAACCATTTTCTTTCTGAAGGTAAAAAACCTGAAACCGCTGCATTTCTTATCGGATCGTGAATATCAATAGCTTCGTGACAAATGTTATAATCACCACAAATAATCAAATTTGGAACTTCTTTTTTCAAATGATTGATGTAATTTTGAAACTCATCCATATATTGAAATTTGAAATCCAATCTATCGTTATTGGTTCCTGAAGGCAAGTATAAACTCATAATAGAAACGTCGTCAAAATCAACTCTAAGGTTTCTTCCTTCAAAATCCATGTGTTGAATTCCGGTTCCGTATATAATATATTTAGGTTCTGTTTTACACAAAATAGCAACGCCAGAATATCCTTTTTTCTCTGCAGGAAAATAATACTGGAAAGGATAACCTACTTTTGTAATTTCTTGAGTTGGAATTTGATCTTCTTGGGCTTTTATTTCTTGTAAACAAATTACATCGGGACTGGCTTGTTGCAACCAGTCTAAAAAACCTTTTGTTATTGCCGCTCTGATGCCATTTACATTATAGGATATGATTCTCATTTTTGAATTTTAATAGAGTTTCAAAAGTAGTAAATAATACTAAAAATAACTATTTGAAATCACAAATAAAAGAACTAAAAATAGAAAAAAATTTATCAATTAACCAATATTAGTATATACCATTATCTAAAAATTGTTTATTTATTTCTTTCCAGTCAACAATCCAACCATCTTTAGAAGAATTTTCTTTTAATGGAATACCGCTAGAACGGTCATCAATAAAAATACAGTTAATTTCAAAAAAATGATTCCAATTCCACCAATGAGGGTGAAGCTTTAACGTATTAAATTGATGAATTTTATTAAGGTTTATATCTTCAATTTTTTCAAAAGTATCTTCGCTTTTTACTTTAATATTGTTTAAGAATTTAAGCGCCTGTTTTAAAGAACTTTTACTATAATTTGCGCGGTATGTATTAATAATTATATCATGTCCCGCATCTTGTAATTTTTTAAGTACGGTAAAACATCCTTCATTATACTTTCCTATTAATGGAAAACGTTGCTCAACAACAGTTCCGTCAAAATCAAGATATATTATCATTTGTGTCTATATTTAATTATTAAGTTTATAATCTGTTATTTGATTAAAAAAAATGCTACATCCAAGATTCGATATATTCTAAATAAAAACAACTAAAAAATTTATGTAACCACTAAAAAAAAATTGTAATTAAAAAAATCAAATAATAAAATCATAGCAAATAATTGCAAACATAAAATTTTAATTTTCATACTAAATGTACCTCAATTTGATTAATATAATTAAACAACAACTTACAGCTTTTTGACAACAATATTTACTGCTGAATAAATCAAACAAATTATATCAATATATTAAAATATTGATTTTCAATTAATAGTAAAACGGTAAAATTTGGTAAGACTAAAAGATCTTGAAAAATACTTTATAAAAAATGACAAGTATTTATATATAATAACAAGTGTAATTTTACTAATGTCGCGTTTATTTTTTTGTAAGTTTGCAATTCATCCAATTAGTTTTTACATTTTAATGAAAAAGCACTAATATTTATTCAATGTTTTTAAACTCACTTTATATAATTGCAGCAATACTTGGTTTTATTTGCATATACATTATTGGTTTTAAGTATAAATTAAATAGAATGACTAATATTTATTTAATACTATTATTTACATTGAATTCCATTAAATTTTTGTTATTTTTTATTCAAAATCTAAGTTTTCTAGAAAATATACAATTGCTTTTTGCAGCATTTACAAATATCTTTGTAGCGCCCTTCTTTTATTTATATTTTTATAGTCTTGTAAGAAACAGAAAACAATTAGCTTTATATGATTTAAAGCATTTCATAATACCCATTATACTATTTAGTTTGTACTCTAGTAAATATTTAATAGATGTAAGCATTTATTCTAAAATTATTAAATATGTTTTTTTAATCACTATTCTTCTTGTTTTGATTTATATTGTAAAATCCTATGCCCTTCTTTCAAAACATGCATGGAACAGAAAAAGCGACATAAAATTAATAGACAACCAAAATAGATCAGTAAGCAAGTGGTCACTGTATTTCTTTATTTTTATAATAATATCATCCTCAAGAATTTTCTTTAATTTGTTTTATCATAGCAATGTTCCTTGGACGTCTAGTTATAACAATTATTATTGGTTAACTGCAATTTTATGTTCTGCTTTATATATAAAAATCATTATAGCACCAGAATTTCTTTCAGGTTATGATATTCTACAAAATAAAATAAAGCACTATAAAAAACATAATGTAATTCTGAATGATGTTTGGAAATTAGAAAACCCCAAATTGCTTCAAAATAATCAGGATTTAATGTTAAAGGGAAAATAAAATTACTATTAAACAATTATATTGAAAAAATCGAATATATTGTATTAAATACAGATATAGTGTATAGCAAAAATTTTACCATAGAAGATTTGTGTATTAAATTAAATATTCCTAAAAGTCATATTATTTATCTTTTTAAATACCATTCTAATGTGAATTTTTCAGATTTTAAAAAGTTAATTCGAATTCAAAAAGCGATATCACTATTTGACGAAAACTATTTAGCCTGCAATACTATGGAGTCTTTAGCGTTAGAAGTTGGGTTTTCCTCTTACAGTCCTTTCTTTAAGAGTTTTAAAACTATTACCGGTTATTCTCCTCAAGAATATTGTTTAAAAATGAATTAAATAAGTATACAATTCCTATTTGTACATTTTTAAAAGTTCTTTTCAATTAGAATTACTATCTTTGTTTCTTGCTCAATAAACAAATAAATGAATGGGTTTAGTCACTGCTAAAGAAGTTGCAAAAGCAATAAACACTGATAAGTACGGAGTTTTCGGTACATTTTCGGGTTGGTTGCTGATGAAAATTTTAAAAATTTCTACCTTAAATAAAATTTATGATAGAAATAAGCACATAAAAGATGTTGAGTTTTTGAATGCAATTCTAAACGATTTAGAAATTAAATTTGAAATCCCAGAAGAAGATTTTAAACGTCTTCCAAAAGATGGCGCGTACATTACTATTTCCAATCACCCACTTGGTGGAATCGACGGTATTTTGCTATTGAAATTGATGCTTGAAAAAGAACCAAATTTCAAAATTATTGCCAATTTTTTATTGCACAGAATTGAGCCAATGAAGCAATACATCATGCCGGTAAATCCGTTTGAAAATCATAAAGATGCCAAATCTAGCGTTATCGGAATTAAAGAAACCTTGCGTCATTTAAGCGATGGAAAACCTTTAGGAATGTTTCCTGCTGGAGAAGTTTCTACCTATAAAGATGGTAAACTAGTAGTTGATAAAGCTTGGGAAGAAGGCGCAATTAAAGTGATTAGAAAAGCACAAGTTCCTGTTGTTCCAATTTATTTTCATGCAAAAAATAGCCGCTTGTTTTATTTTCTTTCCAAAATTGGTGGCACACTTAGAACGGCGAAATTACCTTCGGAATTATTTTCTCAAAAAGATAGAATTATTAAAGTTCGAATTGGAAAACCAATTTCTGTCGCCGAGCAAAATGAATATAGATCAATTGAAGATTATTCAGAATTTTTGAGAAAGAAAACCTATATGTTGGCCAATTCTTTCAATGAAGAAAATAAATTATTAAATGTTCCTAACCTAAAAACTCCGAAAAGTCCAAAAAAAATTGTTACACCTGCAAGTCAGGAAAAAATGATTGCCGAAGTGGAAGAATTGCGTAAAACCGATTCTAGATTTTTTCAGAGTAAGAACTACGAAGTATTTTTTACAGAAGCGAATAAAATTCCAAACATTCTTCATGAAATTGGACGTTTGAGAGAAATCACCTTTCGTGAAGTTGGTGAAGGAACGAACGAATCCATCGATTTAGATAAGTACGACAAATATTATCATCACATGTTTTTGTGGGATGAAGAGGCAAAAAAAGTAGCTGGAGCTTATCGAATGGGATTGGGCTCAGAAATTTTTCCTAAATACGGAATGGATGGTTTTTATTTGAACGATTTGTTCCGATTTGAAACTGAATTACATGATATGATGAAAAGTTCTATCGAAATGGGACGTGCTTTTATCGTGAAAGAATACCAACAAAAACCGATGCCTTTGTTTTTACTTTGGCGTGGAATTATTCATACAACCTTACGTTATCCTGAGCATAAATTTTTACTTGGCGGCGTAAGTATAAGTAATCAATTTACTGATTTCTCAAAGTCGTTGATGATTGAGTTTATGAAATCTAATTATTACGATCCTTACATTGCGCAATATGTGCATCCAAAAAAGGAATTTAAAGTAAAATTAAAAGACGCCGATAAGGATTTTATCTTTGATGAAGCCGAAGCCGATTTGAATAAATTTGATAAAATCATTGACGAATTAGAACCTGGAAATTTAAGATTACCTGTTTTAATCAAGAAATACATCAAGCAAAATGCACGTTTAGTCGCCTTCAATGTTGATCCTTTATTCAACAATGCTATTGATGGTTTAATGTACATAAGAATTGCTGATATTCCTGAAAGCACTATGAAACCTGTAATGGAAGAATTTCAAGCGGAGTTAGAGAGAAAGTTGAGTGAGAAACACGAGTAGTGTTCAGTGTTCAAAATTATAAAAAAAGCTAAACTTTTCAGTTTAGCTTTTTTGTTTATTCCACATTATTCTTAACCAAAACCTTATAATCTTCCCATTCTTTTTGGGTTAAGGTTTGTATTTTTTTGTATTTTTTACCTTTTAGATAATCTAAAATATATTTGGCTCTTGCTTCTGAATCAGGATGCGTTGAAATCCATTCCAGTGCGTTGGGCATATCGTGTGCTTGGGCTAATTCATACATAAAATCGGCCATTGGCTCTGGATTGATGTCGGCTTCTAAAAGATATTTTACACTTTCCATATCGGCTTCTTTTTCTAACGTTCTATCGTAAGCTGTCGAAGACAAAGTATTCAAAATTTCTTTTAAAATTTCTCCGCCTTTTCCGCCTGTTGTTGCAGAAAGTAAAACAGACAAACCAATTTCTTTAGAAAGTTTTTTCATCACATGATTGTTTTGAATATGCGCAATTTCGTGACCTAAAACACCTTGCAATGCTTCTTGTTTTTTGCAATCTTCAATCAATCCTGTATAAACTACTAAGTGATTATTAGGTAAAGCAAATGCGTTTACTTCGTCTTTATCAATGATGTGAACTTTTAATGAATCACGTTCAATATCGTTGGCTTTACAAATTGGTAAAATCAATTTATCTAATGTTTTTATAATAGAATCGTTTAGAATTACATCTTCTGTATCTTGAATTTGATACCATATTAAATCGCCAATAGTACTCTCTGCAGAAGTAGTTCTTTTCTCAATTTCGAACAAGGAAACAAAGTCAATTTTTGACAATCCGAAAAACATTCCAAAGAATGAAACTACAATAACTAATCCTTGAGCTAACGTTTTATTTATCATTTGGCTTACAAATTAAATTAGTTAAACTTCCAAAAAACCATTGTTGTACATGAATTCCTTTTCGTGTTTGAACGGCACTGTAAATAGTAGAAACAAACTCTAATAGGTTGAAAAAAATTACTGTAAACAAATACGCAAAATAAAAATTAGTCGGTTTTTTTCCATCAAAAATTATAGAAACCGTCCACCAAAAACAAAAACTATTCATACATAACAATGTTAATTGTGAGAACAATGCTTGAAGGCAATGCCATCTTACAAAATAAGTTCCTTTTCGATTTGCTAAATAAAAGAAAAAAGTTGCAAACAAATTGATTATTGGTAGTGGTAAACCAGCAACTAAAGCCACCAAAGACATCAAATAACTATTAGATGCTTTTTCAGATTCGTGTTCTGAAGGTTTGTAGGGAAAAGTAGTATCGTATATCATAATCCTTTATATATATTCCAAATCCAATTGAGTAGTACTAAAATAATTAAGGGAATCGCTATCCATTTTATTCGAATGATTTCTTCTGTTTTTTTATACCAAAAATAGAAGGTGTCCTTTTTTGTAATTATATCAAATAAAATCCAAATTGGTGCAATCACCATGAGTATAGCAACAATTATTCCGAAAGGATTCATTTGAAGTGAAGCAGCAAAATTTCCTTGAAGAAAAAGCTGAACCGCACGAGTTGTACCACAAGAAGGACAAGCATAACCTGTCACATTTTTAACAATACAAACAGTTAAATGAGAACTTTCGGAATAATTTATTTTATAAAAAAGATAGGCTAAGCCAAAAAAACAAGCTATAAAAAGAATAGCATATAACTTGTTTTTGGTCATGGTCTAGTATAACGAATTTTGAAAAGTTTCCATGTTTTTCTCACGAGTTGCACCCATGATTAAAAACCAATCAATAATTGTCCAAATTCCCAATCCACCACAAGTTAATAATTTCCCGATTCCCATTCCTGTATCACCAATCATGAATCTATCAATTCCTAATCCACCACCTAGAAGTGATACTATAATACTCGTTGTTGGGTCTTTCAATTGCATAGTTTGAACCATTCCCCATTTTGAATCATCAAGAGTTAATAATTTTTCTCTTACTGCCATTAAATGATGTGCTTCAAAAAATTTTGAATTACTCATCATAAACATATCTACTTTACTTGATTCCATAATTTTTGTTTTGTTGGTTAGTGTTATTGATTTTTAATTTTACTAAAATATAAAATTTTAATAATAAGACGAACAATTACTACAAAAGTTACTAAAAAAGTTATCCTTTATAATAATTGATGATTTTATCGACAATAACTTGTGCTAATTTTTGATGACTTTCAAAGGTCCAACCAGCAATATGTGGCGTAAGAAGAACTTTATCTGAATCTAATAAATACTGAAAAGCTGCTGGTTTTTCAGTGTCGATGAATAAGTTTTCAAACGAAAGTTTTTCATATTCTAAAACATCTAAACCTGCGCCAAGAATTTTTCCTGATTCTAATGCATTCACTAAATCGGTAGTTACTACATTTTTTCCTCTTGAAGTATTGATGAACCAAAATGGTTTTGAAAACGAATTGATGAATTCTGAATTTAACATTTTATCGGTTTCTGGTGTCCATGGAAGGTGCAAACTCAAAACATCAGATTGTTTTTGAAGTTCTTGCAACGAAACTTGAGTAGCATTTTCATCGGAAACATGTTCTAAAATATCGTGACAAATTACTTTTACGTCAAATCCACGAAGTTTTTTGGCAAAAGATTTTCCCATATTTCCATAACCAATAATTCCAACTGTTTTGCCTTCTAGTTCGTAACCGCGATTGCCTTCACGAATCCATTTTCCTTCGCGAACTAACTTGTCGGCACGATTTAACTTATTCATTAAAGACAATAACATTCCTAGTGCGTGTTCACCAACAGCATTGCTATTTCCTTCTGGAGCTGCGATCAAGTGGATGCCTTTTTCAGCAGCATAATCACAATCGATGCTTTCTAAACCTGCGCCAACTCGTGCAATAAATTGTAAATTGGTTGCTTTGTCGAGAAACGTTTTATCGATTTTAAAACGTGAACGAATTACAATTCCGTTATAGTTTTGGATTTTGGCTTCGACTTCTTCTTTGGTGGAAGTGAAATCTTCTTCGTTAGTGAAACCTGCTTGTTCAAGTTGATTCCATAATAACGGATGATTGCTGTCGATGTGGAGGATTTTTACAGTTTCGGGTTTCAAAGTTTCGGGTTTCGGGTTACTGATTTTTGAAGGTTAAATATAAAACTATTTTTTGAAACCATTACCGCACAGAATTTTATTTTAAATTGGAGTTCGATGAATTTTATTTAAGATATTAAGTATCATTAAGATAAAATATCTTTTGAATTTTAAGTATACAAAAGACAAAAACTAACTAGCCCTGATTGTAATGGAAATACTTTTATTTTGTTGCCTGAGGTACTCGAAGGCAACAAAATAAAAGATTGTAATGGAAAGCAGGAAAATGGAAACCAAATAAATCCCAAGCCATTCGCTTTAAAACCCTAAAATTAACTTAGCAATTGAAAAGTAAATTAGAATTCCGCAAATATCGTTACTTGTAGTTATAAATGGTCCTGTGGCAAGTGCTGGATCGATTCCGAATTTATCTAAAATAAGCGGAATGGAAGTTCCAATTAAAGATGCAATGATGATTACAGAAATTAGTGCTATTGTTACTGTTATTCCGATTTTTATATCGGCGTCTAGTAGAAAATGACTTCCTAAAAATAGAATTATAGCGAGAATTGTTCCGTTTAATAAGCTCAACGAAATTTCCTTCAATAATCGATTAATGATAGAGCCGCTAATAGAATGATTTGCCAAACCTTGTACAATAATAGCCGATGATTGAACGCCAACATTACCAGCCATCGCGGCAATTAATGGTGTGAAAAAGAACAGTGAACCGTGCTCTTTCATTGCAGGTTCAAACAATCCTAACATTTTTACACTAATAAAACCTCCAAGAAGTGCTAAAACTAGCCATGGTAATCGTGCTTTTGTGAGTTCGATAATGCTGTCATCTGCTTCAACGTCTTGCGAGATACCAGCAGCTAATTGATAATCTTTGTCGGCCTCTTCCTTAATTACGTCAACAATGTCATCGATGGTAATTCTACCAACTAATCGTCCCATTTCATCAACCACTGGAATGGCTTCTAAGTCGTATTTTTGCATGATTCGCGCTACCTCAACATTGGATGCATTGACACGAACAGAATCTACTTTTTTAATATAAACTTCACTAATTGGCGTTTTAGTAGATGTTGTTAATAAATCTTTTAAAGACAATCTTCCTTTAAGACGATTTTCATCATCAACGACATAGATAGAATGAACACGAGTAACATTTTCGGCTTGAATTCGCATTTCTTTTACGCAAGTTAGTACGTTCCAATTTTCATTGACTTTTACCAACTCTTTTCCCATCAAACCTCCGGCTGTATCTTCGTCGTAGCGTAATAAATCAACAATATCTTTAGCGTGTTCAACGTCTTCAAGCTCAGAAATTACTTCTTCTTTTTTGCTTTGAGAAAGTTCGGCGATGATATCGGCTGCGTCATCAGTATCAAGCTCATCAAGCTCTTCGGCAATTTCTTTGGCAGAAAGTCCGCTAAGGATTTTTTCACGAACATCGTCTTCAAGCTCGGTTAGAATTTCGGCAGTAATTTCGCTATCTAATATTTTGAAAATATAGATGGCTTCATCGGTTTCTAACTCATCGAAAATTTCGGCAATATCAGCATGGTGCAAGTCGTTCAACAAAATTTCCAACTCTTGGTCGTTCTTTTGATGAATTAATTGCTCTATTTGAACTAAAAGTTCTTTGCTGATTTTAAACTGCATTGGCCTCTATTTTTTGGGTAAGTTCAATAAATTGTTCTACCGATAATTGCTCTGGTCGAAGATCAAAAATAGTATCTTCTCTTAAATTATCGGACAAATTTAGTGATTTTAAACTGTTTCGCATAGTTTTTCTTCGCTGTTGAAAAGCAGTTTTCACTACTGTAAACAGTAATTTTTCGCTACAAGGCAAGGAATAATTTTCTTTTCTACGCATACGCATCACGCCCGATTTTACTTTTGGTGGTGGATCAAAAACGGTTTCATCAACTGTAAAAAGATATTCAACATCATAAAATGCTTGGGCTAAAACCGATAGAATTCCGTAGACTTTACTTCCTTTTTTAGAACAAATTCGTTCGGCAACTTCTTTTTGAAACATGCCCGAAAACTCTAGAATTTGATTGCGAAATTCTAAAGTTCTGAAAACTATTTGAGTAGAAATATTGTAAGGAAAGTTGCCAATGATTGCGAATTGTTTTCCGTCAAAAACTTCGTTGATATTGTATTTCAAGAAATCTTTAGAAATGATTTTATCTTTAAGTTTTGGATAATTGGCATCAAGATACGCTACCGATTCTGTATCAATTTCAATAACATAAGTTGTAATTGGTTTTTCTAATAAATATTTGGTCAAAACACCCATTCCTGGACCAATTTCTAAAACGTCATCATAACCTTCAAGATTTAAAGTATCGGCAATGGCTTTAGCGATAGATTCGTCTTTTAAGAAATGTTGTCCGAGGTGTTTTTTTGCTTTTACTTTTTCCATTTATGCTGAATTTATTTCAGTGTGTTGTTTGCCACGAAGGAGCTAAGTCGCTAAGGTTTTTATTTTAAAGAAAAATTAAATAAAGTTATAAATTCTTCGTCTTTCCCGCGCAAGCGGGAATCCATTATTACAAAATTATTTAATCATACCTATCAATTGCTAAATCTTTCCAATCTTGATTTTCTTCTTCAATTAAATTTATTTTCCATTGTCGGTTCCATTTTTTTAATTGCTTTTCTCTTGCAATTGCATCTTAAATAAATCCAAATGCTTCAAAATAAACCAATTTATCAACATTGTATTTTGAAGTAAACCCCGGATTGATTTTATTCTTATGTTCAAAAACTCTTCTTTCTAAATCATTATTAACTCCTATGTAGAGTGTCACGTTTTTTTGACTTGCCAAAATATAAATGTAATACTGATTTAAGTTGTTATACATATCTCTCTATTTTGGATTTCCGCCTGCGCGGAAAAGACGCAGCATAATCTAAAAACTAATTCGTCTGAAAAAATTCCGAAATCATTTCCAACTCCGTTCTGAAAGCTAACATTTTTTCACCAAAAAGTCGTGCACCTTCTTCTCTTAATCTTGGTGCATCTTCATCGTAATAGCGTTGCAAAGTTTCCATGCTATCAGTTGTGTATTGTATGGCATAGGTTGTTCCGCCCATTTCTTCTTCAACTAAAACTTTTACTAATCTTGCTGAAGAGAATTTTCCTGTGGCAAGAACATCATTAATATGTTTGGTTTGCATCCAATTCATCCATTGTTTGTGGACGCTTTCGTGGATATTTATGGTTACATTATATAATATCATATGATAATAAATTGCTTATTTTAATTACTGCTATCTAAATACTAAATAGAATCGCCTCTAAGTTTCCTATATTTCTTTTGAGCTTCAACAAAATAAATGCTATCGACCTTGTTCATGATTATAAATTCATAAAGTGGTTTAGCTACTTCAATATTTCCTGTTTGCACATAAATTTCTGCAGCAAAAAAGTAGGCTTCATCTACATAAATCGATTCTTTGTGATTATCAATTATGGCTTGATAATTACTTAAAGCTTGCGTAAAATTGTTTAATTTTTCGTGGATTTTTCCAATTCTTAAAAGAGTTACCGGTTCAATTGCATCGCCTTTATTTTCTTTTAAAATAGCTTGAAAAGCTTCTAAAGCATCTTGTTTTTTATCCTGAAATAATAGAAAATCGGCACGAGCAAACTTCTTTAAAGCCACTTGAAGTGAATCTTCAACCGTACTATCAGAAATTAAAAGAAATAAATCTAAAGCATCATTAGCAATCAATTGTGTTGAAGCTGATTTTAAAACTTTTAATTGATGTTCTGCCCATTTAAAATCGGATTTATAATAACTTGTTTTGGCAATTTTTAAACTTGCTTCTTGACCAATAGGATTGTTATTAGAATCTGATTCTATTTGTGAATAGTACAATAATGCCTGATTAAATTTTTCTTCAAACAACAAAATATCTGCCAATTCCATTTTGGTTTCTGCTATTTGCTGCTTGCTTAATGGCATTTCCAAGACATTTTTTAAAATAACTTTGCCAGTTTCGGCATCTTTTAGATTGAATGCCGCAAAGTGTGCTTTTAGTTTTAACAAAGATAAAGTAAACGGACTAACACCAAATTGCTTTATCAAATTATCTAATTCTTGATTAATAACCGGATAGTCTTTTGGTTGCGATTTGTCGATTTTCATTTCCATCAAATAGAAATGCGATTGAATTTGCAAATCTAAATCCTTGGTGTTTTCGAGTACAAATCCCAAAATGTCTTTTGCGGCGTCGTCATCATTTTCTTCAATTGCCAATTGACCAAGGTTTACAATATTTCCGAAAGATTCTGGATTACGTTTATAAATCGCTTTTTCTTGTATAAATGCTTTCCCATACTCTTTTTGTTGTACGTAAAACCAACTTAAATATTCATTCCAAAAAATATCCTGATTTTTTTGAACACGCACTAAAAGTGATTTGCGCAACACCTCATTAAAGGTAGAAGTGGTGTCATCTTGCATAAATCTGGATAATTGATTTTGAATCATGATCAAATTCTGCGGATTGTTGATAGATTCTGCAAGAAACATCTCTACCATAGTATCAAAATCACCTTTCTGACCATAAAGCAATGCTAACTGATAGTTAAAGTTGAATTTTGGTTCTAAATTCATAGCAGTTTGATACGACAAAATAGCATAATCAATTAATCCTTTTTTGTCAAATAAATATCCTACTCCATAAACTTCAGTTGGTGTTTTTTTAATTTTATCAATAGCTTGCTCATAATATTTTGTAGCTAATTTTTGATTTTTTTGCAATTGATAATTAAAACCAATATCTACTAAAATTGTTCCTTGTTTGTATTTGGCAAATCGTTCTTGAAGTGCTTTATCGGCTTTTTCAAATTGTTGTAATTGCTGATAACACTCGACAGTTTTTTGAAAAAAATTAGAATTATTAGGTTGGGATTTTAATAAATCTTCATAGCTGATTAAGGCTTTTTCAAACTCCCCTCTATCAAAATAATTCATCGCCAACTGCTCATTTTGTGCTTGAACAATAAGCGAAAAAGTGAACGCCAGTAAGACAATGATTTTTTTCATAAATTACTTTTAAAAAACAATGTACCAAAGTAACACATTTTGTGTCAATTTAGTACAATGATATGTTAAAAAGACCTGACTGCCGGCAGGAGGGTATACTTTTAGTTTATAATGTCAAAACCCGTGTATTTTCGCAACACTTCTGGAATAACAATTCCTTCGGGTGTTTGATAATTTTCTATAATTCCGGCTAAAACTCTTGGTAAAGCTAGTGAACTTCCGTTTAACGTATGTGCCAATTGGTTTTTTCCGTCTTTATCTTTAAATCTTAATTTCAAACGATTGGCTTGAAAAGTTTCAAAATTAGAAACCGATGAAATTTCCAACCATCTATCTTGAGCTGTTGAAAAAACTTCAAAATCGTAGGTTAACGCTGATGCAAAACTCATATCGCCACCACAAAGGCGCAAAATTCTATAGGGAAGTTTCAATTCACGCATAATGCTTTTTACATGTTCTACCATTTCATCTAACGCTTCATAAGATTTCTCAGGATGTTCTATACGTACTATTTCTACTTTATCAAATTGATGCAAACGATTCAATCCACGTACATGTGCACCGTACGAACCTGCTTCTCTACGAAAACATGGTGTGTAGCCTGTACATTTTACTGGCAATTCATTTTCAGACAAAATTACATCTCTAAAAATATTTGTCACTGGAACTTCTGCTGTTGGAATTAAATAAAAATTATCTGTCGCATCATGATACATCTGACCATCTTTATCTGGCAATTGACCTGTTCCATAAGCAGACGCTTCGTTAACTAAATGAGGCACTTGATATTCAAGATAACCTGCATCGGTGTTTTTATCTAAAAAATAAGTTATTAAAGCTCGTTGCAATTTTGCTCCTTTTCCCTTATAAACAGGAAATCCTGCACCTGTAATTTTATTTCCTAATTCAAAATCAATAATATCATACTTTTTTACTAATTCCCAATGTGGTAAAGCACCTTCATGCAATTTTGGAACTTCGCCTTCTTCAAAAACATTGATGTTTTCTTCAGGAGCTTTTCCTTCTGGTACAATCTCCGCTGGAAGATTCGGTAATAAATACAATTTTTGGGTTATTTCATTGGCTAAAGCATCTACTTTTTCTGATAATTCTTTTGCAAGTTCTCTAAGTTGTACCGTTTTTTGCTTTAAAATATCGGCTTTGGCTTTTTCACCATTCTTCATCATCTCGCCAATATCTTTAGATAATTTATTGGATTCTGCAAGAGTGTTTTCTAAATCGGCTTGAGTACTTCTTCTCAATTCGTCTGTTTGAACAATTTCTTCCACAATGGCTTTGGCATCCATGTGTTTTCTAGCTAAAGCTTTAACAACTTTCCCTTGGTTTTCTCTAATAAATGCTATCTGTAACATGATGACTAAAATTTTATAAGATTGCAAATTTAGGGAATTGATTTCTATTTTTGAGAACATTCTAAAAAGATATTACTGCAAAAAGTAGCTGTATCAAAACATTAGAATTATGCATTTTTGATTCTTATTTAAAACAAAAAACTATAAAGATTAGTATATTCGCAAAAAAATTTATTAAATTATGAAAAAAATTTATTTACTACTACTAATGTTTTCGATTTCATTCTCGCTTGCGCAAAATGATGCAATGACTGTTGAACAAATTGCAGAGGCAGAAATGAAGTCAGCATCAGGTTTATTAGATGTTCAAATAAATCCTAATACCCTAAATTATGATATTACTTATCATAAACTAGAGTTTACCTTAAATCCGTCTGTTTACTTTATAACTGGTAAAGTAACCACGACCTTCACAGCGCTTTCAGATATGAATTCAGTTACATTCGATTTAGCCAATACGCTAACAGTAGCTACTGTAAAAAGAAATAATAGTAATCTTACATTTATTCAAAATGCAAATAAAGAATTAATAATAAACTTTCCTACAACTGTTGCTGCCGGAACAGTTACGACTGTAGAAATAAGCTACTCTGGCGCACCAGCTGTTGGCGAAGATGCTTTTACAACTTCTTTTCATAACGGAACACCCGTTTTATATACATTATCTGAACCTTTTGGCGCCCGCGATTGGTGGCCTTGTAAACAAGATTTGAACGATAAAATAGATTCTATTGATATATTTGTTACGACTCCAGTGCAATATACTACTGCATCTAATGGTTTGCAAATGGGTCAAGTAACGAATTTCCCAAACAAGACTACCCATTTTCATCACAGTTATCCAATTCCTGCTTATTTAATTGCCATTGCGGTTACTAATTACACTATAATTAATCAAACTGCTGGCACTCCGCCAAATACATTTCCGATAGTAAACTATATTTATCCAGAAAATAATACAACGACGGTTCAAAATCAATTAAATCAAACGCCTTTGATAATGAATTTTTTTGAAAATAGATTTGAACCTTATCCATTTAGAAATGAAAAGTATGGCCATGCGCAATTCGGTTGGGGCGGCGGCATGGAACATACCACAATTTCGTTTATGAATAACTTTAGCAGAAGTCTTATCGCTCACGAATTAGCACACCATTGGTTTGGCAATAAGGTTACTTGTGGCACATGGAAAGACATTTGGCTCAATGAAGGCTTTGCTACTTATTTAGCTTCATTAGTTATTGAAGATTTTGATGGAACCGCAGCATTTATTGCAGATAAAACCAATATGATTAACAACATTACCTCTCAAATTAGTGGAGCTGTTTATCTAACTGATGCAGAAGCTCTTAATGTTGGCAGAATTTTTAGTTCTAGACTTTCTTACAACAAAGGCGCAATGGTACTTAATATGTTACGATTTAAAATGGGCGATGTAATGTTTTTTCAAGCATTGAGAAACTTTCTACAAGATAACAACTTGTCTTTTAAATATGCTGTAACATCTAATCTGCAATCACATCTTGAAGCTATTTATGGAAGCAGTCTTACAGAATTTTTTAATGACTGGGTTTACAACCAAGGTTACCCACGATATACGATTTCGGCTCAAAACTGGGGTACTGGACAAGCTAAAGTAACTATAAGCCAAACACAATCACATAGTAGTGTATCGTTTTTTGAAATGCCCGTCCCTATAAGACTTTTAGGAGCAGGTGGACTTACTTTTGATGCTGTTTTAGAAAATACCACTAACAATCAAGAATTTATATTTTCCGTTCCGTTTGAAGTTACCGGCGTTCTATTTGACGTAGAAAAAGAGATAATTTCTAGAAATAATATAGTAACTTTAGCAAACGACAAGTTTATACTAGAAAATGCTATTGCGCTTTATCCTAACCCGGTTTCAAATACTATTTTTATACAAAAACCAACTAACGTAAGTGTTAACAAAGTTTTATTTTACAATAGTGTTGGTCAAAAAGTTTTAGAAGATAACGCTACCTCTTTTTCTTTAAACACACTTGCATCGGGCGTTTACTTTGTAACCATTGAAACCTCGGAAGGGACATTTCATAAAAAAATTATAAAAAAGTAGACTTCAACAACATTATTAGTAAAAAGTAAGGCGAAAACCTTACTTTTGCTTTTTTTATAGAAATACATATATTAATGATACAAGTTGCACAAATTTTATTTATTCTATCCGTACTAGTTATCCTCCATGAGTTTGGACATTATGTTGCTGCAAAAATTTTTAAAGTTAGGGTTGAAAAATTCTACCTATTTATGGACGCTGGTTTTTCGTTAATAAAGAAAAAAATTGGAGAAACAGAATGGGGAATTGGTTGGTTGCCTATTGGAGGTTACGTAAAACTTTCTGGAATGATTGATGAAAGTATGGATACTGATCAACTGCAAGGTGAGCCGCAGCCATGGGAATTTCGTTCTAAACCAGCATGGCAACGTTTAATTATTATGTTAGGCGGAATATTTGTAAATATTGTTTTGGCTATTTTAATTTATACCATCATGTTTTCGACTGTTGGGCAAAAATATATTGCGACCGATGTTGTACAAAAAAATGGTTTAAGCTTTAGTCAAGTAGGAAAAGATGTTGGCTTTCAAAATGGAGATAAAATCATATCTGTTGATGGCAAATTGGTTCAAAATAAGTTCAATCGACTGATTATCGACGTGCTTTTAAGCGATAAATTGATTGTAAATAGAAACGGACAAAATAAAGAAATTGTCCTTTCTGATGAAGATAAAGCTAAAATTTTGGGCGCAGAAGGTAAAAACTTCATGGCACCAAGGGCCGAAGGATTTAAAATAGATTCAATACTACCAAAAAGTGGTGCCTTTAACGCTAAATTGCAAAAAGAGGATAAGATTAGTGCGGTTGACGGGGTGAGTTTTAAATATTTTGATGAATTTTCTTCACTTTTAGAAAAGAAAGCTAACGACTCTGTAACATTAGCTGTTTTTAGAAACAACGAAATTATAAATTTGAAAGCGAAGCTGGACAAAGATGGCAAACTTGGATTTGTTCCTGCATTGACTCTTGCTAGTGATAAGGCAAAATTTGAAGTGGTAAATAAATTATCGTTTGGCGAAGCACTACCTCAAGGCATAAAAGAATCGTGGGAGTTGTTGGTTTATAATGTAAAGCAATTTAAATTAATCTTAAAACCAAAAACACAAGCCTATAAGCAAGTTAAAAGTCCGATTGGTATTGCTAGAATGTTACCTGATGAGTGGAACTGGGAGTTTATATGGAGTTTTACAGCACTTTTTTCTATTGGACTTGCGTTTATGAATTTATTGCCAATTCCTGGTTTAGATGGCGGACATGCCCTTTTTACTATTGCCGAAATGATTACGGGTAGAAAATTGAGTGAAAAAAACATGGGTTACGTTCAAACAGGCGGAATGATTATCTTATTGAGTTTAATGGCTTTAACATTTGGAAAAGACATCTATCAATTAGTAATGGATAAATTTTTTATAAATCAGTAAAAAAAAATAAAATTTTATTTGCAAAAAATAAAAAACTCCCTATATTTGCAACCGCTTAAACGATGAGAAACATCAGTAAGTGTTTAAAAAGTTCTTACAACATAAAAATATACAGTTTCCTCCTTAGCTCAGTTGGTTAGAGCATCTGACTGTTAATCAGAGGGTCCTTGGTTCGAGCCCAAGAGGGGGAGCTACTAAAAAGAGTAACATGAAAATGTCGCTCTTTTTTTATGCATATTATTTTGGGCGAGAAGTTTATCCCGATGCCATGCAATGGCTATCGGGAAGCCCAAGAGGGGGGCAAAAAAGAAAGCATGAAAAGAAAGTATCGCGCTTTTTTATTTCTATTCAATAAGAAAAGACTTTTCAATAAATTATTATGTTTGTTTTCTGTTTTTTATAAAATGACATCTAAATGACGTCAAGATGTCTAAATGTTTTAGAATTAGTAAAATTGTATTTGCATTATGGAATTTGGTACAAGATTAAAAGAGATTAGAACTTGTTTGAATATCTCTCAAAAAGAACTTTCAGAAAAAACAAGATTAACGCTAAGAACAATTCAACGAATTGAGAACAATGAAGTTAAGCCTAGTCTTCATTCTATAAAAGTAATAAGTGAAGCCCTGGAAATCGAATCGTCTGAACTCATAGAAAAATCTGACATCAAACCCTACGAATTTAATTTAACTCTTAAAATCACAGACATGAATCAATTCTTAAATGACTTAAAAGTCTTAGTAATGAACCACTGGAAAACAATTTTTTTTATTGTTTTAGTAATTTATCTATTCACAAGTTATACTGATATTAAATCAGGAATGATGGATGCTTGGAGCGGAAAATAAACCCTGAATTTTTTTAGAATTTTAACTTTTTAATTTTTAATAGTTAGCCCCTTATTCAAAGCATAAAACATAAATCAAACGATATATAAATACAACAATGAATATGCCATATTCTTTTTGATAATCACCAAAATAGAAGGAGCGATATTTTATTTAAATTAATATATTTATTTTTGTCAATATTTGAAAGTTATAAATGGAATCTATAGTTAGTTATAATGTGTCAAATCCGTTGTTAATTGACAAAATTTCGTCAATTGTATTTTGGCGTCGATCGGCTAATTATACTGAATCAACCGTGTTTTTACCAAACAATATCTGCGGATTTGGCTTTACAGTCTCTGGGGATTTGCTCGTAAAAAACAAAACTGACTTTCAAATAATGCCGAAATATGGTACCAGAAGCACGTTAATTAAACCAAGTGAAATTAAAACTTCAGGGGATTTTTTGAATATTTCAGTGCGACTTACAATTCCAAACGGGTTAAGTTTATTTACAAAAATACCAATGAATGTTGTCTATAAAGAAGACGCTACTTCTTTATACGATATTTTTACTAATCAAGAAATTAACGATCTTGTAGATTCACTAACAGAAGCAACAAACGATGAAAAAAAAATTAAGGTACTGGAACTCTTTTTAGTGTCAAAGTTAATTGTTTGTCAGCCACCTCTGTATTCGGCAATCATTAATAAAATTCACGCTACAAAAGGTCAGTGCAATGTAGCGCAAATGGCCGCATTTTTCTCCGTTTCGGAACGAACTATTCATCGATTATTTAATAAATTCGTTGGGGTGAATCCAATCAATTACATTAACTTGATTAAATTTAGAACTTTTTTACAGCACTCTTCAAACCCAAATAATCATTTGTTAAGCGCTGCCATAGATTCTGGATATTACGATCAGTCGCATTTTATTAAACATTTTAAAGCCTTTAGCACACAGACTCCTTCGCAATTCTTTGAAAATAATTCTTCAGAAAAGGTGTCCGATTTTTACAATCTTTAAATTTTTTCATAATTTATCTTTGCACTAAATATAATATTTAGTCTGATGAAAAACCTATTTTTATTTTTTTCGATTTGCTCCCTTAATTTATTATTTAGTCAATCATTACAGCGCAAAGTTCAATTCGGTGCACGAGTAGAATATGTCACCGAAAACGGAACTTCCGGTTGTAAAGTGCTCCAAGTTGCCCGAGGAACAAGTGTTGCACTTAAATTGCAAGAAAAGGATTTGATTGTCAAAATTGGTAATTCCACGTTTGCTTCAACAGATGAATTCACTCAACAATTCTTAACCTATTCTCCAAACCAAGAAGTTCAGGTAACGGTCTTGCGTGGTAAAAAGAAACTTATCTTAAAAGCAAAAGCCGTTGCACGTCCGTATGAGACAGATGACAATGCTACCGTAATTTACGACGAGGTAGCCTACAAAGGTGGACAATTGCGCGTTATCATTAACAAGCCCTTTAAAGAAAATAAAATGCCTGCCATGTTGTTCATTCCGGGATATACCTGCAGCAGTATTGATGATTTACCAACTTATCATCCCTACAAACGTATTATGGATGCTTATGTAGATGCTGGTTATGTGACTCTTCGCGTCGAGAAAAGTGGCTTGGGTGACAGCAAAAACACACCTCCTTGCGAGTCTTGTGATTTGCTAGATGAAATTGAAAATTTTGAAGTTGGATTAAAAAAGTTGAAGTCACTTCCTTATGTAGATCCCAACCAAATTATCATTGTTGGTCACTCTATGGGTGGAATTGTCGCGCCAGCAATTAGTGCAAAAAATAAGGTTGCGGGTGTTGTAGTATATGGAACTACTGCTAAATCTTGGTTTGAATATCAAATCGAAATGTATCGCGTTCAAAATGCATTATCAGGCATGAACCCGATTGAAGTAGAACAATCTGTAATTGCTCAATATGATTTAAACTATCGTTACTTCGTTAAGAAAGAAAAACTTGAAGATATTGCTAAAGAAACTAAGGCCGACAGTATTTTACGCACTAGTTGGGAATACGATGGTAAAGGAAAAATTTACTCAAGAAATGCAGAGTACTGGAGACAAATTCAGGATTACCCTCATTTAGAAAATTGGAAAAATACTACTGCAAAAGTCTTGGTGCAATTTGGTGAATCTGATTTTCAGGCAT
>JBIKJF010000061.1:0-2897 GCA_044361155.1 Flavobacterium sp.
CTTGCTGGGCCGTTGGGCTACCCCCGAAGAAATTGCCTGGCCGATTTTGTGGATGGCTTCTTCGGAGGGATCGTTCATCACCGGCAGTACCCTGGTGGTGGACGGCGGCTTGCACATCGTTTGATGCGGATGGCGGTCAGGCCGAGATTGGAGCATTCAAACTTAAGGTCTATGCGCCATGAACGGAACGTTTCACCAGACCCAGCAACAGCCTGAAATTCAGAGCCGATGATTTAGAAAGAGCACTTTTGTAGTGCCTTGTCCATTCATCCGCCGTTCATAAAGCTTGCATCTTTTCTTTTTTTTCGTAACATTGATCGTCTGCGCAGTGCAGATCATGAAAAAACAAATACTCTCAAGCATTTCAAATTAAAGGATGAACATGTTGACATTTAAAAATATTTTTACTTTTATGGGTATGCTTGCGATTGGATCGGTATATGCAAATACATATGTGTCCCCCGTGACAAAGTCAAATTTTCACTTGAATTCTAATATTATTGGAAATTATGTTGTTGAAGTGATTTCAGTTGGCAATGACAGATATGAAACTCAAACAAAAAGAGCAGATGGAAATACGACTACTGAAACCAGATTATTTGGCATTTTGACATTGGAAAAATTATTGAACGAAAGTATTCTCAGTGGTGACGCTGTCAAGGCTTCTCAAATATTTCCGATGGTGGTAGGCAAAAATGTTAGTTTTGTGACCCATGGGGCAAGAAGTAATGGGTCGAGTTGGAGTAGAAATCACAAATGGGAAGTTATGAAATCTTATGAAAAGTTGATAGGTTCAGACTTACAGCAATTGTGGACAATTAAGGTTTTTGCTGAATCCCCTGGTTTTTTTAAGTTTGAAGGGACTTGCGAATACTCTACAAAATATGCAACTTGCTTGAAAATAGAAGGTGAGAGATTTCTAAGAGGAAATGAAAGAGCTACCGGCGCAGTAAGAAATTCCTTAGAAAAAATAGTGATAGATGGTGTAGAAACTGTCATATCAAAATAATTAATTTTATTTTTCTTTAGACCATAACTCATATAAACGCGCGGCTTCTGGGTGCCAATTTTCGCTGGTTGAAAATGCAACCATTATTTTGTCATTCGTATGGTTCCATGCAATTTTTTGGCCGCCATAACCGAGCGCCCAATAAGAATTTTTTGACCAGCTGTTGTCTGTCCAGATTTGGTAACCATAGCCATTGAACCATCTCGCAAATCTTTTCTCTTTGTTACTGATTTGAGTTTTCGTGGCTTCTTTAAGGTAGTTGCCCAAGCAACTGTCTTCCTTGATTTTTTCACGAGCCCATACTGCTAATCTGCCCCAGTCGTGGGCCATCATTCTTGCTCCATATGCGCCGAAAAAAACCTTGTTTTTGTCTTCGGCAAATGACACTTTTCCTTTGATTCCTGCATTTAGTAAAATATTTTCATAAACAAAGTCTGAGCCTTTGAGATTGGTTTTGAAATTTAAAATAAATCCTAAAATTGCAGTATCTGAATTTTTGTAATCAAATATTTCTCCGGGTTGAAAAGCTTTAAAAAGTCCTTTTCTTGGTTGTGAAATATTTGATTTAATGGATGCCTCAATTATAGACTTTTCGCTGGAATGATAATCATCAATAATGTTCCGAAATATTTTAAAATTAGAGTCTGCATCTGCACTTGTTGTGCCTGATGCCATCATGAGTAAATCTTTAACCGTGGCACTTTCAAGTCCAGTTTTAATAAAAATAGGGTTTGCATTGCCGAGCTGTTCATTTAAATAAATAATCTTTTTGCAAATTGCAGCACCAATCGCGTATGAAGTTAATGTTTTGGTTATGCTATAACCGTGTAGCATAGAATCGTAACCCACGGGATCATTGTATTTTTCAAATACAATTTCACCTTTGTCGATAAGTAATATAACTTTTATTTCTTTATTATTGGCGATGAGGTTTTCGGCATATGAAATTGAAACGGCCTCCTTATCCGATGGATTTCGGTTTGTTAATTTGGTATAATTATCTCTCGATCCATAAATGCTTCCTGTTGACCAAAATGATTCATTAAGGAGTCTTCTATTGTCAATGCTGACTTGGCCCAATATATTTGGTGAAAAAGTAATGAGTGCCAATGTTAGAATAATAACTGTTTTCATTTGGGGTAATAAATAATATGCAATTGTTATTGATCGAATTTAATATTTATTAGATCAAAGAGCAACTTCAAAAACAAGGAACAACTCGGTGCAACAAGAGTGAATTACTTCGTTGTGTGAACTGGGTGCAAAGCCGCTTTTTGAAATAATGTTCCGAATTTCGCATGATAGTGCTTTTTGCATACAGATTCAATGAAGAACTCACTGATGCTGTATTGGTCAGCAATCGGTTGAGCATCGCTTGATTCGGGATGGATAATTCGTGGATGACCCCCAAAATCAAGCTTTACCTGGACCTGATTCGCTGGAACCGACCTGCCGGCTGGCTTTTGTTGTTGTGGCCGACTTTGGCCGCCTTGTGGGTGGCTGCTGACGGCTTTCCGGGGTGGCATTTGGTGGCGGTGTTCACGCTGGGCACCATCCTCATGCGCAGCGCCGGGTGCTGCGTCAACGATGTGGCCGATCGCGAATTTGACAAGCATGTCAAACGAACGGCCTCACGCCCAGTGACCAGTGGGCGTCTGAGCATCAAGCAGGCGCTGGTTTTGGGTGTGGCGCTGGCGCTGCTGGCCTTTGTACTGGTGCTCAGCACCAACCGTGCAACCGTGGCCTGGTCGTTTGCCGCTCTGGCGGTGACCGTGGTTTATCCCTACGCCAAACGCTTTGTGTCCATGCCACAGGCGGTGTTGGGGGTGGCTTTCAGTTTTGGGATTCCGATGGCTTTTGCAGCGGTCCAAAGCGAAGTGCCCCTGTT
>JBIKJF010000044.1:0-2868 GCA_044361155.1 Flavobacterium sp.
GCGGAGTCTCTGGTGAGAAAAATTCCAACCCAAACGAGGGATTAACGTTTATGTATTTGTGTTACTCACCAAGAGTGAATGCAGGGGGTTCGATTCCCCCTCTCCGCACCAATTTTTGTGTACGCGGTTTTTTCAATGACCGAATATGACCTCTTGCAAGCCTTGGCCCGGGGCGAAGACAGCCGTCACCAGTTCAAGCGCGACGCCACCAATGCCGACGGCATGGCGGCCGAACTGGCTGCGTTGGCCAACAGCGGCGGGGGCACGGTGTTTTTGGGGGTGGCCGACGACTGCAGCATTGCCGGGCTGGATGCAGCTGCGGTGCGGCGTTTGAACCAGCTCATCAGCAACGCGGCCAGCCAGCATGTGCGCCCGCCGCTGCACCCGCAAACCCACAACGTGCAAACCGCCCAGGGCTTGGTGCTGGTGGTGCAGGTGGCCGATGGGCTGAACAAGCCTTATATGGATTTGCAAGGCCGCGTCTGGGTGAAAAGCGGGGCCGACAAGCGCCATGTGACGGCGCGTGAAGAAATGCAGCGCATGTTCCAGCGCGGCGGGCTGTTGCAGGCCGACCAAGTGCCCGTGCGCAACGCCTCCGTGGCTGACATCGACGAGCGGGCCTTTGGCCGCTACTTTGAACGGCGTTATGGCCAAAGCCTCAGCGCCGCAGGTTTGCCTGTGGCCCAGCTGATGGAAAACCTGCAACTGGCGCAGGGCGGTGTGCCCAACCTCGCGGGCGTGCTGTTGTTTGGCAAGCACCCGCAGCGCTTGCTGCCGGTGTGCCAAATTGGCGCGGTGTGGTTTCCGGGCACGCATTTGGGCGACACGCGCTACCTGGACAGCGAAAACATCGATGGCCCGCTGGACGAGCAGTTTGAGCGCGGCATGGCTTTCCTCAAGCGCAGCTTGCACAAGGTGCAGGCGGGCAGGGGCTTTAACACGCTGGGCCAGCTGGAGCTGCCCGAAGAGGCCTTGGTCGAGCTGCTGGTGAATGCCTTGGTGCACCGCGACTTTTTGGTCAGCGCCACCATTCGCCTGTTTGTGTTCATCGACCGGGTGGAGATCATCAGCCCCGGCCATTTGCCCGACAGCTTGACGCCCGAGCAGATTCGCACAGGCGTGTCCAACCGCCGCAATCAGGTGCTGGCCGAGCACGCGGCGCACATCTTGCCCTACCGTGGCATGGGCACAGGCGTGCCCCGTGCGTTGGATGCTTGGCCCCAAATTGACTTGGTGGACGAGCCGGAAATCAACCAATTTAGGGCGGTGGTGTGGCGGACGGTGCAGACTGCGGCAAATACTTCGGTAGAAACTTCGGTAGAAACTTCGGTAGAAACTTCGGTAGAAACCCCGCAAGTCCCGCTCAAAACCCCCGAAGCTATTTTGGCCTTGCTGGCTGAACAGCCAAGCATGACCTTGTCGCAAGTCGCAAACCGACTTGGGAAGAGCACACGAGCCATCGAAATGGCCGTGGCCAAATTGACCGAATCAGGCAGATTGAAATATGTAGGCCCTAAAAAGGGCGGTCACTGGGAGGTGATGTGAGTACAACACTGAGGCCCGAACGGGTCACTCAAAACCGCGTGATCGAGCGCATCACTCGCCCCGTAGCCCAAGGTGGTTTGGGCTACGCCTATTTGGGCGATTGGAGCCAGCGCGATGGGAACCGCTCTGTTGAGCTGGACCTGTTGCGGGCCAGCCTGCAAAAGAGAGGTTATTCAGCAGCCCACATATCTCAGGCTTTGACCAAGTTGCAAGCGGCCACCGATGTGACGGGCATCACGCTGTACCAGGCCAACTTGCGCACTTACCAGTTGATGCGCTATGGCGTGCCCGTGCAAGTGGCAGCAGGGGCCGCGCACGAAACGGTGCACCTGATTGACTGGGCCAACCCGCAGGCCAATGATTTTGGTTTAGCCCAAGAGGTCACGCTCAAAGGTGGGCACGAGCGTCGCCCCGACGTGGTGCTTTACATCAACGGCATGGCCGTGGTGGTGCTGGAGCTCAAGCGCGGCTCGGTCGAGGTGGCTGACGGCATTCGCCAGCTCATCACCAACCAAGAGGCTATCTTTAACCAAGGCTTTTTCAGCACGGTGCAGCTGACCTTGGCGGGCAACGACTCTCAGGGCTTGCGTTACGGCACGTCGGGCACGCCTGAGAAGTTTTATGTGGAGTGGAAGCACCACACCCTGGGCATGCCGGGCGCGGCCAGCGATTTGGTGGCGGGCAGTTTGTTGGACGAGCCTTTGGCGCAAATGTGCGAGCCAGGCCGTTTGCTCGACTTGATGCGCAATTTTGTGGTGTTTGATGCGGGCCATAAGAAGGTGCCGCGTCTGCATCAGTTCGAAGGGGTCAAAGCGGCGCAAGTGCGCATCAAAAAACGCGAGGGTGGTGTCATCTGGCACACCCAGGGCAGCGGCAAGAGCATTTTGATGGTGCTGATAGCCAAGTGGATTCTGGAAAACGAGCCCGATGCCCGGGTGCTGATCGTGACCGACCGTGACGAGCTGGACAAACAGATCACGGGGGTGATGAAAAACGCTGGGGTGATCAGTGCCGATGCGCCGTCGCCGCGCATCACCAGCCGCCGCGAGTTGGTGGACATGCTGTCGCAGCCTGCGCCCAGGTTGATGTGCGCCTTGATTCACAAGTTTGATGCCGCAGACCTGAAGGGTGACCCGCCGCCTGTGAAGGGCCGCTTTTATGTATTTGTAGACGAATGCCACCGCACCCAAGGCGGCGACATGAACAAGCAGATGAAGCGTTGGCTGTCGAAGGCTGTGTTCATTGGTTTCACAGGCACGCCGCTGCTGCGAAAAGACAAGCAAACCACGCGTGATGTGTTTGGCACTTACATCCACACCTACA
>JBIKJF010000045.1:0-2813 GCA_044361155.1 Flavobacterium sp.
CATTTTTGTTTGTATTATTTGGCGAAGCATCTACTTTTTGATATTCGATTTCATCCTTATCATAACAAAAGGTATTGAAGTTGGGTGACGCTTTAAAAAAGTCGTTCATTGCATCAACATATTTATCGGTAGAACGAAAATTTGTTGTCATAGTCCATTTATAGTCAGCCTTTTCTTTTGCTCTAAAATAGGTATTCAAATCTGCTTTTCTAAACGCATAGATTGATTGTTTTGGGTCGCCAATATAAAACAAAACTGAATTTGAGTTTTCCTGAAATACTGATTCAAATATCTCATATTGTAACTTGTCGGTGTCCTGAAACTCATCTATAAAAATAGCTTTGTACTTGTTTCTCAGCGCCGATTTTAATTTTTTTTCGTCTTTTACGGCATGTAAATTTTCTATTAAGTCATCAAATGTAAGTAAGTTACTGTCTTTTAAATATTCTTTTACTTTAAGAGCTATTTCTTGGGAAGCATTTGAAATAAGTCTATTTAAAATACCTACTTTAAGATTCAACTTTTGTAATTCAATAGCTTTACTATATACTATTTCATCATAAAAAATTTCAGCAATTTTAAATCTTGATTCACTTTGGAATAGTTGATGGAAATTAGTAGTATTACATATTATATTATAAGCTTTCTCTCGAATATTATCTCCTAATCCTTTAAGCTGAATATTTTGAACTCTTGATATAAAATCCTCTCTTTTATTAAGATAAAAATCTTCAATTTGCTGGTCAAGCTCAATGATATTATCATAATCTGATAATTCACCAAATAAATCTGTAAACACGTTTTTCGATATAATCAATTCGGTTCCTTTCTTTACTCTCTCTCTAAAATCGTTAGGAAATAAATCTTGCAGTCCGGCTTCTAGAATTGTAATTTCAGTTCTCCAATAATCATTAAGGAAACGATTAATAATTTCATCCGTATTTTTAATTAATTCACTACCAAAAATTTGATTGGTTTCAAAAGCAAACTCAGTAAGAGCAGATTGGCAAAAACTATGAATGGTTTGGATGGATGCCAAATCTATGTTTAATAATGCGTTATTTAGAGCTGATTTTACGATATCAACGGACTTCAATTTAATGGAATCATGAACAATGCTCCATATTATTTTATCACTTGCATTGTCTTTACAAGGAACATCTATTTCAGTCAAAGCGATACGAATGAACCTTGCTGTCCTTTCCTTTAATTCTGCGGCAGCGGCATCAGTGAAAGTAACTAACAAAATTTCCTGAATTGTCGTATTTTTTTCTAGTAAGAGGCGTAAAACTAATATGGCAATAGAATATGTTTTTCCTGTACCTGCGCTTGCTTCAATGATATTACTACCCTGTAGTTTTATAGTTTGACTATTAAATGATTCCATACTAATTTATAGTTTATACATTAAAGAGAGTGTTCATTTCCGAAATCATGTCTTCGTAAATTCTTAAAAATAACGAAACATTCTCCTGATTATCAAATAATTGATTGTCTATTTCTTTCTTTTGATACTCTGAAAGATAACATTCCCCAAAAGAAGGATTTCTCAGTTCTCTTAGTTTTTTATTAAATGAATTAACAGTAGATTCATTAGCATTTTCTTTTTCAATTAAGTCTAAAAAAAACGAATGTGACTTTTTTTCTAATCTGCAAAAATCCAATGAAAATGGAAGTATATTCTTTTGACCCATTTCAAAATATCCACACCATTTTTCTAAAACACTGTTCGCTTTTTCTTTTGAAACACCTTCAACAACGGTAGCACCACTCGATTCTAAATGTAAATACAATAAGTCTATTGCTTCATTACCCGAAGCAACTAGAAACAAATATTGAAGAATTGCTTGTAAACGGTATTTATATTTGTCTTTTGAGACAGTTCCATAAACGAATCTATTGCCATAAGAAGATGGAATTTGTCCATGAAGATTATATTTGCCAAGAGTAAGCTCAATTAATTTACTTGGTGTATGGATACCAATTTTACTTTCTTCAAATAGTTGTTTTAAATGTTCTATTTCACTGTATGATTTTTGTAACACTAATTCACCAGTTTGCATTAAAGGAAGATTTCCTTTTTTAACTTTTTCAGAACGATAGGATTCTAAACTTCGTTTATCGAAATCTTGTAAATTAAATATTTCGTCTTTAATTAGCCAGTTTTCTATAGAGTTTATTGCAAATAATTCTGTTTCAGACAAAGTAGCATCTTCTTCATTGTAGTAAATCCCTAATGTCTTATTGTAATACCATTTCACAGGGTCTGTAAAAAACCTGTATAAATCATTGATGTCAATTTTATTTGAAAATGGTTCGAAATTGATGTCAAGATTGTCCTTGTTAATTTCAACTGGATTATCTTTTGAGAAATATCGAATTAAATTTGGTTTGTTATTGTACAACGTACTAAAACCATGCAAAGGATGCTTAGTAACTAAATCATCTATTTTATAATTTTCATTCAGCAAAGGTTTAACTGCTGCTATTAATTCCTCAACCGCTGTCGATGGCGGAATGCTTGAATTATCTTTCACACTCTGCCCGATATAACTTATATATACTTTTTCTTCTGCTGCTAATAAACTATTTAAAAACAATTGTTTCTCTAAGTCGGCTTGTGAACGAACCTCTGAAGCTAAGTCAAAACTCAAATTGTTTTGTTTTCTTGGAAAATCAGCGTTGTTCATACCTAAAAAAGCAATAATTTTTGCAGGAGCGGTCATCATAGCCTGCAAAGAGGTAAATCGAACTCCTGATGTTCCCGTTTTAGAACCATTCTCCATTTCATTTAAAATGGATTTAAGAAAATG
>JBIKJF010000041.1:0-2786 GCA_044361155.1 Flavobacterium sp.
CCTTTGGTGTGAACTTGTTTGCCGCCTGTACGGTGGCCAGAATCTCACTCGACCGGATCGTCAAAGACCTGATCCCCTTCATCGGGGTGATCTTGGGCTGTCTGATGCTGATCAGCTACGTGCCTGAGATATCTCTGACTTTGCGCGACTGGATTTACAACAAATAAAGTCCAGCACAGGGGGCTGCACGCTTTGCAGCGTCAACCCTGAATCTGCTCCAAAGAGGCCAACGGCAAAGCATTCAGCTCTGCCCTGGCCTCTTTCCATGTGGGGTAATGCAAGTCCAGCAACGCTACAAAGCGTTCGCTGTGGGAATGCTCCAGCAAGTGGGCCATTTCGTGAACGACCACGTATTCCAGCAAGTCTTTGGGCTTTTTCACCAACTCCGTATTGAGCCGGATATTGCCCACCGCATGGTTGCAACTGCCCCACTGGGTCTTCATGCGCTGCAAAAAGTAACCCGACACCTGCACGCCCAAACGTGGCTGCCACTTGGCTATCAAACCGGGCACCACATCGTGTAACAGCCGCTTGTGCCATTCGTGCAGCACCTCGGCACGTTTGGCGGCGTGGCTGCCTGGCCGCACATGCAGGGTAATGCGCTTGTGGTCCAGCGTGACAAAGGCCTTGCCCTCGCGTTCAACGACATTCATCAAATGCCGCCGACCCCAAAGGTAATGGCTTTCGCGCTCTACATATTGGCGAGGTGTTTCTCTTGCCTGAGCACCCAAAGTGGCTTGCTGTTGACGTATCCAGCCCAAGCGAGTGATGGCATAGGCCCGCGCCACCTCGGGCCGCGTGCCCAATGGAGCCACCAGGGACACCTGACCATCTGGCGGGTGCACCGTCAAATGCACGTTTTTGATGGCCTTGAACGCCACCGAAATCGTGATGTCACCCAGCTCGATCACATCGGTCATCAATAACCCGCTTGGTTTTTGACGATGTCAAACACCGCCATAGTCGCCTCACGGCCCTTGCCCAGCGTCCGGTGGATGGTGTTGAGCACCACGCTTTCTTTGACCTGGTCACCGCGCCAACCCGCCGGGGCTTGGGCTTTGATGGCAATGTCCAGGCGCAAGGCCATTTGTGCACGCTCATCGCCATATTCCGGCCTTGGCTCTGCCACCTGCAACTCTTCCACATCGGCCTGCATGATGTTGATCAAGTTGTTGTAAAGCACCGTTGCTTCGCGGTTGCCCTTCAAGGCTTTGGGCAAAGCCACATTGGACTGGCCCTTGGCCAGATTTTTTACCAACACCTCCGCATTGCGCAGGAACTCTTCATAAGCCTCGGTGTCATCCCGCTTTTGCATGATCAAATCGTCCAAGAGCTTGGACATCTCATCGTAAAAGCGCGGATCGGTCAGCCGTTCACGAATGATCGTTTTGCGCACGTTGTTGATGATGCCCTCGGCAATCGAATCACGCGACATCTTGCCCTTGGCATTGAGCTTTTGGGCAATCGCATCGTGAATGCCGGTTTTGATGATCAAGTCGGTCAGCGACAGCGTTTCCAAATCACCCAAGACCTTGGCCGAATCGGCCTGAATGTAGGTGTTGATCAAGTGCCGCATATCAGCCTCATAAGGCTTGATGTCCAGCTCTTCACCCGAATGCATCTTGACGGCCTCACGCACCTCTGCGTAAAAGTCAGCTTCTTTTTGCAAGGCCTGAACATCGGCAGGCGAGTAACCCGCTTCGGCCAGGTTTTGCGCCAAATCGGCATAAGCCCGCACAAAGGTCGACACCGACTTGTAAAACGTGATGCGCAGCGGCTCGGTGTTGGTCAGCGCCTCGGGGTCGCTGGCGTGGCCGCAAAAATAGTGAATGAACTGCTCAATCTCTTTGGGCGAAGACACAGGCGCACACAAATAGCTCAGCGCCTCGCGTGCCGCGTCCAGCTTGGCTTTGCCTTCTTTGAGCCAGTCTTTCACGATCACGTTGCCGTCATCGCCATCGGTGTCGTCAATGTCCAGCTCGTCAGACGTGTAAACCGCAATCGCGTTTTCCACATTCTGAAAAAGCTCTTTGTAATCCACGATGTGGCCGTAGTCTTTGTCCTCACCATCCAGGCGGTTGGTGCGGCAAATGGCCTGAAACAGGTTGTGATCGCGCAGCTCGTTGTCCAGATAAATGTAGGTGCAGCTCGGTGCGTCAAAGCCCGTGAGCAGCTTGCTCACCACGATCAACAGCTTCAGGTTGGCGGGCTCTTCGATGAAGCGGCGCTTCATCTCGTCTTCGTATTGCTTGGTTGTCTGGTCTTTGGCCAGCACATGCTGGGTGTAAGTGTCGAACTTGTAACGCTCGTCGCTGTTGGGCGTCTCGCGCGAAATGGCGTTGTGATTGGGTTGGTAAGACGTGATCACGCCGCAATAAGCCCCAAACATCGTGCCTTTGAACATGCGCAAATAGTGGCAAGCGTCATAGATGGACGCCGCCACCAAAATAGCTGTGCCTCGGTTGTTGTCCAGCCGTGGCTTGATGCCAAAGTCGTGAATGATGTCGGCCACAATGCGGCCCTTGCGCTCGCCCGCGCTCATCAGCTTTTCCATCGTCGCCCAATGGCGGCGCAGCTCTGACTTTTTGTAATTGTTCAAGCCACGGGTTTTGTTTTCAAACCAATCGTCCACCGCCTTTTTGTTGGTCAATTGCTGCGGCACGGTGCGGGCTTCGTATTTCAGGTCCAGCACCACCTTATCGGCCACCGCTTGGTGAAACTTGTAGGTGTGGATGTAAGTGCCAAACACATCACGCGTGGTTTGCTTGTCTTTGCGCAGCAGCGGC
>JBIKJF010000022.1:0-38500 GCA_044361155.1 Flavobacterium sp.
GATGTTCGTTCGCACACCGACTGTCGTCAAACGGCCAAATACAACATGGCTTTATCAGACAGAAGAGCTAAATCGACTATTGCATGGTTAGTATCTAAAGGCATTGCAGCGTCAAGACTAACAGGAAGAGGATATGGTGAGTCGCAACTAGTAAACGATTGCGGTTGTGAACCAACTAACAAATCAAACTGTAACGAAGACCAACACCAAGCTAATAGAAGATCTGAATTTATTATTACGAAGTTGTAATAGAAATAATAATCATAAAAAAAGAGACTTTAAACAGTCTCTTTTTTTATGATTAATTTTGAATTATTTTATTGATATAACACCAAGTAGTTTGTTGGTGAGTCCAGAATCTGAATTTGAAATTCCGAGGAAATAGAAGTAGGTTCCAAATGGTAATTTTTCACTATTATTTAATGTAGCTCTACTTTGCGAATAACCATCGAAGATATTCCCATTTGTATAATAAGATTTTGTTTCGTATAGTTTAACGTCCCAACGATTATAGATTGCAATTTTATTATTTGGACAATTTTTACGGCCATTAATTGTCAAGACGTCATTTATAGTATCGTTATTTAGAGATATCAACTTATGCACCGTAATTGCATTTCCATTACATGGTGAGTTGTTTTTAACTCTTGCAAGTGTAAAAATTCCATAGTCTAACTGCGGATTAATTATTGTTTTTACTTCATTGGTCAAAGCGTCGGAGATTCCTCCTTCATCAATCCATTTGTTTTCAGAAACGTCCCATCTAACAATATGAAGTTCTTCGAGAGGGATAACAAATAGTTCACGCGGCGTTGTTATTGCTTCATCCTAAGTGCGTGTAATAAAAACATTGCTATTTGATGCTGTTTTTTCTATTTGCCACAATTCTGCATTATCAATTACTGAAATTATTCCTTCTTTATTAGTATGCGAAAAAGTTATAATGGAATTTTCGAAAAAGTATTTACCAGAAAAAACTTCAGTATTTAGTGAAGGTTCAGAAATTGCCGCATATCTAAAAAAGTTACTATCGCCAATAGGAAATTTAGAACCTTGATTGCCGTTTTTTTGAACAATCTGTCAACATGACTATTGTCATTAACATAGTTGGCTAATTTTCAAAAATGACTAAGCTACAAAAGTGATCATCATCTACAACACTATTCAAAAATTTGGCACTGCCATTTACACTTATTTCATTCGATAAGTGAAATGCTGACTGAATTATTAAATTCACAATTGCACCATCTCATTTGACTGATTTCAGCAATATTTTGGAAGCCAAAAAGACCTCTCATTCCCGTTATTCTCGATGTTAAACCAAGTA
Organism: Flavobacterium sp.; assembly: GCA_044361155.1. Lineage (GTDB taxonomy): Bacteria > Bacteroidota > Bacteroidia > Flavobacteriales > Flavobacteriaceae > Flavobacterium. The sequence goes on from JBIKJF010000022.1 coordinate 1,328, forward strand.
GTAAATGTTATAATTCCGTTATTTGTATAATGATTGTAAACGTACAAATCATCATCATTAGCAAAGCTCAGGCATTCAAATTTTCTATTTCTAACAAAGAGCCGGTGGTTCCAATAATTGATAGTAAACCTTAATTAGTAGTTTTAGTTTGTTCAAAACAGCACATCGATATAGAAACAAAAAGTCCTAAAAGATGTCCCTGAATTTATATTGTTCTGATATCAAATTAATAACGCACCATCAAAAGATAAAGATGTGCTGGTTTCAGTTATATCTGATGCTATCGATATGCGTTCCCATCTATTGACATACCAATAGTAAAAATCTGGGGCCATATCTGCCTGTGTTGTTTCATTAAAAAAAAGTAAACTATTTAACAAAAAAGGGCGTTAAATAGTTTACTATCAAATTTATATCAAATCTTTGCAAAAATACTACTAAAAAATATATTGAAATGTAGAATTTATTCGGCAGCCACAAGTTTACTTGCGCTTCTGTAAAGAAATTCGTTGTAGATATGTCTTCTTGCAAATCGGCTTGGCGACTCGGCGTTGACCATTTTAATGTAGGTTTGCTTCGGAACGCCAAAGTACTCAAACGTATTTCCGTCTAGGAACGTTACATACAAAACGCTATTTTCAAAATAAAAATCTTGAATGTTAGAGGTTGTAGTAGTTTTTAGGTACTCAGGTTTTGTTTTTTCAATTGTTTCTGGAGCCACACTCACTAAAAAATGGTAAGCTTCAATAAAAACAATACTTTTTTGTTCTGCTTCAAGGCGTTCTTGTTCATCACTAATAGTATCGGGATGAAAATCTTTCATACTATTTCTGTAAATGGTCTTCAACTCTTTTAAAGTTGCTGCTTTCGTAACGTTGAGTAACGCTCTGTACTCAACAATTTTTTTCATATTCATAAAGTAAAATTAAAAAAAGTCTTTATTTGCTGCCAACTTTTATTAGTTGTAATAACAGGAATCGAACCTGTACTTTTTAGGCTGTGAGTTAGTTTATTTTTCAATAAATTCGCTCCCTTTTATCACATTTTTAGAAACTTACAATCAAGATAATTTCCAAATTTGGTGCAAAGGTAAGCATTTTTTTTCAATAGCGTTTTGAATACTTTATAGCACACTTCGACAAACTCAATGCAGGTTCTAGATAAAGTTTTTCTTTGCGCCTTTGCGAAAAATTTTTGATGACCTGCGAACCTATTGTGGGTTGTAACGAAGATTTATAAGTACTATAAGTAGTATACATGTGTCACTTCGAGTGATTTTGTGTAACGAAGTGGAGCAAAATTTTATCGAGAACCTATGAAAAAATGACGTAATTGCTTCTAAGTTCTCGATTAGCTTCGCTCAGTTCGGCAAGCCTCGGGTCATTTTTTTAAAATAGCTCAGTTGCAATTTTTAAAAAATACTCGAAGTGACGATAGTGGTAAATTGATGTGTTTATTGTTTATCTAATAAGATTTTACAAGTCTTTGAAGCACAGAACTTTTACTTTTCTCTACCGTCACTTCGAGTGATTTTGTGTAACGAAGTGGAGCAAAATTTTATCGAGAACCTATGAAAAAATGACGTAAGCTGTATTAAGAATCTAAAATTATATCGAGAACTACTAGAAACTTTATTTGAATTTTTTCTTAGCTAAATTTGGCAACGAATCATAATCATCATTGATTAGTGCTTCTTTTTTTACTCTTGACCATTTTTTAATTTGCTTTTCTTTCTCAATAGCCAAATTAATATCTGTAAATTCAGCATAGAAAACTAATTTAAGAGGTCTGCGACTTGCAGTGTAACAATCTGGATAGAATGCTACATTGTGTTGAAACATTCTTTGTTCTAAATTACTAGTAACACCAGTATAATAACTGCCATCTGAACATTTTAATATGTAAACATATGATTGTTTCATTTTTCAAAAATAGCATTTTTCTTTCTAAGTTCTCGATACATTTTTTTAAAATAGCTCAGCCGCAATTTTAAAAAAACACTCGAAGTGACGATGGTTGTAAATTGATGTATTTATTGTTTATCAAATAAGATTTTACAAGTCTTTGAAGCACAAAACCTTTACTCTCCTCTACCGTCACTTCGAGTGATTTTGTGTAACGAAGTGGAGCAAAATTTTATCGAGAACCTATGAAAAAATGACGTAATTGTTTCTAAGTTCTCGATTAGCTTCGCTCAGTTCGGCAAGCCTCGGGTCATTTTTTTAAAATAGCTCAGCCGCAATTTTAAAAAAACACTCGAAGTGACGATAGTTGTAAATTGATGTGAATTGCTTTTAAGAAGTAGTTAACATAAGTACTAAAACTAACAAACATAATAACAACTACAGCGTCACTTCGAGTGATTTTGTGTAACGAAGTGGAGCAAAATTTTATCGAGAACCTATGAAAAAATGACGTAAGCTGTATTAAGAATCTAAAATTATATCGAGAACTACTAGAAACTTTATTTGAATTTTTTCTTAGCTAAATTTGGCAACGAATCATAATCATCATTGATTAGTGCTTCTTTTTTTACTCTTGACCATTTTTTAATTTGCTTTTCTTTCTCAATAGCCAAATTAATATCTGTAAATTCAGCATAGAAAACTAATTTAAGAGGTCTGCGACTTGCAGTGTAACAATCTGGATAGAATGCTACATTGTGTTGAAACATTCTTTGTTCTAAATTACTAGTAACACCAGTATAATAACTGCCATCTGAACATTTTAATATGTAAACATATGATTGTTTCATTTTTCAAAAATAGCATTTTTCTTTCTAAGTTCTCGATACATTTTTTTAAAATAGCTCAGCTACAATTTTAAAAAAAACACTCGAAGTGACGATGGTTGTAAATTGAAGTGAATTGCTTTTAAGAAGTAGTTAATATAAGTACTAAAACTAACAAACATAATAACAACTACAGCGTCACTTCGAGTGATTTTGTGTAACGAAGTGGAGCAAAATTATATCGAGAACCTATGAAAAAATGATATCTGTGCTTCTAAGTTCTCGATATATTTTTTAAAAATAGCTCAGTCGCAATTTTTAAAAAATACTCGAAGTGATGATAGTAGTAAAGTGATGTGTTTATTGTTTATCTAATAAGATTTTACAAGTCTTTGAAGCACAGAACTTTTACTTTCCTCTACCGTCACTTCGAGTGATTTTGTGTAACGAAGTGGAGCAAAATTATATCGAGAACCTATGAAAAAATAACGAAACTGCTCCTAAGTTCTTGATATATTTTTTGAAAATAGCTCAGTCGTAATTTTAAATAAACACTCGAAGTGACGATTGTTGTACATAGATGACATGTTGTTTTTTTATGCTAAAAACAATTAGAACCCCATTGTCACACTGAGCCTGTCGAAGTGCTTACTTTTTTAATACCATGTATTTATTTCTAAGCGCCTTTGCATCTTTACGAGAAGTTTTAATAATCAATGAAGTTGCATTGAAGTATTGGTTCACAAAGCTGCCCAGGGTGTTGTTCTATTTTCTTAAAATAATCATTGCAGCGCCACCTTGTCAAGCTTTTGTTATACATCTTTTTAAAGCGCCAAAATTGCCAAAAGCACGCCCTTTAAAAACACCACGAAAACTTATCGTAAAAATTCATAAATCCCTTATTTTTAAGGATTTTTTTATCTACACTATTTGTAAAACATTATTTAACAGTAAGTTATGTAGTGCCTTGACAGTGGCACTATTCCTACACTTTGTTAAAAACTAAAGCCGATTGTCAATAACTTTGACTTTCTTTTCCTATTAACATAAACTATCTTTGTAAAGACCGTTATTAATCCATTAGAACGAAGATTTCAATTTTTTAGTGAATTGATATCATTTAATATAAAACAATCATTTAAAACAAGTATTTGCGTATTGAAAACCAAAAGAGAAATATTACAAACTAAAATTTCCGAATTAGAGAAAACTGTTGCCAAACTTCAACAAAGTGTTGAAAATGAAACTTGGTATGATAATGCCGATGTAAAAAGATTATTAAACATCAGCGACAGTACTTTAGCAAGATATCGAAAAAGCAATAAAGTGCCTTTTACTAAAATTGGCAACAAAATACTTTATCCAAAAAGTTTTTTCAATCAATCGCTTAAAAAGAAAATGACTAACCCACACCTAATGTAGGTTCGTTTTCACAACAATCGGATTACCTCAAAGCTCTTTTTTCAATTTCTCAAAATTGATCCAACTTCTTGCCTCATTTGGTAAACTTTTTTACAAAATCTTCCAATTTCTTATGGTCGTGTTTATTACTAATATCTTACGTAAGAAATCAATACAAGTCAATTAAACTACTTCTTTTATTTACAGTTTTAAATGATACCAAAAAAACAAAGGCTGAAGTGATTACCTCAACCTTGTACTTTGTACCAAATTGTGAACAATTGCTTATTATGAGCAATACTAACTTATCATCATAATAAATCGCATCAAACTACTCTTTTGGAGCATACAAATTTTTAATGAAAGCTTCAATTGATAATGGTTTTCTTCCCAACAACAATTCCAAATCGGTATTCACCGCGGCTAATTCACCTTCGGCCTGTGCTACAGCAAAATTTGAAAATATTCCAATTACTTCTTCTGGCACACCATAACTGCGCAAGGTAGCGCCATAGGCTTTTGCAGTTGGTGAATGGTATTGAATCTCTCTTCCAGAAACCTCAGAAATCCATTGGGCAATTTCTTGATAAGATACCGCAACAGCATTTGTAAAGTCGTATTCTTTACCTCCATGACCTGTTGTGCTCAATATTGTAGCAGCTGCCTCTGCCATTTCTGAACGCAAAACTGCACTCACTTTACCACTTTCGGCAGGGGCATAAATTACTCCTGCATCCAAGACTTTTCCACCAATAAAAGCAGGTAGAAAATCCATATAAAGGTTGTTTTTCAAAATAGTGTACTCTAGATTGCTTTCCTTTAACCATTGTTCTGTTTTAATGTGCGATTGTGCTACCAACCAAAGCGGTGATGTTTCGGTTTCATTGATACGCTGAAAACTAGTATACACTACATGTTTAACTCCAGCTTCCTTAGCTGCTGCAACAATGTTATGGTGTTGTGTAAGACGCTTCTCTAAGTCATTTCCTGATATAAAAAACAATTGCTCTACTCCTTTAAAAGCCGTTACTAAAGACGCGTAATTGTTGTAATCTCCTTCAACAACTCCGATTCCTTTATTTTCAAAATCGGAAGCGGCTTGTTTGTCTCTAACTAAAGCCAAAATACTACCTGCCTCGATACCTTTTTTCAATAGAAAATCAATTGTGGCTGTTCCTAAATTACCTGTAGCTCCTGTTACTAAAATCATTTTTTTTGTGTTTTAAAAATTAATAATTACTTTTGTTACACAAAGTAACTAATAATAGTTTTTAAATGAAACAAGTTACCTTTAGGTAACAGTAAAACTAGTGGTAACCCTATGGTAACTAATGTAAAAAAAGAAAAGAAAATGCAGTGTCCAGTAGCGGCAATGCTTGAATTAATAGGTGGCAAATGGAAGCCTGTAATCTTATATTGTCTAAGGTCAGATACCAGAAGATTTGGTGAAATTGCAGCAAGAATACCTGCCATTTCAAGAAAAGTATTGACCGATCAATTAAAGGAACTAGAACAAGACCACATCATCATTAGAAAACAATTCAATGAAATTCCACCAAGAGTAGAATATTCACTATCAGCATTAGGTAAAAGCATGGCTCCAGTACTAGCTGAAATGGAAAAATGGGGAAATGAAAACATCCTCAACAAACAAAAACACCAAGACAATTCCCAACTACAAAGTCATCAATAAAATAGCTCAGCCGCAATTTTAAAAAAACACTCGAAGTGACGATGGTTGTAAATTGATGTGAATTGCTTTTAAGAAGTAGTTAACATAAGTACTAAAACTAACAAACATAATAACAACTACAGCGTCACTTCGAGTGATTTTGTGTAACGAAGTGGAGCAAAATTTTATCGAGAACCTATGAAAAAATGATATCTGTGCTTCTAAGTTCTCGATATATTTTTTAAAAATAGCTCAGTCGCAATTTTTAAAAAATACTCGAAGTGACGATGGTTGTAAATTGAAGTGAATTGCTTTTAAGAAGTAGTTAATATAAGTACTAAAACTAACAAACATAATAACAACTACAGCGTCACTTCGAGTGATTTTGTGTAACGAAGTGGAGCAAAATTTTATCGAGAACCTATGAAAAAATGACAACTGCGTTCCTAAGTTCTCAATACATTTTTAAATTTTGAATATTCAATGTTGACCAACGAATGTTGAAGTTAACCAAAACTGAACACTGAACACTGATTCCTACCTCGTTCCTACTTCGTTCGCAAAAACCTCCATCCCAACCAAACGCATAGCAACCGCTTACGAACCAAATACGAACCAAACCCCTACTTTTTCACCTCCAACCAGTCAAAACACGTCAAACTAGGTCAAATCATGTCAAAAGCAGTCATGGATTGTCACTGGTTTTCAATACCATTTAAACGGCTTCAAAATCTTGCTTTATCTATCAAAATAAGTCTTTGAACTTCACTTGTTTTCATTGGTATTCAAATGCTGTTGTTTTTGCTCAAATAACTTCAAATCAATGCGTTACGGAATAAATTAGCTATTTTCCATCTTATCTTTGACACAGTTGGAAGAGTGCGCGCCTCTACAACAAAAAATTTTTGTTCAACCCATTAAAAAAAGAAAAATATGGGAACTTATAACAAGGGCATCTTAGGTGCATTTTCTGGGAAAGTCGGACCAGTTGTCGGCGCATCGTGGCGAGGCAAAGACGTAATGCGTAGTTTACCTCGAAAAACTTCTCGAGTAGCTACAGCAACACAATTGTTACAACGTGAAAAATTCACAATGGTAACCGAATTCCTAACTCCTCTAAAAAGCGTCGTCGGTCGCTATTTTGGAAACAACACAGGAGACAAAACCCGACGCAACCAGGCCATGTCGTACCTAATGCGAGAAGCCATCAACTATGTAGATCCCGATTTGGTTTGGGATTTTAGCAAAGTACTCTTCAGTCGTGGTGACTTATTAGGAATGACCGGTGCCACTGCAGCCGCTGGAACAGGACAAAGTGTAGACATCACTTGGACAGACAACAGCGGACAAGGTGACGCCGAAACCACCGACAAACTGGTAGTAGTACTTTACGAAGCAACTTCCAAAACTACCGTTCATGCGCTCAATGCAGGAACGCGTAGTCAAGGTACAAGCAATGTAATTGTACCTGCTTTTTTAACAGGTCTTACCGTGCAAGTGTGGGCATCTTTTGCCTCAACAGACGATAAGCTGTATGCTACTAGCCAATATCTTGGCACTGTAGTAATCGCGTAATTGTAATAAAGAGTTAGTTATTCTTAACAAAACCGCGAACTTTGATCTCAAGTGTGTAAAAGCACTTGAGATTTTTTTTGCCCTTTTACGGTTTTCCGTAATACAAACCGAAACGACTTTTTTACCTTTACAAAATCACGTAAAACTACCTACATAATTCTTGTTAAAGTTATTTATTTTTGGTAGGTTTGAAACAATATAAACCTAAACATCATTTACAAACCATGTTTGAACAAACTTTTAAGAACATTGACGATATACTGCATAAAGATGCTGGCTGCGGAAGCGAATTGGATTATGTAGAGCAGACCTCGTGGGTCTTGTTTTTGAAATACTTAGACGATTTAGAAGAAGATAAAAAGAATGCTGCTTTGCTGACTGGCAAAGAATACCAACCCATTATTGCCAACGAATACAAATGGAACACTTGGGCAGCTCCCAAAGACAAAGACGGCAAAATAGACCATCATTCTGCCTTGACTGGCGATGACTTGACAGATTTTGTAAACAACCAACTCTTTAATTACCTTAAAAAGTTTAAAGCTTCTGCCGATAGTGCCGATACTTTAGAATACAAAATAGGCGAAATCTTTAGTGAGTTGAAAAACCGCATACAAAGTGGTTACAACTTGCGAGAAGTGATTAACCGTATTGATGAATTGCGTTTTCGTACCCATGCCGATAAGCACGAAATGAGCCATTTGTATGAAGACAAAATTAAAAACATGGGTAATGCTGGGCGTAACGGTGGTGAATACTACACGCCTCGCCCACTGATTAGAACTATTGTAAAAGTAGTTGCTCCTAAAATTGGCGATAAAATATATGATGGTGCTGTAGGTAGTGCAGGCTTCTTGTGTGAAGCGTTTGATTACCTAAAAAGTTCTAAAAACCTCTCGACTACCGAAGCCGAAATATTACAAAAAAACACTTTTTACGGAAAAGAGAAAAAGTCGTTGGCGTATATTATTGGGATTATGAATATGATATTACACGGTGTAGAAGCACCCAATATTGTGCATACCAATACACTTACCGAAAACCTTGCCGACATACAAGACAAAGACCGCTTTGATGTGGTGCTTGCCAACCCACCTTTTGGCGGAAAAGAACGTGCCGAAGTGCAACAAAACTTTCCTATTAAAACAGGTGAAACGGCTAGTTTGTTTATGCAGCATTTTGTGAAAATGATGAAAGCTGGTGGACGTGCTGGTGTAGTTATTAAAAATACCTTTTTGAGCAATACCGACAATGCCTCGGTAAGCTTGCGTAAAATGTTGCTAGAAAACTGCAATTTGCACACCGTTTTAGATTTACCAGGCGGAACGTTTACAGGCGCAGGAGTAAAAACCGTAGTTTTGTTTTTTGAAAAAGGAATGGCTACTGATAAAGTATGGTTTTACCAACTGAACCTAGACCGCAATTTGGGAAAAACCAACCCATTGAACGAAAAAGATTTAGCCGAGTTTGTAACCTTACAAAAAACCTTTGCCGATAGCGACAACTCTTGGAGCATAAAAGTTGACGACTTAGACCCAAACACTTTTGACCTAAGTGCTAAAAACCCGAACAAAAAAGAAGAAGCGGCTTTGAGAGCACCACAAGCTATTTTGCAAGAAATGAAAACGCTTGATGCTGAAACGAATAGTATTTTAAACTCAATTTTGGAATTGTTATGAAGCAAAATTGGGAAGTAAAGAAATTAGGAGAGGTTTGTAAAGTAACCGCTGGACAATCTCCAGAAGGGAAATATTATAATTCAATTGCTGATGGTTTACCATTTTATCAAGGAAAAAAAGAATTCACAGAAAAATATATTGGAAAACCAACAACTTGGACAACAAAAGTAACTAAAGAAGCTGAGGAATTTGATATTTTAATGTCAGTTAGAGCTCCGGTTGGTCCAATTAATTATGCAACTCAAAAGATATGTATTGGTCGTGGTTTAGCTTCTATCAAAGCTGGCAAAAATATTGAGAAAGAATATCTATTTAATTTTTTAATAAAACATGAAAATGAAATAGTTGGTAATAATGGTGCCGTTTTTAATTCAATTAATAAAGCTCAGATTGAAGCAATTGAAATCCCACTACCACCACTGCAAGAACAACAACGCATTGTAGCTATTCTTGATGAAGCGTTTAGAGCTATTGATAAAGCTAAAGCTAATACCGAACAGAATTTAAAAAATGCAAAGGAGTTGTTTGAAAGTGAGTTGCAAAGGGTTTTTAGTGAGAAAGGTGATGGTTGGGAGGAAAAAAAGCTAATTGACGTTTGTGAAGAATTATTTGCTGGTGGAGATGTGCCAAAAAATAATTCTTCAAAATTTGAAACAAATGAATATAAAATTCCAATTTTTTCAAATGGTGAAAAAAATAAAGGACTATATGGATTTACAAATACAGCAAGAGTTAATAAACCAAGTATAACTATTTCTGCAAGAGGAACTATAGGTTATTCTGAAATAAGAAATGAGGCATTTTATCCTGCTATTCGTTTAATTGTTGTAACTCCAAAATTAGATATTATTGAGTTAAAATATTTAAAATATGTAATTGGTGGAATTGATTTTACTCATAGTGGTTCATCTATTCCACAATTAACCGTTCCTATGATAAAAGAATATTTAATTTCATATCCATCCCTAAAAGACCAACAAACAATAGTTTCCAAACTGGATGCGTTGCGAGAGCAAACCAAGAAGTTAGAAGCCGTTTATGAGAAGAAATTACAGGATTTGGAGGAGTTAAAGAAGAGTGTTTTGAGTAAGGCTTTTAGTGGGGAGTTGTAAAGCATGTTGTCATTCCGAGGTTTTTTTTGTCATTCCGACGCTGGAGGAATCGCATAAAGTGAATCTCCAAAACTTGACAAGGATTATGTGATGTTTCCGAAGCCAACATGACAAAAAGAGAAAGAAAATGAGTATAGAATTAACATCAAAAACCTTTCGACATTCCGCTGCTTTTGGCAAGCGAATAGAATATTATGTAATAGGTTTAATGCTAAAGGAAGGACTTGATGTGTATTTACCTGTGGTTGATGATGATGCCATTGATGCTGTAGTAAAAAAACCTGATGGTAATTTTGTAGAAGTACAAATAAAGGCGAGGTCTAAAGATGTTTTATTTGGTGATGCTGCCTTATTTGCAGGGTTAAAACACGATTACAGAAAGAATTATTGGTTTGTGTTTTATTCTGAACGTATGGAAACCATTTGGATAATGTCTTCTAAAGAGTTTATAGAACATGCTCACCAAAACAGTACTGGCAAAAACATAGGAAAACGTTCTGTTTGGTTGAATGGTAAGAATACCAAAAAACAAGAAGAACACGTAAAACCTCAATTTCAGAAATTTGTGGTAAGTAATTTTGATAGAATATTGAAAGAGAATCCTGATGATTAACGAATTAAATGTTAATTTAGGTTGACAAATAAAATAATATATATACATTTGTCAACCAAAACTCAACAACATGGAAGCAATAATAGGACAAAGAATACGCAATTCGAGAGTTCATAAAGGTTTGTCTATGCAAGAAGTAGCCAACAATATTGGTGTTTCAAAGCAAATGATAAATAAATATGAGCAAGGAAAATCGATGCCTACTAGTGATAAACTCATTGCACTTTCTAAACTGTTTCAACAAAAGATTGATTACTTTTTTAGAAAGCCCGAAGTTACTATTGGCGAAATCAGTTTTAGAAAGAAAAGCAAGTTTGGTGCTAAAAAAGTCAATGCTTTAAAAGAAGAAATTCGTATTCAGATAGAAAACTATTTGTTTATAGAAAATATTTGTGACGTTAGTAATGCTTACGAAAATCCGTTACAGCAAAATAGTATTGTTAATGAACAGCAAGTAAAAGAAGCAGTAAAGCAACTACGAAATCATTGGAACATTGGTCAAGACGCTATTCATAATATCATTGACTTATTAGAAGACAATCATATTAAAGTTATTGAAGTTGATGATGAAACTGGAAGCTTTGATGGATTAGCGACTATAATAGATGGAAAATACCATATTATTGTAATCGCTAAAGCTATGCCTATAGAGCGCAAAAGATTTACTCTTTTACATGAATTAGGACATTTGTTATTGCCAATTGGAAGTTTCGAAGAAAAACAACAAGAAAAGTTTTGTAATGTTTTTGCTTCAGAAATGTTATTGTCAGAATCAAATGTTATTACCGAATTTGGCAGTAGTAGAAGCCGTATTACTTTTGAAGAATTAAAAAATGTTCAAGGAAAATACGGAATTAGCATTTCAGCAATAGTCTATAAATTGGGCGAAACTAGAATAATGTCGCAAGAGCGTGTTAAGAAATTCTATCAACGATTGAATTTTGAACCTAATTTAAAACAAGAGGTAGAACTAACTCGTTATGAAGGTTTGGAACATTCTAATCGATATGAAAATTTAGTATACAGAGCAGTATCAGAGGAGTTAATCTCTATGAGTAAAGCATCTTCTCTTTTGCAAATTAGTTTAGACAAATTAAAAAATAAATTAACTGCCAATATACGATAGATGAAACTCCATATCAATGATGCTAATATATTAATGGATATTGTCAAATTGGATTTGACAGCTTCTTTTTTGGCATTGGAGTTTGAACTATACACAACTGATTTTGTTTTTGCAGAAATGGAACCAGAACAACAGGAACTATTACTATCTAATACTCTTATAAAAATTGGTGCTACTGCAGAAGACATGACAGCTATCTTTGAATTATCAGAACAACATGCTGGTTTAAGTTATGAAGATTGTTCTACATGGTATTTTGCGCAAAAAATGAATGGTATATTGGTTACTGGCGATGGAAAGTTGAGAACAAAAGCAAGAGCATCCGGTGTTGAAGTACGAGGCATGATTTACATCATTGAACAAATAAAACTGCAAGAGTTATTACCTACAGTAGATTGCATAGAAAAGTTGAGATTATTAAGAGAATTGAACGACCGACTTCCAATGAATGAAATAGAAAATAGAATCCAAACTTGGAGTAACGAAATAAACCCATAGCTTATGAATGAAGCTGAAACAAGAGCCGAACTAATAGACCCACAGCTAAAAGCTAGTGGTTGGGGTGTTGTAGAAGATACCAAAATATTGCGTGAATATAACATTACTGCTGGTCGCATTCAAATGGGAGGCAAACGAGCTAAACCTGTTATTGCTGATTATGTATTGGTATATAAAGGCATTAAGTTGGCAGTTGTAGAAGCAAAAAGCGATGATTTAGAGGTTGGCGAAGGTGTTATGCAAGCGAAAGAATATGCCATTCGACTGCAATTGAAGTATACTTATGCTGCTAATGGTAAAGCAATTTATCAAATAGCAATGGAAACCGCTACTGAAGGTTTGGTAAGCTCCTTTCCTACTCCAGAGCAATTATGGCACATGACTTTTGCAAAAGCCAATGATTGGCGTGATAAGTTTAATGCAGTTCCGTTTGAGTTAATTGGAGGTTCTAAAGGAGCTCGTTACTATCAAGAGAATGCAGTGACCAAAACTATGGAAGCCATTGCAAATGATAGAAATAGAATATTGCTAACCTTAGCTACTGGAACAGGTAAAACGTTTATTGCTTTTCAAATAGCTTGGAAGTTATTTCAAACCCGATGGAATGCTAAAAAAGATGGTTCCCGCAGACCAAGAATATTATTTTTAGCCGATAGAAATATATTGGCAGACCAAGCTTTTAATTCGTTTTCGGCATTTCAAGAAGATGCTTTAGTACGCATCAATCCAAAAGAGATTCGTAAAAAAGGAAGTGTACCTACTAATGGTAGTATCTTCTTTACGATATTCCAAACTTTTATGAGTGGTACTGATAAAGATGGAAATCCAGAACCTTATTTTGGTGAATACCCATCTGACTTTTTTGATTTTATCATTATTGATGAGTGTCACAGAGGCGGTGCTAATGATGAAGGCAATTGGAGAAAGATATTAGAGTACTTCGCTCCTGCTGTTCAATTAGGTTTAACTGCTACTCCCAAACGAAAAGATAACGTTGATACTTATGCTTACTTTGGTGAGCCTGTATACATTTATTCTTTGAAAGAAGGAATTAATGATGGTTTCTTGACACCGTTTAAAGTAAAACGCATTCAAACTACATTGGATGAATATGTTTACACTCCAGATGATGATGTATTAGAAGGAGAAATTGATACCAAAAAAGAGTATAAAGAAAGTGACTTTAATAGAATTATAGAAATTAAAGAACGTGAACAAAAGCGTGTGCAGTTGTTTATGGAAGCTTCTAATCCAAACGAAAAAGCGATTGTATTTTGCGCTAATCAGCAACATGCTGCCGTAATTCGTGATTTGATTAATCAATTTAGTACAAGTACTAATCCAAACTATTGTGTGCGTGTAACCGCCAATGATGGTGCTATGGGAGAACAATACTTGAGAGAGTTTCAAGACAATGAGAAAACGATTCCAACTATACTAACAACATCTCAAAAACTTTCTACTGGAGTTGATGCTCGTAATGTTAGGAATGTAGTTTTGTTGCGACCTGTGAATTCGATGATAGAGTTCAAACAGATTGTTGGAAGAGGAACACGTATGTTTGATGGTAAAGATTACTTTACCATTTATGATTTTGTTGGAGCTTATAAAAACTTTTTAGATCCTGAATGGGATGGTGAACCTATAGAACCAGAACCACCAGGACCAAAACCAACTGGAGGTGGTAAACCCAAACCTGGTGAAGTTAATGAACCACCTAAAGAACCATATGATAAAATACAAAAGGTAAAAGTAAAATTAGCAGACGGTAAAGAACGTAGTATCAAGAGTATGATTTCTACTTCTTTTTGGAGTGCCGATGGTCAACCAATTTCAGTTGAGCAATTTATGAAAAACTTGTTTGGTAAACTACCAGAGTTTTTTAGTAATGAAGAAGAATTGCGTACTATTTGGTCAAATCCAATTACTAGAAAATCGTTTTTAGAAAAATTAGATGCAGCAGGTTACGGAAGAGATACGTTATTGAGTTTGCAAGAATTGATAGAAGCTGAAAACAGCGACTTGTTTGATGTATTAGAATATATTGCTTATAACATCACTCCTATTCCAAGATTGGAACGTGTGGCTTTAGCAAAAGAAAGTTTCCTAAATAGTCTGGATAGCAAACATCAAGAGTTTTTGAATTTTGTTTTATCAAAATATGTTGAAACTGGTGTTGACGAATTAGACCAAGAAAAATTACCTCAACTGCTTATGTTGAAATATCAATCTATTACCGATGCCACAGAAACATTAGGAGGCATTGATAGAATAAGAGATACTTTTATTGGTTTTCAGAAGTATTTGTATAGGAGTGCGTAAGTGAAAAGGAAGAAATTTGAATACTCAATGAGCAAGTGAAAATTATAACTAATTTGGAAAATTTGATTGCGTTTTGTGATGGTTTGGAGCAAAGTATTAAAGAAAGTCAAGGTTATAATGAACAGTTGTTGCAGCAGGTTTTGAGAGAGGCGTTGCAGGGAGAAGAAAATAAAAATATAATAATATAAAAATTTGTGAGCAGATGAAGAGCTGAAGTATGCGTTTTAAGGTATTAGCCGAAAGGTGCTCAATTTGATAGTTAACGCAAGTTAAAAGTAAAAGATTGAGGGTAAAGTATTTCAGAAATCCAAATTAAGGAGTGATTAATTTCACCACCTAATAAGGAAACTATGTTAACCAGCAGTTTAATTACCGTTGGGACAACCTTTACGATTGAATGTTTATTTAAGGTCATACTGTTTGATTTTAGATACAAATATACAATTAATATTTCGCTACCCAGTTTGAGTCGGAGCGGTGTTTATTCGTTTGAAAAAATGGTTAAGCATCGAAAAAGCATGCATACTTCACGAATTTGGAAACGAATTCTAAAAGCAAGCTTCGCATGGGTCTTCACTGCTCACTTTTTTAAAAATAATAATGGCTGAAAAAACAGAAAAAGATTGGTTCAAACTCAAAAGGTATCCACACATCGGACTACCCTTAAACCCTTGTGATAGACTTAAATGGATTGAACCTTATGTGACTTCAAAAGAAGTAGTTGCAGAACATGCTTTTTTGCCATTCATTCACAGGACTGCTAGAGTAAAAAAGTTTAGAAAAAAATATAATACAACAAATGGAAAGCTTGAATTTGTTTTAGATAACGGCAAAAAAATTGTACGAAATCCGAATGAAAAAAAGCGTGAATTATTTTATGCAAGTCATTTAGATTCGCTAATATTTAGTTATTATTCACAACAATTAAATGAAAGTTACGAATATAAACTTTCAGATTTTGGTCTAAATGATGTTGTAAACGCATATCGTTCTGTTCCAATAAATCCGGATAAAGAAGAGAGTTCTAACAAATGTAATATCGATTTTGCTAATGATGTGTTTAATCATATTTTAGAATATGATCAAAAAGAGTTTTCTGTAATTGCTTTTGATATTTCTAGTTTTTTTGACAATCTAGATCATAAAATGCTACGAGAGGTGTGGTGTGATGTTTTAAAGGTTGAAAAATTACCTCCTGACCATTTTAATGTTTATAAAAATATTACTCGATTTAGCCATGTTGATATTGTAGATTTATTTGAAGAGTTTAAAAATCAAATCCACACACAAAAAACAAATAAATTTGGAGTTAAACTTAAAAGAAGAAGAAAAAAAATTGACAAAATCAAATTTTTGAGAGACCAAGATGCAATTGCATTTTGCACCGAAAAGGAATTTTTGAAAGTTAAAAACAAACTATTACAACCTTCAAAAACAAGAATAGTAGATAATAAAGTGGTCTTTAGAAATTTTGGAATACCTCAAGGTTCACCCATAAGTTCGGTTTTAGCTAATATGTATTTATTGCATTTTGATAAATTAATTAATGATTTTGTGATGAGTGTTGGAGGTATCTACAGACGTTATTCAGATGACATGATTGTAGTATGTCCGCTCAATCAAAAAGAAAATCTTGTTGAATTAGTGTATTCAGAAATTAAAAAATATAAACTTGAAATTCAACCAACTAAAACACAAATTTTTCAATTTGAATATAAAAATGGGAAACTAGAATGTGGAGAAGAATACCAGGAAGGGAAACTAATTAATTGGAATAAAAATTTTGTCTATTTAGGATTTGAGTTTGATGGTCAATCAATTTTATTAAAATCAGCAAGTCTAGCGGGATTTTACAGAAAAATGAAGCGTGGTATTAGACGAGCAAAATATTATAGCAAAAAGACAAAAAAGCCAATTTTTAAAAGGAGACTGTTAAAAAGACATTCCTATATAGGTGCAAAAAGAACAAGAAAATACATTTGGAATGAAAACGAGAAAAAGTTCATAAAATCAGAATATTACAATTGGGGTAATTTTTTATCCTATGCTTTTAAAGCTGCTGATATTATGATTAATAATAAAATTAAGCAACAAACTAGAAAACATTGGAGTATTCTAAATAAAGAATTAAATAAAAAATAATTTTAAATGAATAGACTCATCATCATAGGTAACGGTTTTGATTTAGCTCATGGGCTAAAGTCAAGTTATCATGACTTTATTTTGTATTATTTTAAAGAATCTTTTATATCTGCTTTAAATAATTTAAGACAAAATATGGATAGCCCTCATAATAGATTTTATTATTATAAGGATGAATTAATTGAAATTAAGATTGACTTTAGAAATCCTAAAGAAAGTTATATTCCATTTTTAGATAGTATTCAAAAAGTATCAGAATTTGAAAGTATATATAAAAAACTAGGGATAAAAGTCACTTATAATTTTGAAATGCTCAAAATAGGTGTTAACAAACTTACAGAATATAATTGGGTAGATTTTGAAATCGAATATTTTAATGAATTGTATAGAATTAAAACCAAAGGTTTTGAAGTTGAAAATCGAGTAAGAGCATTAAATGAAAATTTTGATGTATTCAAAAGTAAACTAGAAATATATTTAAAAAAACAAGAAGAAAATTTTCATCATAATTTTGCTAGAGAAAAGCTAATTGATTGTTTCTGTGAAAAAATATTATCTCGTGATGTTGACATAACATCAATTGCTGATGAATTGCCCAAAAGAATCCTTTTTCTAAATTTTAATTATACCAATACTTTAGAACCTTACATAAGGGATTGTAATCAAAATGGAATACTAACTGAAATAAATTATATTCATGGTGATTTACATTATAATGTAGGAAAACCAATATTTGGTTTCGGTGATGAAATTGATAAACGATATGCAGATTTTGAAAATGAAGGAAACAACGAACTCTTTAAACACATCAAAACTTTTGAATATTTAAAATCAAACAACTATTCTAACTTAACTCGTTTTATAGCAAATGATAAATTTCAAGTTCAAATCTATGGACATTCTTGTGGCTTATCTGATAGAACAATGTTTAAAGAAATATTAGAACATGATAATTGTCTGTCTGTTAAATTATTTTATCACGAGAAAGAAAAAGCAATTAACGATTACACGGAAAAAACTTATGAAATATACCGTCATTTTACTGATAAAAACATGATGCGTAATAAAGTGGTAAATGAACAATATTGCAGAGCTATGCCACAGCCAATTAAAGAAGCATAATTATTATGAAAATCTCAGAAAAGCATATTCACTATACTTATCAAGAATCTAAAAGAGTCTTTGAAAAAGATTTATCTATAAAAGAAGCTGCCGAAAACATTAACAAAAAGTGTGATATAAAAGTTACTTCTGCCACTGACTATGGCTATTATTTTAGATACATAATGACTGGAGAAGGTTCTTGCAGAAGCTTGAGCAAATTTACACAAGGCTTTTATCTTGAAAAGATTTTTGAGGATTATGACAAGGAACAGTTTAAAAAATCATTACTTCACTTCAAAAAACTAATAGAAAAATCTGAAGGTGAAAAAGTGGGTTCTAAAAAAGCTATGAGAGCGATTTATGAGAAGTATTCAAAAACTATATAACTTATGAAAAAATTCTTTGGAGTACTACTCTTATTTATTGGTTTGTTTCTTATTGCTTTGGGTATGTTTGGTATGGGCAACACCAATGGAGAGCGCAATTGCCATTACAGTCAAATAGAAATGACGCCAACTGCTAAACCTTACAAAGAAACCGAAATGGTTATGGGTGGAGCCATTGTAATAGTGGGATTTATTTTTCATGTCATTGGTACTGTTTTATTGGTAACTAAAACCAAAAAACAACTACTGTTGGAAGCAGAACTAAGTATCTTAAAAACAAAACATGAGTAACGCAATAGACTTAGAACTAAAGCATCAATTTCCGCATTGGCAACAGTATCCAAACTATTTGCCTTATGTTGGAACTGGCTATGGTGAAAATGCTAATCGCATTCTTATAATTGCCGAAAGTCATTATTTACCTAAAGAATTCAACCATAAAATAAAAGCCAAAGATTGGTATCTTCATCCAGAAAAAACATTTGAACTCTTTGAGGAGTTAAAAGCAAAAGTTAATCCGTTATCATGGATGCACACACGAAAAGTAGTTAAGTATTACATCGAAAATAAGCCAAAAAGCGGTGGTTTGAGTATTTTTCACAAACTGGAGGAAGCTTATAAAGAAGTTTACAGAGGTACTTCCCTACTGGAACATTGTTTGTATATGAATTATTTTCAGCGTCCATCAGAAGTGTCTGGAGATTCCATTGTTGTTCATCCGATAGATAGTGACTATGCGTTAAATGCATTACTTGCTGTGAACGAGGTTTTAAAACCTAATAAAATAATATTTGTAAGCAGCAAGGCTTATAAAACTTTTAAAAAAAGCGTCAGTAAAGAACAACTAGAATCTTTTGATTATGTAGGCAGTGTGCCTCATCCTTCAGCCAGTTCATGGTGGAACAGAAAATCACCAAAGTATGGAATAGATGGAGGTCTTGCAACTGGAAGAGAAAAGTTTGAAAGGATCATAAAACCAAAAAAGTAATTTATTTAAAATGACATTCAACGAATTTATAAAAGCCCTAACACCCGAACAAGTCAACTCTTGGTGGGATACTATTGCGCCAAAAGAAGCACCTGAAAAGGTTGAGGAAGAGAACTGGAAATATAAACTATCTAAAAATGGTAAAATACTTCCGTTCAAGTATACTGTAAGTGAATTAGCCATTTTCTGTGAAATTGATTTTAAAAGCAAAGATTTTAGTTCCAATGCAGCCAATAGAGATGCTTTTTGTGAAGCTTTTGATTTTGAAGTTATAGAAGATTTAGTCTATGACAATACAGAAGCGCAATCGTTTGTAACTTTTCATAAAAGTTTAAAACAAACCAGTGCTATTTTTCAAGACGCGTCAAATTATATTCATAATATCATAAGTAATAACGAAATCAATCCTTATAAAATCAGGATGGCTTTGCGAGATGCTAAAAAACAAGCTATGGTTATTATTGGGATGCGCGCTGTGTTTGCTTTTAGAGAAGAAAATGGCAAGGCAAGAATAGCCATGATTTTGGATAAAGAACTCTATGAAAGCAATAAAAGTTTATTGAATGTAACTTTTGAAGAAAAATTTAACGGCAAGCCCGAAAACAAAGTTTTAATCTCCTTTGAAATAAATGCTTGGAATGAGATACCGCTAACAATTATAGAAAATCATACCAAGGAATTTTTATTACAATACAACAGCATAAAAAATACTAAAAGAGCCACTTGGAATACTGAAGCCAATACTACCAATAGTGTTTTAAAGTATTTACTTTTTAAAGGTGAAAATGTAGAGAAATGGATAAGTAGTACAAAAAAAACAAGAAATCACCATATTGATTTTTTTACTGCGTTAGAATTTGAGATATTAAATAAATCACAAGGTTTAATTTGTGACAGAGCCAAACCAGAAGTAAATAAATACTACGACATACTAAAGTTAGCTTATGAAAAATTACACTATCTAACTGAGATTGTTCAAAAAGAAGTTTTCTCAAAAGGAAAATTTAATTTATTAAAAAAACCTACGAATCAAGCCAATTACTTTCAAGGTTATATATGGTCTAAAATTTATCCTACATCAAAAGACAACGAAGACAAATGGTTGGCATTTACAATTGGACTTGATAGTGATTTTCATTTCAACATAAAAATTGACACAGTAGGTTTAGCTGATACTGACAAAAAAAGAATTGAATACCTAAAAAAGAGAGGTGATTTTTATAATTCAAAAATTGTAAATCGACCTAAAAGTGATGCATTCAATAATTGGGATGATTTAATTGATTATTGTATCAGCACCATAAAAAATCTAGAATCTGATTATTACGACTTAAAAAAAGCAACAGCCTTGGAAACTAAAACAGAAAATAAAGAAAACAACTTTCCTTTAAATCAAATTCTTTACGGTCCTCCAGGAACAGGGAAGACGTATACTACTAAAGAATTGGCAGTAAATATCATAAATGCAGACTTTATTAAAAATTTAGATAAGAGTTTGTCTGAGGAGGATAGAAGAAAAGCTGTAATTGGGGAATACGATAGATTGTTTCAATTGGGACAAATTGTATTTACTACGTTTCATCAAAGTATGAGTTATGAGGATTTTGTGGAAGGGATAAAACCAGTTATGCGTGGAGAAGAAGATGGTGGTTTAAGTTATGAAATACAAGATGGTATTTTTAAAGCCATAGGAAATAAAGCACAATCACAAGAGTCACAAGAATCGCAAGTAATTGTAAATAATTTTGAGGATAGTTGGAATAAATTAATAGAGTTGGTTAGGTCTCAAATTTCAAATAAAAAATTGTTGAAAATAGGCTCATGGGATTACGGATTATCTACAAAAAATTCGCTTAAATATTCTTCTTTAAATTCACCATCACAATACACATTTACTATAACTAAGCAAAATGTATATGATGCATTTCATAATAAAAAAGCTAGACCTTCTGGTGCGTTTCAAAAAGATATGTTAGACATAGTTGCTTTCATGAAAAAGGAATTAAAATTAAATGAGAATCAGATAATAAATTACCAAGATGAAAAGTATAAACAGAACAAAAAAAACTATGTAATCATAATAGATGAAATAAATCGTGGTAATATTTCTCAAATTTTTGGAGAGTTAATAACATTAATTGAAGAGGATAAACGGATTGGAAAGGATGAAGCTATAGAAATAACATTACCATATAGTAAAGAATTTTTTGGTGTCCCTTCAAATCTATATATTATTGGCACCATGAACACAGCCGACCGAAGTGTAGAAGCTTTAGACACGGCTTTAAGAAGAAGGTTTACTTTCAAAGAATTAATGCCTAATAGCGAAATTGTCAATAAAAAAGGTTTTACGGATTATTCACGTAACGCAATAATGGAAAAAATCAACAATCGAATTGAAGTTCTGTTGGATAGAAACCATACGCTAGGACATGCTTATTTTATCAAACCTGATTTTAAGCGTTCGTTTGAAAATGAAATAATTCCTTTATTACAAGAGTATTTTTATAATGATTATGGAAAAATAGGTTTGGTTCTAGGAAAAGGATTTGTAAGAGAGAAAAGCATAGCTAAAACAAATGACAAATCTATTTTTGCAGATTTTGAGACTAAAAACGAAGTGGATATTATTAAGTCCTATGAGTTAATTCCTTTTAATGAAGTTGACTTTGGTGCAGCTATTGCAACATTATTAGCTTAATTATGTTAAAGCAAAACGTTATACAAGTATTTGAACATAGCTTTCTAGCGATAGAAGGTAAGTTTGAGCAGCGTCATTTTGTGGCATTGTCAAAACTTAATGCTTTGCATAACTACAAGTATTTTGATTTAAAACATAATGGTATTGTGTTCAAGCAATACGTTGGCGTTATTCAAGTAGATGGCTTGACGATTGAGATTCTACCAAAGATTGACAATGATGGAAAAAGCGAAGCGGTTTGGCAAAAAGCTTTAATCAATATGCTTCGAGTAACCCGGAAACTGAAAGTGCAACAAGTAGGCGAAGCTGATGTAAACAAACAACAAATCCATCTATTAGACATTTACTTTGAGTGGTTTTTGAATGAGGTGCAACTGCTGCTTCATCAGGGTTTAATCAAACAATATTATAAAGAAACTAGTAATGTAAAAGCGCTAAAAGGTAAGCTAGAATTTGCTGGTCATATCAATAAGAACTTGGTGCATAAAGAACGATTTTATACTACCTATCAAGTGTACGACAAAGACCATTTGGTGCATCAAATTTTATATAAAGCTTTAGACATTGTAGAAAAATGCAGTAAAGGCAATTATCTATATAGTAAATGTAAAACCGTGCAATTGGATTTTCCAGAAGTAAAAAGCATCAATGTGAATGAAGCTACTTTTACCAAAGTCCCAAAGAATAGAAAAACAGCTCCTTATGAAACGGCTTTGGCAATAGCAAGATTAATTATCTTGAATTATGCGCCCAATGTTTCTAGTGGCAATGAACGAATGTTGGCCTTGTTGTTTGATATGAATTCGCTTTGGGAAGAATATGTTTTGATAAGACTGAAACAAGCTGCTCCAAAAGAGGTAACAATCTATGGTCAAGAATCAAAAACGTTTTGGAAAACTATTTCTATTCGACCTGATATAGTAATTGAGAAAGGAAGTCAGAAATACATCATTGATACCAAATGGAAAAACATAGATTATTCTGAACCATCAACCAATGATTTGAGACAGATGTATGTGTATAACGATTATTGGAAATCCGATAAAGCCATGTTGTTGTATCCATCAAATACGACAAAAGAAATAAGTGAAGAGGATTTTGAACCTTTTAAAAATAACAAGCATACTTGTTCACTTGGTAAAATCTCTATCTTTAATGAAAATAAGTTGGACGAGAATATTGGAGAAAAAATACTTAAATGGTTTGGTGGGTTTTGAACATAGATTTATACCTCTTAATAAAAAAAACAGATAGATAAATAGTAAAAAAATGGCAACAACAATTCACAAAGGAAGATCGACAAGTAGTAGTGATGCATTATATACATTTAACGGACAACAGGTATTTAAAGGTCGTTCAACCAGCAGCAGCGATGTAATAGCTACATTTGATGGTAAACAACTATTTAAAGGGCGTTCTACTAGTAGTAGTGATGTGCTTTTTACATTTGATGGTACTCATTTTTATAAAGGACGTTCTACCAGTAGTAGCGATATACTTTACAGATTTGATGGAAAATGTATTTACAAAGGGCGTTCTACCAGTAGTAGTGATGTACTATATACTTTTGATGGAAAGTATTTTTATAAAGGTCGTTCCACAAGCAGTAGTGATATTTTGCTTACCATTGAAGGGCATTTTTCAATGGGCATTTTTCCAATAATATTTTAGTAAAAAATAAACCTTGCTCAATATGCGTTGCGTCTATACGGAGTAAAAGTTTACCATCATCATATTAGAGAAACACCTTAAAAACTTCAGTTATATTCCGGTAGAGTATTTGGCTGGTAAAACCATTTGTGTTACTCTAGAGACAAACGCAACATTGATTTTGAGTGCATTCACGTAACGTTGCCTTCGAGTGGCCTCAGTCAACGGAGATATGTAGCTTAAGGAAGAGTTCTCGCGGTGGCTGAGGAATTCACGTAACGTTGCCTTCGAGAGCCTCAGTCAACGGAGGCGCATCGCTTAAACAAGGGTTCTTGCGGTGGCTGAGGCTCTTGCGGTGGCTGAGGTTACTCGAAGCCACTGCTTAAGGAGGGTTTATTGAAAGATGTTCACGTAACGTTGACTTCGAGTGGCCTCAGTCAACGGAGGTGCATAGCTTAAGTCAGGGTTTTGGCGGTGGCTGAGGAATTCACGTAACGTTGCCTTCGAGAGCCTCAGTCAACGGAGGCGCATCGCTTAAACAAGGGTTCTTGCGGTGGCTGAGGCTCTTGCGGTGGCTGAGGCTCTCGAAGCCACTGCTTAAGGAGGATTTATTGAAAGATGTTCACGTAACGTTGACTTCGAGAGCATTTCGGCAGGCTCAACGTGGCACCTCAGTCAACGGAGGTGCATAGCTTAAGTCAGGGTTTTGGCGGTGGCTGAGGTTCTTGCGGTGGCTGAGGTTACTCGAAGCCACTGCTTAAGGAGGGTTTATTGAAAGCGGTCGCTGAGGTTACTCGAAGCCACATTTTTTTATTTTCGTTTAAAACAAATCCGATAGTTAACTTCTTGGTTTTTTTATTTTTTCTTTAGCTTTTTTTTTGGCTAATCTGTCTGCTTTTTTCTTTTCAATCTTTTCGTTTCTTACTCGTTTTATTTCTTCTCTCGATTGGCGTTCTAGGTTCAGTTGTGCTGGGCGAGGAGGCTCTTGCTGTATTTTATCCTGAATACTCTCTTCGTTTTCGGTGGTTCTATCAACTTGCGCAGTAACAAAGGCAATGTTTGCAAAAAAGAGCAAGGCAATCATTAATTTTTTCATAACATTCTGATTTATATATTTATAAGTCTTACAAAGCTAAACGTTCTTAAACCGTTCAAGTTATACAATTGCTCAAAAAGATTACATAATTACAATATTTTGGTAAGTTCCAGTGATAGTTCAAAATAAGGATAAGCTGTAGTATTAATTTCTAGAAATTATGTAATTTTAATTTTTAAATTTGTAAAGTAGCATGGTTTAAAAGACCGGTTTCGGCAATCGTGGTCCCAAACCTACTAGTAGCATAATCATTTGATTGTGATTTCGATAGCTGTACGTAACGTTGACTTCGAGAGCCTCAGTCAACGGAGATGCGCAGCTTAAACAAGGGCTCTTGCGGTGGCTGGGGAATTCACTTAACGTTGACTTCGAGTGACCTCAGTCAACGGAGATATGTAGCTTAAGGAAGAGTTCTCGCGGTGGCTGAGGAATTTACGTAACGTTGCCTTCGAGAGCCTCAGTCAACGGAGATATGTAGCTTAGGGAAGAGTTCTCGCGGTGGCTGAGGCTCTCGAAGCCACTGCTTAAGGAGGATTTTTTTGAAAGCGGTGGCTGATGTTACTCGAAGCCACTGCTTAAATAATTTTTTATAGTTATGAAAGGATACATGTACATTTTACTATGCTCGGATGGTAGTTATTATACAGGAAGCACAAACAATTTACAGAGAAGATTAGAAGAACATCAAAATGGGGAAGGAGCTAATCATACCAAAAAAAGACTCCCTGTTTTATTATTATATTATGAAGAATACTCCAGAATAGATGAGGCATTCTATCGTGAAAAACAAGTGCAAGGTTGGAGTAGAAAAAAGAAAGAAGCCCTAATAGAAGGAAATGTAGATTTATTGCCCGAATTAGCCAAAGCTTATAGGGATATAAAAAATAGTGATTTCGAGAGCATGTCGTAACGTTGTCTTCGAGTGACCTCAGTCAACGGAGAGATGTAGCTTAAGTGAGGGTTCTTGCGGTTGCTGAGGCTCTTGCGGTGGCTGAGGTTACTCGAAGCCACTGCTTAAGGAGGATTTATTGAAAGACGTTCCCGTAACGTTGACTTCGAGGGCATTTCGGCAGGCTCAACGTGGCACCTCAGTCAACGGAGATATGTAGCTTAAGTGAGGGTTCTTGCGGTGGCTGAGGCTCTCGAAGCCACCACAAATAAAAAAGCCACTCATTTCTGAATGGCTTACTTAGTAGCGGGAACAGGACTCGAACCTGTGACCTTCGGGTTATGAGCCCGACGAGCTGCCTACTGCTCTATCCCGCGATGTTTCGAGTACAAAGATACAACGAATATCCACATTCACAACAAAAAAATTAAAAAAATCTTTTATTTCTACTATTCGCTTGATATAACTACCTTTGCAACAAATAAAATCAATAATAAATGTCGCACAAAGCAGGTTTTGTAAACATAATAGGAAACCCAAACGTAGGAAAATCAACTTTAATGAACGCTTTTGTTGGAGAACGATTATCAATTATTACTTCAAAAGCTCAAACTACTCGTCATAGAATTCTCGGAATTGTTAATGGCGATGACTTTCAAGTTATACTCTCGGATACTCCCGGAATCATAAAACCAGCCTACGAAATGCAAAAATCAATGATGGATTTTGTGAAATCTGCCTTTGAAGATGCCGACGTTTTAATTTATATGGTTGAAATTGGAGAAAAAGAACTTAAAGACGAAGCTTTTTTTAATAAAATTGTTCACGCCAAAATTCCGGTTTTACTTTTATTAAACAAAATAGACAAATCCAATCAAGAACAACTAGAAGAGCAAATTGCACTTTGGAAAGAAAAAGTTCCCAATGCCGAAATATATCCAATCTCTGCTCTAGAAAATTTCAACGTAAAAGAAGTTTTTGCACGAATTTTAGAACTGCTGCCAGAATCTCCAGCATATTATCCTAAAGATGCTTTGACAGATAAACCTGAGCGCTTCTTCGTAAACGAAACCATTCGCGAGAAAATCCTTTTAAACTACGATAAAGAAATCCCATACGCCGTAGAAATTGAAACTGAAGAATTTATTGAAGATGATAAAATCATCAGGATTCGTTCCGTTATTATGGTCGAACGAGATACGCAAAAAGGAATCATTATTGGTCATAAAGGGGAAGCCTTAAAACGCGTCGGAATGCAAGCTCGCCAAGATCTAGAAAAATTCTTTGGTAAGCAAATTCATATCGAAATGTTTGTAAAAGTCAATAAAGATTGGCGAAGCAACCAGTACCAACTAAGACGTTTCGGATACAATCAAAAGTAGTATTAAATTTTAACTCCCAAAATTCGGTTAGTTAATTCTTCAAGTTTATGCATTTGGGGTTGGCATTTTTTTCGATTAATTCTAGCTTGAAGATACAATGCAAACCAAAAAACTACCATCAATGCCATGATTATAAAGTCGGTGATAGTAGATTGTTTTAAGGTCCAATGTGAATAGGCCATCATCAAAAAAACTAAGAAAACACCAGCAATAAAGAAGTGTAGAAACATAAAGAAAGTCCACACGGTTTGATCTGGTCCAAAAAGTCCTTTTACGTGTGTAGTTTTATCCTCATTTTCTTCTAATTCCAAATGTAAATGCGGAGAGTAGTACTTTCGTTTGGCTAAGGTGATGAACAAAAATATATGATGATCTGATATCTTTACTCGATAATCTTCTTTAACTTCTTCTTTAATTTTTGCAGCATGTTCAAGAATTTCTTGCATGGGTCTATCAACATCCTTCTGAAATCGAGGCCGAAGCACAATCGTATTATCCAATTCCATTACTTAAATTCTAACATTCTAAATCATTAAAAAATAGTTTTTTAGCATTACCGCTATACTAAGGTACAAAAAAATAAAATTAGTAGTACCTTTGCAGCTTATTTTAAAATCATTATGAATAACATTGTTGCGATAGTAGGAAGACCTAATGTGGGGAAATCAACCCTTTTCAATAGGCTGATACAAAGAAGAGAAGCTATTGTAGATTCAGTTTCGGGAGTAACTCGAGACAGAAACTATGGTAAAAGCGAATGGAACGGGAAAGAGTTTTCCGTAATTGATACCGGTGGATACGTTAGAGGAAGTGACGATGTATTTGAAGGCGAAATTAGAAAACAAGTAGAACTAGCTATCGACGAAGCCGATGTTATTATTTTTGTTGTAGATGTAGAAGAAGGAATTACTCCAATGGATGATGCTGTTGCAAAATTACTTCGTAAGGTTACAAAACCAGTTTTATTAGCCGTAAATAAAGTAGATAATTCCATGCGTGAAAAAGACGCAGTTGAATTCTATAACCTAGGATTGGGCGAATATTTCACCTTTGCAAGTATTTCAGGTAGTGGAACAGGTGATTTGTTAGACGCATTGATTGATGCTTTTCCAGTAAAACCAGAACCAACTAAAGAAGAAGTTGTTTTGCCTCGTTTTTGTGTTGTTGGTCGTCCAAATGCAGGAAAATCAAGTTTCATAAATGCATTAATTGGTGAAGATAGATATATAGTAACCGATATTGCAGGAACCACACGTGACGCAATCGATACAAAATTCGACCGTTTCGGATTTGAGTTCAACCTTGTTGATACTGCCGGAATTAGAAGAAAAACCAAAGTTAAAGAAGATTTAGAATTTTATTCTGTAATGCGTTCAGTGCGTGCCATCGAACATTCAGATGTTTGTATTCTTATTATAGATGCAACACGCGGATTTGAAGGTCAAGATCAAAGTATATTTTGGTTGGCTGAGAAAAACAGAAAAGGTGTTGTAATCTTGGTAAACAAATGGGATTTGGTAGAAAAAGATACCATGTCAACTCGCGATTATGAGGCCAAAATCCGTGAACAATTACAGCCTTTTACCGACGTGCCAATTATTTTCGTATCGGCATTAACAAAACAACGTTTGCTAAAAGCGT
This sequence comes from Flavobacterium sp., assembly GCA_044361155.1. GTDB lineage: Bacteria > Bacteroidota > Bacteroidia > Flavobacteriales > Flavobacteriaceae > Flavobacterium. The sequence goes on from JBIKJF010000022.1 coordinate 30,036, forward strand.
TAGAAGAAACAGTAAAGGTCTACGAAAACCGAGCACAACGTATTTCTACTTCAAAATTCAACGATTTTATGCTGAAAATTATAGAAAATCATCCGCCACCAGCGTTGAAAGGGAAATATGTTAAAATTAAATATTGTATGCAATTGCCAACTCCAACACCACAGTTTGTGTTTTTTGCCAACTTGCCACAATATGTAAAAGAAGCATACAAGCGTTTCCTTGAAAATAAAATTCGTGAGAATTGGGATTTTTCAGGAGTTCCGATAGACATTTACATAAGAGAAAAATAGTAAATATTCTAAGAGGTTTTTTTTAACCTTTTAGGTATTATTTGTCAAAATAGAAAATAATCAGAAGCGAATGGCTCGGGATTTATCAGTAATCCATATTCCTGCTGCCTTTCCAAATCTCGCAAAAAAGCGAGGATTTTCCCCTACATCAGGGCTAGATAGTTTTTCATTTTACTGTTTGTTCAATTTTCCAAACCTTAATTTAGTAAAATTGAAATTTAAACTTCCTAATGAACTTAACTTTCTAATTGGTTTAAAAAGAAAATAAAAATGTTAGAAAAAAACATACAAATTGCTGTCGATAAAGGTGAAATGCTTCCGCTTATGGAAGAATTTTATACCATTCAAGGCGAAGGTTATCACACCGGAACAGCTGCTTATTTTATAAGAATTGGCGGTTGCGATGTAGGTTGCCATTGGTGCGATGTAAAAGAAAGCTGGAATGCAGAACTTCATCCTCCAACAGCAACAGATGTCATTGTAGCTAATGCCAAAAAATATGCAGATACTGTCGTGATTACAGGAGGTGAACCATTAACCTGGGATATGAATCCGCTTACTCAAAAATTAAAGTCACAAGAGCTTCGTGTGCATATTGAAACTTCTGGTTGCTATCCAGTAACAGGAACTTGGGATTGGTTTTGCCTTTCTCCAAAGAAGAATAAGTTTCCAGTTGATGGTGCTTATGAAATAGCCAATGAACTTAAAGTGATTATTTACAACAAACACGATTTTATTTTTGCCGAGGAACAAGCCGAAAAAGTAAATAAGAATGCTATTTTATTTTTGCAACCCGAATGGAGCAAAAAAGAAGAAATGACACCTCTAATTGTAGATTATGTAATGAATAATCCAAAATGGAGAGTGTCGTTGCAAACCCATAAATATCTTAACATTCCTTAACAATGAAATGGATTGCACTTTTATTACTGTTCTCATCAAATCTTTTTGCTCAAATTGGCGGCGAAGGCGAAATCTATTTGACTGGAGATAGAATAGAAGCCAAATTTAATGGAGGAGGATTAGATAAATTCTATGAATACATAAATGCTAACTTTAATTTTTCTAAAGTTACAAAGCCAGGAAGATTAGTGACGTCATTTACAATTGATGAAAATGGGGACGTAAAGAATTGTAAAGTTGTTCAATTTGTTGATATTGAATCGGCAACAGAAATTATTAGGGTTTTAAAAAGTTCCCCAAAGTGGAGTCCGGCATTAAAAGGTGGAAATCCAATTTCGATTACAATTAACTTTCCTTTTGATATAAAAGTAGTGGAGCGAAGAAAGAGCGATTAAAGTAGAAAAAGATTTGGGTTTTGGAACTGGAAATGAAGCGATAAGAGTTTTAAAAAAATCACCAAAATGGAAGCCAGCGGAACAAAAGGGAATTCCTGTTCGATGCTTGCTAAGTCTTCCTATTTCTATCAAAACATAAAAATAAATAAATTGGGTGTAACATTTTTATAGAACAAGATACTTATTAGCAATAAATATAATAAAATAATTAAATTTTATTTTGGCATAATAATTGAAAATATTATATTTATAAAAATTTTAATCTAACAAAAAAAAGTACAATGAAAAAATTAATTTTAACGTTCGCATTGGTAATTGTTGCTCAATTCGGATTTTCACAAGAAGATGCTGCTTTTAAAGCAGATGTTTTGAAAGTTATAGAAAGAAGTGGTTCTGGCGGACAAATGAATTCTGCTAAAAAACAGATTTTAGGTATGATTCCAGAAGATAAGCATGCTGCTTTTACTGTAGAATTTGATGCTATGTTACCAAAAATCTATGAAGGAACTGCTAAAATCTATATGGAACAGTATACAAAAGAAGACATTAAAGCTATGTTAGCTTTTTATGAAAGTCCAGTAGGAAAGAAAATGGCAGAAAAAGCAGAAACTATTGCAGAAAAGTCACAAGAAGCAATGATGGAATTGCAGGGAGAAATTCAATCTCTTGTAATGAAATACATGCAATAATTTCGACCAAATTACAAATAGAAAATCCCAACATGTTTGGGATTTTTTATTTTACAAAAAAAAAAAAAATCAAAGCATGAAAAAAACAGTCTTTTTATGTCTAGTACTATTAAGTCAGTTTGTTCTTGCACAAGAAGATTATACCAAATACAAACCTGTTGAGCCTCTTTATAATAATGTTGGTGTTACTAAGTTTTACGAATATTTATAAAATACTAGTGATTTTGAAAAGGTTAAAAATGAGAAAGACATTATTATTGCATTTGTTATAGATACTGCTGGTAAAATGAATAATACAAAAGTAGAGTTTTGTACTAACAAAGAAGCCGAAAGAACCATTATAGCTGCATTGCAAAATGCAGAAAACTGGGATATGACTAATCAAAAAGATGGAAGTTTATATGTTTGTTACAAAATGAAATTGTTTTGCACATAAAATAAAGTAAGAGGGCTATTAAAAGCAGTTTGGTTTATAGATAAAGTTGAAGATGTAAAGCTAAATCGTAACGAGTTTGACGACCAAATTTATGCTGTTTTAGATAAAAATGCGGTTCATAGCCAACATGTTATAGAAGTGCGACCAGAATATCCTCGAGGCATTGAACGATTTTATAAATTAACTTGGTGCCAACTTTCGTGTTCCTTCAAATAAAAATTTTGTACTGTGGAGAATTTATACTGAATTCGTTATCGAAAAAGATGGGGCGTTATCGGATGTTAAAGTTCGCAGCCATTTAGGTTTTGGAACAGATAAAGAAGCTATTAGAGTTTTAAACCTTGCAGAAAAAATGGAAACCTGCAGATCAAGCCGGAAAAAAGTTAGATGTCGTTATTCGTTGCCAATTGCTATAATGTTACCACGATAAAGTTAATTCCCAATCAGAATTAGGTTGGTATTATTAATTTCTAAAAAAAATACAACTTATGAAATCACAATTTCTCTTAGATAATTCTATTACATTTTTAAATCATGGTTCGTTTGGCGCTTGTCCCAAACCTATTTTTGAAGAATTACAACGATTGCAAATAGAATTGGAGCAAGAACCTGTAAATTTTATTCAGAAGAAATTGCCAGAGTATTTAAGAGAAGCTAAAAAACCTTTAGCAAAATTTATAGGTTGTGATACAGAAGATTTCTTTTTTACACCCAATCCAACTTTTGCAGTAAACACCATAATAAGAAGTTTGAATCTTCAAAAAGATGATGAAATTCTAACCACCAATCACGAATATGGAGCAATGGACAGAACTTGGAATTTCTATTGCAAAAAGTCAGGTGCGAAATATATTCGTCAAGAAATTTCGTTGCCAATTATTTCTCAAGAACAGATTTTAGAGGAATTTTGGAAAGGTTACAGTTCAAAAACCAAAGTAATTTTCCTGAATCAGATTTCAAGTTCGACGGCATTGATTTTTCCTGTGAAAGAAATTTGCGATAAAGCACAACAACTCGGATTGATTACCATTGTTGACGGCGCGCATGTTCCTGGACATATTGATTTGAATATTCAAGATTTAAACCCTGATTTTTATACTGGAACATTACATAAATGGATGTTGGCTCCAAAAGGAAGTTCGTTTTTATATGTAAAAAAAGAATTTCAATCCGATATTGATCCATTAGTAGTAAGTTGGGGTTACGAAAGTTTGGCTCCAAGTGATAGCCAGTTTTTAGATTATCACGAATATCAAGGTACAAATGACCATTCGGCGTATTTGTGTACGCCAAAAGTGATTCAGTTTTTGGAAGAAAATAACTGGAAAGAAAAATCAAAAGATTGTCGAAAAATAGTTCTAGATAATTACCAACGTTTTTGCGATTTGTTAGGAACACAACCAATATGTCCGATTTCAGAAGAATTTCTTGGTCAAATGGCAAGTATTCTAATTAGAACCGAAAAACCTATGGAATTGAAAGAGTTGTTGTATTCAAAATACAAAATTCAAATTCCGATTATGCCTTTGAATGGGTCGATTTATATGCGTTATTCGATGAATGTGTATAATTCTCAAGAAGATTTAGAAGTTTTGTACCAAGCGATTTATGATATTATAGAAACTACCGATTTGATTAAAGTTAACTGATAGTTTAGCACATATATAGTGGAAATTCTTATCTTTTGTTGACTGAGGCTACTCGAAGGCAATAAAAGAAAAGATGGAAACAAATAGTGGTAAAAAGCTTCTAAAAAAGACGAGCCAAATAATCAAAATGTTTTCCTTCTTCAATCAATTCGCATTGCAAACCATTAGCGAAAGCAACATTTTGTAACGTATTATAATCCAAATACAACCACGGAAATGCTTCTTCAGTTTGATTTTTATAGGAAATTGTAAACATTAGTTCGCCATAATAACCATCGGCAGGAATCCATTTAGAACCATCTTCATCTTCATCAAACATATAAATAATATCGGAAGAATCTATTAGAATTTGACCATTTGGTGCTAGCAAACTTTTTAGTTTTAGCAAGTATTTAGAAGTTTCTGCTAATGTTCCGAAAATTCCTGTTCCGTTCATTAATAATAAAATGGTATCGAATTTATTCTGATGGCTATCAGAATCTATTCCCAAATCCAAAATATTTTGAACTTTAGCATTTTTCAAACCTCGAAGTTGACACGCTTGAATAGCGTTTTCAGAAATATCGATGGAAGTTACTTCTAGATTTTTGTCATTTTGAAGATACAAACTATGACTTCCAGCACCACAACCAACGTCAAGAATTCTGCCTTTTGAGAGTTGAAGGGCTTTTTTTTCTAATTTAGGCATTTCTTTATACGAACGAAAAAGATAGGCAACATTCATTTCATCAGCTTCAGAAATATTAGTTTCTGTGATAATATCTTCAGGCGAATTATTGGTTTGAAAATCGAGAATGGCTTTTCCGAATAAATCTTTCATAAAAAGTTTAGATGTTTAGAAGTTTAAGAGTTTAAAAGTTGTTTAAATTTGTATCAGAAATTAAATAATATGCTCAAGCCACAATTAAACGAACTCGGAAAACTTGCCAAAGATAAGCATAACGAAAACAAAAAGTATTTCGATAAGCTGAAAAAGAAAGCACCTAAAAATTTAGATTATGTAATGCAAGATTTACATGATGCCGAATTTAAAAAAACCGATTGTTTAGAGTGTGCTAATTGCTGTAAAACGACCGGACCACTATTTACATCTGCGGATATTGAAAGAATTTCAAAGCATTTCAAACAAAAGCCACAACAATTTATTGATCAATATTTACGAATTGATGAAGATAAAGATTATGTTTTGAAAAGTGTTCCGTGTACTTTTTTAGAGGCAGATAACAAATGTTTTATTTATGATGTGCGTCCAAAAGCTTGTCGAGAATTTCCGCATACAGATAGAAAAAAGTTCCAACAAATATCCAATTTAACTTTGAAGAATGTTGAAATCTGTCCAGCTGCTTTTAATATTGTGGAAAAAATGAAAGAGAAAATAGTACTTTAGAAGTCTATTCTCAATATTCTATTCTCTGATTATAAATCAAATATTTCTTTCTCATTTCCTTAAAATCATTCAATCCTTTCTCCCAAGATTTTCTTATTTCAGTTTCTGATACTCCATCAACTATTTGCTGTTGTAGTCTTTTAGTTCCAGCTAGTTTGGTAAAGAAATCATTAAAGAATTTAGATTTATCAGATGTCGAATTGTAGGCTTTAATCAACCATTTCAACTCCAATTGATTAATTTTTGGAATCGAAGTTAGATTTTCGCCAAAGCACAATTGATTCTTATAAACAGGGTCTTTTGCTCCAAAATTAGGAATAGGAGTAAAGCTAAAATCACTTTTTGGTAAAAAAGGTGAACCGTAAATTTGGAATTGCATTTCAGTTCCTCGGCCAACACTTACATTCGTTCCTTCAAACAAACACAAACTGGCATATAAGTTTATAGATTGGTCATTTGGTAAATTAGGAGAGGGTTTTATTGGTAAACTATACGCCATTTCTCTTTTGTAATTAATACAAGGAATAACAATTAAGTTGCATTGAATTCCGTCTTTTAGCCATTTTTCACCATTAATCATTTTAGCGTATTCACCAATAGTCATTCCGTGAAGTAATGGAATTTGGTGCATTCCAACAAAACTCGTGAATTCTTTTTCTAATATTGGTCCGTCAACAATACTACCATTCGGATTTGGTCGGTCTAAAATAATTAATTTAATATTGTTTTCAGCACAAGCTTCCATTATATAATGTAGGGATGATATGTAGGTGTAAAATCGGGCGCCAACATCTTGTAAATCAAAAACCATAACATCGATGCCGACTAATTGTTCAGGTTTTGGTTTTTTGTTGTTTCCATATAATGAAATTATTGGCAAACCTGTTTTTGAATCCTTTCCATCTATAATATGTTCACCAGCATCTGCAGTTCCTCTAAAACCGTGTTCTGGAGCGAAGATTTTTTGAATGCTAATTTTAATGTCGATAAGAAAATCAACTAAATGAACATTATTTGATAAAATTCCAGTTTGGTTTGTAATCACACCAACTTTTTTGTCTTTTAACAAAGGCAAATAAATAGAATATCTATCGGATCCAGTTTTTATTGATGAAGTAGTTACTTCTTTGATAGTATCTTTTCTTGAATTTTCAAAATGTCTATTTAATCCGCATGAGGATGATGTGGTAAGGTAACCCAAACAAATAATACAAGTTGATAGTAAGTATTTCATTATTTCATTATTTAAATTAACTTTGTTTCTTTGTCTTAAAAAGAAATATCTTTGCAACAAAACCAAAACTTTTGAATTTAGAACATTTCATTGCCAAAAGACTAATTACTGCTAAAGACCATAAAAGTAGTATTTCTGCTCCAATAATAAAAATTGCTTTAACGGCTATTGCAATTGGTATTGTTATGATGATTGTTTCAATAGCAACAGGAATAGGTTTACAACAAAAAATACGCCAAAAAGTCTCAGCATTTAACGGACACATTGTAATTTCTAATTTTAACGGGAATGAGTCCGACGGAAGTATAGAGCCTGTTTCTACAAACCAAAAGTTTTACCCAAAGTTCAATGCTATTAAAGGCATAAATCATATTCAAGCAGTAGCAACCAAATTAGGGATGATACGAACCGAAACAGATTTTGAAGGAATAACTTTTAAAGGTGTTGGTAAAGATTATAAATGGGAATACATAGAAGAGTATTTAATAGAAGGTAGATTGCCCAAACTAAAAAGTGATTTAAACGAAGAAGTTTTAATTTCACAATATTTAGCCAACAGATTAAAATTGAAATTAAACGATAGTTTCAACACTTTTTTTCTAAACGAGGGTATTAGTAAGTTACCAAAAAGCAGAAGATTTAAAATTGTAGGGATTTATAATTCAGGTTTTCAAGAGTTTGACGCTACTCATATAATTGGAGATATTCGTCACATTCAAAGACTAAATAAATGGAGCGCCAATCAAGTCGGTTCGTTTGAGGTTTTTGTTGATGATTTTACCAAAATAGACGAAAAAGGGCAGCAAGTTTACGAAGAAATTCCATCAACGCTTAATGCGCAAACTATTGTAGAAAAATATTACTACATATTTGACTGGCTAAAACTCTTCGATTTTAATATCATCGTCATTCTTATCATAATGGTAATTGTATCTGCTATTAATATGGTAGTAGCATTGCTCGTTTTGATATTAGAAAGAACTCAAATGATAGGAATTCTAAAATCACTTGGTTTAGATAATTGGTCAATAAGAAAAATATTTATATACAATTCGTTATACCTAATACTAAGAGGCTTGTTTTGGGGCAATACTATAGGAATAGGATTGTTGCTTGTTCAGAAGAAATTTGAAATAATTAAACTAAATCCAGAAAGTTACTACGTAAATGTAGCTCCAGTAGAAATTAATATACTCTATATTCTTGCTCTTAACATAGGTACAGTCCTTGTCTGTTTGTTGGTTTTATTAATACCTTCCTACTTAATTACTAAAATATCTCCTGCCAAAACTATTCGTTTTGATTAATTAGCAGCGAACCATTAGCACATTTTTGCAGTCCATCTTGTTGCTTTCCGCGTTACGATGTAACTGCTGCAATCAGGGCTAGGTTGTATTTGTATCGAATAGATAGTAGTATTTAGAAAGATGTTTCTATGTAATTCATCAATTTTCTTTAGAGATTATAAAAAACTTTCATTAA
>JBIKJF010000040.1:0-2728 GCA_044361155.1 Flavobacterium sp.
CCCCACTTCCCACTTCCTCCTCAATCCAATTGCCGCGCCCCATCACGTCCATCGCTCTCATATTCGCCCTATTAGCCCTATTAGCCCTATACTTCCTACCTCGCCCATCCCCTCCATCCCGCCCCCACTTCTCACTCGCAGCCAGCCAACCAAGACTGTTCGGCCTTGGTTGGTTATGGGCGCGGGCTCATCACCCTTGCCGCGGTGAATCCGCAGATGCTTCGATAAGCACGCCGTGATGGTTCTCGCACAGCATCCAAGTCATGGCGAGGTCGCTAATGTAGTACTCGAATCCATACATCTCACGGATGGTCTCCACAATCCCTGCCCCCGAGGCCTCGGCCACCCAATACTTCGAGGACTCATCACTCGCAATGAACCAGTATCGCTCCGATGGACACAGTCGCTCGCTCAGAGTAGTGAAAATGTCATCGGGCTGGCTGCTGGAAACTTCATGCCGGAGAGAAGACCAAAGCCAGATGAGCCTCAAATCGCGCCTCCCGCGAACGAGAAATCTCTCGGCAAATCGGTCGAGGATGGCCTCATACCGATTCAGGCGCACGAACCGAAAATCAATGTCCGCCCTACCCTTGATGGCTTCCGTAATGTCATCTCTAAGATCCATTTTGAAGTTAGCAGAACTGCATAGACCATCCACCGAGGCGAGGAAAGCCCGAAATCAAAGAAGGACGTCACCCACCTTTGGATGCGCCGCCTTGTTCACCGATTGTTCGCCCCTCGCGAGCTCAGAACACACCCTGGCCTCCCGCGTCTTCCCAGCCCTTGAAGTCCAAAAGCCATCCCGCCTCTTCCGCCTGTAGCATTACGGACCATTCCGCGTTCTTTTCCATCAGTTCGGTGGGCAGTTTCAATTCGAACCCATCAGATTCCGTTTGAATGGGGATTCCATGGTATCCGTAGGCGACCTTCATTTCGTGGGTGCGACTTTGAATGCGAGGCCAGATCTCCGTCCATCGGCTTCGAATAGCAGAAAAGTTTCGTTGGACGATCTCGTCGTTCGGATCATCGAATTCAACACGGATCCTCACGGGCGTCCCGTCGGACATTTCGTCATCCAATAGCGAGAACCAACCTTCGTATCCCTCAATGCGAACAATTCGTGTCCAGAACGGATGTTCAATTTCTTCGATTACACTCATCTTGAATTGGATAACGCCTAAGCTGTGCCGATCACCGGGGCGGGATGGGGCTCCGAGACGGGAGGGCGGGTTAACGTTACGGAAAGCATGGTCGACAGAGCAGCCCCGGCGGTTGGCACCAGCGCTTCGCCCTTGGTTGATCGTGTGGTTCGGTCATGGCTGGTATAGGATAGGGTGCTGGGTGAGAAACAGTCTTGCCAACGACCTGATCGTGACGGGAATCGAATCCTCCGTCAATTCCATGAAAGGTTCTATGCCGCCGTAGCCGTCTCGAAACAAGTAAATGGCCTCGCCAAGAAACATCCAATCCTCGAACCGCTTCGAGTGGCACGTGATCCGCCACAGTCTCACCATCTCACCGAGGCCATCCTCAGGAGCCACGGATGAGTCCACAATGCGTCTCGCTACAGATGTGCCAACGATGATCTCGTGGATGCCAGCGTCGCAGAAGCCGAATCCTAAGGATTTGAAAGCCCGCCCAGCCGCTTTCCGAAGATCGTCCGGGTGGTCAGTGCGATCACAAACTGCGAGTCTGACCACTTCTGGTGTGTCGAAGCCTGCCGCCAGCAGATCAACACCCAACTCTGGAAGAGTCTCGGCCGCGACAAGGTCAATATGAGTCCGTGACCAACGATATACGAAGGGTAGCAACGACTCAGGACATGGAAGCGCAGCAGTCATCGGGCATGGCACTCTCGGAGTTGGCCGAGCCTTTTACTTCCATACCATATCCGGCGGAACATCCATTTGCAATCGGGGCGTGCCGACGAGTCTCGGAATCTTTCAACCGCCTGAATTTCACCCATCATATCCGAACCAACCGCATTGGCACTGACTTCCCATGGCGCTTTCCCACGGTCACCTCAGAACCCCTCCAGTCCACCGCCGCCCACCTTCCCCGCCCCCCTCCCACCCCGCACGAATTGTGCCGCATGCGCGGATGCACTCCAGTTGCGCTCACCCCTCCGCCAACGTAGTCTCACCCCAAGCCATCCCCGCTCAGCCCTGCATGTCTGCACTTCCACCTTCCGCCGCCGCACTCGCCAAAGCTCCCCTGCCGGCACCCCTCCCGCTCACCGTCAGGCGCTTCCGGCAGCCAAAGAAAAACATCCCGCAGACCAAGGCCGACCGCGACCGGGTCCTCGCGCTCGTCCGCGACTACCTCGAAATCCACCAACCCATCCCGCCTCTCCCCCAGGACGAACTCAAGGTCCACGCCCTCAAACTCGTCAAAGAAGCCGGCATCGACCCAGCCTACACCGACTACACAGGCGTCCTCCTCAACAACGAAATGTGGCGCGAATCCCTCGCCACCATCCCCTACGAACGCAGGCTCCTCCTCATGCCGAAATGCCTGCGCGTCGAATCCAAATGCCCAGCCCCCTTCGACGAATTCGGCCTCCTCTGCAAACAATGCGGCCTCTGCTCCATCCAGGACTTCCAGAATGAAGCCGAACGCCTCGGCTACGCCGTCCTCGTCGCCGAAGGCAGCGCCGTCGTCATGAGTCTCATCCAGACCGGCAAAATCGAAGCCATCGTCGGCATCTCCTGCCTTCCCGTCCTCGAAC
>JBIKJF010000023.1:0-37654 GCA_044361155.1 Flavobacterium sp.
TTTAGCAAAACCCTTTTCAAGTGGTTTTACATAAAGTCCAAACTTTATATTTGCAATATCTTTTAACTGTTTCTGCATCTATACTATTTTGTAGAATGTTTCAAATTTTTTACAAAGATATAAAAAACAATTGAATATCCTAATAAATATTTTTGTAGAGTTATTCAAAATTATAAAATCTTTTCATAAAACCCTGTTTTAGGTTGTTTTAAATACTTACCTAAACATGATTTAAGAAAATTACCCACTGAACGCTCTTGAATATCAAACTTTTTACCGATTTCAATTGCTTCTTTTCTTTGGAAGTTGTTAGGTAACGCATCGAAAAATTTCTTTTTGTTTTCACCTGATTTAAATGGGCCTTGTTCTCCTTGTTTTGGTAGATTAGTAAACATTATTACACTGTGTTGAATGTAGGTTTTAGTTAGTGTTAATGCTGTTTCAAAATCAATATCAGAACAATAGATTTCTTTGTGATAATCATTTGTTGCAAACTTTCTTATGGCTGTGAAAATCATACAAAAACGATATAATATCAATCCTAAACGCTTTACTATACTTAAAGCATCTTCACTAACAAACGTGTTTATTTGTTCTAAAAACGAACTGAAAATAGGGTTAAATCTTTCCCATTGTTCATCGGTTAAATATAAGATTAATTCGTCTCGTTCGTAAAACTCTACCAACTTTAAAACTAATTTTGATTGTTCTGTGAAATAGTCTGTTAAGTTTACAGGGTTTCCTTTTGGTGATGGGTCTAACCATATTGCATCTGTTTTAAAAACATAGAATATAAATCGACTGAACAAACCATCTTCTGCTGACGCAATAATATTAAATACTTGTTTTGGTGTTCCTGATAATGCAACAGATAATTGAGGATTGTTTACTTCAATATATTCACCATCTGTTTTAATACTTTTTGATATTTTTTCATGATGAAATGATTTTCTCAACATATCGGAATATGCTCCCCATTCGTTTTTAAAAGTTTGTCCTAAAGTATCTGCTTCGGTTTCGCAAATAATTCCTTTACCCTCGTTCCAATCTAAATGTTGTATTATTTTTGCATTACTTGTATTTGCCGGAATGTAAACTACTTTGAATTTTGGAGGCATTGGCATTTCTGCACCTGGTTCTAGTTTTCCTTTTCCCTTTAGCATTTTATAAGCTGCTAATTTTTCGTCATAAATTTTTTTATCATCTAATGAAAGTGCTAATGTTTTATCGTGGTATTTATCTGCTAATGCTTTGGCAAATTTCAAAGCGCCTTTCCCTGAAGCTGCTGGAGCTAAGATGAAAGAAAACAAACTTGGATAAACAATACTACCGCTATACAATCCCGACACATTAGGTAAACAACCTGAAAGAATAGCTAATGCTCCTGTTAGATAAACATCTCTTTCTCTTTCCTGCATAAAAACTTGACAGCTTTCAAACAAAATAGGTGGCAAATTATCGTAAACCGATTGCGGAATTATTGGAGTTGATTTTAGACAATCTTCATAATCATCAAAACTACTATCAGTATTAATAATACTATCTGTTTTTGAACTTTGCATGTTTGCAAAGTTTGCATACTTTGCAAAGTCTGCACTTTGGTTTTTGTATGTGCTGTTTACGGTAGCTTTTATTTCTCTTTCTTCTAAATCAAAATTATTAATGCAGTAGCTTAATGTATCTTCTTCATAAATACCAAACTTATTAGCATTGCAGGTAAATAGGAAAATAAAGTTATTTCTATTGCCATTATAATATTGTTCTTTTTGCTCTGTAAATTTTAAGCATTTATCTAATAATTCATCAGTCGTAAGATTGTGTTTAACTTCTCTTATTGGTTCTGATTTTAATGGTTTGACTTCTTCTTTCACTTCAAAGGTTTTCGCTTCTTCATTTATAAACAAATCGGCATCACAAGAAACAAAACACAATCTGGTAATGTCTTTACATTTTGCATCAAAATCATAACCTGATAACTCTTTATAAAAATTAGCCACTTGACTGTACGCTGTTGAGTGTTGTTCTGCATTTGAATTGACTTTAATGAATACTTTTAAACCTTCGCCACTTGGACTAATAAATGATGCGAAAGTATATTCACAGCCATTTATAAGCGAAACAAGATTATTAATTTCTTCAACAGGAATATCATCAAAGTCTAAACCTAAAATTTGAGAATACGAAACTATATTAGCTTTTGTTCTGTTATTACCAAACGTTCCAGAACTTGTAAAACCTATTAAACCGCTTTTGATTTCATCGGCTAATTTTTCATCGCCTTTATGCAGAGCATATCGTATTGAATTTATTTCACTTTGGTATTTATCGGATTTGATTTCTTCTAATACTTCTAAAAGATTTCTCTCGCCTAAGTTGTATTTGAACTCTTGATAAACACTAACCATCAATTTGCTATTTGCTATCTGTTCCATTGTTACTTAGAATTATAGTTATCGTTTAAAAGCTTTTGAATATCTGAAAGTCTGTAGTAAATTTTGTTTCCTACTTGTGAACATAGAATGATTTTTTTGTTTCTCCATTCTTGTGCTGTTCTTTTACTGATATTCATTAATTGCATAAATTCTTGATTATCAAAAAATATATCTTCGGGATCTAATTTGCTTCCGATTTTCATCTGAGCAACTAACAGAGCTACTTGTTCGTCTAACCTTTTTAAGATTTTTTCGGCATCGTCATAAAAATTATTCATAGCTTACTTTTTTAATTGGGTTAAACGTTCCATTATTTCACTCTTTTTATAGTAACGTCGTGCGCCTATCCCATAAGCTTTGACTTTACCATTGTTTGTCCATGCCCAAAGTGTGCTGCTATCAATTTTAAGAAATTGGCAGGTTTCATCTCTGGTCATTAACTCTTCTGAATTGTCTTTTGTTTGAAGCTCCTTTTGAAGTTCAAAAATTCCGTTTCTAACGGATGTACCTATTAGCTGTTGTAGTTGTTCAACAGTTAGGTTTTGAAGTAAAATTGCATTGTTTTGCATGACTTGTAATATTTAAGATTAACAAGCCGAAATTCTAGGTGAAGTCGTGTTGTGGATTGAATGAAATCGTGTGTTCTATTACACGGTTTTCGTGTGGTTTATTTTACCTTAGCATAAATACTATCTCGCAATGCTTTCTTACCAATTTCTGCTTTTGGTTTTAATCTGTCAATAGCAATATCAAAATTAGATAACATCTCAATATATGTTTTGTGCAGCAAATCAAAATGTATTAAACCCTCGTAAGTCATTTTATAAAAGACATAGCTGTAATTAGATAAATTCTCTTTTGAGTTTCCAAATTCATCATGCAATTTTTTAAAAACTGAAAATGAATAGTAATCTTTAAATATTCTCGGATATGGGTTTACTTCACTAGGTACTTTGATTTCCTTTTCATTATTTTCAACTTTTACTACTTCCGGGTTTTTGGTTGTAGGTTTCATTAAATCTGAAATTGATTTTTTTCTTGTTTGTTCTTCAACTTCGTCTGGAGTTTGAAATGAAGTAAATTCTTCAATTCTATCCCAAGCAATAGAAGTAATTACATTACAATCGTGACAAAAAGCTTTGTTATCATAAGCTTTTACATTATCGAAATTTGTTTTGTCGTAATCAACTCTGATTTGTTCTGTTAGTTCCCAGTATTGCCCAACTCGTTTGCAATTATCATAAGTGTAATTATCTGATTTTCTTGTGAAATAAAACAATTCTGTAAAGGCAGTATTAAAGTCAAAATGCTTATAATCCTTTATTGTCCCATTCATAAAAGCTTCTAATTTGAAAAAAGCATCATTGAGTTTTTGAACTACTTTATCATAATTCAAATCAGTATCATTAGGAATATCAATTAACGATTTATATAAACGAAAACTATTAACATCACAAACCCCTTGAATAAAATCTTTTAATGGTTCGTAATTATAACCTAAATTTTCAATAACACTATCAAACTTAAAACGTTCTAAATCTTCTAAATTCTTTCCGACTAACTCTTCAAATAATTCATAGTATTCTGTTAGAAGAAAGTTTTTAGTAATTATTTCTCGTAATTCTTCAAATTCGGTGTTTAAAGGGTCTGGAGTTGTTAAACAATTTAGATAACCTGCAATGATAGGATTGCATTTGCTTATTCTTTTTTTGAATTTCTGAACCTTTTTAGTAGTGATGATTTGCTTTTCAGCATCATCAGAACACAGAGAATAGTCAAGTCTGCCCAAGTCTCTTTCTTGTTGCTCGATGCTAAAAATTTCCATGTTTACAAATTCCAAAAGGAAGTCTAAAACTTCCTTTTCTTTCTTGCTTAACTCACCCATCAGTTTGCAAATATTTTTTAAAAGTGTGAAAGTATGAAAAACCCTTAAATATTAAAAGTAATTTGTTAGCTCCATTGCAATATCCTTATTACTCTTTCCTATGTAAGTTAAAAACATTGCTTCGGTTGTATGCCCTGTAATGTACATTAAAAATGAGGTTGGAATTTTACCATAATTATTGGTTGCAAAGCTTCGTCTTCCAATATGAGAAGAAACCATCAAATGTTTTGGATAATCTTTTGTAACCTTTTCTTTTAGTTTATGGTCAAATAATGTACCGTGAATAGGTTGGTTTATTTCAGCTGCTTCACATACTTTTTTGATATGCTCATTATAACGTTGGTCTGATATTTTTCTTGGGAAATTACCATCGTATTTCTTCATTATTTCAATGATTTTCTTATGCAATGGTATTGTCATTATCTTTTCTGTTTTAACCTGTGTAAACTCAATTAATGGCTTTAATTCACCTGCTTTGTTCTTTTCGTATCTAATCATAGATTTATCAAAACGTAAAAAATCGGAAACCCTTTGACCACAATAACAGCTTATCAATAACCAATCACGTGCATTTTCTAAACCATCGGTTAATTTCTTGCTTTCAATTTTTTCAATTGCTAGAATTTCCTTTTCATCTAAATAGATATTATCTACTTTATGATACTTTGCTTTAATGCTGTCAAGTTGATAATGTGTTTCTACTCCGTTTGCTTTTGCATGTCGGCAAAATGTTTTTATAAAACGAATATTTCTTGCTGTTGTATTTGGAGCATAACCAACACTAATACAATATTTTTCAAAGTCCATTTTGAATTTGGCATCAATATCACGAATGTATAAAACTGATTTTGTGTGTTCTTGGTAACGTATCAATAAATGCTTGATAACATTACATTTTGTAATAGTGCTGCTTTTTACATCGGCTTTTTTAAACTCAATGAATGTATCAATATAATCTACTAATTTATCTGGATGCTTTTCTTGTTCCTGTGGTGGGTTTACAAAATCTTTTAACCATTGAGCATCTATAACCTTAACGCCTTTGCTTCGGTTGTACTCTTTTAATAGGTCATTTTTTAAAGTTGCTAAATCTGTATCCAGGTTTGCAATATGAATATCTTTTAAAGCTTTCTTTGTTGGTCGCTGTTCCGCATCATCCCAATTGATTGGGTCAATATGATAATTTGTTTTAGCTTTGATGTCAAGTGTTCGTCCATCACGTAAACGAATGTAAATAACCGCAGGACTTTTTTTGCTCTGAAGGAGTAGATAAATTGATGCCATATTTTTGCCTTTTTATGTTCCATAAAGATACAAAATCTAGTCCACATTTAGTCCACATTTGTCAAAAATTATCCTAATTTATCCAATATTATCCAATACCTTCTATTTTAAAAACCTTTGTAAAGTATTGATTTTATTGACTTTTTGCATATAAATAGGAGTTTTTATTTTTTGGGAGTTTGGAAAGTTGTAGTCCCTCTTTCTCCGCTAGCTGAAAAGCAAACGGTACTAAAACCCACTAAATTCAACAATTTAGTGGGTTTTTTCTTTTAGGGCTATATCAAATTATTCATTAAATCTCAAAGTTTAGGTGTCTTTTAAGGTGTCACTAAAAAAATAAATTTTAAGTGACACCTCGCAACGAAAGCACCGCTACTACAAGGTGTTCAACAACATATTCAAAAAATGTACATCTTGTGTGTAGTTATTAAATCGAATAAATTTAATACTAACTTTAAGGTCACCAACAATGAACACATCAGTATCAATTCTCTTCTACATCAAGAGAGCAAAAGCCAACAATTTAGGGGTTTGTCCTATCTACACTAGAGTTACTGTCAATACCAAACGTTTTGAGTTTAGCACCAACAAATATATCAATCCTGATAAATGGTCCTCAGAAGGCAGCAAAGTAAAAGGTTCCACAGAAGAAGCTAGAACAATCAATAGTCATCTTGATTACTTAAAAAGTCAAGTTTTAGAAGCTGAGAAGAAACTTTTCAAAAAAGACATCAGTTTAAATTCAGAAAATCTAAAGAATGAATTGTTTGGTCTATCAGAAACCAAGCGTATGCTTGTTCCCATCTTCCAAGACCACAACAACAAAATAAAGGAATTAGTTGGAAAAGAATACGCTCCAGGAACATTAGAACGCTACACTACTTCACTCAAGCATACTATTGAGTTTATGCAATGGAAATACAACGTTTCAGATATCGATATTACAAAGATTGATCATGCCTTTATAACCGATTACGAGTTTTGGTTGAGAAGTGTTAGAAACTGTGCTAATAACACAGCAGTTAAGTACCTTAAAAACTTCAATAAAATAATTAAGCTTTGTTTGGCCAATGACTGGCTAGATAAAAACCCATTTGCAAACTATAAGTCAAAAGTCAAAGAAGTTGATCGAGTTTATTTAACAGAAAATGAAATTCAAAGCATAATTGAAAAAGATTTCAAAACAGAAAGACTATCTCTGGTTCGCGATATCTTCCTTTTCAGTTGCTTTACTGGTTTGGCATACATTGATGTCAAAAACCTAACAAAATCCCATATAAGCTTCGGTATTGATGGCGAGAAATGGATATTCACTCACAGACAAAAAACAGAAAGTGCTTCCAAAATCCCAATCCTTCCAGTTACACAAATGATAATCGATAAATATGAAAATCATCCACAATGTAACAACGAGGATAAACTACTACCTATTCTATCAAACCAAAAAATGAACGCTTATTTAAAAGAAATAGCTGGAGTTTGTGAAATTGAAAAAGAACTTACATTTCACATTGCTAGACATACTTTTGCAACAACAGTAACACTTACTAATGGAGTTCCTATCGAAAGCGTAAGTAAAATGTTAGGTCATAAAAACTTGAGAACTACTCAACATTATGCTAAAGTGCTGGACAGAAAAGTGAGTGAAGATATGAAAATATTAAAAAATAAATTTGTGGGAAATATAAAGGCACCTAAAAAAAATGTAATATAAGAATTTGTTTTAAAAATATTTTTATCTTTGTATTCGTGAAACTTTTAAATTACATATTATCAATCTATCTAATTGCACTATCATGCTTGCCTTGTGCAGATATGGAAGTAAGTAGTGCAGCACACAAAGCTGTTGAGATTTCAGATAATCATGATGAAAAATCTCATAATCACGATAAAGAAAATGATTTATGTTCGCCTTTTTGCAACTGCAACTGTTGTGGCTCACAAATAGTGAGTTATTTTAAGATTACTACTTTTAGTTTTACACCAATTACAAAGAGTATAAAAACGCAATTACCGTCCTATACCTCTATAGTTACTTCTAATTTCTACGGAAGTATTTGGCAACCACCGCAAATAGCATAATGAAGCCCGAGTAATTTCGGGTTAGAAACTTGTGAACTTTTCACAAATAATAGCAAAAGAAATTTTGCTAATCTTCTAATTCATTATACTATTTCAATGTTAGACAAAATCATACAGTTCAGTATCAAGAACAAGTTTATAATACTATTATTTACTTTAGTTCTAATAGCGTTTGGTAGCTATTCTATAAAACAGTTACCACTCGATGCGTTACCCGATGTAACCAACAACCAAGTACAAATAATTACTACTGCTCCAACTTTAGCCAGTCAGGAAGTCGAGCAATTAATCACTTATCCTTTAGAACAATCTTTTAAAACAATCCCAAAAGTTATCGAGTTACGAAGTATTTCTCGTTTCGGACTTTCTGTAGTAACCGTTGTTTTCAAAGACGATGTAGATATTTACTGGGCTAGAGAACAAATATTTCAACGCCTTAGTCAAGCCAAAGAAAATATTCCTGCTTATGCTGGTTCTCCAGAGTTAGCACCAATATCAACAGGATTAGGCGAGATTTATCAGTATGATGTCTATGCCAAAAAAGGATATGAAGACAAATACGATGCTGTAAAATTACGAACCATTCAAGATTGGATTATTATTCCACAATTACAAGGTATCGAAGGCGTTGCCGAAGTCAGTACTTGGGGTGGAAAACTAAAACAATATGAAATCGCAGTTAATCCAAATACATTAAATAGTTTGGGAGTAACCATTACAGAAATTTTTGAAGCGTTAGAGAAAAACAATCAAAATACAGGTGGAGCTTATATCGAAAAAGACCAATACGCTTACTTTATTCGCGGTGTTGGTATGGCAACTGGCATTAAAGATTTAGAAAATGTAGTAGTCAAAAACAGAAATGGTGCACCAGTTTTAGTTCGCGATGTAGCTACTGTTCGTGAGGGAATTGCATTAAGATATGGTGCTTCGACCAAAGACGGTAAAGGCGAAATTGTTTGCGGTTTGGCTTTAATGTTAAAAGGCGAAAACTCTAGTGCCGTTGTAGAAAGAGTGAAAGAAAAAATGGCGCAAATCAATAAAACCTTACCCGAAGGAGTGGTTGCCGAAGCATTCATTGACAGAGGTAAATTAGTGGATAACGCAATAGGAACAGTTACTAAAAACCTTTTGGAAGGTGCATTAATAGTAATATTTGTATTGATACTATTTCTAGGAAATCTTCGAGCCGGATTAATTGTTGCATCAGTAATTCCGCTTTCAATGCTTTTTGCAGTAATCTTAATGAACCATTTTGGCGTAAGCGGAAACTTAATGAGTTTAGGAGCAATCGATTTCGGAATTATAGTCGATGGAGCGGTAATTATTGTAGAAGCAACAATGCATCATTTACAAAAACTCAATCGACAAAAGAATTTAACCCAAGCAGAAATGGATACTGAAGTATATAAATCGGCTTCAAAAATTCGTAATAGTGCAGCATTCGGAGAAATAATTATTTTGATTGTTTATTTGCCAATCCTTGCATTAGTAGGAACAGAAGGCAAAATGTTCAAACCAATGGCAATGACCGTAGGTTTTGCGGTTATTGGGGCATTCATTTTGTCGTTGACTTATGTGCCAATGATGAGTGCCATGTTCTTATCAAAAAATACAGAACACAAAACTAATTTTAGTGATAAAATGATGGCGTGGTTTGAAAAAATCTACACACCATTTTTAGACCGAGCGTTACGATTTAAAAAAGCAGTTCTAGCCATTTCATTAGCGATGTTTGTCTTTGCTATTATCGTTTTTCAAAATATGGGTGGCGAATTCATTCCAACTATCGAAGAAGGAGATTTAGCCATTAATGCTACTATTATGACTGGAAGTTCGCTATCCCAAATGGTAGAAACCACAACCAAATACGAAAAAATCCTAAAAGCAAAATTCCCTGAAATCAAAACTATTGTTACAAAAATTGGAAGTGGCGAAATCCCAACCGACCCAATGCCAATAGAAAGTGGCGATTTGATTATTGTTTTAAAAGATAAAGACGAATGGACATCTGCTGACAATTGGGAAGATTTAGCCAACTTAATGAAAGAAGAAATGGAAGCTATTCCTGGTGCAAACATCGAAATTTCGCAACCCATTCAAATGCGATTCAACGAATTAATGACAGGAAGTCGAAGCGATATTGCCATTAAAATTTTTGGCGATGATTTAGAAGTTTTAGATACAAAAGCCAAAGAATTAATTTCTAAAGTAAATACTATTGAAGGGATTGGCGATTTAAAAGCCGATAAAGTAACTGGACTTCCACAAATCACAGTCAAATACGATTACAATAAAATTGCGTTGTATGGTTTAAATATTGCAGACATCAATCAAATTATCCGTTCTTCTTTTGCAGGTGAAAGTGCAGGTAAAATTTATGAAGAAAGCAAACGTTTTGATGTAGTCGTTCGTTTAAACAAAGACAATCGTAGCGACATTACTGATGTTAGCAATTTATTTATTCCATTACCAAATGGACAACAAGTACCTCTTTCGCAAGTAGCATCAATCAATTACGAACAAGGTCCGGTTCAAGTTTCTCGTGAAAATGGTAAACGTAGAATTACAATAGGTTTAAATGTTCGTGGTCGTGATGTAAAAAGCGTTGTAGAAGAAATCCAACAAAAATTAGAAACCAGTTTTAAACTTCCTGCTGGTTATTATGTAACTTATGGTGGTCAATTTGAAAACTTGGTTGAAGCCAACAAACGACTATCTGTAGCATTACCAATCGCTTTAGGATTAATTATGGTGTTGTTATTTTTCACTTTCAATAGTATGAAACAAGCGGCTTTAATCTTTACAGCCATTCCATTATCGGCAATCGGTGGTGTTTTTGCACTTTGGTTACGAGGAATGCCTTTTAGCATTTCGGCAGGAATTGGATTTATTGCTTTATTCGGAATAGCAGTTTTAAACGGAATTGTGCTAATCTCCTATTTCAACCAACTCAAATCCGAAGGGATAACCGACCCATTACAACGGGTTTTAATAGGTACAAAAACCAGACTTAGACCAGTATTAATGACTGCTGCGGTTGCTTCATTAGGATTTTTGCCAATGGCATTATCAACTAGTGGTGGAGCCGAAGTACAAAAACCATTAGCAACGGTAGTTATTGGCGGATTAGTTTCGGCAACATTACTAACCTTAATCGTTTTACCAATACTTTATTTATTATTTGAAAAGGGAATTAAAAGAAGAAAAAAAATGTCAAATCCAATTGTAACAATACTCGTTTTGTTAATTAGTAGCTTTTCGTTTGCTCAAAACAGTCAAACAATAACATTAGAAAAAGCTATTGAAAAAGCAAAAGCAAATAACATCGACTTAAAAATCGCGGATAAGGAAATTGAAAAACAAACTGTTCTAAAGAAAACAGCATTTCAAGTAGATCCTTTGCAAGTGCAATACCAAGGCGGACAATTCAATAGTGTCGATTACGACCACAACGTTTCTATTCAACAATACTTTCCAATTGGTAAAATCACAAAAGCCAATCGCCAACTGCAAGAGGAATTAGCCAAATTGGCTGAAAAACGAAAAGCATTAACGGAGTATGAAATTGAAAAAGCCGTATCATTAGCATACTATCAATATTTATATGGAATTTCTATTCAAAAGTTAAATAATGAGTTGTTCGAGATTTATGCTAAATTCCTTAAAAATGCAGAGCTTCGTTTTCAAATCGGAGAAAGTGGCAACATTGAAGTAATCAGTGCTAAAGCCAAATCGAAAGAAATCGAAACCCAAAAAGCACAGTTAGAATATGACTTGGTAGTTTATCAAAAGCAATTGCAATATTTCATTCAAACAGATGAAAACATAGTTCCTGATGCCAATACACCATTGCAATATGCTAATCCAACAACGAGTAAAGATGACAAAATACAAGGATTAGTAAACGATTATTACACACAGCAAATTTCAGTGTATCAAAAGGAAGCCAATACGTTCAAAGCAATGCGAACTCCTAAATTAGGTTTGGGGTATTTTGGTCAAACCATCGATACAAAATCCTATTTTCAGGGTTTTACTGCCGGATTGCAAATTCCTTTATTTGGTGGTGCAAATACAGCAAAAGCCAAAGCATCAGAAATTAGTATTTCGCAATCGCAATTAGAATTAGATAAAAGCAAATTGACTTTGAAATTACAGAAAGAAGAACTACAAAATGAGTTTGAAAAACAGAAAAAAGCACTTGTATATTACCAAAACGAAGGATTGCAATATGCCGAACAAATTATTACAACGGCTCAAAAAAGCTATGCCAATGGTGATATGAGTTACTGGTCATACATTAGTTTTTTAAACCAAGCCATTGACATCAAAAAGCAAAATGCCGAAGCCGTTAATACTTACAATCAAAGTGCTATTCAATTGCAATTTCCATCTTTCAACAACAATTAATATTCCATTATATGAAAAATATATTTTTAAAACCAAATTGTAATCGAAGTTCATTCTTCAACCTCTTTATTCTGTTTTCTATTCTCTTTACTCTAAATTCCTGTGGCGAAAAGAAAACCGAAGAAACCCACGAAGAAGAAAAATCAGAAACCGAAGTTGCCTTGACAGAAGCGCAATTTAAAACTATTGGTATCGAAACAGGCGGTATCGAAATGAAAAACCTAAATACGGTAATCAAAGCCAATGGTTATACAGCAGTTCCACCACAAAACATGGCTAATATTTCAACCTTAATTGGTGGCGTTGTTAAAGATATTTATGTGTTAGAAGGAACTTACGTTGCAAAAGGTAAAACATTGGCAACTATTCAAAACCTTGAAGTTACCGAAATGCAAGAAGATTACAATTCCGCTATTGCCAACATTGAATACTTGCAATTGGAATATAATCGTCAAAAAACATTGAGCGATGAAAATGTAAATCCTCGCAAAACATTTCAAGAAGTAAAATCAAAATTAGCAGTAGAAAAAGCTAAAGCACAAGCCGCAAAAAACAAGCTGCAAGCGTTAAATGTTAGTTTAAGCGGAAACACTTCGTTAATTCCAATTGTTTCGCCAATAAGCGGTTATGTGGGTAAAATAAGTATAACAAAAGGAGCATTTGCAGAAACAGGCGTAACACTTTTTGAAGTAGTAGATAACAGCCAAATGCACTTGGATTTAAATGTGTTTGAAAAAGATTTGGGAAAAATTTCCGTAGGTCAAGAAGTCGATTTTGTATTAACCAATCAGTCCAATAAATCCATTAAAGGGAAAATATTTGGCATCAATAAATCATTTTCCAACGAAAGCAAAACAGTTGCGGTTCATGCCAAAATCAATCCAAGCGATGCCAAAGATTTAATTTCCGGAATGTATGTAGCTGCCAATATCAATATCACCAATCAAACCGTTCAGGCACTTCCAAAAGATGCAATTGTTAGAAATGGCGATAAATATTACATTTACATTCAAGAAGAGCACCAACAAGAAGCTCCAAAAGTAAAAGAAGAAGAGCATCAACATAAAGAAGGAGAAGAACATTCAGAACACGCTGAAGGCAAAGAAGAAGGACACAATGAAGTGCACTTCAAAGCAATCGAAGTGGTTCCTGGAACTACTGATTTAGGTTACACCGAAATAAAATTAGTCGAAGAAATTCCTGCCGATGCGAAAATTGTTATAAAAGGTGCTTTTTACTTACTAGCAACTTCAAAAGGTGGCGGTGAACACGAACATTAAAAATAAATTATTAATCATTAAATAAAATCAAATGAAAAATTCAATTTTAAAATCAATCTTTTTTTTAACACTATTATTTTTTACAAGCAATACTGCTTCTGCACAAAAAGCCAATCAAAAAGCTGTAATCAAAACTTTTTTACATTGTGATCATTGTAAAGAATGTGAAACTTGTGGTTTAAAATTCAAAACTGAAATGCTCAAAATTAAAGGTTTAAAAATGTATGAGCTTGACGATAAAGCAATGACATTTACAGTGTATTATAATGCAAAGAAAACAACCTTACAGACCATTAAAGAAGGTATTTCTAAATTAGGATACGATGCAGATGAAGTAAAAGCCGATCCAAAAGCGTATGAAAATTTAGATGGATGTTGTAAAGCGTAATCCAAATGGAAAACAAAAAATCACATTGGGAAAATGTTTTTGCAACCAAAAATCCTAATGAAGTAAGTTGGACACAAAAATATCCAAAAACTTCAATGGAGTATTTAAAAAATGTAAACCTATCAAAAACTGCCAATATAATTGATATTGGCGGTGGCGATAGCAATTTTGTGGATGCCTTATTAGAAAAAGGATATCAAAATATTTGGGTATTGGACATCTCTGAATTTGCTTTAGAAAGAGCCAAAAAACGTTTAGGAGATAAAGCCGATTTAATACATTGGATTGTTTCTGATATCACAGAATTTAATCCCGAAGTCAAGTTTGATTTTTGGCACGACAGGGCTGTTTTTCATTTTCTAACAGGAGAAGAAAGTATAAGGAAATATGTTACAATCGTTAGTAATGCTATAGCTCAAAATGGAAATTTTCTATTAGGTACTTTTTCAGAAAATGGTCCTTTAAAATGTAGTGGATTGGAAATAAAACAATATTCAGAAAATTCGATGAAACAAACTTTTATAGAAAATTTTGAAGCAATAAAATGTTTTACAGAAAACCATACCACACCATTTGATACCATCCAGAACTTTCAATTTTGTGGATTTAAAAAAAATAGAAATGGAACATAAACATAAATACGATGCTAAAGGCAATCAGCTTTGTTGCACTCTAGAAGAAAAAATAAATAAAAAAACCGAAAATCATTCTGATGATGACGGACAAGACCACGAGCATTCTAGTGTAGAAAAATCTACGTTTCAAATGTTTTTGCCAGCAATCATAAGTTTTATTTTATTATTGATTGCCATAGGTTTTGATAATTATTTTAAACAATCATGGTTTACAGGTTATGTTAGAATAGGATGGTATATTCTAGCATACATTCCAGTGGGATTTCCAGTAGTCAAAGAAGCGTTTGAAAGCATTCGCAAAGGCGAGATATTTTCAGAATTTCTTTTAATGAGTATTGCAACTATTGGAGCGTTTGCTATAGGCGAATTTCCTGAAGGTGTTGCCGTAATGTTATTTTATGCCATTGGCGAAATATTCCAATCATTGGCGGTTCAAAGAGCAAAAGCTAACATCAAAACGTTACTTGACCAAAGACCAGACGAAGTAACTATTCTCGAAAACAATGTTGCCAAAACTATCAAAGCATCAACCGCTAAAATTGGAGATATTATCCAACTAAAAGCAGGAGAAAAATTAGGATTAGATGGAGAATTACTTTCAGATACTGCTGCATTTAATACTGCTGCACTAACGGGAGAAAGTAAGCCAGACACCAAAGCAAAAGGAGAAACTGTTTTAGCAGGAATGATAAACATACATTCGGTTTGTCAAGTAAAAGTAACGGTTGCTTATACAGATAGTAAACTGTCAAAAATTCTCGAAATGGTGCAAGATGCTACAGCCAAAAAAGCACCAACAGAATTATTTATCAGAAAGTTTGCCAAAATATATACACCAATTGTAGTTGTTTTAGCCATTGCAATATGTGTTGTACCGATGTTATTTGTAGAAAATTACCAGTTTAGAGATTGGTTGTATCGAGCTTTAGTTTTCTTAGTTATTTCGTGTCCTTGTGCATTAGTTATAAGTATTCCTTTAGGTTATTTTGGTGGAATTGGAGCAGCTTCTAAAAACGGAATCCTTTTCAAAGGAAGTAATTTTCTTGATGTAATGTCCACTATTCAAAACGTGGTAATGGACAAAACAGGAACAATGACCGAAGGCGTCTTCAAAGTGCAGGAAGTTGTTTTTAATACTGATTTTAACAAAGATGATTTGTTACAATTGGTAAATGCTTTAGAAAGTCAAAGTACACATCCTGTTGCAACTGCCATTCATCAATACGTTGGAAAAATTGATAGTAATATCAAATTAGAAAATGTAGAAGAAATTTCCGGACATGGTTTAAAAGCTGAAGTTAACGGAAAAGAATTGTTAGTTGGTAATTTCAAACTAATGGATAAATTCTCAATTGCTTATGATATTGATCCAAAAAGTATTGTTTACACATTAATTGCAGTAGCTTACGATAAAAATTTCGTTGGTTATCTTACAATAGCTGATAGCATAAAAGAAGACGCACAAATCACAATCGACAAACTAAAAGCATTAGGTATAAAAACCACAATGTTAAGTGGAGATAAAGACAATGTAGTTCAATTTGTAGCACAAAAACTCGGAATTACAAATGCCTTTGGCGATTTATTGCCCGAAGATAAAGTAAACAAAGTCAAAGAAATCATCGCCAAAAATGAAACAGTTTGTTTTGTTGGCGATGGCGTAAACGATGCGCCAGTAGTCGCATTAAGCAACGTAGGTATTGCAATGGGCGGTTTAGGAAGCGATGCCACCATCGAAACTGCCGATGTAGTTATTCAAGACGATATGCCTTCAAAAATTCCAATGGCAATAAACATTGGTAAGCAAACCAAAAAAATTGTTTGGCAAAATATTACGTTGGCTTTTGTAGTAAAAGCAATTGTTTTAATACTCGGTGCAGGAGGTTTAGCCACAATGTGGGAAGCTGTTTTTGCCGATGTAGGTGTGGCACTTTTAGCTATTTTAAATGCAGTCAGAATTCAGAAAATGAGATTTTAACATCAATTTTAACAAAAAGCAATAATTTTTATTTAATTTTGTACTGTTTTAATAGAGATATGAAAAAATACCACTTTATACTATTAGTCTTATTAGGCATATTTCTTATGCCTGGTAGTGCTATAGCTTGTGGTAAAGGTTCAGAAAAAAGTTCTTGCAAAAAAGAAATTTCATCCAATCAGAAAGAAAAAAAGAGTTGTTGCGATAGTGATAGTTCAAAGGGCAAAGACAACAAAGGTTGTAAAGGAAATTGCGGTCATTCAAAATGTGGATGTTCTTCAACGTGTCCAACTTCCTCAGTAAGCTTTGTATCTGAAATTAGTTTTAAAAATTACAAGTATAGTTATTCTTCAATCGAGAAGACTAAATTTTCATACACAACACCATCAATCTCTGATGGGTTTTATTCCATTTGGCTAATACCTAAAATAAGCTAAATCCAATTTTTGACAGCCATAAGTGTGTCAAATTCATAGCGTTTAGCTATTCAATCTAACAGTTAAGTATTGTTTTTTATACCATTATTGGTATTGTAATAACATGCTTTCGCAACTGTTATTTATCCAAATTTATTTTATCAACTAATCAAGGTAGTTTGCTTTGATTACAATTTTATTCAAAATGAAAAATTCATTAATGAAAATAATGATAGCAATTTCTGTATTGTTATCAACTACAGGTAATGCACAAATAAAAAATGCCAAAACAGAAAGTGTAAAAATTTATGGCAATTGTGGTATGTGCGAAACCAAAATCGAAAAAGCAGGAAACATCAAAAAAATAGCCAATGTCGATTGGAACCAAGAAACCCAAATGGCAACACTAACCTACGATGCTAAAAAAACCAATCAAGATGAAATACTCAAGAGAATTGCATTAGTTGGTTACGATAGTGATAAATTTCTTGCTCCAGATGATGTATATAACAATCTTCACGGATGTTGCCAATATGACCGTGTAGCAAAAGTTCCTGTAAAAGAAGAAACAACATCGATTGCTAGCAACGGAGACCATTCCAATCATAGTAATCATTCTGAAACAAGTACTACAGTAATTCAGGGTGAAAATCAATTAAAGGTTGTATTCGATAACTATTTTTTAGTAAAAGATGCATTAATCACTTCTAATGGGAATAGCACGGCATCAGCTTCAAAAGAATTGGTAACGGCCATCAATAATGTCAAAATGGACAAGCTTGATATGGATGTTCACATGGTGTGGATGAAAGTTGTAAATACGATACAGAAAGATGCAGAAAATATCGCTAATACAAAAGATGTAAAAATCCAACGCGATCATTTTACATCATTATCTAAAGAAATTTATACATTAATCAAGATTTCTAAATATGAAAATCCGGTGTACTATCAATTCTGTCCAATGTTCAATGACGGCAAAGGTGCTAATTGGTTAAGTAAAGAAAATGCTGTAAAAAATCCTTATTATGGTTCAATGATGTTGAACTGTGGTAAAACAGTAGAAACAATTAAATAAACAAAATGAAAAAAATTGTAATGCTACTTTTTTTAATTGGTATTTTCTCAACTACTAAAGCTCAAATAAAAATAGGAGAAGCTATACCATCAATTACATTAAAAAGTAATACCAGTAATGAGGTTAATATCACATCCTTTAAAGGCAAATATGTACTTATCGATTTTTGGGCATCTTGGTGTGCGCCGTGTAGATTAGGCAACAAGAAGTTAGTAAAACTTCACAATGAAGCTAATGCAAATAAAATTGAAATAATAGGAATATCAATCGATACAGACATAAGTAAGTGGCTTAAAGCTGTTGAAAAAGATAAAATCAAATTTACACAGTTAATAGATCCTGAAGGTTTTGATGCCAATACAGCAATAAAATTTGGTGTTGATGAATTACCATCAAAATACCTATTTAATCCCCAAGGTATTCTAATAGCAAAAAATCCCTCAGAAGAAGAAATAATTAAATTAATAAAAGAATAAAATGAAAACAATATATATTCTGATTACATCAATGGTTTTGATGTTTTCACTTAATAGTAATGCCCAAATAGTAAAAGCCGAAATTAGAGCCACTGGTTTAACCTGTTCTATGTGTTCAAATGCTATAAATAAACAGCTAAAAACAGTGCCCGAAGTGGTTAACGTTGAAATCGATTTAAACTCCAATACCTTTACAGTAACGCTAAAAGAAGGAAACGAATTAAGCCCTAAAATATTTAAAGAAAAAGTAGAAAAAGCAGGTTTTTTTATCGGTTCATTAGTAGTTACCGCAAAATCAAATACCATAACTCAAAGTTCATACATAATGGTTAATGATAAAAAAAGTAATGCTTCTGAAATACAGTTTCAAGTGGTTGATAAAGGATATGTAACCGAGAAAGAATTTAAAAAATTATCAAAGTCCTATAAGAATATTGATACGTATGCTTCGAATAATGAAGATGATTTTCACATTAAAATGATAAACTAATGAGAAAGGTAATTTTATTTTTTGCAGCCATCAGTTGCCAAACTATTTTTAGTCAAGAATTATTTGTAGTAACAGATCCTGCAAGTAATGTTCCTGCTAATTCATTAGCCGTAAATGTGATGCAATCTGCTTTTAAAGAAAAATTTGAGCCAGGTTACAACTATCATTTAATGCCCGAGGTAACTTATGGTATAAATAAAAATTTAATGGTTCGTGGTTCCGCTTTTATCAGCACAAGAACTAATGCATTGTATGCAGAAGGTGGTGGTTTTATGGCTAAGTACAGGTTTTATTCTACAGATGATTTAAACAGTCACTTTCGCTTAGCAACTTATGGAAGATTTAGCTTCAATCGTGCTGATATTCATCAAGAGCAAATTGAAATAGTAGGACACAATACTGGTTTTGAAACCGGGATAATCGCAACAAAGTTGGTCAAAAAGGTAGCCATAAGTTCATCGCTTAGTTTTGAAAAAGCATTGGATAACAAACCAAAATATCCTTTTCCGGATACTATTGGTGATAATGCAACGAACTATACTTTGTCTTTTGGAAAATTGATGTACCCTAAAAAATATACGAGTTTCAAGCAAACCAACATCAATTTAATGGTTGAATTTGTAGGTCAAACCATCAACGAAAATGGTAAATCCTACTTAGACGTTGTGCCGGCTGTACAATTCATTTTTAACAGTCAAGCACGATTAGATCTTGCCTACCGTCAAGAGTTAGTAAGTTCAATGATACGTTCTGCTCCAAATGGGTTTTACTTCAATTTATATTACACTTTTTTCAATTTAAAAAAACAATAAAAATCTAAATAATAACATGTCATGAAAGCACTTATTCTATCAGCTATTATAGCTATCACTTTAGTTTCTTGTAATCAAAAAAACAAAGAGACAGAAAACAAGACCACAGAAACTTCAACAAATTCAAATGAAATATATGCGTGTTCCATGCACCCAGAGATTACAGGAAAAAAAGGAGAAGAATGTTCCAAATGTGGTATGGAATTAACAGAACCAGTTGCCCAAGTTGAGCCAATCCATGAAGAAAATGAAAAAACTCAAGAACTCAAAGACACCACAAAACTACCAACTAATGACGTTAAAGAAAAAGTAATTGAAACAAAAACTCCTTTTTCAATTAATGCAATAGTTGCAAACTATTTAAAAATAAAAAATGCACTAACAAAAGACGATGCCAAAGCCGCTGCTATTGCAGGTAAATCATTATTCAACGATTTTAATACAATCAACTCAAATAGTTTAACTACTACTCAAAAAAAAGAGTATTTAGATATTGCAGACGATGCAAAAGAACATGCAAAACACATTAGTGATAATGCTGGGAAAATCGACCATCAAAGAGAACATTTTGTTACGCTAAGTAAGGATATTAATGATTTGATTAAAATGTTTGGAACAAAGCAAAAATTGTATCAAGATTTTTGTCCAATGGCAAATGATGGCAAAGGAGCTATTTGGATTAGTGAAACAAAAGAAATTAAAAATCCATTTTATGGCTCTCAAATGTTGACTTGTGGTAGTTTGAAAAAAACGTTATAAAATGACACGAAAATTAAAAAAGATTGCATTAGTATTCTTTTTAATGTTTGTAGCTATTCAATTCTACCAACCAAAACAAAATGTAAGTAGTTCATTCGATATTGGAAAAAACTTTGCTAATAATTATAAAGTACCTCCAAAAATTCTTAATTCATTGCAAAAAGCTTGTTATGACTGCCATAGTAATACTACTAAGTATTTATGGTACGATTACATTCAACCAGCAAGATTATTTGTAGAAAGCCACATTAAAAATGGAAAAGAAGAACTGAATTTTAATGAATTTGCGACTTATTCAAATAGAAAACAACAAAGTAAACTAGAAGCAATAAGTAGAGAAATAAAATCGGGTACTATGCCATTAAGTTCATACACACAATTACATCAGGATGCTATTCTTGATGAAACCCAAAAGCAAGAAATAATCAGTTGGATTGAACAGACAATCAATAAAGAATAGTAAGCATGAAACTTTATATTAAAAATATGGTTTGTAGTCGTTGCAAAATGGTGGTTAAGTCCGAGTTAGAAAAGCTTGGACTAAAACTTTTATCTATTAATTTGGGTGAAGTCGAAATTATGGAACCCTTTTCTGATGTTCAAAAAAATGAAATTAGTAAAATATTGAAAGTATTTGGCTTTGAACTGATTGATGATAAGAAAAGTAAAACGATTGATAAGATTAAAACAGTAATCATTGATTTGGTTCAAAACAAGAATAATGATTTGAAAATTAATTTATCCAACTACCTTTCACAAGAACTGCATCAAGACTATAATACCCTGAGTAATCTCTTTTCAGAAGTTGAAAACACTACTATTGAGAAGTATTTCATCAATCAGAAAATTGAAAAAGTAAAAGAGTTAATTATGTACGATGAACTCTCATTAAGTGAAATTGCGTATTCTTTAAATTACAGCACGGTTTCACATTTGAGCAATCAATTCAAAAAAGTAACTGGCTTTTCGCCAACCTACTTTAAGAATATCAAAACCATTAAAAGAAAGCAAATAGAAGATTTATAAATTTTGCATATCAAACCCAAAATTATGCAAATGCAAAAATCGGTTATGATAGAAATTTGTATTAAAATTATTAAAGATGATACATACTTACAGCATTACCGGAATGACTTGCGATGGTTGTCTCGCTAAAGTCGAAAAAACGTTGAATACTATTGAGGGTATTGAGGCAAAAGTTTCATTAAATCCAGCAGTAGCAACAATAACTATGGAAAAGCACATTCCAACAGAAAAGCTACAGGAAGCCTTGACAGCAGTGGGAAAATACTCCATAGAAATGAGCAACGGTAAAACCAAGGAGCATAGTACAACGAATGAAGCTTCGGGAAAATCATGTTGCTCTGTCCATTCCAACGATCATAATAAAGAAACTGTTGTCCCAACAAATACCCAAGGAAAGTATTATTGCCCAATGCATTGCGAAGGCGAAAAAGTGTACGACAAGGCAGGTGACTGTCCTGTGTGTGGAATGGATTTAGTTAAAGCACCAGAGTTAACGGTGAGTAAAACGTTGTATACGTGTCCTATGCATCCCGAAGTAATTCAAGAAGGTCCTGGTTCATGTCCAATATGCGGAATGGATTTAGTCCCAATGGAACCAAGCGAAAGCGAAGACCAAAAAACGTATACCGATTTGGTTAAAAAAATGAAAATTGCAGTCGTATTTACCGTTCCCATTTTTGCAATTGCAATGATAGAAATGGCACACAACAATCCTTTACTACAACTAATGGATGCTTCAAAATGGAATTTGGTACAATTAATATTATCGCTTCCTGTAGTGTTTTATGCCTGTTGGGTATTTTTTATTCGCGCTTGGAAATCCATCATTACTTGGAATTTAAATATGTTTACCCTAATCGGAATTGGTACAGGAGTGGCATTTCTTTTCAGTTTGGTCGGGATGTTTTTCCCAGATATTTTTCCTAGCGAATTCAAAACAGAACACGGAACAGTATTACTATACTTCGAAGCTACAACCGTTATTCTAACTCTTGTATTATTAGGACAATTACTTGAAGCAAGAGCACACAGTCAGACTAGTGGAGCTATCAAAGAATTATTAAAACTCGCACCAACCGAAGCCACTTTGGTTATTGATGGTAGCGATAAAGTAATTTCAATCCACGATATTAAAAAAGGTGATTTACTTCGGGTTAAGCCTGGTGACAAAATTCCAGTTGACGGAAAAATAACCGATGGAGAAAGTAGTATTGATGAAGCAATGATTACAGGAGAACCAATACCCGTTGATAAAAAGAAAGACGATAATGTAATTGCAGGAACAATCAATGGGAATAAATCTTTTATTATGGTTGCAGAAAAAGTGGGTTCAGAAACTTTGCTTTCACAAATCGTGCAAATGGTTAATGACGCTTCTCGTTCGAGAGCGCCAATTCAGAAATTAGCAGACAGTATTTCCAAATACTTCGTGCCCATTGTAGTCATCATTTCTGTTATAACCTTTTTCATTTGGGCAAAATTTGGTCCCGAACCGGCATTAGTATATGGTTTTATAAATGCCATCGCAGTATTAATCATCGCGTGTCCTTGTGCATTAGGATTGGCAACGCCTATGTCAGTAATGGTAGGTGTTGGTAAAGGCGCACAATCAGGGGTTTTGATAAAAAATGCAGAAGCTTTAGAAAACATGAATAAGGTTAATGTTTTAATTACAGATAAAACAGGAACAATAACCGAAGGAAAACCATCGGTCGAAAAAATTTATGCGACCAATAACAATGATAACGATTTATTGCAAAGCATAGCTTCATTAAACCAATATAGTGAGCATCCATTAGCACAAGCCGTAGTCAATTATGGCAAAACAAAATCCATTTCATTAATCGAAGTAAAAGATTTTGAAGCCATTGCCGGAAAAGGAGTTACAGGAACAGTAACCAATAAAAAAGTAGCATTAGGTAATAAAAAACTAATGGAACAAGTAAAAGCTAGTATTTCTGACGATATAGAAAACAAAATCATTACCGAACAAAAACTAGGAAAAACCGTTTCATATATTGCAGTAGAAGGTATTGCTGTTGGATTTGTATCCATTACTGATGCCATAAAAACGTCAAGTGCCGCTGCAATAAAAGAACTGATGCAACAAGGAGTTGAAGTAATTATGATGACAGGCGATAATATCAATACAGCCAAAGCTGTTGCAGAAGAATTGAACCTGTCTTCCTATAAAGCAGGATGTTTACCCGAAGACAAATTAAACGAAATCAAAAAATTACAAGCAGAAGGCAAAATTGTGGCCATGGCTGGTGATGGTATCAACGATGCACCGGCATTAGCACAAGCCAATATCGGAATAGCTATGGGAACAGGAACAGATGTCGCAATTGAAAGTGCCAAAATAACTTTAGTCAAAGGCGATTTACAAGGCATTGTAAAAGCCAAGAACTTAAGCCATGCTGTTATGAAAAACATCAAGCAAAATTTATTTTTTGCCTTTTTCTATAACGTATTGGGTGTTCCAATCGCAGCTGGTGTTCTATATCCATTTTTCGGTATATTATTATCCCCAATGATTGCGGCTTTAGCCATGTCATTTAGTTCTGTATCAGTAATTGTAAATGCGTTACGATTACGCACATTAAAACTTTAAAATTATAAAATGAAAAAAACAATCTTAACAGGCTTAATTATTTTGCAATCCTTATTATTATCTGCCCAAGACAAAGTCCAGATAAGAGTTACTTCAGCCAGTCCTGCGGCATCTTTTGAGCAAGAAGTCGGCAGCGGAAAAATAAAAATAACATACAGCAGACCATTAGTAAGAGGTCGTAAAATATTTGGGGAGTTAGTACCTTTTGATAAGCTTTGGCGAACTGGCGCAAGTGATTGTACCGTCATAACCACTTCCGAAGATATTTCTTTTGGTAACAATGTATTAAAAGCAGGAAGCTATTCAATATTCTCAATTCCTTCAATAAATGAGTGGACTATAATTGTTAACTCAGATACTACCTTGCATGGAGAAACGGGCTATGATGAAAAAAAAGATATAATGCGTTTCAAAGTCCCTTTAGAAAAAAGCCCCAATTTTTATGAAACTTTTACTATTGAATTAAATGATATCAATAGCAAAGGCGAAGCATTCCTAAAAATACTTTGGGAAAATACAATGGTTAAAATACCGGTAAAGAGCAAGGAGGACGATACAATAGTGGCATTGATAGATCAACATATAATTAAGGGTAAAACTCAGGATGCCAATTTATTATTTCAGGCAGCTAATTATTATTACAGTACTAATAGAGATTATAAACAAGCAATTATATGGCTTTTGGAAGCAGAAAAAATAAATCCTCAAAATTTCTATTATCCTAATCTAAGACAAAAATTAGCTTCTGAAAACAAAGATTACACTATTGCAATTGAAGCTGCAAAGCGAGCCATTTCAATTGCTGATAAGGAGAAAATGAAAAAAACTATTGATAGTTTGAACAATAAAATTTCAGATTGGGAAATCTTGTTAAAAAAATAATAGTGTAAAATTAAAATAATACAATTACTATAATGGATATACAAAACATTCTTTCAAAAAAACTGTTACCAATCGTAATCTTCGTTTTGGCAACACAAACGCTGTTTTCGCAAAACATAGTTCGTTACGATTTATATGTTCGTGATACCATCGTAAACTATTCTGGAAAAGAAAAAAGAGCAATTGCAGTAAATGGTCAAATTCCTATGCCAACATTAACATTTACAGAAGGTGATATTGCTGAAATTTATGTACATAACGAATTAAAAGAAAGCACTTCATTGCATTGGCACGGACTATTTTTACCTAATAAAGAAGATGGTGTCCCAAACCTTACACAAATGCCAATAGAACCGGGAACTACTCACAAATATTCGTTTCCAATAATTCAAAGCGGAACTCATTGGTACCACAGTCATTCAGGATTACAGGAACAAATTGGTATGTATGGTATGTTCATTATGAACAAAAAACAAAATGACAAAACATTCCGAAAAGGTATAGATGATTTACCAACTGTGCCTATTATTTTAAGTGAATGGACCGATTTAAAACCCGAGAACGTTCACAGAATGTTACACAATGCAACCGATTGGTTTGCAATTAAAAAAGGAACAACACAAAGTTATGCTGAAGCCATAAAACAAGGTCATTTCAAAACAAAAATAGCCAATGAATGGAAACGAATGAATGCTATGGATGTGAGCGATGTATATTATGATAAGTTTCTGATTAATGGTAAAAATGAAAGTCAGTTATCACAGTTTAAAAGTGGAGATAAAGTTCGTTTGCGTGTGGCAAATGGTGGAGCTTCATCATACTTTTGGTTAACTTATGCTGGAGGAAAAATAACAGTTGTAGCTAGTGATGGTAACGATGTAGAACCTGTTGAAGTAGATAGATTATTGATAGCAGTATCCGAGACTTATGACATTATAGTTACAATTCCTGCAAGTAATACTTCTTATGAATTTTTAGCAACTCCAGAAGACCGCACAAAATCTACTTCATTATACATTGGAAATGGCATCAAACAATTGATTGCTCCGTTGCCAAAATTAAAATATTTTGAGGGAATGAAAATGATGAACGGAATGATGAAAATGAATGGGGATTTAGATGATATGGGAATGAGTATGTCCTTAAATCAAATGGATATGAATGTAGTAATGTACCCAGAAATAACTGGTGCAGTAAGCGCAAAACATAAGGGTACTATGAGCGATATGGAAACGAGTACCGATCATTCCAATCACAATCAAAATCAGTACAATGCCAATGCGTTATCTACAATTACAACACTCAATTATGCCATGTTGAAAGCGACCGATAAAACAACTTTACCCAAAGATGCCCCAGTAAAAGAACTTCGTTTTGAACTAACAGGTAACATGAACCGATATGTTTGGAGTTTAGACAATAAAGTAGTTTCTGAAACAGATAAAATCCTAATAAAAAAAGGAGAAAACATTAGAATTACACTTTACAATGGTTCCATGATGCGTCATCCAATGCACTTACATGGACATGATTTCAGAATATTAAATGGTCAAGAGGAATATGCACCATTAAAAAATGTAATGGACTTAATGCCTATGGAAACCAACATAATTGAATTCAATGCCAATGTTGAAGGAGATTGGTTTTTTCATTGTCATATTTTGTATCACATGATGGCAGGAATGGGAAGAGTATTCACCTATGAAAACCAAACGCCAAATCCGCTAATTCCAAATCCAAAAGTAGCACAAAGAAAATTATTTGCCGATGATAGAGCTTTTCATTTCATGGCAGAAAATGATTTTGCTACTAATGGAAATGATGGTATGGCAATGATCCAAAATACACGTTGGAGTTTAGGTGCAGAATGGCGACTAGGATACAATGATATGCATGGTTATGAAGCCGAATTTCATTTAGGCAGATACATAGGAAAAATGCAGTGGTTGATGCCTTTTATTGGTTTCGATTGGCGTTACAGGAATATGGATGGAATGATAGAAAAAAACATTTTTGGACAAGAAAATACCAAAGATAAAAGAGCCGTTCTAAGTGCCGGGGTTAATTACACATTACCAATGTTAGTAATTGCTCAAGCAGAAGTATTTCAGGATGGAAACATAAGATTACAGTTAATGAGAGAGGATATTCCAATTTCAAAACGCTTAAGAATGGGGTTTATGGTAAACACCGATACAGAATTTATGCTAGATGCACGTTACATTTTAAAAAGAAATATAAGTTTAAGAACACATTACGATAGTGATATGGGATTTGGGTTAGGTATTAGTTTAAATTATTAAAAAAGTTTCAATCAAAAATTAATACCAAAGAAATTGAGCCCAAAAATCAACCAATTATTAACAGATTTAAACGAACAGTTAAATTTTACTGATTTAGAAATAGACGACCCAATAAAGCGTTGTGAAAGTGCTATAGATATTATTTTGAAATCACTCCAAAAATTAAAAGTATTATTTGAAAAAGAGAAAAATAAATCAAGTCAACAAGAAATAGAGTTCTTTAAAAATGTAAAGCCCAAATTTACGTCAAAACTAATTTATTATAACGTTATATTCAAAATTGAAACGAAGAAACCGCATGGTGGTGAAAGAATTATCAAAAAATACCTTAATAACGAATTAGATAAACTTAAAAGATATTTTGATGGTAACTTAGACTTCTACAGATATTACAGAACAGGAAGCAGCTATTTAGATCACAAATATTTTTTACGAGGAAAAATCGATGTAAAATTAGCTTTAGATAGTTTTTATTTTGAAGCAGATCATACATTTTCAACCTCTCACGATTTTAAAGTAGCAAAGATTTTAGCGCACGATTTAATCCAAGTTTATCTCGAAGATAAATTGTTGATGATGGAAAATAAAGACACAAAGGAAAAATCACAAGTCAACCCGAAGGTAAAGCAAACTTGGACAGGTTCTAAAGTCGCATTAATAGAGCTTTTGTATGCTTTGCATACCGAAGGTGTGTTTAATAATGGAGCATCCGATTTGAAAGATATTGCGGAGTATTTTGAAAACATATTCAACATCGATTTAGGTCAGTATCACAGGGCTTTCCTTGAAATTAGAATGCGAAAATCTGACCAAACCAAATTCCTAAACGCATTAAAAGAAAAATTAGTAAAACGGATGGAAAACACAGACGACTTACTTTAAGACCAATAAATACAACACTTTGTATAAAAATCAATCACAACTTGTGATTGACTTGTGATTTAAAACTATTCAAAAACTACAAATTTGTGCCATAACAATCTAAAACATACGTTATGGCAATCGAAGTTATTACACGCGAAGACTTAAACGAATTCAGAAGTCTTCTTTTGAACGATTTAAAAGAAATCATTCAATCCAAACCGCAACAAACAAAACAGTGGCTCAAATCCAATGAAGTCCGTAAACTGTTAAACATTTCTCCAGGTACTTTGCAAAATCTCCGCATCAACGGAACACTCACCTACACCAAAATAGGTGGCATAATGTATTATGACAATTCAGATATTGATAAGTTATTAAATGGAAATAAGGTAAATGCTTTACCTACTCTGTTCAAATAATTTTAGCAATTATGAATTATATCAAACACTTAACTGGTTTCTTCGAAAAAGTAGCCATTGATAAAACGCTAAATCCAACACACGTAAGTTTATACATTGCATTGTTTCAATTTTGGAATTGCAATCGTTTCAAAAATCCAATCAGTATTAATCGCGATGAGGTAATGCGAATAAGTAAAATAAGTTCCAAAGCAACCTATCATAAATGTCTGAAGAACTTGCATAGTTTGGGTTATATCAATTACGAACCATCATACAATCCATTCAAAGGAAGTCATGTCATTTTATTCAACTTTTCAGAAGATTTAAAACCGCTGCCAAAATCCGAAAGAAAACCAAAAAATGAACCACTTATTGAACTTGTTTCTGAACAAGCTTTGAACAAGTCTTGTACTAGTAGTGAAACAGGTACTGAACAAGCAGTAGTACCTTCTATAAACTATATAAACAATACAAACATTTTAAACGATAAAAACGTTTCAAACTTGGAAAAGCACTCAAAAAATTTTGTAGAAATAAATAATTTGGATTTAAAAAACGATGATGAAGAAAAAGAAAAAAGTTCCGCAAAAAAAGAAAAAGAAGAAAAGTCACAGCCAACAATCGAAGAAGTCAAAATCTATTTCCAAGAAAATAACTTTCCGGAACAAGAAGCTCAAAAATTCTTCAACTATTTCAAAAGTGTCGGTTGGTTAGTCGGAGGTAAAACACCAATGGTCGATTGGCAAGCAGCAGCACAAAATTGGATGATTAACGCACCAAAATTTATTTCAAATGCAGAACAACCAAACAGAGCAAAACAACTCAACACAACAACCGACAAAGACTATTCAGAGCCATTATAGCTATGATGAGGTCATTACTTGGTTAGAAAATAAAGGAGTTGAACTATATGGCAATCATTTCAAAATCATTGAAACCGATTATCCAATTGTGTACAAACTAATCGCGTATTTCTTAAAAGACGAACCAACATGTTTTCAATATGGAATAAACCTCAACAAAGGAATTCTACTAACCGGACCAATCGGCTGCGGTAAAACATCATTGATGAATTTAATGAAATACCTAACAGCAACAGAACATAAGTTTTTCGTAAAACCATGTCGCGATATCAGCTTTGAATTCATCCAGGACGGCTACCAAATAATCCACAAATACAGCAATGGCAAACTATACCAATCAGAACCAAGAACCTATTGCTTTGACGATTTAGGAACAGAAAACAACTTAAAATATTTTGGTAACGAATGCAATGTCATGGCAGAAATTCTATTGAGCAGATATGATCTATTCATTTCAAAAAAACTATTTACTCACATAACCACCAACCTATCAGCCACAGAAATTGAAAAACATTACGGCAATCGAGTTCGCTCACGATTACGAGAGATGGTAAATTTAATAGCATTTGAAAAATCAGCTCAAGACAAAAGATAAAATCCGTATAAATCCGCGTTGCGAAGCATCTGTTTCATCCGCGTTCCAATAACAAGAAACAATATGAACACAATAACCAACTTCTGGAACTACTTCCAACAAAACAACTTCGTTTTCCTTCTTCTAAACGAAATACCAAAAGACCAACTAAAAATCCATTTCGACAAACTAATCGAGATACTACATCAATACAACAAAAACCTAGACCTCATCATTAAAAACAAAAAAAACGGTGCAGAGATAATCATTACAGCAAACGGAAATCCTTATCTTTTCAAAGAAGTAGAGTTACTAGTCCATCATGCACCAATTGTAGAACGTTGGAAAATAACTGCATTCCTCCAACCCGAAACCAACCTAACCAAATACGAAATTGGCACCGACAAACCACTAGAATATTACGGCATCACTTTGCGAATAAGCGAAATGTATTTCATCCCATTAGAAAAGCCAAACAAACCAACCGATTTAGGTATAAAAGTGTTACTCAAAAACTACATTATCCATAAAGAAAACTCAAGACTTCGCGAAGCTGTTTATGTTCACATCGAGTATTTAATTGGAGAAAAAGCATTTGCTAATGATATTGCTTTTATTGAGATTGGACAATTAGAAGGCGACGATGAAAACCAAATCGAATTGTATAATCTAAAATCTTACATCGACATTGAAATGAAAAGTTAAGTTTTGGCAATAATTCTCATTTACTGCCAAAACTTAACTAATATTTTGTTTGCAAAACACTACACAATCTGTAGTAAATCGCAAATGAAATATCAATTTCTGAAAAAAAAATTGATAACTCGGTTAATAAGTCAAATTGCATCAAAACAAATCATTAGGAATTATTTTATATTTTAGTAGATTAATAAAAAATTTACTAATGATAGAGAAGATAGAGGTAAAAAAAGTAGCATCATATGATGAAACTGGTATTAAAATTACAAATTTGAAAAAAGTAAATTTTATTTATGGTGCAAATGGTTGCGGGAAAACTACAATATCAAATTTTCTACATGACAAAACAAATTTTGATAATTGTTCAATAGATTGGAAAAACGGTCAAGAATTAAAAACTCTTGTTTATAATAAGGAATTTAGGCTACGTAATTTTGGTAGTGGAAAAATTGGAGGTGTATTTACTCTTGGTGAAGCAACTACAGAACAAATCACTGCTATAAATGAAAAGGTAGAAGCATTAAAAGTAATAAAAGCTGATGGTGCAAAAAAAAGAGAAACTTTGAATACTCAAATTCTTAAAAAAGAAAAATTAGAAAATGATTTTAAAGAAGTTACTTGGACAAAAATCTATAAAAAATATGAAACTACTTTTAAAGAAGCATTTACAGGTTCTTTACAGAAAGAAAGTTTTAAAAATAAATTACTATCTGAATTTAGCAGTAATACAAAAGCATTGTTGTCATTTGATGAAATAACTGAAAAAGCTAAGACCATTTTTGGAAAAGTTCCTCAAAGTATAACGCTAATAAATGTAATAGAATTTGATAGAATTATCGAAATAGAAAACAATCCAATTTGGAAAAAAGTAATTGTTGGTAAAGCAGATGTTGATATTGCAAAGCTTATCCAAAAATTGAATATTAACGATTGGGTAAATCAAGGTAGAAATTATATCCAAGAAGATAATACTACTTGTCCGTTTTGTCAACAAGAAACAATTTCAGAAGATTTCAAAAAACAATTAGAAGATTATTTTGACGAAACTTATTTAAATGATTTGAATACAATAAAAACGTTAAAAGAAGAATATAATTCTTTGATGAACAACTTTGTAAATGAATTGAACAATCTTGAAACCAATCAAAAATCATTTCCTGATACAAAATTAAATATTGATAGATTTTCCGCTTATTTAAAAACATTAATTGGACAGAATACTGCAAACAGCGAATATCTAAATAATAAAACAAAAGAACCCAGCAGAAGTATTGAATTAATTTCAGTAAAGGAACAATTAGATTTAATTTCAGATTTAATTGTAAATGCTAATACAGAAATTACAAAACACAATGATATTGTAGCAAATTTTGCTACGGAAAAAACAAGCTTAATTCAATCGATTTGGAAATACATAATTGAAGAATTCAAAACTGATATTGTAAAATTTAATGCAGAGAATAATGGTTTACAAACTGGAAATACTGCTCTTCAAAGTCAATTAACTGCTAAATTAAAAGAATATAGTGATTTAGATATTGAAATTAAAAATTTAAGCAAGAATGTAACCAGTATCCAGCCAACTATTAATGAAATTAATCGACTTTTAAAGTCTTATGGCTTTTTAAGTTTTGAAATTGTACCATCATCAGAAGATGGGTTTTATCAAATTCAGAGAGAAGACGGTACAATTGCCGAAGCAACATTAAGCGAAGGTGAAATTACATTTATTACTTTTCTGTATTATTTGCAATTAGCTAAAGGAGGAAGTTCTGAAGAAACTGTGAATGATGAAAGAATTTTAGTTATTGATGATCCAATTTCAAGTTTAGACAGCAATGTATTATTTGTTGTTAGTACGCTTATAAAAGATATTATTAAAAGTATTAAATCAGAAACAGGAAACATCAAACAAATTATTCTTTTAACTCATAATGTCTATTTTCATAAAGAAGTATCTTTCATTGACGGAAGAACTAAGTTTTGTGCAAAAACAAATTTTTGGATATTAAGAAAAAACGAAAAATTTACGAATATTCAATTTTTCAATATGGAAAACCCGATAAAATCATCTTATGAATTATTGTGGCAAGAATTAAAAAATGAAAATGTAAAATCCAGTATTACTGTTCAAAATATTATGAGAAGAATAATTGAAAACTACTTTAAACTTTTTGGGAAATATGGCGATGATGATTTAATACAAAAGTTTACTACTAAAGAAGAACAAGAAATATGTTCATCATTAATTAGTTGGATAAATGATGGCTCACATAGTATCAATGATGATTTATTCGTTGAATTACAAGATAGAACTATTGAAAATTATAAAAAAGTTTTTAAAGACATTTTCGTTCTAACAAACCACGAAGGACATTTTAATATGATGATGGGAATAAGTGAAT
Source organism: Flavobacterium sp. (assembly GCA_044361155.1). Taxonomy (GTDB): domain Bacteria; phylum Bacteroidota; class Bacteroidia; order Flavobacteriales; family Flavobacteriaceae; genus Flavobacterium. The sequence goes on from JBIKJF010000023.1 coordinate 33,040, forward strand.
TAATAAATACTGAAGAAGAAATAGTTTAGTAAAAACAATAAATTATGATTAAAGTTTATTTAGATTGGAATGTTATGTCAGGAATGAAGAATAATTATTTTCCTGAATTGAGTAATCTAATTTTAAACAAGGATAAATTTTTACTAGTATATTCTACATCGCATATTGGGGATATTTTCGCAAGTATCAAAAATCATAGCGAAGAAGAACAAAGGTTAATTCGAGAAGATTTAGATTATATAACCCATTTAACCAATGACTTATGTTTGGTCAATAATTCAAAAGAAGTTACTTTAAGTAAATATGAACCAGGAGAATTACTGGATGATAGAATTAGAGAAGCACCGATGTTTCAAAATTTCAGCCTTGATAGTTTGTTTAGTTCCGTTGAAGAGAATGATCCAATGTTTGGATTAGTAAATTCTATGAAAAATATGATTTCTTCAATACCATTAGACATTGCATTTAAAGAAGCTTTTGAAAACCCTGAAAGTGCAGCAATGCTGAACAAAATGTTTCCAGGATTAAAAGAAGATCAAACAATGAATGGTTTCTTCAAAAGTTTTGGTCAAATGTTTCACAATATGAATGAAACAGAAGACTACAAAGATTTAAGAAATATGGTTCAACAAATTGGAGTAAACAGTGGACATTTCAACGAAAATAAAAACCCTTTTGAAATTATTGATAATGCTTACAAGAAAACAGGAATAGACAATTTTAATGTTGATCAATATTTTGATAAAACTAAAAATGCTCCAGAATGGTTTAACGATATTACTAATGAGTATGTTAAGTTAGATTTGCATGGCTTCAAAGCTGACAAAGTAAAAGTCACTGACAAAGAGAAAAACACTTTTAAGAATACAACTGAAGATGCCTCTCATTCTGCATTTGCATCAAGATGCGAATTTTATATTACCAATGACGACAAAAATTATCACAAAGCAAAAGCAGTATTTCAAAAACTAGGGATTTATACCATTGTTGTAAAGCCAAGGGAGTTCATTCAATATTATAACTTATTTCTTAGTGCAAAAAGTTTTGATGATCACTTTATAAGTATAAATGAAGAATTAAAAAGAATTGAAAATTTTCAAGAACAAAAATATGAAAGTGGAGAAAGTTTTGGCTGGGTAAATTATACAAATCAGTATTTTTTTAATTTCTTTAATAAAATTCTAATCCCAAATTCAGAGGTAAATGATGCTTTGTTTATTCTGGGAAAAGAAAATCCATCAAGGAGCTATATTATTAGTCAACGTGAAATTGAAGCAATGCTAAAGTTATTTGCAGATAAATTAGGTTCAGATATAAATGGAAAATCATATTTTGAAGTAGGTGAAATAAATAGTAATGAAGATTGGTCAGGGCGAATTTGGGAAACTAGTATTGGTCAAATTAATATCAAAAGGTTAAATGGTTGGTTTCAAATGTATTTTTATCCAATTGAGAAAAATTAAATTAAATCGTAATTTCAAAAATGAAACACACAATAAAACTATTCTTAAAATTAGGTAGCGAGAAAAACATTCTTGATTTATTCGAAAATGGAACAATCTACATGAATACAATTGAATATTTCCGCAAAGTTGAAGATGAAGAATTGCGAGGCGATAAATACGAAGGAGTTTCAAGAGTAATTAATTCTTTACCAGGCACTTTCAAAATACCAGGAATTGACAGAGAATTTAATTATATCAAAGTCCATTTAAAAGAAAGCTACAAAGAAGTTTTGGGTAATATTTATTCTTTATATGCAATATCTTCAAAAGGTTTTCCTAATCCATTAGATTTTAAGTTTGATGAAGGAAATTTACGTTTTGGAACTCATGGAGTTTTGATTAAAAACCTACCTCTTTTTTTCAATAAAATAGAAAGTGAACTCAAAAAGAACAATTTAAAATTCAGTCATGGTTTTGTTGATTACTATGATAAAGAAGAAGTTTCCAGAGAAATAACATTATTTGAAAAACCTCTTGAATTTGAACACCAAAAAGAATTCCGATTTTATGTAGAAAATGACAAAATTGAACCAATAAAAATTCAAATTGGTAGCATGAAAGATTATGCTGAAGTATTCAAAATAGAAGACCTTTTAGAATTGAAGTTAGAAATGAAAAAATAGTTTTTAAGTAACAAATAGTATTCTTACATTTGAAAAAATAAACTAAATAGTATATTAAATAATCATAAAATACACTTAAAAGTGTATTTTTGTTTGCAAACTAATAATAAAGTGAATATATTTGCTCTAGAAATATGGGATGATGAAGCTGCTAAATGCACTTTTTACACCGTAAAATATGATGATGCCGAGACAAATGAAACTGATTTATTCTTTGAAAAATATGATGCAATAGCAGAATATAAAGAAGCAAATCAAGAATTGTTGTCTTTTGTATTGTTATCAATTGGTAATGATCACGGAGCAATAGATGAATTATTCAATAGAGATGAAAACGAAGTTAAGGGATTACCTGTACAAGGTAAAAGAACAATCGAAAATATTACTTACCACTTTCCAGAATTTCCATTAAGATTATACGCCTTAAAAATCACAAACAACATAGTTATACTTTTCAATGGAGGTATCAAAGATGGTCCAACAAATCAAACAAGTTCATTGCATTTAGAATGGAGAGCAGCATGTGAATTCGCAAAACGAATTAATGAAGCTTTACAAGATGGAACAATAATTGTAAATGAAAAACATAGAAAACTTACTAATTATGATGGTTCAGATGAAATCATCCTCTAAAAATCCAAAACAATGAGAAGCAAAGTAGCACAAAGAATTTTAGCAGAAACACCGGAAGAAACAAAAATCTTCGCGAGATTATATGCTGATATCGTGGTTCGAGTAAATCAGTTGTTAAAAGCAAAAGGATTTAGCCAAAAAGATTTAGCAGATAAGCTAGAAAAAAGACCTTCCGAGGTTAACAAATGGTTGGTAGGAGAACATAACTTTACGTTACGTTCTTTAGCCAAACTTGAAGCAGAACTTGGGGAACCAATTATTAATGTTCCACAAAGAAAGCCAATGGGAACAACTGGATATGTAACACTCTATAGAAACAATACTATAAATACAGATGTAACATATACCAGCGCATGGAAAAAATCAAAATCAAATAATAAAACAGCATTAGCAAATGTCAGCTAATTTATTACAACCTGAAAAAATTGAAATTGTTGATTTTAAGATCATAAAAGGACAAATTAATAGTCCATTCGATTTTGAGGAAGAAAAAGTTCAAGGTCACAATTTCAATGTAAACTTTGAATTGGGCTTTAATATTCCAGATAAATTAATTAAAGCTGATTTTTCAGTAAATGTTGAAACCAAAAGTGAAAAACAAGATGGCGAAGAAGCAATCGGAGCGTTCAGTTTTGTTTATGTTTTTCATGTGGATAATATTGAAGAATTAACCAAATTAGAAGAAGACAATACAGTTACAATAAGTCCTGCCTTAGGAAATGCTTTAGCTGCAATTACATATTCAACATCAAGAGGAATATTAATGACACGTTTTCAAGGTACAGCTTTAAGTAATTTTATATTGCCAGTTATCAATCCAAATAAGTTGATAGAATAATCTTTTATTCTTCAAAAAGTATATTTTGTCCCATTTATAGTAAATATTTGGGACATTTTTTTTAATCAAATAATTCGAAAATGAAAAATTTTGAAAAGTTCGTAAAGCATATTGTTACCAAATGGAGAGATGAAGGTAAATTAATATTAGAGAGAGGTGGCTTGGGTGTTCCAATGCCAAATAGAACAGCTGGAGATTTTGCAGAAAAATTTATTATTAATAAAATTGGACAATTAACTCCAAAATATCAATCATTTTTGGCTTCCGGTAGTCAAACACCTGCCGATATCTATTCGATTGCAAGACGAGATGGATATTGGCACATCATGCTAATCCAAGTTAAAAGTTCAAAAGTCAAAGACAATATATATGAATTATCAGCTACAGAAATAAAACAATTTTCTGAACTTGCAAAGCTCATTAAATCTGAAATTTCAAATTGTGACATATTGGAAGATTATAAAAAGAAACCAATAATAATTACAACTGGTTATGCAGGTGTCTTGTCAATAGAAACGAATAAAACGTTACAACATCGTTTAACAAAAGCTAAAGCATATAAGTTATTCAAAATGAATGCAACTAATCTTGATTTTTCTATAATTAATGGAAAACTCATTACTAGTCATAAATTAGGCTTAAAGTAAATTATCTCATTCATCTGCACAAAAATCGCTCCTAGTCCAAGTATTCCTAGCATCAATTCTTTGTTTGCTTCATTTCGCTAATTTCATTTTTAATAGCGAGAACGTATTTTTTTCGTTTAGTGGTAAATTGACGTTTTAGGTTTTCAGTTGCCACTCCTTCCCAACGCTCCAAAAAAAATTACTGTCATGGTTATTGGTGCAATAACACGTACGCTTCGCAACTCATGCCAGTAATTTTTTTTCCAAAGCTTCTTTACATAATGTGGCATTATAGTGCATAAAGAACTATCCTGCTACTAATCAAAATCTCGGATGCACTATAATAACATTATGTAAAAAAGCCGCTCACCCAACGCGCTTGCCAGTGGC
>JBIKJF010000008.1:0-124245 GCA_044361155.1 Flavobacterium sp.
AGTTGTTAGTCCAAGTTACCTGAGAACAAGTATCATTAGCTACGGCACCACCGTTATTAGCTAACCATGCATTAAGAGCAGAAGTTGTATCAGTGCTATCGCATTCTACAGAAGCATCAGCCGCTTGAGTTGAGATTATTGGCACTGTTGTATCAATTATATTTATAGTAACTGTTGCTTGATCGCAAATTATTTGATTAATTGTACTACAAATCTGGTAGCTTATTGTGTAAGTTCCTATACTTAGGCCGCTCGTTACGTTTATATTACCTATGTTGTCAATCGTAATACTTGGATTGTTACTTGATAATAATGTTAAATTAACTTGTGTATTTGCAGTTGTATTGATTAAAACACTTCCAATTGTATCATTAGAAAGAATATTACCAATTATTGACGAAACATCACATGCAATATTATTTATTATATCATCGACTGCATTAATAAGAGTTACAATAGTACACGTAGTACAAGTTGGGTCAATTGGCGTACAATTAGCACAAGGAGTTGGATCAGTAGAAGTTCCAGTTACCGGAGGTCCAGAAGGAGGTGTTCCAGTAGCTGTAGCTAAGTTGTCTACTTGACCAGCATCAATGTCAGCTTGAGTAATAGTGTGAACTGCAGTGAATGTAGTAGCGTTAGAAGCACCTACAGCAAGAGTTGCTAAAGGACCACCAGTTACTACAGCATTAACGTCAGTTACAGTTATGTTAGTAAGAGTTACGTTACCCGTATTAGTTACTACGAAGTTGTAAACAATTGTATCACCTACGTTAGTAATACCATCACCATTATTGTCAACATAAGCACCATCTTTAGTAATTGCTATACTAGGAGATTCAACAAATACAGTTACAGTTGCTGTATCACAATTTGTTGGATTTAAAACTTCACAGATTTGATATGTTACTATATATGTTCCACCAGGTGTTGTTTGATTAACATTTATTGAACCATCTATTGGGTTTAAATTTACACCTGGATTTGTTGTGTTAACTTGTGTTAAAATAACAGTAGAAAGTGTTGCTGGATTTCCATTCAACGTATCATTTATTAAAACATTAGGATATGATTGTCCACCGATTCCTGTTAAAACATTATTTCCGTTATCATTTACAGCATCAATATTAGCATTATTTACATTAACTGTTACTGTAGCAATATCACAATTTGTTGGATTTAAGATTTCACATATTTGATATGTTACCACATAATTTCCAGAAGGAGTACCTATTGCAACATTTACTGAACCATCAATTGGGTTTAAAGTAACACCAGCATTTGTAGTACTAACTTGAGTTAAAATTACATTTGATAATGTAGCAGGGTTACCATTTAATGTATCGTTAATTAAAACATTAGGGTAAGATTGTCCACCTGTTGCACCAATTATTGAATTGCCATTATCATTTACAGCATTAATAAATGCTGCTCCAACTGGAACAGTTACAATAGCAGTATCACAATTAGAAGGATTTAAAACTTCACAGATTTGGTAAGTTAAAGTATAGGAACCAGCAGGTGTACCAGGTGCAACCACAACATTAGTACCTGATAAAGTAACACCAGGATTAGTTGAAGACACGAAAGTAGTAGTAACTTGAGAAGGAACTATAGCCACACCATTTAAAGTATCGTTAGTAAGTACATTAGTGAAAGCAGTTCCACCAGTGTATCCATTTACAGAAGTTCCAGCATCATCATTAGCTACAATTACAGTTGCTCCAACTGGAACAGTAACAATTGCAGTATCACAATTGGAAGGATTTAAAACTTCACAGATTTGGTAAGTTAAAGTATAGGAACCAGCAGGTGTACCAGGTGCAACCACAACATTAGTACCTGATAAAGTAACACCAGGATTAGTTGAAGACACGAAAGTAGTAGTAACTTGAGAAGGAACTATAGCCACACCATTTAAAGTATCGTTAGTAAGCACGTTAGTGAAAACAGTTCCACCAACAAATCCATTTACAGAAGTTCCAGCATCATCATTAGCTACAATTGCAGTTGCTCCAACCGGAACAGTTACAATAGCAGTATCACAATTAGAAGGATTTAAAACTTCACAGATTTGGTAAGTTAAAGTATAGGAACCAGCAGGTGTACCAGGTGCAACCACAACATTAGTACCTGATAAAGTAACACCAGGATTAGTTGAAGACACGAAAGTAGTAGTTACCTGAGAAGGCACAACCGCTGTACCATTTAAAGTATCGTTAGTAAGTACATTAGTGAATGCAGTTCCACCAGTGTATCCATTTACAGAAGTTCCAGCATCATCATTAGCTACAATTGCAGTTGCTCCAACTGGAACAGTTACAATAGCAGTATCACAATTAGAAGGATTTAAAACTTCACAGATTTGGTAAGTTAAAGTATAGGAACCAGCAGGTGTACCAGGTGCAACCACAACATTAGTACCTGATAAAGTAACACCAGGATTAGTTGAAGACACGAAAGTAGTAGTAACTTGAGAAGGAACTATAGCCACACCATTTAAAGTATCGTTAGTAAGTACATTAGTGAAAGCAGTTCCACCAACAAATCCATTAACAGAAGTACCAGCATCATCATTAGCTACAATTGCAGTTGCTCCAACCGGAACAGTTACAATAGCAGTATCACAATTAGAAGGATTAAGTACTTCACAAATTTGGTAAGTTAAAGTATAAGAACCAGAAGGTGTACCAGGCGCAACCACAACATTAGTACCTGATAAAGTAACACCAGGATTAGTTGAAGACACAAAAGTAGTAGTTACTTGAGAAGGCACTACAGCCACACCATTTAAAGTATCGTTAGTAAGAACGTTAGTGAAAGCAGTTCCACCAGTGTAACCATTTACAGAAGTACCAGCATCATCATTAGCTACAATTGCAGTTGCTCCAACTGGAACAGTTACAATAGCAGTATCACAATTTGAAGGATTAAGTACTTCACAAATTTGGTAAGTTAAAGTATAAGAACCAGCAGGTGTACCAGGCGCAACCACAACATTAGTACCTGATAAAGTAACACCAGGATTAGTTGAAGATACGAAAGTAGTAGTTACTTGAGAAGGAACTACCGCTACACCATTTAAAGTATCGTTAGTAAGAACGTTAGTGAAAGCAGTTCCACCAACAAATCCATTTACAGAAGTACCAGCATCATCATTAGCTACAATTGCAGTTGCTCCAACCGGAACAGTTACAATAGCAGTATCACAATTAGAAGGATTTAAAACTTCACAGATTTGGTAAGTTAAAGTATAAGAACCAGAAGGTGTACCAGGCGCAACCACAACATTAGTACCTGATAAAGTAACACCAGGATTAGTTGAAGACACGAAAGTAGTAGTTACTTGAGAAGGCACAACCGCTACACCATTTAAAGTATCGTTAGTAAGAACGTTAGTGAAAGCAGTTCCACCAGTGTATCCATTTACAGAAGTTCCAGCATCATCATTAGCTACAATTGCAGTTGCTCCAACTGGAACAGTTACAATAGCAGTATCACAATTAGAAGGATTTAAAACTTCACAGATTTGGTAAGTTAAAGTATAGGAACCAGCAGGTGTACCAGGTGCAACCACAACATTAGTACCTGATAAAGTAACACCAGGATTAGTTGAAGACACAAAAGTAGTAGTTACTTGAGAAGGCACTACAGCCACACCATTTAAAGTATCGTTAGTAAGAACGTTAGTGAAAGCAGTTCCACCAGTGTAACCATTTACAGAAGTACCAGCATCATCATTAGCTACAATTGCAGTTGCTCCAACTGGAACAGTTACAATAGCAGTATCACAATTAGAAGGATTTAAAACTTCACAGATTTGGTAAGTTAAAGTATAAGAACCAGCAGGTGTACCAGGCGCAACCACAACATTAGTACCTGATAAAGTAACACCAGGATTAGTTGAAGACACGAAAGTAGTAGTTACTTGAGAAGGCACTACAGCCACACCATTTAAAGTATCGTTAGTAAGAACGTTAGTGAAAGCAGTTCCACCAGTGTAACCATTTACAGAAGTACCAGCATCATTTACGGCATTAATTACCGTAGCAGTAACTGGAACAGTAACAGTAGCAGTATCACAATTTCCTGGATTTAATATTTCGCAAATTTGGTAAGTTAAAGTATAAGAACCAGCAGGTGTACCAGGTGCAACCACTACATTAGTACCTGATAAAGTAACACCAGGATTAGTTGAAGACACGAAAGTAGTAGTTACTTGAGAAGGAACTACAGCAACACCATTTAAAGTATCGTTAACAAGAACGTTAGTAAATGAAGTTCCACCAGTGTATCCGTTTACAGAAGTACCGGTATCATTATTAGCTAATATTTCTCCAGGTCTAACAGGAACAGTAACAATAGCAGTATCACAATTAGTTGGATTTAATACTTCACATATTTGGTATGTTAAAGTATAAGAACCGGAAGGTGTACCTGGAGCTACAATTACAGCACCAGTTGATGTATTTAATGATATACCCGGATTAGTAGTACTAACTTGAGTAAGAATAACATTTGATAATGTTGCAGGACTACTATTTAAGGTATCATTCAATAATACGTTTGCTAAAGAAGTTCCTCCAATGGTTCCATTAATACTTGTCCCATTATCATTTACAGCATCAATTACTGCATTTACTGGTACTGGAGTAGAAGTAGAAGTATTATTAGATGTATTTGGATCTGTTTGACTTCCAGAAATTGTTGCAGTATTTGCATAAGGACCTGCAGAATTTACTCTTGCTACAACTGTTAATGTTGCATTTGATCCATTATTTAAGTTACCTATTGTCCAATTTGGTGCAGTCCAACTTCCAACAGATGGAGTTGCACTTACTAATGTATATCCACTTGGTATTACATCATTTAATGTTACACCAGTCGCATTACTTGGTCCATTATTTGAAGCAGTAATTGTAAAAGTAATATTTGTTCCAATTATAGGAGCCATATTACTTGCTATTTTTACAACAGCCAAATCAGCAACTGGAACAGGAATTGGTGTCGCAGTTGATGTATTATTACTTAAGTTTGGATCTGTTTGATTTCCAGTAACTGTAGCAGTATTAGCATAAGTTCCTGTTGCTCTAACAGTTGCAACAACAGTTAAAGTTGCATTAGAACCATTCGCCAAATTGCCAATAGTCCAGTTAGGAGATGTCCAAGATCCAGATGAAGGTGTAACACTAACTACTGTATATCCAGAAGGTATTGCATCATTAACAATTACACCAGTGGCATTATTTGGTCCATTATTCGCTGCAGTAATTGTAAAAGTAATATTGCTTCCTACATTTGGAGCTAAATTACTAGCAGTTTTAGTAACAGATAAATCTGCAATAGGAACTGGTACAGGAGTTACTGTAGAACAATTGTTTGTTGGAGCTGTTTCTGTATTAGTACCGGAAATACATGCAGTATTTGCATAATTTCCTGAACTTAATACGGTAGCAACTATAGTTAAAGTTGCATTTGCACCATTAGCAAAGTTTCCGATTGTCCAGTTTGGAGCTGTCCAAGTTCCAACAGAAGGCGTTGCACTAACAAGAGTATATCCAGAAGGCAAAACGTCGTTTACAACTACATTTGTATCATTACTGATACCAAGATTGGAGGCCGTAATAGTAAATGAAACATTACTTCCTACATTTGGTGTTGCATTATCTACTGTTTTTACAACTCGCAAATCAGAGCATCCTTTAAATGTTGTTGTAGAAACACTAGCTGTAGTTAAGCCCCATCCATAGGTGTTTAATACACGAGCATTTCCGTAATCATTACAAGTAATTCCGTCTGTTTCATTTGTGCCAACTGCTGGCGCTGGTATTAGTTGTAATAGATTGGCATTCCCACTCCAAGCTCTTCCTGGGCTTGGTGTTCCATTTATCGTATTGTTTAATCCAGAGCCAGTTAAGTTGTTATCTCCTTCTCCTAAAGCACCTGTACAGGTTGCACCAACATTTGTTAAAGCGCTATCATCCCAATACATTTGGGAGTTCGCTATTGCAATTGGAGCTATAGATTGTACGTTAAATCCATTTTTGTTAATTTCAACATCATGTAAAGGCAAATTAAATCTTCCTTTAAGAAAAAATAAGGTAAGAGTCATATTGGCACCATCTGACACCTGATTACCGAAACCGTCCAATCCGTCCCACGAAATAGTGTTATTTCCGGCCACTACACCAAAAACTTCAATAATTCTATCGGCAGAAGCTGGCTGAAAACCTGGAACACCATTTAGATCGATTAACAACCTAACATCACCATTTTCAGTTGTATTATACCTAATATTATAAGGTCCACAACCTGAAATTGCTGGTGCAAGAAATGTTGGCGGTGCGGGTATGGCAGATATAGGATATAAAATGGGATCGGGATTGTTTAAAAAAACTTTAAACCCATTCAGTAACGGAGGTGAAACGGCAGAATTTATAGAACGTCTTGTAATATTAAAAGCTCCCACAGGATTTACACCATAGCTATTTACCGCAAGATTGTATGCAATTGGTTGAAAACCTGGCTGAAAATCTATGAACAATACAACTCTATCTGTTGTGTACGCAAAAAAGCTCGGTTCAGAGTTTGCTGTAGTAATGTTTCCATAGTTACTATCAACAGCAACAAATCCCCATTTATCAGAGTGAACACGTCCATTTCTTCTAACTCCAGCAGCAGTAGCAACAGTCATATCAAACAAAGCACCAACCGCTCTATCTGCAGCAGTTAAAAGAGGTGTAACTCCACCATCATTACTTCTGTAAAATTCAATCCAATGTTCACCAGTAACTGAAGGATTAAAAATCAATGGTGTGTAGCCTGTAGAAACACTGCCAATATTCGGACCTGCTATAGCTCTTGCGTGATTATCTATACTACCAGCGGAACCTAATGTATTGTTCCATAAAGCTGATTGAACAACGGTTCCGGAAGGATTTCGTATTCTGTAATAAAGATTAGACAATCTTGCCGGAATACCAACAGAATAACCTCTCCAATCGAAACCAAAGTACAGTCGCTCGGTGCTTGCGTTTGCAATGTTAAAATAAATTCTATTATCTTCACCACAATTAAAGAAAGAACCACTCTGTAAATCGGGCGCACTCAAAACCGCCGTGATGTTAGCCGGATTTGGAGAAAGAGTAGGCGTTCCCTCTGCAAATGCAGTAGAAGTAAATAAAATCGTTAAAAATGAAAGGATAAACGAGTACTTGTTTATTGTTTTCATAAGCTTTATTTTCTGCATAAATTGTTTCATGCGATGTTAATTTTTCATTTTGGGTTTTAGTCATTAAAAAGTTATCAACAACAAATTTAATTTTTCATAATCCAAAAATACTTTCATTATTTTCATTCAACGTATTTTGTCTATAAATTACATTAATACTCGATGAATGACAATATAAATGCGTTATTTAGTTTTATGTTTTGATATATTTAGTTTAAGATGTTTAATTTGTAGAATATTTTCTACTTTAGTATATATTTGTTATATTTCGATTGCTTTTTATTATAACTTCAGATTATTGTATCGGTAATTTTTGTCGAAATTAGATAGCAATTTTATTATAAGCAAGAAAAAACCCGATAAAATGCTAAAAATAAAGGTTAAAATGCATTATATTTGTATTTTAACATTAAAAATATTACAATTTTTTATTTTTAATAATGTTGACAAATCGATAGTCCTATTTTATGAAAAATATTACAGTAATTCGTCACGCAAAGTCTTCTTGGGAATTAAATGTTGATGATTTTTATCGGCCAATTTCAAAATCAGGTAAAGATTCGGCAATAAAAGTTGCTAAGATATCTCGTGGTTATCATCAAAATAATTCTAAAATACTAGTTAGCGCAGTAACAAGAACATCAGAAACCGCACATATCTTTGCTTCAGATTGGCATGTAGAATTGAATAATCAAAATTTTAGTTGTCATTTATATACTTTCGATTTATTGAAGTTTGAACAAATTGTTAAATCATGTCAAAATAGTTATAATAATCTTATTCTTTTTGGACATAATAATGCTATTACAGATTTTGTTAATAAATTTGGAGATATTTTTGTAGATACTATTCCAACATCAAGATTTGTAATCATTACTTTTGAGGTTGTTTGTTGGAGTAAAATTAAGAAAGGTAAAACGCAAAAAATAATTTTTCCAAGAGACATATAACATGAGTTTAGAAAAAAAATATAGATACATAGATAGAGAAAAAAGTTGGCTAAACTTCAACGCTCGCGTATTGCAAGAAGCTGCAGACGAGTCAGTGCCGTTGTTAGATAGACTGCGATTTTTAGGAATTTTTTCCAATAATTTAGATGAGTTTTTTAGAGTACGCTTTGCCGCAATTCGTCGCTTGAGTTTATCTGGTAAAACTGGTGAGAAGCTGTTAGGTGGAATTTCAGCGCAACAACTTGTTAAAGAAATTACAGAAATTGTAATCAAGCAACAGTCAGACAGCTTACGTATTTTAAGCACCATCGAAAAGCAGCTCGAACAAGAAAATATATTTACTGTAAATGAAAACGAACTTTCGCAAGACCATCAAAACTTTGTGCATGATTTTTTCATCAATACTGTTAGTCCAGAACTTGTCACTATTATTTTAAACGATTTAGATGAGTTTCCTTTATTAAAAGATACTTCTGGCTATCTTGCCGTAAGACTGCTTATGAAGTCTACTAGTAAAGCAAAAGTACTAGGATTAGTAAAACCAAAGAAAGAAATTCGCTATGCGATTATAGAAATTCCAAAAACCATCAACAGAATTGTTGTACTACCTAGTATCGACGAAAAAAAATATATTATGCTACTTGACGATGTAATACGTTACAATCTAAATAGCATTTTTAACATATTTGATTACGAGAAAATTGCTGCACACATGATAAAAATTACTCGTGATGCACAATTAGATATTGATAGTGACATGAGCAAAAGTATGCTTCAAAAAATTAAATCGTCGGTAAAAGATAGACGAATTGGTGAGCCTGTTCGTTTTGTTTATGATAAAACAATAGATAAAGACACATTAAGCTTTTTTCTAAGCAGAATGGGTATAGAATCAACCGATAGTATAATTCCCGGTGGTAGATATCATAATCGTCGTGATTATATGAATTTTCCAAACTTAGGCAGATTCGATTTATTATACAATCAAAAAAGTCCACTGCCAGTAAAAGGATTATCGCTCGAGGGAAGTATATTATCTAAAATTGCTCAAAAAGATTTTCTTATTTTTGCTCCTTATCAATCGTATGCTTACTTAATAAAGTTTTTACGTGAAGCAGCATTAGATCCTAAAGTAATTTCAATTAAAATCACACTTTATCGCCTTGCCAAAAATTCTCAAATTATTAGTTCTCTAATTAATGCTGCCAAAAACGGAAAGCAAGTTGTTGTTCAAATTGAGCTTCAGGCGCGTTTCGATGAAGCCAATAATATTTCCTATGCAGAGCAAATGCAACAAGAAGGTATCGAACTTATTTTTGGAATTAAAGGGCTAAAAGTACATAGCAAAATTTGCGTTGTAGATAGAATGGAAGATGGAAAAGTTAAACGCTACGGATTTATTTCTACCGGAAATTTTAACGAATCTACAGCGCGAGTTTATACCGACGTTACACTTCTAACTTCTCACCAACAAATCCTTAAAGATGTTACAAAAATTTTTGAGTTTTTTAACATAAATTATCGTTTACATCGTTACAAGCATTTAATCGTTTCGCCACATTATTCAAGATCAAAATTTTATAAGCTAATTAATAGAGAAATTTTAAACGCCCAAGTAGGAAAAATAGCCTCTATCGATTTAAAAATGAATAGTTTATCTGATTACGAAATGATAGACAAACTCTATGAAGCCAGTAATGCTGGCGTTAAAATTCGATTGCAAATAAGAGGAATATGCTCACTAATTCCTGGCGTGAAAGGAATGAGCGAAAATATACAAGCCATTAGTTGTGTAGATAATTATCTTGAGCATGCACGAGTTTTCATTTTCGGTAACGATAACAATCCGTCAATATTTATTTCCTCCGCCGATTTTATGACGCGCAACCTCGACGGCAGGGTAGAAGTTACCTGTCCTATTTATCAAGAAGACATCAAACAACAACTCATTGATGCCTTCGAAATTAGCTGGAAAGGAAATGTAAAGTCTAGATTACATTCAGAAAAATTAGATAATAAATATAGACCTCGAGACGAAAACGAACCTATTTTTAGAGCACAACTAGAAACCTACAATTACTATAAACATCAACAAGAAGAAGATTTAAACAAATTTTGATTTTTTATAAGCGCCAATTCCAGCTTTACGTTGCAAGTTTTTATCAAAGTAATTTATTTTTCTAAATTTTTAAAAGAGCTTCTTGGGTCGCTTTTTAAAAATAAGAAAAATTAAAATTCCTTTCAATAAAAAGCTTTCCACTACAATCTGGGGCAAAACACACCACAATATAAATGATTTCAATAAAAAAATACGCCGCAATTGATATAGGTTCCAATGCCATGAGGTTGCTAATAACCAATATTGTAGAACAAGAAGGCAAAGATACACAATTCAATAAATCGGCACTAATTCGTGTGCCCATTCGCCTTGGTCAAGACGCTTTTACAGTTGGAGAAATATCAGAAGAAAACATCGATAGAATGATTGATGCCATGCAAGCCTTTAGATTGTTAATGAAAGTTTATAAAGTTGAAAAATATAAAGCTTGCGCCACATCTGCCATGCGTGAAGCCTATAATGGTAAAGAAGTTACCGAAATTATAAGCCAAAAATCAGATATAGATATTGATATTATTGATGGTAAACTAGAAGCTGCTATAATTGCATCCTCCGATTTGAATAGTTTCTTAAGTTCAGATAAAACTTATCTTTATGTGGATGTTGGCGGTGGAAGCACTGAATTTTCTCTGTTTAATGAAGGCAAAATGATAGTTTCTAAATCATTCAAAAACGGAACAGTCCGATTACTTAATGATATGGTAAACGATATAGTATGGCAAGAAATTGAAAAATGGATCAAAGTCAATTGCGAACCTTATGAAAATATTAGTTTAATTGGTTCAGGTGGAAATATTAATAAAATTTTTAAACTATCTGGAAAACAGCAAGATAAACCTTTGTCGTTTTTGTATTTAAACTCACAATACCAATATTTAAGTTCGCTAACCTACGAACAAAGAATTGCAGAATTAGGTTTAAACACCGACCGTGCAGATGTTATTATTCCAGCGACAAGAATTTATCTTAACGCCATGAAATGGAGTGGCGCACGACAAATTTATGTGCCAAAAATAGGACTTTCAGATGGTATCGTGAAAGCCATGTATTATAATAGAATTTAAAATTTAAACCCATGAAAAAAATTCAATTTATCCTTAGTTTAGTTGTAATTACAATGTTGACTTCTTGTAAAAATGAACCTGCTAAGTCAGATTATTTTACATCAGACGAGAAAGAAGTAAAAGTCGGTGGCGTTAAAATGGTTACTATTGAAACTCCAAAAGGTAAGTTTAATGTTTGGACTAAACGCATTGGAAACAACCCCAAAATAAAACTCTTATTACTCAATGGCGGACCAGGAATGTCTCACGAGTATTTTGAATGTATGGAAAGCTTTCTTCCCAAAGAAGGAATTGAATTTATTTATTACGACCAATTAGGAACTGGATATTCAGACAACCCTAACGATACTGCCATGTGGGATTTGCCTCGATATGTAGAAGAGGTAGAACAAGTTCGTAAAGCTTTAAATCTAGACAAAGACAATTTCTATTTGTTAGGTCACTCATGGGGCGGAATTCTAGGAATGCAATATGCTTTAAAATATCAATCTAATTTAAAAGGATTGATAGTATCAAATATGATGGCAAGTTGTCCAAAATATGGAGAATATTCTAAAGTTCTTGAAAAACAAATGAATCCAGAAGTACTAAAAACCATCAAAGAACTGGAAGCTAAAAAAGATTATAGCAATCCAAAATATATGGGTTTATTGATGGAGAATTTTTACAACCAACACATTTTAAGAAAACCAGTTAATGAATGGCCAGAACCGGTTAACAGAGCTTCAAGCAGATTGAATCAGTTGCTTTACATTACGATGCAAGGTCCAAGTGAGTTGGGAATTTCAGGAAAACTAACCAATTGGGATGTTTCTAAACAATTGCCTAATATAATGGTTCCTACTTTGGTAATAGGAGCAAAGCACGACACCATGGACCCTGAATATATGAAATGGATGGCAACGCAATTTAAAAATGGAACTTATTTATATTGCCAAAACGGTAGCCACATGTGTATGTATGACGATCAAGAAACGTACTTTAAAGGTTTAATAGATTTCTTGAAAAAAGGAAATTGATAAAAAAAACGCCTTTCAAATGTTAAATTTTGAAAGGCGTAATTTTTTAAGTTTTTTTTTAATTTATTTTTGTCATGACGCACTCTGTGGGAAATGAGAAAAACTCATTACTTCGTAATTGTCTTTCGCTTGAAATTTTCCAATTAGCGGTACTTGGATTATTTCCAATATTTGTTATAATTAAACTAAACCATCCACCAAGTACAGATTGATTTTGAACCGTATTCATATCAGGTGTATCACTATCTCCAAGTGAGGCACAAGTGTCTTGAAAAACTCCAAATAAGCTGTTATTATTGCTAGCTGTTCCAAATAAAATACTTTCAGAGGTTACATTATTTTGAGGATAATATTTAACCGAGTTATGGATAACTTGTTCGTTTGGCGTACCTGCATTTAGAATAATTAGAAATCTTCCTGCTATCTCATCTAAATAACTATTATTTTTATAAGTAATTTGTTCCTTAGTTTTTTTCCAAAGAATTAGTCTAAAGGTTCTATTTCCTGAAGTATTCTCCCATGTACCAATAAAATTACCATAATAATTATTTAAATCCTTAAAATATTTGTTATTTTCATTAACATGATTGTACAATGATAAATCTACTTCGGTTTGAGCTTTACAATTTGTGAAAAATAAAGCTAATACTAGTATTTTTAAAATCTTTTTCATTGTTATTGACAAAAAAGGTTATTACTTAAATACAATATTTATAGCAACGTTTTCATATAAGAAAACGTTGCTTTTTATTTAATTTACTTTAGTCATTACACATTCTATTGGAACAGAGAAAAACTCGTTGCTTTGTAGCTGTCTTTCACTTTTAATCTTCCAAATAGCAGTAGTTGGAATACTTCCATTGTTTGTTAAAGTTAGTCTAAACCATCCAGCAATTATAGATTGATTCTGAACTGTATTTATATCTGGTGTATCGCTATCACCAATTGAAGCACAAGTATCTTCAAAATAACCAGATAATCTGTTGTTATTAATAGCTCTTCCATATAGAATACTTTCAGAGGTAGTGTTACTTTGTGGAAAATATTTAACAGAATTATGAATAATTTGTTCGTTTGACGTACCCGCATTTAAAATAATTAAAAATCTTCCAAGAATTCTATCCATAAAGCAATTATTCGAAATTGTAACTTGCCTTTTAGTCTGTTTCCATAGAATTAGTCTAAAGGTTCTATTACCAGATGTATTCTCCCAGGTACCAATAAAATTGCCATAATAATTATTTAAATCCTTAAAATATTTATTGTTATTATCTACTTGATTGTACAATGATAAATCTACTTCGGTTTGAGCTTTACAGTTTGTAAAAAATAAAGCTAATATTAGTATTGTTAAAATCTTTTTCATTTTTTTAGTTGTTACATGGTTTTCTATCTAGGTTTTCTCTATCTAAGGTTACTTTAGTAAAAGTATCGAAAGTTGCATCGGCTTCAAAGAGATTGACACCAATATTTGCCTTTGCTAAAAATTTTAAAAAGTTTTTTAAATCTTCTTCGTTAATTGTACCGTTTTCTGTAATTAATGGTTCTGGGTTTCCATTCATATCCATATCATAATATTTATCCATTAAATCTGCTCTTCTTAATGCAGTTTCCATATTGAAATTTGCGTCATTAGCAAAAGCAAAAAATGCACTAAACGTATCAAGATTATCTATTGTAAAGGCATATCGAGTGCCATCGGCAGTGATTAAATAGGAAACAAAACCACTATCTAGTTTGTTGAGTTTTATTAACTGATTAAGATTAGCTAAATCATTCCAACCAAAAATAGAATAAGTACTATTTGCAGGTGAATTGTGAGTGTGTCCCATCATAACAAGTTTAGCACTGCCAGTTGGATACGGAAATTCAACTTGTCCATTTGTACCAGATGGCGCATTCTCAACCGAATTTGAATTTGAAACTTTATAAATACCATTTTCTACACCTTGACTTGTTTTACTAGCAAGATTAATTAAATCATTTTTTAATGTAGGCATATCGGTGAACTGTTTCTTTATTTTGTCACAAGGATCTTTTGCAATTTCTTCAACTACTTCATCACTAGGAATAATAACATTTTTAATTGGTGGTGTGTTGTTGGTTAATGGTATTTCATCTGGATTATTTCCTGACGGTGGAGGATTTTCATTGTTGTTTGAGTTAGTTGCAGGGTTATTACCGCCAGCTCCGCTAGTTCCAAAACCATCGTCGCCAGTTGATGTCCCAGTGCCAACTGGAGTTCCAACACCACCGCCTTCATCAGTAGACACTACAATGTACTCATAATGACCACAAGCAGTTGTCCAATCATCATGATGAGGATCACCATGACAGTCTTGTGGACCTCCATCATCTGTGCAATGCGCAATCCATGTTCTTACACTATAAATTTTTGACGCAATTGTTGAATTATCTACATTGAGTTCAGTTAATTTAATCTCTTTTACATTTATGTTATAAGAATTATTTAATTCTACATAGGTAACTTTTTCATAAAGTTCACGCTTAAGTATGTATGCAAAAACTTCTTCATCTACCACTTTGATAACTAAGTTTTCAAACTTTAAATTTTCTTTAATAGCTCTTTCTATAAGCATACTATAATATATACTACCAACAATATCAGTAATGATTTTTACATCTTTGTTTTCAACAATAGTAAAACCATATTGGTCTTCTAGTGCCGTTCTTGCAGCAAGATCGTTACTCAAGGCAACTTTTTTATTAATCACTCGTTTGTAAGCATTACTAAAAGCTGGTAGTTTGAGTAGTTCTGAAAACTTCTTGCTTTCAAGTTTCATTTTTTCTTGATAGCCATTTTGTTTAATAATTTCTTCTTCAAACGTACACGCGTTTAGAATTATCAATCCTAAACAAATGTAGAGAAAAAGTTTCATTTTGTTTTGTGTTTGTTTCATAAGCTAGGGTTTAATTGTTATTGATTACTTTTTTAAATAAATGGTTGGAAACATATTCTCAAAAATAGGCTTTTTTTCCATATATAGGCATATATGCTTATATTATTTTTTTCAAATATTACAAATTTGTATGTGCCTTTAGAAAAAGATATAGAGTTTTTAGATAAGTTTGGCAAACGACTAAAACAGCTTCGTGAAGAAAAAAAAATTACGCAAGCCCAATTATCGTTTGAAGCTGATATACAAATTTCTCAAATTAGTAGAATTGAAAGAGGTCAGATAAATACAACAATAGTTAATCTAAAATTAATTTGTAAAATTTTAGATGTTTCTTTAAAAGATTTTTTTGATTTTGAATATTGATAAAACAAAAACTCCCGATTTTTTATTAAAACGGGAGCTTTGAGTTATTAAGTATTTTGTTTCTAGCGTAAAGTAGCGCCAAGTTCGGTTTCAAAATTGTGCTGCAATTTGCCCATTATTTTATCAATTTGAGCATCAGTCAAAGTTTTGGTTGCATCTTGAATTGTAAAACTCAAAGCATAAGATTTTTTGCCTTCAGGAAGATTTTTACCTTCATAAACATCAAATAAATTTATATCTTTTAGTAAAGATTTTTCGGTTTGTCGCGCAACTTTATAAATTGATTCAAAGCTTACAGTAGTTTCGACTAATAATGCAAAATCACGTCGTACTTCGGGATATTTTGGAATAGCGGTAAACTTTATTTTGTTAGATAATAATTTTAAAACCAAATCCCAATTAAACTCGGCATAAAAAACTTCTTGCTTAATGTCAAAATGTTTAAGAATTGATTTTTTTACCGTACCTAATTCTACTAAAATGTCATTTTCTAAACCAAGTGCAATTCCCTCTGCAAAAAAATCGCTTGCAATCGGTTGGTTGATAATTTTATTAAATCCAAGTCTTGAAAGGACGGAAGTAACGTAACCTTTAAACAAGAAAAAATCACTTGGTTTTTCTAAATTGGTCCAACTTTCCATTGTTCTTGTGCCGGTAATAAATAAAGTTAAATGCTTTTTTTCATTATATCCAGATAATAGTTTTCTATAACTTTTACCAAATTCAAACAACTTAAGATCACTATTTCTTCTGTTGATGTTATAAGAAAGCGCTTCCAATCCTGAGAATAACATCGATTGACGCATTACCGACAAATCATTACTCAAAGGATTCAACATAGTAACATTGTATTCTTCTTTTAACAATTCGGAAAGTTGTATATATTCTGGTGAAGTTAATGAATTGGCTATCATTTCATGAAAACCAAAAGAATTTAATTGTGCAGCAACAATATTCTGAACTTTATAATCTTCTGTTCTTGAAGATTTTGCAATAGTAGCATTTAATTTTTTTGTAAAATTAATATTGTTGTAACCATAAACTCTCAAAATTTCTTCAATAACATCAACCTCTCTCTGAACATCAACTCTATAAGATGGAATAATTAATCCCAATCCTGCATCAGACGAACTATTCACTTTAATATCTAATGAGGCAACGATTTTCTTGATGGTTTCTTTTGGTAATTCTTGTCCAATTAATTTGAATGCTTTTTCGTAATTTAAGAATACGGTAAAATCTTCAATTTTTTTTGGATAAATATCAATTACATCAGAAGTTATTTCACCACCAGCAACTTCTTGAATTAAAAGTGCAGCACGTTTTAAAGCATACTCTGTAATCGATGGATCAATTCCTCTTTCAAATCGGAAGGAAGCATCTGTACTCAAAGTATGACGTTTAGCCGTTTTTCTTATAGTAACAGGATTAAAATAAGCACTTTCTAAAAAGATAGAAGTAGTATTTTCTGTTACTCCAGAATTTTTACCTCCAAAAACACCTGCTAAACACATCGGACCTTTATCGTCACAGATCATCAAATCTTCTTCGTGGAGTATACGCTCTACGTCGTCTAGTGTAACAAATTTTGTTCCTGCTGTCACCGTTTTAACGGTTATTTTGCCATTTACCTTTGCAGCGTCAAAAGCATGTAAAGGTTGACCTAATTCGTGTAAAACATAATTGGTAACATCAATAACATTATTTTTTGGAGTTAATCCGATAGCCTTTAGCCTGTTTTGTAACCATTTTGGTGATGGTTTTATACTGATTCCAGAAATGGTTACACCACAATATCTTGGCGCGAGGTTAGTATCTTTTACATCAACATCTATTTTTAAGATTCTTTTATCAATTTTAAAAGTAGACACAGAAGGAGTTATTAATTCTAAAGAAGCATTTTTTTGGAGTAGCGCAGCACGAAGATCTCTTGCAACACCCATATGTGACATGGCATCGGCTCGATTTGGAGTTAATCCAATTTCGAATACTTCATCATTTTCTATATTAAATACCTTCGCAGCAGGAGTTCCAGGTTTTAAAAAAGCATCTAGAATCATAATGCCATCGTGGTTTGAGCCAAGTCCTAATTCGTCTTCTGCACAAATCATTCCTTGACTTTCTTGTCCTCTTATTTTGCCTTTTTTTATTTCAAATTCAATACCGTCTTTATCAAACAATTTTGCACCAATAGTGGCAACAGGAACTTTTAAACCTGCTTCAACATTACTTGCACCACAAACTATTTGAACTGGCGTTCCGCTACCCAAATCAACAGTTGTGATTTTTAAACGATCAGCATCTGGATGTTTTTCGCAGGTTAAAACATGTCCAACAAACACGCCTTCTAAACCACCTTTTATGGATTGATATTTTTCTACAACTTCTACTTCCAATCCTAAATCAGTAAGTATATTAGAAACATCTTCTGAACTTGAATCTATTTTTAAAAATTGTTTAATCCAATTGTATGAAATTCGCATGTTGTATACATTTTTAGCCTACAAATATAGGGATTATTCAAATATTTACAATAGTAATAAATTGATTAGTGAATAAATTTTAAACGAATAAAAATGATTTAGAAGTGGTTAATTTGGCAAAATCATAAAAGACTTATTCTCATTATTGTAGATATGAAAAAAAGAATTCAATTCCGGATTTGTAATCAAAATACCATCTATCGGAAATTTTGTAATTTCTGAGTTAACCATTACCTCATTTTCTTTTTCAATGAGTTTTATTTTTAACAAGGAAGGAAACATTTTTTTGTAAGCCAAAATATAAATGTTTTCCTCCGGATTATTTAAATAAATCTGGAGTACCGAATTTGTCTTATCAACATTATCTAATACAACAGCAAAATCTTCAATTAGGTCATTATTGTAGTCGCCATAAACAATCGACTTGTTAAAACGATCTATATCTTCTGCAAATTTGAACTCAATTTCATTTACAAACAAGTTGCTTTCGATCGTAGCTTTTATTGTTGAATCTATTTTATTTGGTATTACTTTTTTTTCTTTTGGTTTGTAGTTCTGAAACTCAGATTTTCCGATTAGATCTTCATAGTAAAGGTAACCTACAGGTTTCTCTGATAAAAGAATTGGTTCTTTGGCATAAATTGCTACAAATTTATTTCTTTTTTCTCGTTCAAGTAGGGATTCATCAATGTCATCGACAGTGCTATTTTCGTCTAAGTTTTTAGTGTAAATTTTAGTTCCAAATTTTAACTTATATATAGAATTATACATTGCTCTATTTGGCGTTCTCCTTACATCGGCATCATCGGTAATTACATAATTTTCTTTAGCACAAAATCCAAATTTAGAAAGAGTATCATCTTTTACACCTAAGTTATAATATTCATAATCGTCTTTATCTATTGTGTTTTTTGTTACTATTTCGTCATTATTTTTTTTTAAAATAAAGAAATAAAGAATCGTAACTATTAGCACAAGAATTAACCCTACGTGCAAAGTTCTGTACTTTAGTATGATATAAATTATTTTATTTCTCATAGTTATAAAAATCTATCTTCATGTTAAAAAACCAGTTTCATTTATAAAAACTTTCTCTGTAGTTTTAGATTTTTTTAATTGCGATGGGTAATGTTAAAATAAAACTGTTCAAAAGTACTCATTTTCATAAGATAAGCAAAATGTTAAATTGTCGAATTTATTCTATACAAAGCTCCTGTCAAAACAATTTTAATTCTAAAATTAATAAAATTTTTAAAATAGTAATAAAAAAAGCCAGTTACTACTGACTTTAGTTTTTAATACAATTTTTTGAATTTAGTTGGATTAGCTTCATGCATAATCTCGTAAACTTTTTCAAATATATCTTCAATTGAAGGTTTTGAAAAATAGTCTCCGTCGGTTCCATAAGCAGGGCGATGTGCTTTAGAAGCTAATGTTTGTGGAGCGCTATCTAAATATTGATATGCTTTTTGAACTTCTATTATTTCTTGCAGAATAAAAGCACTTGCTCCTCCGGGAACGTCTTCGTCAATAACCAATAAGCGATTGGTTTTGGCAATACTTTTAACGATATCATGATTTATATCAAACGGAAGCAAAGATTGAATATCAATAATTTCACAATTTATACTAAAGTTCATTAATTCTGCTGCTGCTTTTTCAACCAATCGCAACGTAGAGCCATAAGAAACTAAAGTTATATCTGAACCTGTCTTGATTGTTTCTACAACGCCAATTTGGGTTTTAAATTCCCCTAAATTGGTTGGCATTTTTTCTTTGAGACGATAGCCATTTAAACATTCAATAACTAAAGCGGGCTCATCTTTTTCTAGTAACGTATTATAAAATCCGGCGGCTTTTGTCATGTTTCTTGGCACTAGAACATGAATTCCTCTAACAGCGTTTATTA
This sequence comes from Flavobacterium sp., assembly GCA_044361155.1. Classification (GTDB taxonomy): domain Bacteria; phylum Bacteroidota; class Bacteroidia; order Flavobacteriales; family Flavobacteriaceae; genus Flavobacterium. The sequence continues at coordinate 20,060 of JBIKJF010000008.1, forward strand.
TCATTCCCATTGGCGAACCCGAATGCCACACACCTTCTAAGCGGTGGCCGCGTGTTCTTATAATTAAAGGTGCTTTTTGTCGGCCTAAGGTTCTATATTGTAATGTAGCTAAATCATCACTCATTATTTGAATGGCATACAATAAATAATCTAAATACTGAATTTCTGCAATTGGTTTTAAGCCACGCAATGCCATGCCGATTCCTTGACCGATTATTGTAGCTTCACGAATACCAACATCGGCCACTCTCAATTCTCCATACTTTTCTTGCATTCCTTCGAGGCCTTGGTTTACATCTCCTATAGTTCCAGAATCTTCACCAAAAATTAAAACTTCTGGATATTTTGCAAATAAAGCATCAAAATTATCTCTTAATACCAAACGAGCGTCCACGTCATCTGCAGCAATATCATAGATTGGTTCAACTTCTTCGGAGGTTAGTACATTTGAACTGGATTGAGAAAATAAGTGCGAACTGAATTTTGGTTGAATTTTTTCAATATAATTTGTAATCCAATTTGCTAATTGGGCTTGTACATTTTCACCAACAATCATTCGGAGGACTTTTCTCGCTGTTGACAAAATGTCTTTCCTAATTGGTTCTTTTATTGATGCAAGCTCAGCCGCTATTTTATCGATAAACAGTTTATTGTGACTAGAAGTAGCAACTATATTTAAAAGGCTTAAAAGTTCTTTTTGTTCTTCTTTTATAGGTGTTGTAAATGATATCCATGCTGCTTTTTTTCCTTCTAAAACCTCTTTTGATGCTTGGCTATCAATAGAATCTAGTTCTTCTGCTGTTGCTAAGTTGTTTTCAATTATCCAACTACGCATTTGAACAAGACAATCAAATTGTGCTTCCCATGCTAAACGCTCCTCGTTTTTATATCGTTCGTGACTGCCTGATGTAGAATGTCCTTGCGGTTGTGTAAGTTCTTGTACATGAATCAATACAGGTACATGTTCCTCTCTCGCAATTGAAGAGGCTTTTTCATAAGTAGCCACTAACGATGGATAATCCCAACCTTTTACTGTTAAAATCACGTAACCTTTGTTATCGTTATCTCTTTGAAATCCTTTTAAAATTTCAGAAATATTTTCTTTTGTTGTTTGATGTCTAGCATGAACTGAAATACCGTATTCATCATCCCAAACACTCATCACCATCGGAACTTGTAAAACACCACCAGCATTTATAGTCTCAAAAAACAAACCTTCAGAAGTCGAGGCATTACCAATTGTTCCCCATGCAACTTCATTGCCGTTGATTGAAAAATTGGTTTTGTCTTCCAAACCTTTTACATTTCTAAATATCTTTGATGCTTGAGCTAATCCCAATAATCTCGGCATTTGACCCGCAGTTGGTGAAATATCTGCACTAGAGTTTTTTTGTTTAGTAAGATTTTTCCATTGTCCATTTTCATCTAGAGAATGGGTTGCAAAGTGTCCCCCCATTTGACGTCCAGCACTCATCGGATCAAAATTAATATCGGTATGACCATAGAGACCTGCAAAGAACTGCTCAATATTTATCGCTCCAATTGCCATCATAAAGGTTTGATCACGATAATAACCTGAACGAAAATCACCATTTTTAAAAACTTTCGCCATGGCTAATTGAGGCACTTCTTTTCCGTCTCCAAAAATTCCAAATTTGGCTTTTCCAGTTAGTACTTCTCGTCTTCCTAATAAACTACATTGTCGACTAATACTTGCAATTTTATAATCGTTTAAAACTTCGGCTTTAAAGTCTTCAAACGTAATTTCAACTTTGTTTTGTGTCTCGGTCATAATATGAAATGGAATTTCTTAAAGTAACAAATTTAATCAAAAAAGTAAATACAAATGCAATACACAAAAAAAAAATAATTTAACTATTAATAAATATCTGACCTAATCGGGATTGATTTATAAGAAAAATTTAAACAAACATGTGCTTTTATGTGTAATTGATAAGTTATCCCTTTATTTTTAGTAAATAAAAGGTGTTTTGTTTTGTTTTTACAAACAATTTTTTTAAAACTTTAAATGCTAATTTAATTAAAACCACTTACGAGTAAAAAGTCCGATTAATGATTTTGGAGAAAATGCTACTATAAATCGCACTCTTTCATTATAATTCGGTTTCGCAATTTCCCAACCATTGGTTGTATAAACGGGAAAGTAAAGTTCAAAATAATCGGTTACTAAATTCAATCGAATGCCACTGTCAAATACAAAACGATCATTATCAAATTTACTTTTCATAAGACCAAAATCGCTATAAACTTCAATCCAATTCCAAATGTTAAAGCTGCTATTTATGGTAGTCATCCATTGGTTAGCAAACGGATTATTCAATTTTGCTTTTAAGCCACCCTCTGCTTGAATGTATTGTTGGCTTAACAATCCTGTATTTTCTGATCGTCCTAAATAATTAAAATCAAACAAATAATCGGAAGGTCGATCTAATGCAAAATCGAAAAAATTAGAATTTGTAGCATTATAGAGAAAAATCCCACCATAAAGTCTAATATTTATTTGTCTGTTATCATCGAATAATCTTCTATAACTTATTTCGCCCGATGTTTTACCAAACTTACTAGAAATTTGTAAATCGGTTGAAAAAGCTAAATGCTTTGTTATTTCGGTTTTTGAATCTACATATCTAGCATTAAAAATACCATAGTTACCTTCGAAAGTATTGGTCACAATTTCACTTTTTTCTCTGTTTACATAGACTAGTCTTAGAAGCAATGATTTTCTATGATTGTCTCGATAATTTTTTTCTCTAAATCGAAAACTTACAAAGGGATTTACTTTTTGATAAGTAGCATCGGGTGCATATCTAAAATAATCACCACTAAAACCATATCTGATATTAAATAAATCACTTTCTCTATTGTAGTGATTAACAACAAATGAAAACGACCCCGATAGAGATTCAGATTTTGTAGAATATGATGGCGTTATGTCAAAATTAAAAGGGCGATCTAAAATTGTTTTATTATGAAAACGTATACCGGGAATAAAGCCATCGTAAAAATTATACTGAATGGTTGGAACATATAAAATTTGATTATAAAACGGATTTTCTAAATCTTTCATAAAATTAAAACGAACAGGCTTATTTCCGATGCCAAAAGATTTTAAAGATTTCCAATTGTTTCTTTGATTAAATTCTGGAACCTCATTCTCATAATTAACAACAATTTTATCGGCATCAAATCGTTTCATCTTGTAAACACTATCTTTTTTTACATCATCAATCCATTGCTTAAAAACAATATTTTTATTTTTAATTCCGTAAATAGGAATAGGAACATTTACCTTAGTTTTATTAATCAATTGAAAACTTATAGAATCAGCAGATTTTGTAACATTATCAAATTTGTAATCTATAATGGCTCTAGAGTTTATAATTTTAGATAAAAACCAGTCTATTTTTTTTGGACTATCTTTTCTTAGAACGGCTTCAAAAGCAGAAATACCAGTTTGATTCTTTTTAGCATATTCAACAAAACTAGAAATTATTGATTTAAGGTTTGTAGCTCCGATATAATCTGACAAATATCTAAAACTTAAACCTGCTCTATATTTTGAGGCAATTTTTTCATTAAATTTTATCAACGTGTTTTTAGGATCGCCTAGCGGTTGATCTAAATTTTTTCGGGCCATTAGCATGTAAAAATAGCTGTATTGCTCATTAAAATCTAAAGAAACTAAGTTATATCCTTTTAGCAGTTTTAATTTGGCAATACTTCCCATCATTTTCATATTGGGATAAAATTCGTCAATGTAATTCATCATATAATAGATTTGAATTGCATCAAAAATCCAATTATCTTTTCTAGAGTCTAATTGAAGCGACGTTTTTAAATAATTATTAAGGTAAGTTTTTAAAAATTTTAATTCGAAAATAAATTCATCAGGAAACGGACTGATAAAAGATGGAAGCTGATTTAAACCATAAAAAGGATTAATTTCATAATCAATTTGAGAAACAATAATTTTTTCATTTGGATAATCACCAAGATTATCTTTTACGAAATTTACAACTTTGTCAATAAGGATAGCTTTATTGATATCTGTAACTTTCTTGTCCTCTAAATTGCATGTTATTTCAATAAATTCATTTTTGAAATTCTGAAAACTTATATTTTTTTCTATAAATAGTGATGTCGATAATCTATTTTTCCCCGTAAATGTATAGGTGCCATTGTTTAAATTTACTAAGGTTAAATCTGAAATCGCCTTATAATTTTCTGAACAAGTTATTTGTAAATCAATATCGCTTAATGCATTAGGTGCGTCGTCTAGATTAAGGTTGTTGTATTTAATGAAAGTTTTATTTTCATACCGAGAAGGCGTCAAAAACCAATTATGCAAAACTAGTTCTTGTTCATTATTGTATCCATATTTTGTAAATTTATTGCTAGGTATTTTTAAAAAGTAAGAAAGCGTAAAGGTTGCCGTTTGTTTTGATAAAATAGGATTTTTTAATTCGAATTCAATCAAATCGTGGCCATTTTCGGGACGATTCCAATTTAATAATGATTTATTTGAATCTATTATTGTGATAGTATTTGTGTTTCCTCGTTCTTTATCGGTTGCTAAGTGAAACATTCTAACAAATTCGTCTGAAAATCGTTCGCCAAGCGGTGAATTCTTGTCGGCATAAGCATTATTCCAATCATTAAGAACAATCGTTTTTATAGTATCATTAGTTTGATTGTTGTAAGTAAGCTCTTGATAAACACCAAGAACGCTCTTTTCATGATCAACTGTTACAGTCAATTTAGATTTATGTTGTGCAACTGCCATCAAACTGTTGTACATCAAATATAGGCAAAATAAACTCTTGATTTTCAATGTAATTTCTTTTTCAAGCGCTAATATAAATAATTAGGAATAACAATGCTAAAAAGGTTAAAAAAAAGACGCTCGATGGCGTCAATTATGTTTAGAAGTTTGGACTTAAATTGTATTTTTTATAAAAATTATCTAACGCTTCAACTACCTCATCTTCAGTATCAACAATTTTGATTAAATTTAAATCTTCTAGACTTGCATTTTTATGTTCATCAATCATCACAGTTTTAATCCAATCCATTAAACCAGTCCAGTAGGTAGTTCCAACTAAAATAATTGGGAATTTACCAATTTTCTTGGTTTGAATTAATGTAATCGCTTCAAACATTTCATCTAAAGTTCCAAACCCTCCGGGCATAACCACAAATCCTTGCGAGTATTTTACAAACATTACTTTGCGAACAAAGAAATAATCAAAATTCAAATTTTTGTCTTTATCTATGAATGGATTGAAGTGTTGTTCAAAAGGTAAGTCGATGTTTAAGCCTACTGAAGTTCCTTCACCACGATGCGCGCCTTTATTTCCGGCTTCCATGATTCCTGGACCACCACCAGTAATTACGCCATAACCAGCTTTACTGATTTTGTAAGCAATTCGTTCAGCTAATAAATAATATTTATCTTCAGGTTTTGTTCTTGCCGAACCAAAAATAGAAACACAAGGACCAATTCTAGCCATTGACTCATAACCATTTACAAACTCTGACATGATTTTAAAAATCGCCCAAGAATCGTTGCTTCTTATTTCATTCCAAGTTTTTTGTTTTAATTTATCGTGTATCCTATGATCTTCGTTTTCGTAATCGTTATGTATCATAATCTATATATTTTAATTTTGTTGCAGTAGTGCTAAATTAATTCTTTTTTTAAAAACTGCGCAGTATAACTTTTCTTATTCTTAACAATTTCCTCAGGTGTTCCTTTACATAATATTTCTCCACCGCCTTTGCCGCCTTCTATACCAACGTCAATAATGTAATCGGCTAATTTGATAACATCTAAATTATGTTCTATGATCAGTACCGAATTCCCTTTATCAACCAATTTTTGTATAACATCCATTAATACTCTAATGTCTTCAAAATGCAACCCAGTTGTCGGTTCGTCCATTATATAAAAAGTATTTCCAGTATCTTTTTTAGACAATTCGGTTGCCAGTTTTATACGTTGGGCTTCACCACCAGAAAGTGTTGTACTTTGTTGACCAAGTGTGATATAACCCAATCCAACATCTTGAATGGTTTTAACTTTTCTATATATTTTAGGAATTAATTCAAAGAAATCTACCGCTTCATCAACTGTCATGTTCAATACATCAGAAATTGATTTTCCTTTGTAACGAATTTCTAAAGTTTCTCTATTGATACGTTTACCCATGCAAGTTTCACATTCTACATAAACATCGGGTAAAAAACTCATTTCGATAGTTCTAACTCCAGAACCTTCGCAAGTTTCGCATCTTCCCCCAGCCACATTAAAACTAAAACGTCCAGCTTTATAACCGCGAATCATTGCTTCAGGCGTCATTGCGTATAAACTTCTAATTTCTGAAAAAACATCGGTGTAAGTGGCAGGATTACTTCTAGGAGTTCTACCAATCGGACTTTGATCGATATCAATTACTTTGTCGATATGTTCTAAACCTTCAATTTTCTTGTAAGGCATTGGTTTTTTGACTCCATTAAAAATATGAGCGTTCAAAATAGGGTAGAGCGTTTCATTAATCAATGTTGATTTACCACTACCAGAAACTCCAGTTACGCAAATTAGTTTTCCCAACGGAAATTCAACCGTAACATTTTTAAGATTATTTCCATTGGCACCAGTTAATTTTATGGATTTTCCATTGCCTTCACGACGCTTTTTCGGAACTTCAATTTGCATTTTTCCATTCAAATATTGTGCTGTAATGGTATTTTCTTTCAGCAATTCTTTTGGAGTTCCTTTGCTAATGATGTTTCCACCAAATTTTCCAGCTTTCGGACCAATATCAATCACATAATCGGCACATTCAATCATGTCTTTGTCGTGTTCTACAACAAGAACAGAATTTCCAATATCACGAAGATTTTTCAAAGAATTAATCAATCGTTCGTTATCGCGTTGGTGCAAACCGATACTTGGTTCGTCTAAAATATAAAGCACTCCAACCAATTGCGAACCTATTTGCGTTGCCAAACGAATACGTTGTGCTTCACCACCAGAAAGTGATTTAGAACTTCGACTTAAAGAAAGATAATTCAAACCAACATCCATTAAAAACTTTAGTCTGTCGTTAATTTCTTTTAGAATTTCAGTGGCGATTGTTTTTTGTTTTTCAGATAATTTTTTTGGTAAATTTTGAAACCAAATAGTCAATTCTGAAATATCCATCGCTGATAATTCAGCTATATTTTTATCGTTTATTTTGAAGAAAAGTGATTCTTTTTTTAATCGTGAACCATTGCATTCAGGACAATTTATCTCGTCCATAAAGTCTTTTGCCCAACGTTTTATAGAAGTTGAATTACTATCATCATGCTGACTTTTTATAAACTTAGCAATTCCTTCAAAATCAATTTTGTATTCTTTGGTAACACCAGCGGCTTTTGAAACCACTGAAAATTTTTCATTTCCTCCATTCAAAATCATTTCCATGGCTTCTTCAGAAATGGTTTCGATGGCATCAGTCAATTTAAAATTATATTTCTCGCCAATAATTTCCAATTGTTTGAACATCCAAGAATTTTTGTACTCACCAAGTGGTGCAAATCCACCTTTGTTGATAGATAATTTCGGATTTGGAATAATCTTTTTTATGTTGATTTCGTTTACGATTCCCAAACCATTACAATGTTCGCAAGCACCTTTTGGAGAGTTGAATGAAAACAAATTGGGTTCTGGATTTTGATACGAAATCCCAGTTGTCGGACACATCAAAGTTCTACTAAAAAAACGTACTTCATCACTTTCATGTTCGATAACCATCATAACATCTTCACCGTGATACATAGCAGTTTTGATGCTTTCTGCTAATCTTTTATCGGTATCTTCGTCGTTTTCGACTTGCAATCTATCAATTACAATTTCTATATCGTGTGTTTTGTATCGGTCGAGTTTCATTCCGGTTGTGATGTCGGTAATTTTACCATTCACACGAACTTTTACAAAACCTTGTTTGGCAATCTGTTGGAACAATTCGGCATAATGACCTTTTCTTGCACGAATGATTGGAGCTAAAACATTAATACGCTTTCCTGTGAAGTTTTCCTTAATCAAATTTTTAATTTGCTCATCAGAATAGGAAACCATTTTTTCGCCAGTATTGTAACTAAAAGCATCTCCAGCACGAGCAAATAATAATCTAAGAAAATCGTATATTTCGGTAATAGTTCCAACTGTTGAACGAGGCGATTTACTTGTAGTTTTTTGTTCGATAGCAATTACAGGAGAAAGTCCATCGATTTTATCAACATCTGGACGTTCTAAGCCACCAAGAAATTGTCTTGCGTATGCAGAAAAAGTTTCTATGTAACGGCGTTGTCCTTCGGCATAAATGGTATCAAAAGCCAAAGATGATTTTCCCGAACCCGAAAGTCCAGTAATTACCACAAGTTGCTCTCTTGGAATAGAAATATCAATGTTTTTGAGGTTGTGAACTCTTGCACCAATTACTTCAATTGTATTTTCGTTTTCTAGCATGTTTTTATTCAAAACGCAAAAATACGATTTTATGAGCAAAATTCAGTTAGTCAGAACAGAAGAATTTGTTAAAGATTTTATCACAAACGCTACTATTATTTTTTTAAAACCATTAAGATATTAAGTTTCATTAAGAATAATAGATCTTAATTTTCTTAATATCTTAATGGTTCAAAATTCTGCAAAATTTTTATATTTGAAAAAAATTAAAGTATGAAAATATTAGGAATAGGATCACGTATAAAGCATTCAGAATTTGGATTAGGAGTTGTAACCAATGTAACTTCTAAACATTATTGGGTAACTTTTATCGAAAATGGATTGGAAACCATTGATGTTGACAGTGAATTTGAAGTAATTGAAGCTGTGGAAGATGAAGTAGATTCAGTAAGTTTTTATGAAGTGGAGAAAACTTTGAAAAACATTCTTCAAAAATGGAGTGATGTAACTCAAATTGTTCCCATTGCAGACAAATGGAAAGGTGGAAAATTGGTAATGGAACCAGGAACACCAACTCAAAACAAAGAAGTGCCAATCGATACTTTTTTCAATAAAATTATTATGGTTAGAGATCGACTTCGTGTTATGGAGCAAAAAATAAATTCAAGTAATTTAGATAATGCTGAAAAAGTTGAATTGCAACAATACATTACAAGATGTTACGGAAGTTTGACCACTTTTAATGTTTTGTTTAAAAGTACTAATGATTATTTTGTTGGAGAAAAAACAAAATAGTGTTCAGTAATCAGTAGTCAGTGTTCAGTTTGCGTACTGCCAACTGAACACTGCTAACTGATATTTCTCTTCCTTTGACGATTTTCAATATAATCTTCAATGGCTTTTTTGGTAGTGTACCAATTTCTACCTTCTTTATGAGCATCAATTTTTCCTTGACGCGCTAACAGACTTACATATTCTTGGCTGTATGGCGAATTAGGTTCACTAACGATATTGGAAATTTCTTGAAAATCATAATCATTATCGGGCAATGAACTTAGATAAATATTTAAAGTTCGTTCTTGAGCCTGACACATTAACACCATTAATTTTTGATAATTTCCATTATTGGCTTGGTTTAATGCTTCATAATATTTTTTTCTATCATTAGATAAAATAATGGCAGGCGGAAAACCTTTTCTCATTAATAATAAATTCATTGCTAATCTTACCGTTCTTCCATTTCCATCAAAGAAAGGATGAATCCAAACAAATTTATGGTGAAAGATTGTTGCCAATTCAATATCGTTTAATTGCATTGGATTTGTGTTTACAAAATCAATTATTTCATCGAGCAAATCGGAAACTTTATTGGCATTTGGAGGAACAAAATTGGCTCCAGAAATTCTAACGCCTCCATTTCTGATTCTTCCTGCAAAATCTTCTTCAATCATGTTTAAAACTAAACTATGAATAGAAAGTATATCGATTGCTCGAATTTCATAACTATCATCAACAATAGAAAACAAATAATTGATGGCTTTCTCGTGATTTTTTGCCTCAAAATGTTCGCGAAGTGATTTTCCTTTTACAGTAATTCCTTCTTGAAGAACCATTTGCGTTTCTTGAAGCGTCAATGTATTTCCTTCAATACTGTTGGAATTATAAGTCCACTCAATAGATAATGATTCTTTAATTTTTTGCAAAGCAATATTTGGCAATGGTCTGCTTCTTTTTAAAACAGCCATTTTATCGTACAATCTATCGAATGTTGATTGTAATTCTTCTCTATATTTAATATCAATGTTCCACATAACAACGCAAAGATATTTCTTAATATCGGATAAATCAAATTTAAAACCTATCCGATATTAAAATTTTTAAAATTCAATATCAATGACAAAATTCAATTGCAATTGATTTAATCAACATTTCAAGTTTGGAATTTGGAATTTAATTTTTGGAATTTAAATATTTACTCAATCACCATTTCCTTCAATTGCTCGCGATAAGCTTCAAGAATAGTAACTTTAGAAATCAGTCCAAAGAATTTTCCGTTTTTTATGACTGGAAGTATGGTTTGATTGGAAGTTTCAAACTTTTCCATGATGGTTTCCATGCCGTCATCGTGGTTGATGATTTCTTGAGGTTGCGAAAGGATTTCTTTAATTTCTGTGAATTTTATTCGATAAGGATTAAAAACGATAGAACGTATGTTTTCAAAGTCAACAATTCCTAGTAGTTTATGTTTTTCGTCTAAAACTGGAATTATTTGCTGATTGGAATTGGATAAGTGGTCAATTAGATTTTCTAATGATTTTTCTAGCGAAATAATTTTAACATCTGTTTCAACCAATTCAAGAAAATCAATGCTTTGCAAGATGTTTTTATCCTTATCACTTGTAAAAACTTCTCCTTTATCAGCCAATGCCTTGACATCCATAGAATGTGGTTCCATTTGTTTGGAAACGGCAAAACTTATTGAAGAAACAATCATCAGTGGAACCATCAAATCATAACCACCAGTGATTTCACCAATCAAGAAAATTGCGGTTAAAGGCGCATGAAATAAACCACTCAAGATTCCAGCCATTCCAACGATGGTAAAATTTGTTACTGAAAGATGTGAATTGATATTGGTCAAATCCATAAATTTTGCTACAAAAAAACCGAGATACGAACCCACAAATAGAGAAGGAGCGAAGTTACCACCATTACCACCAGAACCTAATGTTAAACCAGTTGCGAAGGATTTTAATAAAACAATTAAACCAACAAATCCTAATAGAATCCATTCATTACTTTTATGATTTTCTAATAAAGTGTTTTCTAGTAAACTTTCAGGATGAGCTGTTGAAAGTGTTTTCATGCTTTCATAACCTTCACCAAAAAGTGTTGGAAAAAAGAATATTAAAACGGCTAGAATAGAAGCTCCAAATAAAGCTTTTTTATAGGTATTACTTTTAAATCGGCTAAAAAAATGTTCTACTTTTCTGAAATTTCGAGCATGATATACAGAAACTAAACCAGCTAAAATTCCAAGTAAAATATAATATGGTGTGTTGTGAAAATCAAAATTTTGTTCTTGTTCAAAACTTAATAAAACGTCTTGACTCAAAAGTACTTTAGAAACCAATGCACCAGTTGCAGCAGAAATCATGATGGGTATAAATGCCGAAATGGCAACATCGGTCAAAACGACTTCAATGGCAAATAAAACACCAGCGATTGGAGCGTTAAACGCAGCACCAATTCCAGCCGCAACTCCACAAGCAAGTAATAAAATTCTATCTTTTTGAGAGAGTTTGTATTTCTGAGCAAAATTAGAACCAAAAGCAGCTCCTGTTATCACAATTGGACTTTCTAATCCAGCGGAACCACCAAGTCCAACGGTTAAGGAACTTGTTATGATCTGGGCATACATTTGTTTTTTTGGAATAATTCCACCTTTTTTGGCAACCGCATAAAGAATTATTGAACTTCCTTTTTCTATTTTGCCATCAAGGAATTTTTTGATTACAAAAACAGTTAATAAAATACCTATTATTGGAAAAATACTATTTGCAAAAGGCAATTTTAAATAATTGTTGGCATAATTTGCAAAAATGAAAACATTGTGCGCAAAATATTTCAATATAATTACTGCCAAAGCACACGAAATTGCTACTGCAACCGCCGCTAGATAAATAAAATTACGTTCGGATAAAATTGTTTTTGCCAAAAAGAACATTGATTCCAATCGGCGTGCAATTTTTCTAAAAAATAATTGAATGATAGCTGACTTTCTGTTTGGCATTTTATTTGTTCACTGCGGTACGCAAAAGTAGTGTTTTAAAATTTTACATAAAAAAATCCGATGAAGGATTTTATTTCATCGGATTCTTTATACTTGATAGGTTCATTTTTATAAAGCCAAAGGTTTAACATCGCCAGCTGCAGTGATGATATAGTAACGATTGTTTCTTATAATTGTATTTTTTGGTAATTGGTCTTCTTTAAGTTTGATTCGAATTGTGATATCGTAAAACGCTTGAATGGTTGGTTCAGTAATATCTGGATTCATAACAAAATTATGGTCTTTCACTAAAGCTTGGTTGTAATATTGAGTAGTGTTTTTCTTTATATTATGAACTTCTCCTTTTGGATCAAAATTGGCATCAGCTTGAGAATACGCTTGATAACTTCTATAGCTTTCCATTGGATAGGTTATATTAAAACCTTCTTGAAGTATTTTTTCTTTTTTGTTCAAATCGGTATTCATAATTAGTGAATAATTCGCCATTTGATCTTTAAAAACTTCCAAAGCTTTTCTTTGCATTACGCTTCTAACTTGGTCAAAATTGGTAGTTACATAATCTACTTTTGCAATATCATAAATTTCGTTTTTACCACAAATGGATAGAATTTTATCAAAATCATTATTGTTTCTAAACTTGATTAAGATGTTCTTTTTCAATTCAAATCCAGATGGTTTTTCGTTATACGTTTTTGGATTAAAAATCTTTTTTTCAACAGCATAATCATAAGTTGGTACAAACGAAATCATATCGGTTTCAACCACAATTTCTTTATTGAATAATGCTAATTCTTTCATAACATTTCCAATTCTTTCGTCAATTAAGTTAGTTGCTTCTTCGGCAGTTTTTCCTAATTGAAGCACAGCAAATGTTGCAATTTGAGCCGTTGCGCGTTCGTTATAAATTCCTTTAATTATTAAAACCATTTCATCTTGACTGCTTGAAGTTGTTTGAATTGTGTTTACTCTATTAATAGTGTAGCCACCATTTCCGTAAGCGCCATTTCCATAATCAGCGTTTCCTTTCTTTTCGTATTGAGCATTTCCCATGTCTTGTGCATTAGCAAAGTTTAATGCAATTGTAAGAGCGATTGTTGTAATTAAATTTGTCTTCATTTTTTTAAAGTTTTTAAAATTAATGATGCAATGATACTCTCGTTTTTCAAAGTTGGTTTGGTAAAACTACTTTCAACTAACTGTAAAGTTTTTTAATTACATTTACAGCACTTTTACAGTTCGTTTTCAGTAGAAATATCGAATTGTAGCTTTACTTTTGAACCGAATTATTAGAATGACAGAACTTGAAAAATTTCAGGAATTGAAACAAAAAGTGCTTTTGAAATATCAAGAGCATCATCCTTTTTTTCAAGGAACTTGGAAGACATTTAGTTCGCAGGATATTCAAAACTTGATTGGTTTAATCGAAGAAAAGTGTAAGCAAACGATTAGTGAAAAATGGATTTACACGCATTTAAAACCCGAAACCAATAACAAGATTCCACGAAAAGATATGTTGAATATTTTATCGGAATTTGTAGGTTTTTCAGGTTGGGATGAGTTTACATTTGAAGAAAAAATCGTTCAAACAATTCAAGGAAGTCAATCAGAAAAATCGAAAATATCTAAAAAATGGATGTTACTATTATTTATTCCATTGGCTTTAGTTGTTGTTTTTTTTAGCAAAAAAGAAGATTCTAAACCCAAAACAATTCAGCTAAATAACGAATATACGAATGAAAAAGTAAATGCAGAAGAAGTTAAAGTCTTTGAAGTAAAAGATTCAGTCAAACAAGAATTAGAGATAAAAGAAGGTAAAGTTCAAGTTTCAAATAATGGTAATAGAAAATCAAAATTGGTCATTCAAAGTCCATTTTATGAGCCGAAAACCATAGTTATAAATCCAAATGGAACAACAACAGAACCTCCAAAACGAATTGATTTAAAACCAGATGATTACGCCATGATGCTCAAAGCATTTATGTTATCAGATATTAAAGATTGGCAAACGAGAAAAGAGCAATTGAATAAAATATTATCGGACAATTTAGAGGTGATTGTGATGTTGAAAGACGATTTAGGAGCAGAATATTTCAATAAAAGCGAGTTTTCACAAAAGTTGATTGTACCAACGGCTTCGCTAAAAAAGATGAAGATTGTTGAAATTAAAAACGATGCTAATGATAAGATTCAGTTCATTAGAATTAAACAAGAATAGAATGAATAAGAAATTTTTATTTATCGTTATTTTATTATGCAGCTTTTTTGTTAATGCTCAAGATGTTGTGAAAGAGAGTGTTTCAGAAAAGAAAGCCGCTACAACAATGTCTTTAAATAAAAGATTTTCCGCCAAAGTTTTGAATGCTTATCAAGAAAATTCTAAAACTAAAGTTGAAGATTTGTTTTCCTATTTTCAGATGCTTACTGATGCTTCATTGAATGATGATTTGAAAAATGAAGTAGTCAAGAACATCAATTTATTATTTCAAAATCCCAACACAATGGTGATTGATTTTACTTCGGATTCATTTGATAAAATTACGTTGCAACAGTTTATTCAAAAGCTTTTAATTTCTGAACCGATTTTATTTTCAGTTTCAGGTGAAAGCAGGTATGATTCTGTTGAATATCAAAGTTGGAAAACCGGATATACTGTTTCAAGAACAAAATCAGGTATTGTTACTAAGACTAAAATTGTTCAAAAAGTATATTTTTACGAAACTCCAAAAATGTTTGGAGAAGAAACTAAAGTGATTTTTTCTATGCTTCTAGGTGAAATGTAATTACTTGATATTTCTCAATGCTTCACGTTGACTTAAAGGTTTTAAATTGGTTGAATTTACATATTCAGAAACACCAATTGGATTAAAACGACTGTAATCTCTCAAAGCCCAACCAATTGCTTTTTGAATAAAAAACTCTTTCGATTCTTTATGTTTTTCACATTCTGATTTTAGTAAATCGAAATTGGTTTTTTCTTTATAACTCAACTGAAATAGTATAGCACTTCGATTCAACCACATATTTTGTGAATTCGAAAATCGTTCAATTATGTCATAAGTTTCATTTGGAAATTGTTGCAAATAGCCACCTAATAAATATTTAGCAACAACATCAACCGAATCCCACCAAGAGTTTGTAATAATTAAGTTTTCAATTAACTTAATATCTTCTAAAATATAGTTTTTCTTGAATTCTTTTACCAATAAATCTATAGCGCATTGATGAAATTCTCGTTCGTTTTTATTGAATAATTCCCAAGCAATTGTTCTGAAATTTGCTTTGATTTCAGATTTGTACTTTTCGTAATTTGTTTTGAAAACAGTTCTTCTTTCTTCGGTTTTGATTCCCAAAAAAGAAAAATTATTTTTCATATAATTCTCCATAGGAATAGCTAGTTCTCGATTGGACTTTTGATGTAAATCTTGTCCTAAATTTTGTATAAAATTCATTCTAATTCTTTTAATTTCTCCACACAATGGTTACGTAATTCTTCAAAAAACAAAGTAAATTCTTCTTCAAATTCTGAATAATACTTTTGAACTTCTACAATCGATTCTTGCATATTGGCGCGATGTTTCGTTCGATAATCCATTTGAAATAAAATTATTTCTAAGCCAGCTAATGACGCGTAACTTACTAACCAATTTCGTGCAATCATATAAGGTAACATTCCTTTCGTTTTTTCTGTTAGAATGTCGTAATTATATTGAAGTAATTTGTAGAATTCATCAGCATAATCTCCTAATTTTTCATCAGAATACTTGTGCCAATTTTTAGCTAAAAAATGATCATAAACAATGTCCATAATCACACCTGAATAATGACCGTATTTTTCGTGTAATCTATGTTTGCTTTTACGGTAAATTGGATGAGCATCAGTAAAAGTATCAATGTAACGATGCAAAAGAATACCTTTTCGAATTTCATCGGGATAATCCATATAATGATGCCCACGAACACTATCAGCCATAAAATTTCCAATTTTAAGCAAATTGTTGTTTCCAGAAAGGTAAATGTGAGCTAGGAAATTCATTACTTTTTTTGCTAATATAAGAATAAAAAAAAAACGAACTTGTAGTTTCAAATTCGTTTTTTTTAGTTTTATTTTTTTTTTAAAATTTATATGTTAATCCAGTCTTTAAATGTGTATTATTTTGATTAAAGTTTAGTTCTGTACTAACACCTATATTTTTTTTAAAAAAATAGCGCAATCCAATTTGTCCACCCAAATTAAGCTCAGTCTCACTGAATTCTTTTGAAGTAATTCCATTTGGATATGTAAAGCTATTGACCTTTGTAAATGCTAATCCTAAGCCAACTCCTGTATATAAATCAAATTTATCATTGTTTAGACCTATTAATTTACTCCAATCATGATTAAACTGAAACTGAAATCCAAAACTTTTAGGGTTACCTAGAAGCGATGAGCCTCCAGCATTTTCATAACCTTTATCGAAGTAGTTTAAATTAAGCGCAATACTTTCGGTATCATTAAGTTTATATTCACCTCCAATGTAGAAGTTTTTATTCTTTTTTAAATAATCTAATGATTCAAATTGTATTCCTGTATTCAAATAAAATTTTTTATTTGAATTGATTTTTTCTTTGTCCTGTGCATTTACAAATTGAAAAGAAATAAATGCTAGTGATAAATAAATTAGTTTTTTCATGGTTTTTTATTTTAAAGTTTTTACAAAAATGTTATTAAATATCTTAAAAAAACATCAATTAGCTTTATTTAACATTGATTAACAGGTATTTAACATTTTGTTTTTTATTAATAAAAACATTATCAATCTATTACATTGTTATTAATCAACTTTATATATTTGTATTATTAAAAATATTTAACAAAATGACATTAATAAAATCAATATCAGGAATTCGTGGAACCATCGGTGGAAAAGTAGGTGATAATTTAACGCCAGTTGATGCTGTAAAATTTGCTTCTGCTTATGGAACTTTCCTTAAAAATAATAGTTCAAAAGAAAAACTAACCGTTGTAATTGGTCGTGATGCCAGAATTTCGGGTTCGATGATTCACAATTTGGTTCAAAATACATTAATCGGATTAGGAATAAATGTTATCGATTTAGGACTTTCTACAACACCAACTGTTGAAGTAGCAGTTCCATTGGAAAAAGCAGATGGCGGAATCATATTAACGGCTTCGCATAATCCAAAACAATGGAATGCATTGAAATTATTGAATGAAAAAGGCGAGTTTTTAAATGGTGCTGATGGTGCAAAAATTTTAGAAATAGCAGAAGCAGAAGCCTTTGATTTTGTTGATGTTGATTCGTTAGGAGAAATCACTACCAATGATTCTTATATGGATATTCACATTGATGAAGTACTAGATTTACCTTTAGTTGATGCTGATTTGGTAAAAACCAAGAAGTATAAAGTAGTTGTAGATGCTGTGAATTCTACGGGTGGAATTGTAATTCCGAATTTATTGGAACAAATGGGTGTTGAAGTAGTAAAATTATATTGCGAACCAAACGGTCATTTTCCTCATAATCCAGAACCTTTGAAAGAACATTTGGGAGATATTTGTAAATTGGTTTTAGAAGAAAAAGCCGATTTCGGAATTGTAGTTGATCCTGATGTTGACAGATTGGCTTTTATATCTAATGATGGAGAAATGTTTGGCGAAGAATATACTTTGGTAGCCATTGCCGATTATGTTTTGAGTAAAACACCAGGAAATACGGTTTCTAATATGAGTTCGTCTCGTGCTTTGAGAGATATTACCAACAAACACAACGGAAGTTATAAAGCAAGTGCTGTTGGTGAAGTAAATGTCGTGGAATTAATGAAGAAAACCAATGCAATCATTGGCGGAGAAGGAAACGGCGGAATCATTTATCCAGAATTACATTACGGAAGAGATAGTTTGGTAGGAGTAGCTTTGTTCTTGACTTATCTAGCAAATCAAGAAAAAACCGTTGCTGAATTACGAGCAAGTTATCCGCAATATTATATGAGTAAAAACAAAATTGAATTGACACCTCAAATTGATGTAGATGCCATTTTAGTTGCGATGACTGAAAAGTATAAATCAGAAGAAATCAATACAATTGATGGAGTAAAAATAGATTTTGCTTCTGAATGGGTTCATTTAAGAAAATCAAATACCGAACCGATTATAAGAATTTATACAGAAGCTCCAACACAAGTGGAAGCCGATAAATTAGCTTCGAGGATTATTGATGAGATTAAAGTTGTTGCGGGAATTTAGAATATTATTTTAATAAATATCATTAACCTTTCAGAAGAAATTTTGAAAGGTTTTTTCATAAAGTTTTCTCAACAGATTTCTCTTTTATTCTATAAATTCTATATTTGAATACCAAAATAATTTTTATGCCTATCAAAATTCAAAAACTACTTTTATTTTTTATACTTATTCTGCTTTTCTCCAACTGTAAGTCGGTGAAACAATATAACTATGAATTATCACAATCTATTTCTGTTGAAAAACTTCATAAAGATATTGATTTTACACATCGAAAATTAAATCGGTTGTATCCCAATTTACATGGTTATATTTCTAAAGAAAAATTAGATTTTAAATTTGATAGCATCCGAAAAGTAGTGAATAAACCCATGACAAGTAAGGAGTTTTACTTTGTTATAAGTCCTGTGATTACGTCTGTTCGCCAAGGTCATATGACCATGTCACCAGTTTTGCCAAAATTTACAAAGAAAGAAAACAAGCGTTTAAAAAAAGCAGGTGATGGACCAATGTCGCAGTTTGTTTATGAGTGGGAAAACAGCAAGTTATTTATTACTCAAAATAAATCGGCTAACAAAAAAATTGAGCTTGGTAGTGAAGTTGTTTCTGTGAATGGTATTCAACCACAAGCGATTTATAGCAAATATAAAAATAGTCTTGTTTCTGATGGATTTAATACTACCTATATTAGAAAGTCATTTTCCAAGCGGTACACTGCATTTATGACTAATGAGATTGGTGTTAATGATAGTTTGAAATTTATTTTTAAAGAAAAAGATTCTGTTTTTGAACAAACCATCTCTAGATTTAAAAAAGACAATAAACTAGGAGCAAAAGTTAAAACTAAAGTAAAAGCAGCTGATTCAGTTAAAGTTGCAGTGAAAAAAACAGTAGATAAGAAAAAATTAAAAGAAGAAAGTAAGTACAATAAAATTTATGGTTATAATAAATTGTTAAATGAATATGCTAAAAGTTTAAAATTCTTTCAATCTGATAGTTCAGTAGCTATTTTAAGAGTCAAAAATTTTTCGGAAGGCATTCATAAAAAAGCATATAAAGCAATTTTTGATTCAATTAAAAAAAAGAATATCAAAAATTTAATTATTGATGTTCGTGACAATCCAGGTGGAAGAGTTGCTGATGCAGTTGATTTGTATTCCCATTTAACAGATAAAGAATTTATCATTTTGCAACCTGCCATTGTAACATCCAAAACTAGTTTGTTTAAGTTAGGTTTGTTTAGAAATATACCAAAATTCACCTATCCATTTGCAGCTGCTTTTTATCCATTTTACATGGGATTTTCCTATTTTAGAACTGCTAAAAATAATGATGGAACGTATCAATACAAATTAGTAGGTTCAAAAAAACGAGCTTATGCTGAAAATTATTTTGATGGAAAAATTTATGTTTTGATAAATGGTGGCAGTTTTTCAGCATCCTGTATTTTATCTTCTTCTTTGAAAGCAAACCCTAATGTGACTTTTGTAGGAGAGGAAACCGGTGGAGCTTTCAACGGAACAGTTGCCGGAATTATGCCAGTGGTTGATTTGCCAAATTCTAAAATTGAATTACGTTTGGGATTAATGGATATTAAGACCATAAATCAAACGAATGTTGCTGGAAGAGGAATTTTTCCTGATTTCGAAATTCCTTTAACAGTAAAAGATAAAGTAAAAAACAAAGACCCACAATTGGATTGGATACTTAAAGATATTATAATAAAGAGAAATGGTCATGCCTTAAGAACTACAAGATAACATAGAACAGCCAATTTTTTCGCGCGCCCAATCAGGTCTTTTTGAAAACCACTTTTCATGCTCAGGTTGCTCGTCATAAGGTTTTTTTAGCAGTTCATGTAAAATTGTAATTAAAGAATAATCTTCATCATTGGCTGCATCAATTGCTAATTGAGCCATATAATTTCGTAATACATATTTTGGATTTACTGCATCCATTTTTGCTTTACGAATAACGTCGGAATCATCTTCAAAATCTATACGTTCAATATATTTTGTAAACCACTTTTCCCAATTTTTTAAAATTGTCTTTGAAATTTCTTTTGGATTATAAAATGCATTATTTATTAAAGAAATAGCGCATCCTGCTGATTTTTCCTTTTGTAAATTGCTTAAATCTCTAAAGAATATTGTCATATCTGTTTCAGAAAATTGTAGTACATGTTCTAAATCTGAAATTAGTTTATCATCATTTTTATGAAATTTTTCTAATCCTAATTTAGATTTCATCATGTCTAAATAATCAGCATCGTACAAAGTTTTAAAATCATTTATAATTTTTTCTAGTGCGGCAGCTTCTTCTATTAATGGATATAAAGCGTTAGCAAGTTGAAATAAATTCCATTGTGCTACATCGGGTTGATTGCCAAATCGATAACGACGGTATTCTCTATCGGTTGTATTTGGAGTCCAATTAGGATTGTAATCTTCCAACCAACCATAAGGTCCATAATCAATTGTTAATCCAAGTATGGACATATTATCAGTATTCATAACTCCATGAACAAAACCAACACGTTGCCAATGAATAATCATTTTACGTGTATTTTCTGCAACCAATTTGAAGAATTGAATGTATTTTTCTTTTCCTTCAGATTGAATTTCAGAATAATAATATTTAATGGTAAAATCGGCTAACATTTTTAAATTTTCAATGTCATTTTGTGCTGAAAAAAGTTCGAAATTTCCAAATCGGATGAAAGTAGGAGCAATTCTACAAACAACAGCACCTTTTTCATAATCTGCATTTCCGTCATACATTATGTCTCGTAAAACCTTATCACCAGTAAGAATTAATGACAACGATCGTGTTGTTGGAACTCCTAAATGATACATAGCCTCACTACAAAGATGTTCTCGGATAGAAGAACGCAAAACGGCTAATCCATCTGCACGCCTTGAATAAGGAGTTGAACCTGCACCTTTTAATTGAATCATCAACGTTTCATTATTAGTATCAACTTCTGCTAAAACAATAGCTCTTCCATCGCCAAGTTGACCTGCCCAATTTCCAAATTGGTGTCCTGCGTAATTCATAGCATAAGAGCGAGAATTGGGAAAAATAGATTTTCCAGAAAAAACTTCTAAAAAATCGTTAGCTTTTGTTTCGTCATTTGTAATATTTAATAAAGAAGCAACCTCTTCAGAAACATGTAGTAGTTTAGGATTAGAGGGAACTCTAGGATTTACATAAGAAAATGCGGCATTCAAAACCTGACGAGAAGTATTTGTATCGTTTGGATCTGCTTTAAGTGAGGTAGAAAATTGATTGTTTATTTTTAGTTGCATTTTTGTATATCTATACTTTTCAAAATTAGTCAAAATTAGTCAATCTGAACGTTTAATCGATAAGTATTTATACTTGTTTTTTTGCACTATATAGTTAGTTTTTTTTTCGTTTGTTAAGCTAATTATCACGTAAACTACCTATTTTCAAAAATACATTTTTTTCTTATCTTTGAGCTCAAAATCAATGTGAGAAAATGGTTGTAGCAGAAACAAAAACGGCGTTAGAAATTTATTTCAACAAATTTCGCCAAAATATTATAGGAATAGATCAAGAATTTGAATCGCCTTTTGGCATTAAGAAAATAATTTATACAGATTGGACAGCAAGCGGAAGATTATATCGTCCTATTGAAGAAAAACTAATGAACGATTTTGGACCTTTTGTAGCTAATACTCACACCGAAACTACAATCTCAGGAACTGCAATGACTATGGCCTATCATGAAGCCAAACATATTATTAAAAAGCATGTAAACGCTACTGAAAACGATGTTTTAATTAATACTGGAACCGGAATGACGGGTGTCGTGAATAAATTCCAACGTATTTTAGGACTTAAAATTCCAGAAAATCTAAAAGATTACCTTCAACTGCCAAAAGAGTTAAAACCTATTGTTTTTATATCACATATGGAACATCATTCTAATCAAACTTCTTGGTTAGAAACTATTGCAGACGTTGAAGTAATTCCAGCCAATGAAGAAGGACTTTTTTGTATTAAAGAATTTAAAAAACTACTAGAGAAATATACCGATAGAAGTTTTAAAATTGCTTCTATTACATCATGCTCAAATGTAACTGGAATAGTAACGCCTTACCACGAGGTTGCCAAAATTATGCATCAAAATAATGGTGTTTGTTTTGTAGATTTTGCTTGTTCAGGTCCTTATGTTGATATTGATATGCATCCAGAAGATAAAGAAAGCTATTTAGATGCTATTTTCTTTTCACCACACAAATTCCTTGGTGGTCCTGGAACTTCGGGAGTTTTAATTTTTAATCAAAATTTATACAAAAACAATGTTCCTGATTGTCCTGGAGGCGGAACCGTTTCTTGGACAAATCCGTGGGGAGAACATAAATACATAGATAATATTGAAGACCGAGAAGATGGCGGAACACCCGGTTTTTTGCAAGTTATTAAAACAGCCTTGGCAATTCAACTGAAAGAGCAAATGGGAGTTCAAAATATTTTAAACCGTGAACACGAAATTGTTACTTATATTTTTGAACAGTTAGGAAGCGTTGAAAACATAACTATTCTTGCACGAGAACATCAAGATAGGTTAGGAGTACTATCGTTTTATATTGATGATTTGCATTTTAATCTAGGTGTAAAAATTTTAAATGATAAATTTGGAATTCAAACTCGCGGCGGATGCAGCTGTGCAGGAACTTATGGACATTATTTACTTCATGTAGATCAAGAAACCTCTAATGATTTAGTTTGTCAAATCATTTCAGGAGATTTAATCAGAAAACCAGGATGGATAAGAATGTCTGTGCATCCTACAACAACTTCAGAAGAAATAAAATATGTTTGTGAGAGTATAAAAGCGTTAGCCGAAAACCATAAAATTTGGGAAAACGAGTATCTTTACAACGGCAAAACCAATGAATTCAATCACAAAAATGATCAAAATGCAGAAAAAGAAATGGTTAAAAATTGGTTTAAAATTTAAATTAAATTTCACAAAATAATAACATTTATAGATTTCATAAAGTATTACAATTTATTTAATCTGTGTTTCTAAATTATAAATTCATAATTCAAAATAAATTAAAATGTCAGACGATAAAAAGGTAATTTTCTCAATGCAAAAATTGAGTAAGTCATATCAAGGAAGTGATAAGCAAGTGCTCAAAAACATCTATTTGAGTTTCTTTTATGGAGCAAAAATTGGTATTCTTGGTTTAAATGGTTCAGGAAAATCTTCATTATTAAAAATTATTGCTGGAGTTGATAAAAACTACCAAGGCGATGTTGTTTTTCAACCAGGCTATACGGTTGGTTATTTAGAGCAAGAGCCACAGTTAGACGACATAAAAACGGTTATCGAAATTGTAAAAGAAGGTGTGGCAGAAACTGTTGCAGTTTTAGAAGAATTTAATAAAATAAACGATATGTTTGGTTTGCCAGAAGTGTATGAAGATCCCGACAAGATGCAAAAATTAATGGACAGACAAGCTGATTTACAAGATAAAATAGATGCTTCAGGAGCATGGGAATTAGATACCAAACTTGAAATTGCAATGGATGCCTTGCGCACTCCAGAGGGTGATACGCCAATTAAGCATTTATCCGGTGGAGAGCGACGTCGTGTAGCATTATGCCGCTTGTTATTGCAACAGCCTGATGTTTTATTGCTGGATGAACCAACCAATCATTTAGATGCCGAATCGGTCTTATGGTTAGAACAACATTTAGCACAATATGCTGGAACTGTAATTGCGGTTACGCACGATAGATATTTCCTAGATAACGTTGCGGGATGGATCTTGGAACTTGATAGAGGTGAAGGAATTCCATGGAAAGGAAATTATTCTTCTTGGTTAGATCAAAAATCTAAACGTATGGAACAGGAAGAAAAAACAGCTTCGAAGCGAAGAAAAACCTTAGAACGTGAGTTAGATTGGGTTCGTCAGGGTGCAAAAGGAAGACAAACTAAGCAAAAAGCACGTTTACAAAATTATGATAAATTATTAAATGAAGATCAAAAAGAACTAGATGAAAAATTAGAAATCTACATTCCAAACGGGCCTCGATTAGGAACAAATGTAATCGAAGCCAAAGGTGTTTCGAAAGCATTTGGTGACAAATTACTTTATGATGATTTAAATTTCACGCTTCCTCAAGCCGGAATAGTTGGAATTATAGGACCAAATGGCGCAGGAAAGTCAACTGTTTTTAGAATGATTATGGGCGAAGAAACGCCAGATGGCGGAACTTTTTCAATTGGTGAAACAGTAAAAATCGCCTATGTAGACCAAGCCCATTCAAACATAGATATAAATAAATCTATTTGGGAAAACTTTTGTGACGGTCAAGAATTAATTATGATGGGCGGAAGACAAGTAAATTCTAGAGCTTATTTATCAAGATTTAATTTTGGTGGAAGTGAACAAAATAAAAAAGTTTCGGCGCTTTCGGGTGGTGAACGTAATCGTCTGCATCTTGCAATGACTTTAAAAGAAGAAGGAAATGTATTATTGTTAGATGAGCCTACCAATGATTTAGATATTAATACGCTACGAGCTTTAGAAGAAGGCTTAGAGAATTTTGCTGGTTGCGCTGTTGTTATATCGCATGACAGATGGTTTTTAGACAGAATTTGTACACACATTTTAGCATTTGAAGGCAATTCGCAAGTATATTATTTTGAAGGTGGTTTTTCTGAATATGAAGAGAACAAGCGAAAAAGACTTGGAGGTGATTTAACACCAAAACGACTTAAATATAAAAAGTTAATACGAAATTAAGTATATTTGTAATAAATCCCAATTAATTTGGGATTTTTTGTATTAATAAAGTTCCAAACTTTAAACTCATAATAAAGTTAAATTTGAAGTTATTTAAAATTATTGTACTGCTATCTGCCTTCCATGGTTTACAATTTTCATTTTCACAAGAGCAAGTGCGTTCTAAAATAGAAATTGAAAAATTGTTAGCCGATGCTGGATATGCATTTTTGAATCTGCAAGTTGACAAATCCCTCAAACTTTCTAAAATTGCTTTAAATGATGCTCATATTCTTAAAGATGATGTTTTGATGGCTAAAGCATATAATATCATTGGGCTTAATTTTGAAGAATTTTACAATGTTGATAAAGGTTTAAATTATTATAAAAAAGGTCTTCACCATGCTAATTTGTCTAAGAATGATACTACTAAAATTTGGATTAATAATAACATAGGAAGTCTTTATTCCTATAGAAAGGATGATTTTAAAACGAGTATCGAATATTATAAAAAAGGCTTGTTTTTTTCGGAAAAGATTAAGGATTCTATCGAAATAGTTTACACGCGATTGAATATTTGCTCTGCTTATTTTGCAATATACAATTACGATGAAGGTATAAATTATTTAAAAAGTGTCGATTATTTTATAAGTAAAAGTGATCAGTTAGAAGCCAAAATGTCTGCTGCAAGTTTATATGGTTCTTATTTTAGTTTTAAAAATGAAAGTAAAAAAGCAGAAACATTTTTTTATGAAGCCATTCGATTGGGAAAAAAAAATCAATCAAAATTATTAGATTCCAATTTGTGTGATGTTTATAGCGACGTAGCATCACATTTTAAAAAGAATAAAAATTATGAAAAGACATTATTTTATCTTAATCTCCATAAGGAACTAAAAGAAAAAATTTACAACGAGGAGCGAACTAAAAAGGTTAAACTTGCCGGAAGCGAAATAGAATTAGAAGAGCTTGAGCGTCAGATAAATAAAATTGAAGGAGAAAAAAATGAACAATCAGAAGATTTAAAAGAGTCGAAATTAATTGTTCTTTTGTTCGTTATAATTTTCTTCATTTTGTTATTGTTATTGTATTCCCTTTATAAGAATAATAAATTTAGAGATAAAACTAATGCTGAATTAAAATTAGCAAATGAATCATTGCAAATTGCTAAAGAGAAAGCCGAGGTTGCCTCTCAATTAAAAACACAATTTGTTTCGACTATTAGTCATGAATTGCGAACGCCTTTGTATGGAGTAGTAGGAATTACAAATATCATTCTCGATGAACATAAAGAATTAGCCAATAGTCCGCATTTAAAATCATTAAAGTTTTCAGCTAGATACCTTCTTTCGTTAGTTAACGATTTGCTTCAAATAAATAAGATTGAAGAGAATAAGATTATACTTGAAAGTATGATTTTTAATATTTCAGATGAAATAAAAACTATTGTTGATTCTTTAGAATTTATTGCGATAAAAAACAACAATCGATTAGTTACTAAAATAGACTCGTCTATCCCTGAGTTTATTATAGGCGATAAGTTGCGCCTTTCGCAGGTTTTTATGAACTTGGTTAGTAATGCTCTTAAATTCACTAAGGATGGAGAAGTTAAAATATTAGCCAATTTAGATAGAATTGAGGGTTCAAAATCGTTTATTAAATTTGAAATAATTGATAATGGTGTTGGAATCGCAAAAGAAGATCAAGATAAAATATTTGAAAAATTTGTTCAAATTGAACGTAAAGAGGGCGATTATCAGGGAACAGGTTTAGGATTATCCATCGTAAAAAAATTAATTGAACTTTTTGGAAGTACCATTGAGCTAGAAAGTGAAGAAGGTGTTGGAACTACTTTTACGTTTATTATAGGTTTTGAATCTGATGAAAAACAACGCCACGATATCATCAATAATATTGAAGTTGACCTTTCATCAAATTATTTTTATAAAATTTTGGTTGTAGAAGACAATAAGATAAATCAAATCGTTACCAAGAAAATTCTTGAAGGAAATAATTTTAAATGTACTATTTTAGAGGATGGATACTCAGCGATAAGTTTACTAGAAAAAGAAAAGTTTGATGTGATTTTGATGGATATTAATATGCCAATTATAAACGGATTTGAAACGACCAAACTCCTTAGGAAAAAAGGTATACAAATACCAATCCTTGCACTCACAGCTTTTGATAAGCAAGAAGTTACTGAAGAGGCGCTCTCATCTGGAATGAACGATATTATCATTAAACCTTTTGAACCAATTAAGTTATTTCAAATAATTACCAATTTAGTAAATAAAGGAAGCGTTGTTCAAATAGAACATTAGTTTATTGATTGTCGTCAAGCAAAAATAGAAATCCCAAATTCGTCGTCAAGAATTTGGGATTTTTATTTACTTATAATATTTATTCTTCATCATCCTCATCATCTTCAAAATTATCCGAAGATTCGAAATCGTCTTCATCGTCGTCTTCATCGCTTTCATCAGATCCGCCTTTATCTTTTAGTAAATCTTCTTCAACATCATCATCATCGCCACTAGCATCTTCATCGTCATCAAGTCCTGCGACCGGAATGATTGGTTCAATTACAGAATCAAGATCGTCCTCTTCATCAAATTTTTCCATTCTGCTTGCAAGTTTGGTACTTACTTTTACTAAATAAATGGTGTCATCTGTTCGTACTTCTACAGCTTCAACAAGTTCGTTTTGAGCATTTCTAAAACGGATAATATCGCTGTCGTCATATCCTTCGGGAAATTTCTCGACTAATAAGTTTAAAATATCGCCCGTTAGCTTTGCATAATCAACAATAACTCTTCTCATATATGTATTTTATTGGTCTAATAAATAAGCAAAAATTAAAGGCGCAACAATTGTTGCATCCGATTCAATTATGAATTTTGGTGTTTGAATATCTAATTTTCCCCACGTGATTTTTTCATTGGGCACCGCACCCGAGTAGGAACCGTAACTAGTAGTTGAATCTGAAATCTGACAGAAGTAACTCCAGAAAGGAATGTCGTGCATTTCCATATCTTGATATAACATAGGAACAACACAAATTGGAAAATCTCCTGCAATTCCGCCACCAATTTGGAAAAATCCAACACCTTTACCATTAGAATTTTTTGGATACCAATCGGCCAACCACATCATATATTCAATTCCACTTTTCATGGTTGTTGGCTTGAAGTCACCTTTAATGCAATAAGAAGCAAAAATGTTTCCCATTGTGCTATCTTCCCAACCAGGGACAACAATAGGTAGGTTTTTTTCTGCTGCAGCAACCATCCAAGAATCTTTCGGGTCAATTTCATAATACTGCTCTAAAACTCCGGAGTTTATCATCTGATACATAAATTCATGAGGAAAATAACGTTCTTCTTTAGAATCTGCATTGTTCCAAATATCAAAT
This sequence comes from Flavobacterium sp., assembly GCA_044361155.1. Taxonomy (GTDB): domain Bacteria; phylum Bacteroidota; class Bacteroidia; order Flavobacteriales; family Flavobacteriaceae; genus Flavobacterium. The sequence continues at coordinate 48,749 of JBIKJF010000008.1, forward strand.
AAATGCGACTGTAATCGTCTAAAAGCTTCTTCTTCTGGGATGCAAGTATCGGTAACTCTATTGTAATGATTTTCCAATAAATCCCATTCTTCTTGAGGTGATAAATCCCTATAATTTGGTACTCTTTTATAAGAATTGTGTGCTACTAAATTCATTATGTCTTCTTCAAGATTCGCTCCTGTGCATGAAATAATATGTACTTTATCTTGTCGAATCATCTCTGCAAGCGATTTCCCTAACTCTGCTGTACTCATTGCGCCAGCTAAAGTTATCATCATTTTTCCATTTTCTAATAAATGTTGCTCGTACCCTTTGGCAGCATCTACTAAAGCAGCCGAATTGAAGTGCAAATAGTGCTTTTCAATAAACTGACTAATTGGTCCTTTACTCATAGTTTTTTTTATGTAATTTATGTTGTAGCTTGAAATTCAAAGAAAATCTTTTTTTTCGAAAATTTCAAACAGTTTTTTTATTTTTTAGTATATCCCAAAATGGTAAGTACTTCTTCGGCCGTTTGCTGTTCAGAAAAAACTTCGGTGGCAACAATACCGTTCGCATCTTTATCAATTAAAATATGTTTGGGTTGCGGAATCAAACAATGGTGTAAACCGCCATAACCACCAATGGTTTCTTGATAAGCGCCTGTATTGAAAAATCCAATATATAGTGGTTTTTCTTTATTATATTTTGGCAAATATATAGCATTCATATTTTGTTCAGAGTTGTAATAATCATCACTATCACATGTCATTCCGCCAAGTAAAACTCGTTCGTAATTTTCGTTCCAGCGATTAATTGCCAATAAAATAAATCTTTTATTAATTGCCCACGTATCTGGTAAAGTGGTTATAAATGAGGAGTCAATCATGTTCCAAGCTTCTCTATCATTTTGTTGTTTTTGATATAAAACTTGATAAATAGCACCACCTGATTCGCCAACTGTAAACGAACCAAATTCGGTAAATATATTCGGTACATCAACTTCTGCTTCATCACAAGCAATTTTTATTTGATTTATTACTTCGTCTACCATGTATTGGTAATCATATTCAAAAGCTAAGGAATTTTTTATAGGAAATCCACCACCAATATTTAAGCCATCAAGTGAAGGACATTCTTTTTTTAATGCAATGTAAACTTTAATACATTTTACCAATTCATTCCAGTAATAAGCAGTATCGTTAATTCCAGTATTGATAAAAAAGTGAAGCATTTTCAACTCCAAGTTATCATTATCTTGAATTTGTTTTTTATAAAATTGAACAATATTTTTATATCCAATTCCTAATCGCGAAGTATAAAATTCAAACTTTGGTTCTTCTTCGGCAGCAATTCTAATTCCGATTTTGAATTTTCCTTTAATTTCAGCTTGTAGTAAATCTAATTCTTCGTAATTATCAATGATTGGAATTGTATTTTTGTGACCATTATTAATTAATCGTGCAATATTACTTACGTATTGATCTCTTTTAAAGCCATTACAAATAACATAAGTACTCTTATTTATTTTGCCGTCTTCAAGTAAATTTTCTATAATATTTATGTCAAACGCTGAAGAGGTTTCAACATGAATGTTATTTTTAAAAGCTTCGTTCATTATATACTTAAAATGAGAACTTTTGGTGCAATAACAATAATAATATTTACCTTCATAATTGTTTTTTTCCATTGCATTACGGAACCAATTTTTAGCTCTTTTAATGTTATTAGAAATTTGAGGTAAATAAGTAAATTTTAATGGAGTACCATATTGCTCAACCAATTTCATTAAATCGATGTTATGAAAAAGGAGTTCACTATCTTTATTTAATGTAAATTCTTCTTGAGGAAAATAATAAGTTTGATTTATTAGGTCGAAATATTTTGTATTCATTTGATTTTGAAAATTAATTAGATTATTTAAATAACAGTTAATCTAATTTTCTCAAACCCTAATATTAGCGTAAACAATAGGAAGTTTTTCAGTTTCAGATTTAAATAACTCTAAAAACAAACCTAAAATAGTTCTAATAGATGTCAAAAAGGTAACACAAAGTACTTGAAAACCAGAATTGGTTTTGAGCGTGAAAGTGCTATTGTTAGTACTATTAGTGTTGTTTTTCATCACGACAAATGTAAAAAATAAAATTACCTAATTGCAAAAAAAATATAAAAATAAATTATGATTTATAATCTTTAAAGCTTTTTATAATTAATTCATTTTCAACAGATTGGTTAATTATGGTTTTTCCGATACCATTTAGTAATGCAAATTGTACCTTGCCGTATTCATTTTTTTTATCATGTATAAGTAAATTTTGAATAGAATTTATTTCATTTTCGCTAAAATTACGTTGCTCATAAACCGCGGAGAGTATGTACTTAATTTGATGATATTCATCAGAAGTAAGTAATCCTTTTTCTTTAGATATATAGCTTTCTAAAATCATTCCTATCGCAATTGCTTCGCCATGCAGAATAGGCGCAGCTGATTGTAGATAATAACTTTCGATGGCATGTCCCAATGTATGTCCAAAGTTCAGTGCCTTTCTAATGCCGTTTTCTGTCGGATCTTGTTTTACAATTTCATTTTTAATTTCTATCGAACGATAAATTAAAGCATCAAAATTGTCAAAATCAATTTTATTGGTTGCATCTTGTATAGGAATGACAAAAGTAATCCAATAATTTTTATCATAAATTAAGCCATGTTTTAGCATTTCTGCTAATCCTGACCGGGTTTGTTTTGCTGATAAAGTTTCAAGAAAACCAGTATCAATAAGTAACATTTTCGGAACATTTATAATACCAATTTGATTTTTTAAGTTTCCTAAATCTATGCCATTTTTTCCACCTATTGAAGCATCAACCATTCCCAAAAGTGAAGTAGGAATGTTTATAAAATCAATTCCCCTTTTAAAAGTAGAAGCAATAAATCCCCCAAGATCGGTAATTACGCCTCCTCCCAGATTAATAATTAAACTTTTTCTATCAGCACCAAGGTCTGATAAAATAGACCATATTTCAACGCAAGTTGTAATGCTTTTTAAATCTTCCCCCGCTTCAATTTCGATTATTTCAATTGGAATTTCTGTAGCCAAATTGGGTAAAAATTTTGGAAGACAATATTTATTAGTATGCACGTCAACTAGAATGAAAATAGAGGAGTAACTATTTTCAGATATAAAGATGTTTATTTTCTCGTATCCAGTTTCATTGAAAAATATTTGGTAACCGTTGGCTTCAATAGATTGCATAAATTTTTTTTATTTTGAACAAAAATAGGATATTATTTTATCCATTTAAACTTTAGCGATAACTTATTTTTTTAGTTAAATTTCTTTTAGATTGGTTTAAAATGATTATTTTTGTTTAATATTAATTTATAAAAGTTAAACAAAATATAATTTGAAACCGATAATCGTAACCTCAAAAAAGGAAAATTTAACTGATATTCAGATTGATAGAATCATTGAAATGGCATGGGAAGACCGAACACCATTTGATGCTATTAAGTTTCAGTTTGGCTTATCAGAAGCCGAAGTAAAAGCTTTAATGAAAAAAGAATTGAAATTTAGAAGTTATAAATTGTGGCGTGAACGAGTTGAAAATTGCAAAACCAAGCATTTAGCTAAACGTGTTGAAGGTATTGATCGATTTAAATGTAATATGCAACGTGCTATTTCAAACAATAAAATTTCAAAACGTTAAAAAATGGAAAGTAAAAAACCAGATAATGTAGTTTTTTCAAAAGAGGAAGGTTACAATGCTAGTTTGTTGTCTTATTCGACAAGTGTTGGCGCTCCCGTTATCAAAATGGATGATGTTGTATCGTGGAAAAGTAGAGGAATAAGCAACGTGAATAAAGAGTTTGAAAATAAGTTTAATGAACTTAAAATTCAATACGAAAAATTGATGCAAGAATTTGAATGGAACGAATTGGTTTATAACTCCAAATTCTCGTTTGAACCAGTAATTGGAGAAATTTATCACTTGTATGCCAACAATGATGGGACAAATACACTTTCATTAATAGCGCCAAATGAATGGAATAAAGAGCATATTGGTACTTTTAAATTAAACAGTGAAAGGAAATGGATATATTTAAAATAACTTATGAGTTTTTTATTTTACTTATGTTAAGGCTATTTTATGATTAATTGAATTATGTTTTATATTACATTATTATCAAATTTTACCGCAAAAATCTATTTTATTTTGATAAATATTTAGTTTGCTCTTCATATATTTGTGCAATTATTAGATAATATGAATAAAATTTTCAACAATACTGAAGTTGCTTTCTCATTAAAAAGTGATACCGAATTAGATAGAGCCTATTTTTTATTTAAGATGATTTCCAATGAGCCTTTGGTTCGAATTGGAACAGCAGTAACCAATTTTGCATTAAAAGCACATTTGCCTGTTGATGGATTGATTCGTGCCACAGTTTTCGACCATTTTTGTGGAGGTGTAAACGAGATGGATTGTCTAAAAGTAGTTGATAAAATGTTTACCAAAGGAGTTTCCTCTGTTTTAGATTATTCTGTTGAAGGAAAAGAAGAAGAAAATCAATTTGACACTGCGTTAGAAATGACTTTAAAAACTGTTGATTTTGCCAAAGAACGTAAAGCAATTCCGTTTGCGGTATTCAAACCTACAGGTTTAGGTCGATTGGATTTATACACAAAAATAGGACAGAAGCAACCACTTTCGGAATCTGAACAGGTAGAATGGAATCGTGTTAAAGAACGTTTCGAAATCATTTGTAAAGCAGCGCATTCTAAAAATGTTGCCTTATTGATTGATGGTGAAGAAAGTTGGATGCAAGATGCTGCTGATGATTTGGTAGAAGAAATGATGCGAAAATACAATAAAGAAAAGGCGATAGTTTTCAATACCTTACAAATGTATCGTTGGGATAGAATGGATTATTTGAAAGCTTTACATGAAAGAGCAAAACGAGATGGTTTTTATATCGGAATGAAGTTAGTTCGCGGCGCTTACATGGAAAAAGAGAACAAACGTGCTGAAGAAATAGGTTATCCAACTCCAATTTGTGCTTCCAAGCAAGCTACGGATGATAACTACAATCAAGCTTTAGATTACATGATGCAACACATTGATAAAATGGCAATTTTTGCAGGAACTCACAACGAGGAAAGTTCATATAAATTGTTAGAAATGCAAGTTTCTAATGAAATTTCCAAAAATGATGAGAGAATTTGGTTCGGACAATTGTATGGAATGAGCGATAATATCAGTTACAATTTAGCTGAAAACGGATATAATGTTGCTAAATATCTACCATTTGGTCCAGTTCGTGATGTTATGCCATACTTAATTAGAAGAGCTGAAGAAAACACATCGGTTGCAGGGCAAACCAGTAGAGAATTAATTTTACTGAAAATGGAAAGAGATAGAAGAAAAAATAAATAGTTATGATAAAAAATCCTGATATATTAACTCAGGATTTTTTATTTTTTTCTAATTATATCTTCAAGAACTACTTTGCTAGGATAATTAATCACTCTCAAAGATATAGTGTCATTTTTGGTAGTTTGACCTTCAATAATATATAATTTACCTTTTTGGTAGGAAATATTGCTTCTATCAAAGTTGACATCGCCATGAGTTAGCGTATTTTTAATATCGATAGTATCGATCCAATCTTCAGATAATTTTCTAGAAGCTTCTATGCTGTAGTTGAATGGTTTATTTCGTAAATCATTTAGCACTCTTGCATTAGGAAAATAATTGCAACGAGTATCTTTACCAGAAAATACTAAGGCTACTACAAAACCACCCATTACTAATCCAACCATATAATACGCCAACCTCTGATAAAATTTCATCTTCAACTATTTTTTTGCAAAGGTAATCTAAACTAAAGAATATTTACAAATTTGATGATTTAAAAAACGATTAAATTAATATCACTATCGGGTAAATTAAACCAATCACCAATAGCTTTGTTTGTTAAAATCCCGTGATAAAGATATACTCCATTTTTTAGTCCTTTGTTAAATCTTATGGAACTTTCAATTCCGCCATCTTCTGCAATTTGTAATAAATAGGGTGTGATAATATTGCTTATTGAAAGTGAAGCAGTCTTAGAATATCTCGAAGGAATATTGGGAACACAATAATGTACTACATTATTTTTAATAAAAGTTGGTTTTTCGTGAGTCGTAATTTCTGAAGTTTCAAAACAACCACCAGTATCTATACTTACATCAACAATAACAGCACCTTTTTTCATGTGTTCTACCATTATTTCAGTAACTACAATTGGACATCTGTCTTTGCCTCGCATAGCTCCAATAGCAACATCGCATCGACGTAATGCTTTTAAAAGTGTTTTTGGTTGAATAGTAGAAGTTGAAACACGTTGACTTAAATTATTTTGTAATCGACGTAATTTTGTAATAGAGTTGTCAAATATTTTTACACTTGCGCCCAATCCAACAGCGGTTTTTGCTGCAAATTCACCAACAGTTCCGGCACCAATTATAACAACATCTGTAGGAGGAACACCTGTAATATTTCCAAATAATAATCCTTTTCCAAATTGATTGTTAATCATTAATTCGGCAGCGATAATTACAGAGGCTGTTCCGGCAATTTCGCTCAAAGATTTTACAGCAGGATAAGAACCGTCTTCATCTTTTATGTATTCAAATGCTAAAGCAGTAATTTTCTTTTTTGTAAGTGCTTCAAAATATTCTTTCTTTCTTGTTTTTAATTGTATAGCCGAAATAATAATTGAATTAGGATTCATCATTTCGATTTCTGCCATAGTTGGTGGTTCAACTTTTAATAGCATCGGGCAAGACAAAACTTTTTTAGTATCATTTGTGATTTCAGCACCATTATCACTATATTCTTTGTCAGAATAACTTGAACTTTCTCCAGCTCCAGCTTCAATTAGAATGCGATGACCATGAGCCGTTAACGAGTGAACAGCATCAGGAGTTAGACAAATTCTTCGCTCTTGGTAACTTGTTTCTTTTGGAATTCCAATAAATAGTTCGCTTTTATGACGAGCAATTTCAAGCTTTTCTTCTTGCGGAAGTAATTGTTGTTTTGTAAATGGTGTAAGTGGCATAGCTACAAATATATATTGGCACAAGTTACAAAAAAATCAATATCAAAAACCAGTATCAAAAACCAGTATCAAAAATCAAATTCAAATAATAAATTAAATTAGCTCAAGTTCAATTTGCGTTTTCCATCAGGAAGTAACTCAATTGAAATAACAGAATATTCATCAGGAATCAAATTTGGAATATTCTCAGCCCATTCTATAAAACACCAATTTCCGGAATATAAGTATTCGTCAATTCCCATATCTAATGCTTCTGATTCTTTTTTTAAACGATAAACATCAAAATGATAAATAAATTGATTATCATATATTTGGTATTCATTAACTAAAGAAAAGGTTGGACTACTTGTGGCTTCATTTACACCGAGATTTTTAGCCAATGATTTTATTAAAGTTGTTTTTCCAACTCCCATCATACCATTAAAAAGAATTACTTTTTTAGGGTTTTCTGAAAGAATTTTTTTTGCAACAGCATCAATTTCGTCTAGTGAAAATAGTATCTCCATAAATTAGTGTTCAGTTTTTAGTGCACAGTATTTAGTTTTATTCTATATGATACTGAAATACTGCAACTATTTTACCTCGGATTAAAAACTAAAAAAGGAACAATAACCTCTTCTAAAGATATTCCTCCGTGTTGGTAGGTATTTCTATAATAACTCACATAATGATTGTAATTGTTGACATAAGCCAAGAAAAAATCATTTTTCGCAAATATAAAAGAACTACTCATATTTATAGCAGGAAGTCCAATTTTCTTTGGATCTTTTACAACATAAACGTCTTTATCTTCATAAGTTAAACTTCTTCCCGTTTTATATCTTAAGTTTAAACTTGTGTTTTTATCGCCAATAACTTTTGACGGATTTTTTACATTTATTGTTCCATGATCTGTGGTTATAATTAACTTAAAACCAAGTTTTTGTCCTTGCTGAATTATATCTAATAAAGGTGAATTTTTAAACCAACTTAAAGTTAAAGAACGATAGGCTTTATCATCGGATGCTAATTCTTTTACAACATCCATTTCTGTTTTAGCGTGCGACAGCATGTCAACAAAATTATAAACAACAGTAACTAAATCATTGTCTTTTAAGCTTCTAAAATTATCAGCCAATTTTTTTCCTCCAGCTAAATTGGTGATTTTAAAATAGTCTTGTTTGAGGTTCAATCCCAAACGTTTTAAATGTGCTGTTAAGAATTCTGCTTCGTACAAATTTTTTCCGCCATCTTCAACATCATTTTTCCAATATTGTGGAAATTGTTTTTCCATTTCTAAAGGTGTTAATCCCGAAAAAATAGCATTTCTTGCATATTGCGTAGCCGTTGGAAGTATTGCAAAATAAGGCCTTTCCTTTTCCAGTTTGTAATAATTATTTACGGTGCTTTCCATGGCTTTCCATTGATCGTAGCGAAGATTATCGATAACTACAAAAAGAACAGGCTTATCTTTTTTTACCAATTCAGGAACAACTAATTCTCTAAAAAGTGTATGAGATTGAATTGGTTTTTCTGCTTTTGGCTCACTCGAGCCTTTTTGGCTCACTGACGGAGCTTGCGTAGTAAACCAATCTTCATAATTTCGTTCAATGAACTTACCAAATTGCGAATTTGCTTCCACTTTTTGAGATTCAAGAATATCAATTAAATTAGAATCTTCAATGTTTTCAAGTTCTAATTCCCAGAAAATAAGTTTTTTGTATAATTCAATCCAATCTTCATAAGAATTCACCATTGCCATTTCCATTGCAATTTTTCTAAACTCTTTCTGATAATCTAAAGTTGTTTTCTCGGATACTAATCTCGAATGGTCTAAATTCTTTTTCAAACTCAATAAAATCTGATTTGGATTAACCGGTTTGATAAGATAATCAGCTATTTTAGAACCAATTGCTTCTTCCATTATATATTCTTCTTCACTTTTAGTAATCATGATTACAGGTGTTGAAGATTTTTTTTCTTTTATTTCTGATAACGTTTCTAAACCACTCATTCCCGGCATATTTTCGTCTAGGAATACAATATCAAAATTGTTGTCGGCAAAAACATCTATGGCATCACGACCATTATTACAAGTGGTAACTTCATAATTTTTCTTTTCTAAAAATAGGATATGAGGTTTTAACAAATCAATTTCGTCGTCTACCCACAGAATTTTAATTTTATCCATAATAGCATTTTATTTTGGTGCAATTTACTATATATAAAACGATGATTTTATTAATTATTTTGTAAAATGTTAAAGTTTAGCATTTTTTTATGATACTTGATTGGATGGTGCAATTGTGTTTTGAAGGTTAAAAAAAGCTATGTGAAAGTATAATCACTGATTTTTAAAATTTTATGATGCTAAAATAACACACAAAAGTTTTAAATTTGTAACATTTTAGCATAAACCAATACTTATTTATTGATTAAAAATAATAAAATGAAACTACTTCAAAAAATTACTTTACTTTTAATTGCTGCTCTAATAATGTTTAGTTGCAATAAAAAAGAATCCGATTTTATCGATCCATTGTTAACTAACAGAGATACTTTAGTTGATCCTTCTGTTGATTTTTTTAACTATGCTAATGGAGGATGGTTTAAAAAACACCCAATTCCTTCTTCTGAAAGAAGCAACGGAATTTTTAGAATGATTCAAGATACGATTAATAATCAAGTGAAATCTATTTGCGAAAAATCGGCGGAAGCTAATGCTGAAAAAGGAAGTAACAAACAAAAAATTGGCGACTTTTATGCATCAGGAATGGATTCTGTTGTCATAAATAAATTAGGGATTTCACCTTTAAAAAATGATTTTGCCAAAATAGATGCTGTAAAAGATGTTCCTAGTTTAATGAAAACGATTGCATACTTGCATTCCATCGGTTCAAGTTCAGCATTTACTTTTTATGTTTATCAAGACGATAAAAATAGTTCTAAAAACGCATTACAGTTTATGCAAGGTGGTTTAGGTCTTGGTGAAAGAGATTACTACTTTAATGCTGATAAAGAAACAACTGTCATCAGAAACGAATATGTAAAACATCTACAAAAGATGATGGAATTGTCAGGTCAAAAAACAGAAGTTGCTGCTAAAAATGCTACTGCGATTATGAAATTGGAAACCGATTTGGCTAAAGCTTCAAGAAAAATGGAAGCTTTGCGTGATCCAATTAAAAATTATAACAAAATGTCTGTGGCACAATTCAATGCGATTACACCAAATATTGATTGGAATGTAACTTTGAAAGATTTTGGAATTGCTAAAGCAGACACCGTTTTAGTTGGTCAACCTGAATTTTATAAAGCTTTGAACGGTATGTTGAAAAGCTACAGCATTGAAGATTGGAAAACCTATTTAAAATGGAGTTTGTTGAATAATTATTCATCTTATTTAAGTAAAGATTTTGAAAATCAGAACTTCAAGTTTTATGCAACAGTAATGACAGGCGTAAAAGAGCAAAAACCTAGATGGAAAAATGTTGTGGAACAAACCAATAGTTCTTTAGGAGAGTTAATTGGTCAAGTTTATGTTGAGGAATATTTGCCAAAAGGGTCTAAAGAAAAATTGCTAGAAATAGGCAATAATATAAGAACAGTTTATGCTGAGCGTATCAAAATATTAGATTGGATGAGCGAACCAACTAAAGTGAAAGCATTGCATAAATTGAGTAAAATTGTAATGAAAGTAGGTTATCCGGACAAATGGAAGGATTTAAGTTCTATTTCAATTGATAGAAATTCGTATTGTAAAAATGTAATGGCGGTTAATAAATGGGGTTTTGATGAAATGATTAAAAAATACGGTAAACCAGTTGATAGAGCAGAATGGGGAATGTTTCCCCAGACTTATAACGCTTACTACAACCCAAGTAATAACGAAATTTGTGTTCCCGCTTGTAATATTTTAGTACCAGGTTATGAAGGTAGAATGCCAGATGATGCTATTTTATATGGAATTATTGGTGGTTCTACTTTTGGACACGAAATCACACATGGATTTGACGATCAAGGAAGTCAATACGACGATAAAGGAAATTTAAATAATTGGTGGACAGCAGAAGATTTGAAGAAGTTCAAACAAAAAACTCAATTAATAGTAAATCAATACAATAAATTTAAAGTAGGAGATAAGTTTGTAAATGGTGATGCTACTCAAGGTGAAAATATTGCAGATTTAGGTGGTGTCGTAATGGGATATGAAGCATTCAAAAAAACTAAACAATATAAAAATCAAGAAAAAATTAGCGGATTAACACCAGACCAACGTTACTTTTTGGCTTATGGATATGCTTGGATGGTTAACACCAATAAAGAAGCTTTGTTGAATCAAATTATGACTGATGTTCACTCTCCAGCGCAATTTAGAATTAATGGACCATTAGCAAATTTTCCACAGTTTCATAAAACGTTTAATATCAAACCAGGAAGTCCAATGTATCAACCAGATTCTTTAAGAGTCGAGATTTGGTAATTTTAAATTTATTATTTGATAAACACTTCGGCTTTAGTTGATATTCAGCAAAGATTAAGTACTTAGTTTGACAATAAAATCAAGAAACTACAACTCTAAAAAGTTGTAGTTTTTTTATCTTTAAATTTCATTACATTTGTCTAATAAATACAGCATTAGTGAATTCTACCAATAAACTCAAAATATTCAACGATCCGATTTACGGATTTATTACAATTCCAAACGGCTTAATTTACGATTTAATTCAGCATCCTTATTTTCAAAGATTACGACGAATTTCTCAAATGGGTATGTCTTATTTGGTTTATCCAGGCGCACATCACACTCGTTTTCATCACGCTTTAGGTTGCATGCATATTATGCAAAAAGCTGTGCAAACACTTCGTTTTAAAGGAGTTTTAATTTCAGATGAGGAGGAAAATGCACTTTATATTGCTATTTTACTGCACGATATTGGACATGGACCTTTTTCACACGCCATGGAACACAGTATAGTTGAAGATATTCATCACGAAGAAATTTCATTGCTTTTTATGAATGCTTTAAATACTGAATTTGATGGAAAATTGAGTTTGGCAATTCAAATATTTAAAGGCGAATACCATCGTAAATTTATGTTGCAATTGATTTCAAGTCAGTTGGATATGGATCGTATGGATTATTTAAAAAGAGATAGTTTTTACAGTGGTGTTGCCGAAGGAAATATCAATAGTGATAGATTAATTCAAATGATGAACGTTCAAGATGATGTTTTAGTAATAGAAGAAAAAGGAATTTTTTCTGTTGAAAAATTTCTTGTTGCTAGACGATTAATGTATTGGCAGGCATATTTACACAAAACATCAGTTGTTGCAGAATTAACTTTAACTAAAATTCTTAAACGAGCTAAAGAGTTAACGCAAAAAGGAATTCAATTGCCTTGTAGTGAACCACTTTCTTATTTTTTAAACAACAAGATTTCTACAGCAGATTTTGATACTATTGCGCTAAAGACATTTGCTTTATTGGATGATTTTGATGTAATGGGAGCGATAAAATCTTGGCAATTTAATGATGATTTTGTATTAAGTTCTTTGAGTAAAATGATAATTAACAGAGATTTACTCAAGATTTCAATGCTTGATGAAAAACCAAATAATGAAAAATTAGATGATTTAAAATCTAAAATTGCAACGCTTTATCATCTTTCTGATAAAGAAGCTGCGTACTTTGTTTTTAAAGGAAAGTTAAAAAATCAAGCGTACAATAGAGAAAGTGAGCCTATAAGTATCTTAAAAAAGGATAAAACAGTAGAAAATTTAGTTGATTCCACAGATCAGTTGCAGGTAAAAGCTTTGTCAAAAGCAGTTACAAAATATTTCATGTGTTTTCCAAAAGTACTACTAGAGGTGTAGGTTTCAATTAAATTTTATATTTTTGCAACAATGAAAAGTAGTCATTACTAGAAATTGGCATTAAATAGAATATATTAAATGCGTTTCCATTGTATTGCTTTGGATGTCAAAATTAAACGAAATGAAATTTACAGCAGAACAAATAGCGGGCATTCTTGAAGGCGAAGTAGTAGGTAATCCTCATGCTGTAGTATATAAATTATCCAAAATAGAGGAAGGAGTTGAAGGTTCTTTAACTTTCTTATCCAACTCCAAATATCAAAATTATTTATATTCAACAGAAGCAAGCGTCGTTATTATCAATAAAAGTTTTGAAATAGATAAAGAGGTCAATCCTACTTTGATAAAAGTTGAAGACGCTTACCAAGCATTTTCTAAGTTATTAGAATATTACAATCAAGTAAAGTTGATGAAATCAGGAATTGAGCAACCAACTGTTATTTCTGATAATGTATCGTATGGCTCTGAATTGTATTTAGGTAGCTTTAGTTACTTAGGAAAAAATGTAAAAATAGGTAATAATGTAAAAATTTATCCAAATACATTTATAGGTGATAATGTTGTGATAGGTGATAATTGCTTGTTTTTTGCAGGAGTAAGAATTTATTCAGAAACAGAAATTGGAAACAATTGTGTTATTCATTCAGGAACGATTGTAGGTTCTGACGGTTTTGGTTTCGCGCCCCACGAAGACGGGACTTATAGTAAAATTCCACAAATAGGAAATGTAATACTTGAAGATAATGTAGAAGTAGGTTCATGTACTACAATAGATAGAGCAACAATGGGCTCAACAATTATTAGAAAAGGAGTAAAATTAGATAATCAAATTCAGATAGCTCATAATGTAGAAATTGGCGAAAACACTGTAATTGCTTCACAAACAGGAGTAGCAGGTTCGACCAAAATTGGAAAAAATTGTATGATTGGCGGACAAGTTGGTATTGTTGGTCACATTACAATAGGTGATGGTGTAAGAATTCAAGCGCAATCGGGAATTGGTAAAAGTATTGGCGATAGCGAAGTAGTTCAAGGCACACCAGCATTCAATTATGGAGATTTTAGTAAGTCCTATGTTCATTTTAGAAATTTACCTAAAATTGTTGCCGACATTGACGAACTTAAAAAGAAATTATAAAAAGAAAACAAATTAAATTACAATTATATTATGGTTAAGCAGAAAACCATCAAAACAGAAATTTCACTTAAGGGAGTTGGATTACACACTGGCAAAGAAGTAACAATGACTTTCAAACCAGCTCCAATCAACAATGGTTTTACTTTTGTAAGAGTTGATTTGGAAGGAAATCCTATTATAGAGGCCGATGCCAACTATGTAGTAAATACACAAAGAGGCACCAATTTAGAAAAGCTTGGTGTGAAAATTCAAACTTCAGAGCACGTTTTGGCTGCTTTTGTAGGATGCGATGTTGATAATGCTATTATAGAATTAGATGCATCAGAACCACCAATTATGGACGGTTCTTCTAAGTATTTTGTTGAGGCAATTGAAAAAGTTGGTTTAGAAGAACAAAATGCAGAACGTAAATGTTATGTTGTAAAAGAAGTAATTTCATTTACAGATGAAGCTACTGGTAGTGAAATACTTGTAATGCCAAGTGAAGAATATCAGGTTACTGCGATGGTCGATTTTGGTACTAAAGTACTTGGCACTCAAAATGCAACCATGAAAAATTTATCTGAGTTCAAGACAGAAATTGCTAGTTGTAGAACTTTTAGTTTTCTTCATGAACTCGAAAGCTTATTAGATAATGGACTTATTAAAGGAGGTGACTTAAATAACGCTATTGTATATGTAGATAAAGAAATTTCGCCAAATACAATGGAAAATCTAAAAAAAGCATTCGGAAAAGAATCTATTTCAGTGAAAGAGAACGGAATTTTAGATAATCTTACATTACATTATCCAAATGAAGCTGCACGTCATAAGCTTTTAGATGTTGTGGGAGATTTGGCTTTAGTAGGAATTAGAATTAAAGGAAAAGTTATCGCCAATAAACCAGGGCATTTTGTCAATACACAATTTGCTAAAAAATTATCAAAAATCATAAAAATCGAACAAAAGAATCATATTCCTGTATACGATTTAAACTTACCACCATTAATGGATATTCATCAAATTATGAATATTTTGCCGCACAGACCTCCCTTTTTATTAATTGATAGAATTATAGAAATGTCTGAAACACATGTAGTTGGTATGAAAAATGTAACCATGAACGAAAATTTCTTCGTCGGCCATTTTCCTGATGCTCCTGTAATGCCTGGTGTTCTCATCGTTGAAGCTATGGCTCAATCTGGCGGAATTTTAGTTTTAAGCACTGTTCCAGATCCAGAAAATTACCTTACATATTTTATGAAAATTGATAATGTAAAATTTAAACATAAAGTACTTCCGGGTGATACATTAATTTTTAAATGTGATTTGATAACTCCTATTAGAAGAGGAATATGCCACATGCAAGCCAATGCTTATGCAAACGGTAAGTTGGTTGCAGAAGCAGAATTAATGGCACAAATAGCAAAAAAACATTAAATCAAGGATAAGGATCTGAGACTATGAATTTAATTTAAGAAACAAATCCTATAATCTATAACCTATAAAATATGAATCAACCACTAGCATACGTGCATCCTGGAGCAAAAATTGCAAGAAATGTTGTAATCGATCCATTTACAACCATTCATAATAATGTTGAAATTGGAGAAGGGACATGGATTGGATCTAACGTGACCATTATGGAAGGTGCGCGAATTGGTAAAAATTGTAATATTTTTCCAGGTGCAGTTATTTCTGCTATTCCTCAAGATTTAAAATTTGGCGGCGAAGATTCGCTTGCTATAATTGGTAATAATTGTACCATTAGAGAATGTGTTACCATCAATAGAGGAACAATTGCTTCTGGACAAACCAAAATTGGAAATAATTGCTTAATTATGGCAACGGCTCACGTAGCCCACGATTGTCATTTGGGCGATAATGTAATTATTGTAAACGGAGTACTTCTTGGTGGTCACGTAACTATTGGTAATTACGCTATTGTTGGAGGATTATCTGCTGTACATCAGTTTATTAGTATTGGCGATCATGCTATGATTTCAGGTGGTTCGTTGCTTCGAAAAGATGTTCCGCCATTTACTAAAGCTGCAAAAGAACCACTTTCGTACGTCGGAATTAATTCGGTCGGATTAAGAAGAAGAGGTTTTACATCAGAAAAAATTAGAGAAATTCAAGATATTTACAGAATTTTATACCAAAAAAATTACAATACATCACAAGCAGTCGGAATTATCGAAGCCGAAATGGCAGCATCGCCAGAGCGCGACGAAATATTAGATTTTATAAGAAATTCTTCACGCGGAATAATGAAAGGTTATTCAGGAAGTTTGTAAAAACAAATAAATAAATTAAAAAACAAATAAATTATACAATGGCATCTACATCAGATATTAGAAACGGATTATGTATTAAGTACAATCACGATATTTATAAAATTATCGAATTTCTTCACGTAAAACCAGGAAAAGGTCCTGCTTTTGTTAGAACTAAATTAAAAAGTTTAACCAACGGTAAAGTTTTGGACAACACATTTTCTGCTGGTCATAAAATTGAAGACATTCGTGTAGAAACTCAAACTTTTCAGTATTTGTATGCAGAGGGTGATCAATTTCATTTTATGAATACAGAATCTTACGAGCAAATTACTTTAGATAAAAAAATCTTAGATGCTCCCGATTTATTAAAAGAAGGAACCAACGTAATGGTTCAAATTAACACCGAAACGGACATGCCACTTTCCGTAGACATGCCTGCTTCAATCGTTTTAGAAGTTACATATGCAGAACCTGGAGTTAAAGGAAATACTGCTACAAATGCAACTAAACCAGCAAAAGTAGAAACTGGCGCTTCTGTAAACGTTCCTTTATTTATTAATGAAGGTGATAAAATCAAAATTGATACAGCTACAGGTTCTTATATGGAAAGAGTTAAGGAATAAATTTGTTTCAAGTTTCAAGTTTAAGGTTTTAGGTAACTTGAAATTTGAAACTTTAAACCTGAAACAAACAGAAATATGAAGTTTTCAAAAACACATACACTTAAAGAAATTGCAGAAATCATTGGTTGCCAATATGTTGGTTACGATGATTTTCCTGTTTTCGGCATGAATGAAATTCATGTTGTAACAACAGGCGATATTGTATTTGTAGATCATCCAAAATATTATGACAAAGCACTTCAATCGGCAGCTACAATTGTTTTAATTAATAAAGAAGTTGATTGTCCGTTAGGTAAAGCGTTATTAATTTCTGATGATCCTTTTAGAGATTTTAATAGATTAACCAATCACTTTAAACCTTTCACTTTTGCCAATGCTTCCATTTCAAGTTCTGCACAAATAGGTAAAGGAACAATTATTCAGCCCAATTGTTTTATTGGACATCATGTTCAAATTGGAAAAAATTGCATTATTCATTCTAATGTTTCAATTTACGATAATTGTGTAGTTGGCGATAATGTAATTATTCAAGCCGGAAGCATTCTTGGTGCTGATGCATTCTATTATAAAAATCGTGCCGAAGGTTTTGATCAATTGCTTTCAGGAGGCAGAGTAATTATAGAAAATAATGTTGGAATTGGTGCTCTTTGTACTATTGATAGAGGAGTAACAGGAGATACAACTATTGGTGAAGGCACAAAAATAGACAATCAGGTTCATGTTGGTCATGATACTGTAATTGGTAAAAAATGTCTAATTGCCGCTCAAACGGGAATTGCAGGTTGTGTTATTATTGAAGATGAGGTTACATTATGGGGGCAGGTTGGTACAACAAGTGGTATTACGATAGGAGCTAAGGCAGTTGTTCTTGGTCAAACAGGCGTTACAAAATCCATTGAAGGCGGAAAATCTTATTTTGGAACTCCAATTGAAGAATCACGCGAAAAATTGAAACAATTAGCAAATATTAAACGTATTCCAGAATTAATAAAAAATCTAAAATAATGACAGCAAAAGAGGTAGTGTTAGATTTTTATAAAAATGATTTGCTTTTGCATAAATCAGAAGTTACTGAATTTCTTCACGAAGATTTAATTATAGAATGGAATAGTAGTAAAGGTTTTGTTCAAATGAAAAAGCAAGATGTACTTAATCTATCCGACGAACTTAGTAGGGCTTACGTTCGCTCAAAAATGAGAATTACACATGTAGTTGCAGAAAAAAACATGGTTTCAATTCGCTATTCACATTTTGTAAAAACAATTGAAAATCCACGAGAAGAAATGCTACTTGCTCATTTTTTTGTAATTTGGGAAATAAAGGACGGAAAATTATACAGAGGTTATCAAATGAGTCAATTCTCATAAAAACATATATAGAAAATTTGCAAATAAGTATAAAAAAACTAATTACTAATCACTAATTACTAATTACTATTTTATACTTTTGCATCACAAACAATAAAACTAAATAAATAAATATACTATGAGTGTTTTAGTTAACAAGAATTCAAAAATAATAGTTCAAGGATTTACAGGAAGTGAAGGAACTTTTCATGCTTCTCAGATGATTGAATATGGGACAAATGTAGTTGGCGGAGTTACACCAGGTAAAGGAGGATCTACCCATTTAGAGCGTCCAGTTTTCAATACAGTAAAAGATGCTGTAGAACAAGCAGGAGCAGATACAACAATCATTTTTGTTCCACCAGCTTTTGCTGCCGATGCTATTATGGAAGCTGCTGATGCTGGAATTAAAGTTATCATTTGCATTACAGAAGGAATTCCTGTTTCTGACATGATTAAAGCGTACTCATACATAAAAGATAGAGATTGTAGATTAATTGGTCCAAATTGTCCAGGAGTAATTACTCCAGAAGAGGCTAAAGTGGGTATTATGCCAGGTTTTGTTTTCAAAAAAGGGAATGTTGGAATCGTTTCTAAATCAGGGACTTTGACTTATGAAGCTGCAGACCAAGTTGTTAAACAAGGAATGGGAATTACCACTGCCATAGGAATTGGTGGTGATCCTATTATCGGAACAACGACAAAAGAGGCCGTTGAATTATTAATGAATGATCCAGAAACACATTGTATTGTTATGATTGGTGAAATTGGCGGTCAACTTGAAGTTGATGCAGCAAAATGGATTAAGGCTGATGGTAATAGAAAACCAGTTGTTGGATTTATCGCCGGTGAAACTGCTCCTAAAGGAAGAACAATGGGCCATGCTGGTGCAATTGTAGGTGGTGCAGATGATACGGCAGAAGCTAAAAAACGCATCATGAGAGAAAACGGAATTCATGTTGTAGATTCTCCGGCAGAAATTGGTAAAAAAGTAAAAGAAGTAATGGGATAACCTACTAAATTTTAATCGATAATTATTTCTACTGGTTAAAAATTACCAATTACATTTATATTAGAAAGTTTATTAAAATTCGTTTTGATAAACTTTTTTTTATCAATTAACTTTCGATAGTAAAAGCATCATAATATTATGTATTAGTTGGTTTACGTTTCAGATTTTCTTTTAAGGAAAGTAAAAAAGAAGTAAATAGTTTGTTTCTAAAAACCAATAAAAAAAAATATTTTTATTACAATTAATAATTTAAACTACAGCTATTTTGTATATTCTAGTAAATCTGCAGGTTGGCAATCCAGTGCTTTACAGATAGATTCAAGCGTACTAAATCGAATAGCTTTTGCTTTTCCTGTTTTTAATATAGAGAGATTGGCTAAGGTCAAATCTACTTTTTCTGAAAGTTCGTTTAATGACATTTTACGTTTAGCCATCATTACATCTAGGTTTACAATAATTGCCATAAATTAGATTGTTAGTTCGTTTTCTTGCTGTATTTCGATTCCTCTCCTGAAAATCTGAGCAATGACTAAAAGTACAATTCCCATAAAAAACCAAATGTCGTGTCCATCGATTTTTAAAGACGTGATGCTAGGTACCTGAATTGTTTTACTTTCTAGCCAATTAACATAGTTTCTAGCCCAAAACGAAAACAATCCAATAAATAAAGTGATGTAAGCTATATTAGAAATAAATTTTCCTAGTTCATAATTAAACGGTTGTTTCATATTTAATTTTTTGTCGTGTAGTAGCTTAACTATAGAATAAAACAAAAGGGCTTTAAAAATAGCTACAATATTCATGATTGTTGTTAGTAATAAAAAATGTTTAAAATCGTTGAAGTAAACACCAGATAAATCTAATGTTCCCCAAAAATTCTTCGCAAGTTTTGAATCTATAACCGATGTATAAATAGTATTTGTTAAAAATCCTCCTGCATCAATACAAAGCCCTATAAATAGAACCCATGATATAAAATAAAGTATTTTTAACATCATTGTCGTCCCGATTTTTAATTCCATGATTAACTAATTTAAAAAAATATTTTACAAATATCAATAAAAATTTATTGAAAATCAATAAATACATAAATTTTAACATTTACTCTGAGCTTGCATATAAATAATCAATTTTTGTAAAACCTCTTATCTTTATAAAATCAACGCAATTAATAATAGAAATGAAAAAAATCCTCAATCGAATTAAGCGATTAAGGATTATAGTTTTTAAAAGAGAACGATTATTTCTTTTTTAATATCTTGTATTCTTCATAACATTGACTTATTGCATCCATAATTTGCAAATCATTAGCAGTTTCAATAAACGATTGTGAGTAATTACAATGTTGTAAAATTTCTGGAATTTCATTTTTGTCAATGCCAAGTAATACAGCCAAGGTTTCTCTGTCGAACTTTGACTCTAATAAATTTCTAACCGTATCGTCCTTACGCATTTCTTTTAATTTCTTAAGTTCTTTAGGTTTTTTACCAAAGAAATTATAAAGCATATCAGCTGGATTAAAAATAGAATTCATCACTCGTGAAAAAGCCTTGGGAGAATATTCACCACCTTCATAGGTATGCGTTAACCCAGAAATGCTATATCTATAATTTTCAACTTCGGGTATTAATTTAGAATCAACCTCAAGAAATCCGGTGAGTTTATATTTTCTAATAACTACTTCTTCTAGCGCTATAGCTTTTTCTGTTAGCTGAATTTTAGCTGTTCCGTTTTTAAACCAGTCATTTGTTACTCTAACTTTTAGTGATTGAAATCCTATACTTGTAATATGTAATGTATCGTTTGTACTCGCTTCAATTTCAAAATAACCTCTGGTATTAGAAACAATTCCTTTTACTTTATTGATGTTTATTATGTTAACATTAGAAAGCGGAAATTGAGTAGTAATGCTTACCACAACTCCTGAGACCTTTTGAGCTTCTGGTTTTTCCTGTCCAAAAGAGATTGAAGATATTGCAAAAAGTAAAAAAGGAATTATATATTTCATGATTTTATTTGAAGCATTAAAAGTATAAAACTCTTAAAGAAATAATATAAGATTGGTTAATTATTATAAGAAAATTAACAAAATTTAAAAGTTTTATTAATAGTAAATTCCAAATTTCAAAAGTATATCATTGAAATTTGGAATTTTAAAAGTTGTTTATTTTATCACTAACTTCTTCTTGGTCTTCTTACTTTAGCTGCGTCAAAAGAACGACTTACTGATCTATCAGAGCTTTCGTCAGAACGCCTTGGAGTTCTTTCTTCTCTTTGAGCAGAACCCGGATCTCTTCTTGGAGCTGAACTTCTTTCACTTCTAAAACCGCCTTCTCTTGCAGGTCTGTCTGATGAAAATCCACCTTCACGTTTTGGAGCCGAACTTCTGTCACCGCCATTTCTTGGACCAAAACTTCCTGAACCCCTTCTTTCACCACCTGAATTTCTATCACCTCTAAAACCACCTGAACTTCTTCCGCCACCGAAACCGCCACCATTTCTTCCGTTGTGGTCGCGTCTTTCTCGGCTTCCGCCATCATTTTTAGAAATTTCAACGTTTATTCTTCTTCCGTTAAGGTCAAATCCGTTAAGGACAGACATAACTTTATCAGTATGTTCTCCGTCAGTGTTAAAGAAAGAGAAACCTTCTTTTACGTCAACTTTGAAAACGTCATCACGACCTAAGTCTAATGTTTCTTTTAAGAAATCTTTCAACTGCATCCAATCGAAATCGTCTCTAGAACCAATGTTTACGAAAAAACGAACTGGATCACCAGCTCTAATTTCTCTTGGTTCAGAACTTCTTTCGCTTCTTTCACTACCTTTTTCACCTGATAAATCACGTTTCTTTTTGTAGTAATTGATGAATCTGTTGAATTCTACAGAAACCATTTTCTTGATTAATTCTTCTTTAGTTAAACCATCAAGAACTTCGTTAATTGCAGGTAAATAGTTATCTATTTCGTGGTCAACTTCAGTATCTTTAATTTTATTAGCTAAGTGCAACAATTGAATTTCGCAAATTTCCATTCCAGAAGGAATCGTTTTTTCTTGAAATTTTTGTTGGATGATTCTTTCAATAGACGAAATTTTACGAATCTCACTTTTAGTGATGATTACGATAGAAGTTCCTAATTTTCCAGCACGACCAGTACGACCTGAACGGTGGTTATAAGTTTCAATTTCGTCAGGTAATTGATAGTTTACTACGTGAGTAATGTTATCAACGTCAATTCCACGAGCAGCAACGTCAGTCGCAACAAGCATTTGAATTTGACGACCTCTAAAAGATTTCATTACGCCATCACGTTGCGCTTGAGATAAATCTCCGTGCAATGCAGCAGCACTGTAACCATCTTCAATTAATTTTTCTGCAACCGCTTGTGTATCACGTTTTGTTCTGCAAAAAACTACAGAAAAAATATCTGGATTAGCATCAGCTAAACGTTTTAATGCTTCGTAACGGTCACGAGCGTTCACACAATAAAATTCGTGAGAAACAGTCGCTGAACCTGAATTTTTGCTACCAACAGTAACTTCAGCTGGATCATGCATAAATTTCTTTGCAATTCTTGCTACTTCTGCGGGCATTGTTGCAGAGAATAACCAAGTATTTTTCTCATCTGGAGTATCCGATAAAATGGATACAATGTCTTCATAAAAACCCATGTTCAACATCTCATCTGCTTCGTCAAGAATACAGAAATTGATGTTTTTGATGTTTACAAGACCACGATTGATCATGTCTTGCATTCTTCCTGGAGTTGCTACAATAATTTGAGCACCTCTTTTAATTTCTCGGGCTTGTTCTGTAATGCTTGCACCACCATAAACTGCCACTGTATGTAAACCTTTTACATATTTTGAGTATTGTTTAATCTCGTTGGTGATTTGTAAGCATAGTTCACGCGTTGGGGATAAAATTAACGCTTGTGTGCTTCTGTCTTCAGCATCTATTTTTTGGATTAGCGGAAAACCAAATGCTGCTGTTTTTCCTGTTCCTGTTTGTGCTAAAGCTACTAAGTCTGTGTTTTTTTCCAATAAGACTGGAATGGCTTTTTCTTGCACTTCTGACGGATTCTCAAATCCTAGATCTTTGATCGCCAGCAGTAACGACTCATTCAGACCTAATTGTTCAAATTTATTCATAAAGTATTTTAAATTGGGTGCAAAGGTAGTCTTTAAAAACAATATAAACTAATTTGTTTTTATTTGATTTTCAGATAGTTGTGTTTTGAGATGGAAGATGGAAGTTGGAAGTTGGGTGTTATTTATAAATTTAGAAACTATTTTTTCAAGAATTCAATCAATTGTTTTACTGCAATTCCGCGGTGACTAATGTTTGATTTTTCTTCGATAGAAAGTTCTGCGAAGGTCTTTGTATATTCGTTTGCCACAAAAACCGGATCGTAACCAAAACCATTGTCTCCAATTTTTTCATCAATGATCTTTCCGTTAATAATTCCTGTAAAAAGATGTTGTTTACCTTTACAATTCAAGCAAATAACAGTTTTGAAATTGGCTTTTCTGTTGGTTTTATCTTTAAGATTTAATAATAATTTATTCATATTGTCATCATCATTCTTTAGTTCGCCTGCATATCTTGCCGAAAAAACACCTGGTTCACCATTGAGTGCATCAACCTCTAAACCTGTATCATCTGCAAAGCAGTTATATCCATATTTCTCTGTAATATAATTGGCTTTCAAAATGGCGTTTGCTTCAATAGTGTCAGCAGTTTCTGGAATTTCCTCTGTGCAACCAATGTCTTCCAAACTTAAAATTTGAATAGAAGTTGGGACTAGAAGTTGGATTTCTTTTATTTTATTCTTGTTGTTGGAAGCAAAAACTAGTTTCATTTATTTTATTTATTGGCAAAGTTACAGAAATTAAAATAGGTACAAAAAACTCTTAAATCTAGGCTATATTATCTAAAATAGTGTAATCTATTTTGGAATAATGGCAATTACAATTAATTAGGTTAGTTGTTAATTTTTAAATTGTTATGATTTTCAGTATTTTTAGTTTCAGTTTTTTTAAACTGATTTTAGTTTAAAATTGAATAGGGGCAATTTACTCCAAATTATTAGGAAAATGAATGTCAAACAAAAGTGATTAAAGCAGTCGATATATTGCTTGCTTTTTTATGAAACAGTTGTTAAATAAGTCAAATTTTGTGACGTTAATATTTATAAAACAAAAAAATATTCACTACTTTTGCATCGTTTTTTAACAACATATTTATCATGGTAAAAGATTTATTTGAAAGAATACAAAATAATAAAGGACCATTAGGAAAATGGGCTTCTCAAGCAGAAGGATATTTTGTGTTTCCTAAATTAGAAGGAGAATTAGGTCCAAGAATGCAATTTCAAGGAAAAGATATTTTAAATTGGAGTTTGAATGACTATTTAGGTTTAGCCAATCATCCAGAAGTTCGTCAAGCTGATACAGATGCAGCAATACAATATGGTGCAGCTTACCCAATGGGAGCAAGAATGATGAGTGGTCATACTAATGCTCATGAGCAATTAGAAAATGAATTGGCGGCTTTTGTTATGAAAGAATCTGCTTATTTATTGAATTTTGGTTACCAAGGAATTATGTCTTGTATTGATGCTTTAGTTACTAAAAATGATATTATCGTTTATGATGTAGATGCACATGCTTGTATCATTGATGGTGTTCGTCTTCACATGGGAAAACGTTTTACATATAAGCATAACGATCTTGAAAGTATGGAAAAAAATCTTCAGCGAGCTACAAAAATGGCTACAGAAACTGGAGGAGGGATTTTATTCATCACTGAAGGAGTTTTCGGAATGCGAGGTCAACAAGGTAAATTGAAAGAAATTGTAGAAATGAAAAAGAAATACAATTTCCGTTTATTAGTTGATGATGCTCACGGTTTTGGAACTTTAGGTAAAACTGGAGCAGGAGCAGGAGAAGAGCAAGGTTGTCAAGACGGAATTGATGTTTACTTTTCAACTTTCGCAAAATCAATGGCAAGTATTGGTGCTTTCTTAGCAGCTGATAAGGATATTATTGATTATTTAAAATATAATTTACGTTCGCAAATGTTTGCTAAAGCATTACCAATGATTCAAACAGTTGGTGCTTTAAAACGTTTGGAATTATTGCGTAAATCATCTGAATTGAAAGATAAACTTTGGGAAAATGTAAATGCATTACAAGGTGGTTTAAAATCCAGAGGTTTTAACATTGGTGATACAAATACATGCGTAACTCCTGTTTACCTTGAGGGTTCAATTCCTGAAGCAATGATTATGGTTAATGACTTAAGAGAAAATTATGGTATTTTCTTATCAATTGTGGTTTATCCTGTAATTCCAAAAGGAATAATTTTGTTAAGAATGATTCCAACAGCTTCTCACACTTTGGCTGATATTGATGAAACTTTAGCAGCATTTGAATCTATTCGTGAAAAATTAGTAAACGGAACGTATGCTAAAATTGCAGAAACTAGTGTTGAAAATGTAGAATAATTTTCACAATATATTTAATACAAAAAACCATCAGTATTGATGGTTTTTTTGTTTCTATAAATCAATTTTATAAGTTCTTCGTTTTCTAAATATAACGGGATCAAAATGTTTCCATATTTGATGGATTGCTGTATTGTCTTCAAGTTCGGGTGTTCTAATACAATTTTGAATTCCTTTTTCAGTAAAAGTATTGTAACATTCGTTGAATATTATTGCAGTAACACCTTTGTTTTGATATTCTGGTAAAACGCCAATTAAGTAGAATAAAACGTCTTTACTTTCTCTTTTAGCTTTTAATAAATGGTAAAATCCAAAAGGGAATAATTTTCCATTTGCCTTTTTCAATGCATCCGAAAAACTTGGCATTACTATGCTAAAAGCAATCATTTTATCGTCTTTGTCTAAAACAAATTTGATGTATTCTGGATTGATAAAACTGATGTATTTCTTTTTGAAATATTCTTTTTGAACATCGGTAATAGCTACAAAGGAAGACAAACTAGCATACGATTTATTAAAAACATCAAACATTTCATCCACATAAGGCATAATGTCTTTTGTTTTGGTAAAATTTAATGGTTTAAGTTGGTAGCGTTTCTTGATTAACTCTTGAATTTTATAGAAAAATTCGGGTTTTACATTTTCAAATGGGAATTTATTTTCTAAATATTCTTTTTCTTTAACATAACCTAATTGTTCTAAATGCTCTTTGTAATATGGATAATTGTACCAGGTTATCATGGAACCCATTTCGTCAAAACCTTCAGTAAGAACACCAACTTTGTCTAGATTTGAAAATCCCATTGGACCTTCAACATATTCAAGATTATTTTTTTTCCCTAATTCATATACTTTTTCAAGTAATGCTTTGGTTACTTCTATATCATCAATAACATCCCACCAACCAAAACGAACTTTCTTTTTTTGTTGATCGTTTACTTCATTCCAATTGATAATTGCAGCAATACGTCCAACTATTTTATTGTCTTTGTATGCAATATAAAAAAAAGCTTCTGCACTATGAAATGCTGGATTTTTAGTTTTGTCAAATGTTTCTAAATCATCTTGAATTAATGGTGGAACCCAATAAGGATGATTTTTATATAACGAAAAAGGAAACTTAATATATTCTTTAAGCAACTTCTTTGTGTTGGCTTCAATAATTGTTATCATTATGGTTTTGTTACTTCTACTTCGTCAAGACGTTTTTTTGTTTTTTCTTTGTCTTTTCCTTTTGTGCTTTTATCTTTTTTCTTGTCTTTTTTGGCTCTTACCATCACATTTTGATATTTTGTATCAGAACGCCATGAAATTCCAATTCCACTGTAAAATAAAGATGGAGTTCCTTTGTAGTTTTTACTTATAGAAGCATCTAATTGTAAATTACTATTTAGCAAATATGCAGCGCCTCCTCTAAAAATGGCATCAGCATACAAATCACTTTGAATTCCTTTATTTTCTATAAAGCCCGACCATTTGTCGTTGAATCCTTTAGTTAAAGTTATGATGTATTCCAACGATTGAAAATTTGTTCCAATTTTATCAACAAATATATTCGTAATAAAAACATAGCCGTTCCCGAAAATATTTTGTGTAATAAGCATTGCTTTTGGACTAATATTATTTAAACTTTCTTCTCTTGAAATAAACGGATTTGAACTAAAATTTAGGTTCATACCACCATAAAGAGCAACAGCAGGGACAAATTGACGCCAATTGAATTTATGATTGGCTTTCCAACTTAGAAAATCTATTTTTTTTTCGTAATATTTAAAAGGATCGTAAACCAAGTATTTAAGTCCTATAGTCGAGGATCTAATACCAGTTCGTTTAGTGATAAAATCATTAGAAACATAGTTATCATTTTGATAATTAATTTCCATAATAGCTTCTAATTGTTCCTTAAATAGACCATATCTAATATTGAAATCTAAACCAAAACCATCAGCATCATAATTTAAATATTTATGTTTTTCCTTTAAAACATTGACGCCAGATTCTAACTGAATTACAGTTTTTCCAACAGCAAAAGCTGACATTGATTCCCCTGGACGATTAGAATTTATAACATCTGTATGTTGCGCGAAAGTCTTTTCCATCAGCAAAAAATGCAACAAAAGTAATAGAAATTTGATCTTCATTTAGAATGATTTTAAAAGTTCAAAATTAATAAATTCAAATGTACTATAATTTATTATTTATTTAAGACCTAATTGCTAATTTTAAATGTTGTAATTTAGTATTTTTGACAAAAAAAATAATATGCAAGAAGCGGGATTTTCAACGGTATTTAAAACATTAATTTGGATTATAGCTATTTACTATATTGTTAAATTTTTGGCAAGATTATTTTTGCCTATTTTAGCCAAAAAAGTTGTTGAAAAAGCAGGCAAAAAGTTTGAAGAGCAGCAGCAATATTATAAAAAGCAGCAAGAGAATCCGGCTGGTAACAATACGAAATCTGGTAAACCCCGTGAAAAGAAAAAAGTTGGGGAGTATATAGATTATGAGGAGCTTTAAAAGTTTAAATTAATTATTACAACAATACAAAATACAAAACTACAATAAGAAAAAAAATACAATATTCACGTAATGAAGCAGATTCAAAAGTTATATCCCCATTTATTAGCAATTTCAGGTTTTATAGTACTAGCTTTAATTTATTTTTATCCTGTTTTGCAAGGAAAAAAAATATACCAATCTGATATTGTTCAATATACAGCAATGGCTAAAGAGCAAAATGATTTTAGAGCTAATGAAAATGCAGAGCCGTTCTGGACAAATGCAGCGTTTGGTGGAATGCCAACCTATCAAATGGGGGCTAGATATCCAAACGATTTTATTGGTCAATTAGATGATGCTTTACGATTTTTACCAAGACCCGCAGATTATTTGTTTTTATATTTTCTTGGGTTTTATATTTTATTAATGGTTTTAAAAGTAGACCCACTAAAAGCTTTTTTTGGGGCTGTCGCCTTTGGTTTTTCTACCTATTTAATAATTATACTTGGTGTTGGTCATAATGCCAAGGCGCATGCAATTGCTTATATGCCAATGGTAGTGGCGGGAACTATTCTAGTTTTTAGGAAAAAATTTATCTTAGGAGGTTTACTAACCATGTTTGCTGTTGGTCTAGAATTAAATGCCAATCACTTTCAAATGACCTATTATTTGTTATTTCTTCTTTTATTTTTGGGACTTTTTTATTCTTATAAATTAATAAAAAACAAAGAGTTTAATGATTTAGCTAAAATTGTTGGTGTTTTTGTAGTTGCCGTTATACTGGGAATTGGAGTTAATGCTACTAGTATTTTAGCTACAAAAGAGTATGCAGATTTTAGTATAAGAGGTAAAAGCGAATTAACTTATGATGCAGATGGCAAAAAGAAAACAGAAAATACAGCTTTAAGCAGAAGTTATATAACGGAGTATAGTTATGGAATTTCAGAAAGTTTCAATTTAATTGCACCGAGACTTTTTGGCGGTGGAAATGGTGAAAAGCTTAATGAAGATTCTAGCGTTTATAATTTTATGCTGCAGTACGGCGCATCACCAGACGAAGCAAGTCAGTTTACCGAAGGTTACGGTAAAACTTATTGGGGAAAACAGCCTATTGTTGAAGCTCCAGCCTATATTGGGGCTGTCATTTTCTTTTTAGCAATTTTAGGATTATTTCATGATAGAAGAAAATTAAAATATGTTTTTTTGGCAGGTGCTCTTTTTTCATTGGTACTTTCGTGGGGAAAAAACCTATCTTTTGTAACTGATTTCTTTATAGATTATGTTCCAATGTACGATAAATTTAGAGCGGTTTCATCAATACAAGTAATTCTAGAATTGTGTTTTCCTGTGCTTGCCGTTATGGGATTGCATTCTTTTTTCAAAGACGATAAAGATCAACAATGGTCTAGCTTATGGAAAGCTTCGGTAACAGTTTTGGGATTGTTTTTGTTACTTTTTGTAATGAAAGGGGCGTTTGATTTTTCGGGACAACTAGATCAACAATTGCTTCAAATGTTTAGTCAAGGTCAAGATAAAGCCTTTGGAGTTGGTTTTCTAGAGGCACTTGTTGAAGATAGAAAGAGTTTGTATTCTGCCGATTTATTGCGTTCAGGATTTTTTGTGATTATCACTTTTATACCTCTTTATTTGTATTCTAAAAATAAATTAGGTAATACAACCGCAGTGATTTTAGTTGGATTGATTATGATTACCGATTTGTTTTTTGTAGATAAAAATTACGTTAATGCAAACGATTTTGTCGGAGCAAGAGAAGTTGACGTTCCGTTTGTAGCGTCACCTACAGATGAACAAGTTATGCAAGACACTACTCAATTTAGAGTTTTAGATATTGAAGGTTATTTGAATGCAAAAGCCTCTTATTTTCATAAATCTATTGGAGGTTATTCGGCAGTTAGACCCCAGAGAATGCAGGAATTATTTGACTATCAAATAGTAAATAATAACATGGAAGTTTTGAATATGTTAAATGTAAAATACATACTTCAAACGAATGAGAAAGGTGAGGAGTTTGCTATCAAAAATTCTAAAGCTAATGGAAATGCTTGGTTTGTTTCAAATGTTAAGTTTGTAAAATCTTCTGACGAAGAAATGAAAGCATTGACTAAATTTGATTCAAAAAATGAGGTGATTATAAATACTTTAGCTGAAAATGGACAAGATTTTAAAGGTTCTGATGCTATTTCTAAAGATTCAACATCAGTTGTTAAGCTAACATCATACAAGCCAAATCATTTGAAATACGTTTCAAACAATAAGAATAATGGTTTTGCTGTGTTTTCTGAGATGTATTACAAAAATGGTTGGATTGCGACAATCGACGGAAAAGAAGCTACTATTTTTAGAGTAAATTATACATTACGTGGATTGCAAATTCCTGCAGGAACTCATAAAATTGAATTCAAGTTTGAACCTCAAGTGGTAAAAACAGGTAGTACAATTGCATTGATTTCATCAATTGGAATGTTATTGCTTTTGGTTGGTGGAGTTTACTTTGATAGAAAGAAGAAAGTAGCATAAATTTTGGAACAAAAAAAACTTTTAATCATAACCTACTATTGGCCACCAGCAGGCGGGCCAGGCGTGCAACGTTGGTTAAAATTTGTAAAATATTTACCCGATTTTAATGTTCAACCCATAGTTTATATTCCTGAAAACCCTACGTATCCAATTGTTGATGAAGGTTTGTTAAGTGAAGTTTCTAATAAAGCAATTATTCTTAAAAATAAAATATTCGAACCTTATCAATTAGCCGGATTTTTATCTAAAAAGGAAACAAAAAAAATAAGTACAGGGATTATTCCAGCAGCTAAAAAACAAACTTTTGTTGAGAAAATGATTCTTTGGGTTCGTGGCAATTTGTTCATTCCTGATGCTAGAAAATTTTGGGTAAATCCTTCAGTCACTTATTTAAAAAAATACATCCAAGAAAATAATATTGATACTATTGTAACTTCTGGTCCACCGCATTCTTTGCACTTAATAGGTTTGAAATTAAAGCAAGAATTAGGAGTAAAGTGGTTTGCCGATTTTCGTGATCCTTGGACAACCATTGGTTATCATAAAGCATTAAAGTTATCATCATACGCAGATAAGAAACATAAAGAATTAGAATATCAAGTTTTAAATTCAGCTGATACTATAATTGCAACAAGTAAAACTACAAAAACCGAGTTTCAAGCAATTACTAATAAGCCAATTGAAGTAATCACAAACGGTTATGATGTTGAAAATGTACCAAAGCAAGAATTAGATGAAAAGTTTACAATGGCGCACATTGGTTCATTTTTATCCGATAGAAATCCGAACATTTTGTGGGAATCTTTACAAGAATTAATTTCAGAAAATGAAGTATTTAAAAATCATCTTCAATTGAAACTTATTGGTAAAGTAAGTCAAGAAATCTTAGATTCAATTTCAGAATTCAAATTGGATTCTTATATCAATAATTTAGGATATGTTTCTCATTCAGAAGCTGTAAAACATCAGAAAGCTTCACAAGTATTATTATTAATCGAAATTGATTCTGAAGAAACTAAAAGCATTATTCCTGGAAAACTTTTTGAGTACATGGCTTCCGAACGACCAATAATCGCTATTGGACCTAAAAATTCTGATTTTGACGAAATAATTACTACTACAAATACGGGTATTTTTTTTAATTATCAAGAAAAAGAGAAATTAAAAGCAACCATTCTCAATTATTTTCAGCTTTACACGAAGAATGCTTTAAAAGTTGCGCCTATTGGTTTGCAAAATTATTATAGAAAAAATCTTACTCAAAAATTGGTTCAAATTCTATATTCCAGATGACAAAGCACTTAGTTCTTGTTTTTGCGGTACTTTTTTTAAGTTCTTGTGCGACGCTTTTTTCTAAAAGAGAGCATTATATTGAGGTTACTTCAAACTCGTCTTCTGCATCCGTGAACATAAATGATGTAAATCATAAATTACCGGCTAAAATTTTAGTAAAAAGATCAAAACAAAGATTAAAAGTATTTTTTTCTAATGATTCGTTGCAAAAGGAATTGCTCTTAAAACCGAGATTAAATTCAAAATTTTTGTTTGGTAATTTGTGTTTTTATCCTCCATTTTCCTATGCCATTGATTTTACTAATGACAAACGTTTTGGCTATAAAAAAAATGTATTTATAAAAGTAAAAGATACCACAGTTAAAATTTCGGCAATTCCATTAGAAACTAAGATTGTCTCACTTTTTAATTCATCATTTAAAGATGATTCTAAAAAACTAAAATTTCACTTTTCGATGCCTTGGTTAAATGGTTTTAGTTTTAAGACATTTAATAATAGAAGAATCTATAGTTTTGGTTTTATTGGAGTTGCAGGAGGTTTCGACTATTTTTACACTAAAGACCGTTTTGTAAGTTTTAGAGCCGATGCTATTGCAGATTATTTTGCCCCAATTTTTATTCCACTAGCTCATGATGACGGCGATATTCGAACAAGTGCTGTTAATTTTTCACTTTTGAATAGTAAAAAGCTCAACAAGTTTATTTATGGTTATGGTTTAAATTATGCCCAAAATTACTGGAGTTACAATAGTGGTTATTATTATAATGAAGGGATTAATACAATTTATAATGAAAGAATTAGATTTGTAAGTCATAATATTGGTTTAAATTTGAATAGTTGTTTTCAAATTACGGATAATTTTTATATCGGAGTCGTTTATCGACCATCGTTTGTTACATTTGACTCGGGTCCGAAATTTATCTACGAACATGCACTAAGTTTAGATTTGTCATGGAAGATTAATTTGCTTTCATTTAAAAAAAGAAATAAGTAATAATGGGAATAGTAATTAACCAATCTATAAAAAATACAATCATAACTTATATTGGTTTTGGCATTGGTGCTGTAAATGCGTTATTTATGTATCCTATTTTTCTTGGTGAAACATACTATGGTTTAACTAGTTTTTTGTTATCTGCTGCTAATGTTATTTTTCCTTTATTGGCTTTTGGAGTGCACAATACATTAATTAAGTTTTTTACACAGTATAAAACTGATGACGAAAAAAGTTCGTTTCTAACTTTTGTTTTATTATTACCTCTTTTACTGATTGTTCCATTTTTACTTTTTGCATTTTATGGTTACGATTGGATTACCGCGTTTTTATCAAAAAAAAACCCAATTGTATATGATTATGTATGGCAAATTCCGATAATAGGTCTTTGTATGGGCTATTTCGAAATCTTTTATGCATGGGTAAAAGTGCATCTGCAATCGGTCATTGGTGGTTTTATTAAAGAAGTTTTG
Organism: Flavobacterium sp.; assembly: GCA_044361155.1. Classification (GTDB taxonomy): domain Bacteria; phylum Bacteroidota; class Bacteroidia; order Flavobacteriales; family Flavobacteriaceae; genus Flavobacterium. Next base: position 82,376 of record JBIKJF010000008.1, read on the forward strand.
TTGCGAATTTTTATTTCAATTTTTTTGTTTGCCGTTTATTTCAAATGGATTACACCACTTGAATTTATTAATTCGTTAATGGGAATTTATTTGATAACTACTTTGGTAATGTTTTTTTATGCTATGAAAGTAAGGTCAATTACTTATAGTTTCAAAATACCGCATAATAGTAAAGAAGTTTTTATTTATTCCTTGTTTATAATTTTATCGGGAAGTATTGCAAACATGCTTTTAGACATTGATAAAACAATGATAAATCAATATATAAAAATTGAGAATATAGCTTATTATACTGTTGCAATTTTTATTGCTACCGTTATTGCGGTTCCTAGTAGAGCAATGCATCAAATCACCTATCCAATTACTGCAAAGTTGATGGCAGAAGATAAGCATGAAGAGTTAAATGAACTTTACAAAAAAACTTCCATAACATTACAAATAATAGGAGGATTGGTTTTAGTTGGTATTTTAGTCAATATCAATCAAATGTATTTGCTATTGCCTAAAAATTATAGTACAGGAATTTTTGTTGTTTTTACCATTGGAATATCAAAATATTTCGATTTAATTTTAGGAAATAATAATGCCATTATATTTAATTCAAAATATTATAAAGCGGTTTTATTTCTCGGATTATTTCTAGCATTTTTGGCCATCAGTTTAAATAAAATATTGATTCCTATTTATGGCATAAATGGTGCAGCAATTGCAACTTTATCATCGATAACCTTATACAGCCTGGCAAAACTTTTATTTGTTGTTATAAAAATGAAGTTATTTCCGTTTTCTAATAATTCGGTTTACTCGCTTATTGTTTTAATAGTAACTTTTTTTCTATTTTATTTTTGGGAGTTTGCATTTCATCCAATCCTGAATATTTTTTTTAAATCTTCTTTGGTGGTGCTTTTTTATGTGTTTGTTAATTATAAATTGAAACTTTCATCAGACTTTAATGCTGTTCTAAGTTCTATATTAAAGAAAGTAAGTTAGAACTTGAAATATAATAGAATCGAATCAAGTTTGGAATAAAAAAAATCCTGATTCACTTTCCCAAGTTTCACAGGATTTACCAAACTTAACCAATCATTTTTTTCTTATTCGTCTTCTATTTTAGCTTTTGTTCCGTCTGCTTTGTAATAGTAATAATCGTTATCATTATGAGAATAGTCGTTGTAATAACTGTTATTGTAATTATTTGCAGTTCCATAATAAGTGTTTGTAAAACCATTATTTCTTATACCTTTTATAGTTCCGATTAGGTCGACAATATCGCCTCTTCTATTGTATATAATTTTCATTGCCCCAATTTGTATAAGCGAAAATCTGTTATATCTCATGTAAACACTTCCAATTCTGCTCACTCTGTCAAAGTGATCATAGTTAATAAAGGTATTTCCAACTCTACGAACTCGTCCAAAACTATCATGCTCAATTAAAACACCGTAATTTATCGAATTTCTTCCCATTGTTTTTGCTGCTCCTCTTTTTCCGGCACCTTTAAAGAAATAAGCACCTTGTGAATCGTTAGAACGCCTATTAAAGTCAAAGTCACCATTCAAAAAAATAAAGAATTCGATACCTCGCTCTGTAAACGATAGTGGCTCGTTAAAGCTAATGCCGGCGTTTACATTTCTTCTTTCTTGAGCAATTGCTAAACTTGCTGTTAACAAAATGCTTACTACTGTTAAAGTAATTGTTCTCATAATAAATCGTTTTTAAGCTTTTACTTACTCTTTCGATTTTCAGTTTCTTCGTTCAGATAATCTTTCTGATGTTTTGTATATTTCAAGATGTATGCCAAAACCAATTAAATGATTAGTCAACGATTTGTTAATGATTTTTAAGTTTTTGATTTTAAGAAATTTACAAAAAAAACACTAATTTTTGGTTAGTGTTTTATCTTATTGTTGTAGTGTTTTTTTATAATCTCTCTTTAAGATATTTTCCCGTAATGGAAGCTTTATTTTTAGCAACATCCTCTGGAGTGCCAACTGCCAAAAGCAAACCTCCATTCTCACCACCTTCTGGACCTAAATCAATAATCCAATCGGCACATTTTATTAAATCAAGATTGTGTTCGACAACAATAATAGAATGTCCTTTATCAATTAAAGCTTCAAACGAAGTCAATAATTTTTGAATATCATGAAAATGTAATCCAGTTGTAGGCTCATCAAAAACAAATAAAGCTTTATCCTTAGTGTTTCCTTTTACAAGGAATGAAGCCAATTTGATACGTTGCGCTTCACCACCAGAAAGAGTAGAAGAGGATTGTCCTAATTGAACATAACCTAATCCAACGTCTTGCAAAGGTTGTAATTTTTGCATAATCTTTGCTTGTTTATGCTCGCTAAAGAACGAAATGGAATCATCAATTGTCATTGTTAGAATGTCATCAATGTTTTTTCCTTCAAACGTTACTTCTAGAATTTCTTTTTTAAATCTTTTTCCGTTACAAGTTTCACATGGTAATTCTACATCGGCCATGAAAACCATTTCTACATTAATAGAGCCATCACCTTTGCAAGTTTCACATCGTCCGCCATCTACATTGAATGAAAAATGTTTGGGTTGATAGCCACGAATTTTAGATAATTTAGTTTTAGAAAATAAATCACGAATATCGTCATAAGCCTTAATATAAGTGACAGGATTAGAACGCGAACTTCTTCCTATTGGATTTTGATCTACATATTCAATATGATGAATTCTGTGATAATGTCCTTGCATGTCAGAGAATTGACCTGCTTTTTCGCCAACGCCTTCCAATCTTTTTTGAATGGCAGGAAATAATATTTTTTTAACCAAAGTACTTTTTCCGCTTCCAGAAACTCCGGTTACAACAGTCAAACATTCTAATGGAAAACGAACATCAAGATTCTGTAAATTGTTTTCTCTTGCTCCAAGAATATCTATATATGTACTCCATTTTCTGCGTATTCTTGGAACTTTTATTTCTAATTCTCCATTCAGGTATTTAGCTGTTAGCGAATCTGATTTTAAAATCTCATCAAATGTTCCTTGAGCTACCAATTTTCCACCATGAGTTCCGGCTTCTGGACCAATATCAATAATCATATCGGCTTGTTTCATAATATCTTCGTCGTGTTCAACTACGATTACAGTATTTCCTAAATCACGAAGATTTTTTAAAACACCAATCAATAATTCGGTGTCTTTTGGATGTAATCCAATGCTTGGTTCGTCTAAAATATACATCGAACCTACCAAACTACTTCCTAACGAAGTGGCTAAGTTAATTCGCTGTGATTCTCCTCCAGAAAGCGTTGCAGAATTTCTATTTAAGGTCAAATATTCTAATCCAACGTTACTTAAGAAAGCCAATCGGCTATTGATTTCTATTAGAAGTCGTTTAGCAACCGTTTTATCATAATCAGACAATTGCAAATCAGTAAAAAACGGAATTAATCTCTTGATTGATAAATCAACTAAATCAGAAATGGTTTTTCCACCAACTTGAATGTAATTGGCTTCAATTCTTAGTCGTTTTCCTTTGCAAACATTACATTTGGTTTTGCCACGATAACGTGAAAGCATCACACGATTCTGAATTTTATAATTTTTTTCTTCTAATTCTTTAAAGAAATTGTTTAATCCTTGAAAATATTGATTTCCTTTCCAAACCAAATCTCTTTGTTGTTCAGAAAGCTCAAAATAAGGTTTATGAATAGGAAAATCAAACTTGTAAGCCTTATTTACCAATTCGTCTCGATACCAACCCATGCTTTCGCCACGCCAAGGATAAATAGCGTTTTCAAAAACAGAAAGTGCTGTGTTTGGAATCACTAAATCTTCATCAATTCCAATTATATTTCCATAACCTTCACAAGTAGGACATGCGCCATAAGGATTATTAAAGCTGAATAAATGAACGTTGGGTTCTAAAAAAGTCATACCATCCAATTCAAAATTGGAACTGAATTCTAAACGATTGTTATTTGATAAATCTTGCAGATAGCATCCTCCTTTTCCTTCAAAAAAAGCGGTTTGAATAGCGTCAGAAAGACGATTAAAGAACTCTTCTTCCTCTTTAACAATAATTCTATCAATAATTAATAATACGTCTTTATTATCCAATAAATGTTGATTAATTTCATCTAAACGAACCATTTCGTTATTAACCAAAATCCTCGCAAATCCTTGTTGTAGAAAAACTTTAAGTTTGTCTTCTAGTTTTCTTCCTTGCTCTAAATGAACAGGAGCAAGAAGTAGCCATCGACTCTCTAATTCAAATGTTTTTACTTTATTGATTACATCAGAAACAGCATCTTTTTTAACTTCGTTTCCAGAAACAGGAGAAATTGTTTTACCAATTCTAGCAAAAAGCAATTTTAAATAATCATAAATTTCTGTAGAAGTTCCAACTGTTGAACGAGCGTTGGTTGTATTTACTTTTTGTTCAATAGCAATTGCAGGTGCGATTCCTTTTATATATTCAACTTTTGGTTTATCTAAACGTCCAAGAAATTGTCTTGCATAAGAAGATAAACTTTCTACATATCTACGTTGACCTTCAGCATACAAAGTATCAAATGCTAATGATGATTTTCCCGAGCCTGAAAGTCCTGTAATTACAACCAATTTATTTCTTGGAATTGCAACATCAAGAGACTTTAAGTTGTGAATTTCAGCACCTTTTATTAAGATGTTCTTTTTAGGTTCAAGTTTAGAAAAATCTTTTGTAATCATAGCAAGATTAGAATTTTTGCAAAGATAATGATTTATAAGATGAGAAATATTATATTAGTAGTCATCTAACATTTTATTACTAATTTCATAAAAGTATTTTTATTATTTTTCTTTGGTTACCATTATTAATTTATTGATATATAATGTTAATTTCATTAAATTGTTACTCGTTTTAAATTTTGTTCTGATTTTTCATCAATAAATACCTATACATTAGTACAACATTGAGTATAATATTTAAAAGTTTTTCATATCTAAAAAGTTCGCTTGCCATTTTATTATTGCTGATTTCAAACGTTTTCGTAATATTTTAAATTGTATAGTTTTTGTATACCTTATATAAAAATCAATATAAGTTAAAATGCACTATTTTTGATAATTAATATTAAACAAAAAAATTATGAAAAAAATTACTTTAAAATTAAAGTCTGTTTTATTTTTATTGACTTTATTATTAACTTCTGTTTCATTTTCGCAAGACCTTGTATTAGGTTTTGAAAGTGGTGAAAGTGGCGGTGTAAATGGCGGTCCATTCGGAGCTGGCGTTCCACCTACAGTTGAAGCAGGGACTGGTACAAATACCTCTCAAGTGCTAAGAATAGTTGGTAATCCAGCTGGTGAGCCTTGGCAAGGAATTAATCTTAATCTAACTTCTCTTGTAAATTTAACAACAACAAAAACAATGACTATGGATGTATTTTCTGTCGAGGCAATAACATTTCTAGTTAAAGTTACCGGAGGTGTTGGTGGTCCAGCAGTAGTAGCTGCTTCTGCAACACATCCCGGAGGAAGTACTTGGCAAACCATTTCATTTACTTTTGACACCTCTTTAGATGGTCAACCAGCTCCTGCGAATGGAACATATAGTAGTGTTGTTATTCATACTTATTGGACTCCTGGCGGAACCTCTTTTTTTCCGGGAGGTACACCAATTCCAAGACCAGAAAGAACTTTTTTTGTTGATAATTTAAGAGGTCCTTTAGGAGCACCTCCTGTTATTGCTGCGCCATCAGTAGCTGCTCCAACGCCACCAAATAGACCAGCAGCAGATGTACGATCTATTTTCAGTGATGCTTATGCACCAATTTCAACAATTGGTTATACTGGTGATGATAATTCATACAATACTACATGGTGTCCTGGAAATACTTCCTTAGTGCAAATTGCTGGAAATAACACTAATAGAATTGTTGGTCTAGGTTGTGAGGGTATTGGATTTTTAGCTGGAAGGTTTGATGCTACAGGTTTTACTAGATTTCATATAGATATATGGACAGCAACACCAACTCAAAATAGAGTTTTTAGTTTTAAATTTTCTAATTGGAATGGTACTACTGGAGAAACAAATGCATGGCAGTACACGGCAACAAACGCTAATGTTCTATCAAGTGGTTCAGAAGGGAGCTGGATTTCAATCGACATTCCATTTTCAGCGCCTACATTTACTTGTATTAACACACCTCCAGGGAATGCGTGTCCGAGTATGACAGATATAGCACAATTTGTTATTACATCTGATTTAGACATAGTTTATTATGATAATTTATATTTACACAAAAATACTGTTTTGTCTACGAATGATTTTGAAGCTTCAAGAGTTAAAATTTATCCAAATCCTACTAAAAGCACTTTAAATATTGATGCGGTTTCAAACTTAGAATCTGTTTCTATTTTCAATTTACTTGGTCAGCAAGTAATGTTTCAGAATATAAATAGTAAACAAGCTTCTCTAGATGTTTCTGGACTTCAAGCTGGTATTTATGTTGTAAAAACTGCAGCAGACGGATTAACATCTTCTACAAGATTTATAAAAGAATAATTTATAAATTTACTATAAACGGGATTGTCTTAATTGATAATCCCGTTTTTATTTGATGACTTATTGTAAATTATTTGTTTAGAAATTGTATTTTTACTTCAGTAACAATTAATGTCTTATATTTAGTAATTTTTAAATGAAAAATAAACTTCAATATATAATTTGTTTTTTACTTCTGTTGCTAGAAAGTAATTCTTTTAGCCAAGAGTTGCCTCCAATCATTAACTATAATTCTGCTATTTATCAAGCAGGAAATCAAAATTGGATGATTGCACAGGATAAAAATCATTTTATTTATTTCGCCAATAATGATGGTTTGTTAGAGTTTAATGGTTCAACTTGGAACCTTTACAAGTCTCCAAATGAAACTATAATTCGCTCTGTTAAAGTTATTGGGGATAAAATATTCACCGGATGTTATATGGAGTTTGGATTTTGGAAAAGAAAAGATAACGGTCGTTTGAAATATACTTCGTTAAGCACTAAAATTAAATCTAAAATTCTTGATGATGAACAGTTTTGGAACATTATAAGTTATGATCAATGGGTCGTTTTTCAATCTTTGAACAAAATTTATATATACGATACTACAACTAATAGTTTTAATATAATTGCACCACTACAAGGTGTGTTAAAATCATTTAAAACATCAAATTCAATTTTTTATCAAACAACAGATTTTTCATTATTTGAAATCGAAAACGGATCAAGTAAACTTGTAGCTAATAATAAAGTTTTAAATGATAATAAAATTGTAAATATAATTGCAATTGAAGACGGCTTGTTGATTCACTCGCAATTCAATGGATTTTTTAAATTACTCAACGGGAGTCTTTCAAAATTTAGTACAGAAGCAGATTTTGAAATTGCCGCGAGTAGTATTTATAGTAGTCAACTCCTTTCTGACGGTAGTTTTGTTATCGGGACCGTTTCTAATGGTGTTTTTATTCTTAGTAAAGAAGGCAAAGTTAGATACCATATTACACAAAGTAAAGGATTGATAAATAATACGGTGCTTTCGCTAATGGAAGACGCAGAAAAAAATCTGTGGATAGGTTTAGATAATGGCATAAATTGCATTAATCTTCAATCACCAATAAAAAGTTTTAATGATGATTCAGGTAAATTGGGGACGGTTTATACATCTGTTTTATATAAAAACAAGCTGTATATTGGTACTAATCAAGGACTTTTTTTTAAAGAGGGCCAAAATGACAATCAATTTAAGTTTGTTAATGGAACAAAGGGACAAGTCTGGTCGCTGTTTGTTTATGACAATACGCTCTTCTGTGGTCATGATTCGGGAACTCTTATTATCCAAAACGACGGCGCAAAATCAATCTTTTCTCAAACAGGAACATGGAAATTTACGGTTGCACCAAACAATAAAAATTATATTATTCAGGGTAATTATTCTGGACTTTCTGTTTTAGAAAAAGTTAATAAGCAATGGGTTTATAAAAATAAAATAAAAGGCTTCAATTATTCTTCAAAGTATTTTGAAATATCAAATACTAACGAGATTTATGTTAGTCATGAATATAAAGGAGTTTATCGTTTTCAGGTTGACAAAAAATTTGAAAATAGTACAAAGTTGTTTGCATACTCCAATCCGCCGAAAGGCAAAAATGCTGGTTTGGTAAAATTTAATAATTCTATATATTATGCATACAAAGGTGGAATTTTTAAATTGAACCCAGCAACAAAGTTATTCGAAAAAGATAATTCATTAAGTAGTGTTTTTGATAATGACGAGTATAATTCAGGTAAATTAATCCTCGACAATTCTAAAAAACTTTGGTTGTTTTCAAAGAATCATATCTACTATTTTACTTTGAATAAATTAAATTCAAGTTTAAAAAAAAATGTTATTTCTATTCCGTCAACATTAACAAATTCTATGCTAGGATATGAGAATATTTCACAGTTGTCAAATTATCAATACCTTATTGGTACTACAGATGGATACTATGTTATTAATATTAACGATTTAAATGTAAAAAATCATAGAGTTTCAATCACAGAGATAAGTATCAATAAACTCAATGAAGAGTCTTTAAATTTTTCAACATCTAATGAAGGAAATTTTAGTCATGATGAAAATAATGTTACCATAAGTTACACCGTTCCACAATTTAATAAATACATCTATGCTGAATACCAATTTGTGTTAGAAGGTTTTCAAAATCAATGGAGCGAATGGAGCTCAAAACCTTTAGTAAATTTTAAAAATTTACCACCAGGAGATTACGTGTTCAAAGTAAGGTCTAGAGTTTCAAATGCAAGTACCGATAATTTTGCAACATACTCTTTTACAATTAGTAAACCATGGTATCTAACAAATTTTGCAAAATTAGTTTATGCGTTATTACTACTCACGTTATTTATTTACGTAAATAGATTATATAAAGACTATTACAATTCTCAGCGTGAAAAACTTATTGAGGAAAATAATTTATTGTTAGAAATCAAAGAACTTGAAAATGAACAGCAATTAATGAAAATTAAGAATGAGCAATTGGCTCAAGAATTTGATGCAAAAAATAAGGAACTTGCAGTATCTACTATGAGTTTAATTAAAAAAGACGAATTGTTAGCACTTATCAAAGAAGATTTAAAAAAATCAACCGACGATAGTAATAACAGAAGTATAAAATCGGTTATATCTACCATTACAAAGAATATTTCGCAGGAAGATACATGGAATGTATTTAAAGAAGCTTTCGATACAGCTGATAAAGACTTTTTGAAAAAAATTAAGCAAGCTCATCCTTCTCTAACCCCCAATGATTTGCGACTTTGTGCTTATTTAAGATTGAACCTTTCGTCAAAAGAAATAGCACCATTACTAAATATTTCTGTTCGTAGTATTGAGATTAAACGATATCGTTTGCGTAAAAAAATCGATTTACCTCACGAAAAAGGTTTAGTTGAGTATATTCTGTCAATTTAAGCTATTATATGTATTAATGTTTACCTATACATTTACTCAACAATTGCTGTAAATTAGGTAGCTTTGATTTCTCTGAGTTTGCAATAAGTTTTGACTATTGCTCGATTTTTTGTAATCAATTCACAACTATACATCTTTTTTTTTGTAATGTATGTTTTTTGTTGTGGTTGTTTTTGTCAATTGTATAATAAATCATTACTATTTTTATAAAATATTTAAAAACCATTATAATTTATATCTAACTATTAATCTAAATCGATTACTTCAAATGAAAAAAATTATTTTTTTGCTAATTTTTTGTAGTTCTCTAGCTTCTTTGTCGCAAACAGAAAAAGTTGCTATTCAAAAAAATAACACCGATCAAAAGCTAACTGTAAATGGTAAAGATTTTATCGTAAACGGAATGAACTGGGATTATTTTCCGATAGGAACAAATTACTCATACAGCCTCTGGAATCAATCGGACGCTTTTATTCAGCAAGCGCTCGATGATGAGATGGGCTTATTAAAAAACATGGGAGTTAATGCTATTCGTGTTTATTCTGGAATTCCCAAAAAATGGATTGAATATATTCATACTAATTTTGGTATATATACAATGTTAAATCATTCTTTTGGTAGATATGGTTTAACAATCGATGGCGTATGGAAACCCAATACCGAATATGCCGATGCTAAAACACGTGCTCTTTTATTGAAAGAAGTAACACAAATGGCTATTGAATATAAAGATACTAAGGGCCTTTTGTTATTCCTTCTCGGGAATGAGAACAATTATGGTTTGTTTTGGGATGGGGCTGAAACTGAAAATATTCCTGTTAAAGACAGAAAATCTACCGCTAGAGCAACTTCAATGTATAGATTATTTAATGAGGCTGTTTTAGCTATGAAAGCAATAGATGCCAATCATCCTATGGCAATGTGTAACGGAGATTTATTATTTCTAGATATCATTGCTTCTGAATGCAAGGATGTGGATATTTTGGGAACTAATGTTTATCGTGGCGTTTCTTTTGGAGATTTGTTTGAAAGAGTGAAAAAAGAATACGGAAAACCAGTTTTATTTACAGAATTTGGTTCAGATGCTTTCAATGCTATTACTAATCAAGAAGATCAAAACGCTCAAGCATTTTATCTAAAAGGTAATTGGAACGAAATTTATGACAACGCTGCCGGGATGGGGAAAACAGGAAATTGTTTAGGAGGTTTCACTTTTCAATTTAGCGATGGTTGGTGGAAATATGGTCAAACAAAGAATTTAGAGCAACATGATAGTAATGCTTCATGGTCCAACGGTGGCTATCAAAAAGATTTTATTGAAGGTCAGAATAATATGAATGAAGAGTGGTTTGGTATTTGTGCAAAAGGACCAACAAACGACAAAGGATTCTATACCTTATATCCAAGAGCTACTTATTATGTTTTAAAAGACATTCATAAATTTAATCCTTTCGCAGAAAATGCAAGTAAGGCTAACCTTGTAAGTCTTTTTGAACAAGCAAATTTAATGGATGCTAATTTAAGAGCAAGAGCAGATAAAGCAGCATTGACTAGTAACGATGGTGGCATGCTTAGAATAAGTAATTTAAGAGCAGAATTTACAACATTCAATACAGGTGGCAGTTTGCTAACTACCCCAGAAAGTGCTGATCCTACCAGAAATGTATACCCAAACCAATTAGGTTTTGATCACATGCAATCTTATTTTGTTGGAGTGGAAGGAAAACCATCTTCTAACATGAGAGCTGAAGTAACTTTTAACGTTCTTGGCAATGTAGCCGAAAATCCAATAGATGAAATTTTTTATGAAAATGTTGGTAGAAAGACTAATATGTTTTTAGCTAATGAAGGTCAAGATGAAAATATTGTTGTTACTGATAATCAGCGTCTTCGTGTTTATCAAGCTGAATTTGAGTGGAATGAAAAAGAGTTTGATTTAAAAGGTTTCTACAGAACGGGTCACTACCATTGGGGTTATGAAGGAGATTTTTTTGGATTATATCCTGAGGCTAATTATGGTCCGAATTTAGATATCTACAATGGCGAAATTTCAGGTGTTGAATTTGAAGCTAAAGGTGCACTTAAAGGATTAAAAGTAGCTGCAGGTCCGCAATTATGGTGGGGTGCTAACCCATCGGCGCTTTTAAAATACCAACGTAAGTTCGGAAAATGGGATGTATCTGGTATTTATCACAGAGATTTTAATACTAATATACGTTTTGATGAAGATGGTCGTCGATTGTTAAATGCAAATCAAGTACGATCAGGAGTTATTCCGCCATGGGCGACAGAGCGCGCTACACTTGCTGTTGAAAGAAAGTTTGGTAAGTTTAGTTTTGCTGTAGGTGGTATTTGGGGTGGAAATCCGCTCAACGGAAGTTCTTATCAAGACATTGATAAAAATGGAGTTGTTGTAGAAGATAAAATAAAAAGTAGCGATAATTGGGGTGGTAAATTTAAATTAATGTTCCAAAGTGGAAGATTCAATTGGTATGGACAAGGCTCTTATTTAGGTCTAGTTGCTGGTGGTGGTGCAGACCAAACGCAAACGTTTACAGGATGGAGATTAAAAGATTCAGGAAGCGGAAATATGGTTAATTTGTTATCTGGTATGACCTATTCTTTTGGAAACTTCCAAATAGCACCAAACTTTATGTACCAATCGCCACTTATTGCTGCTATACCAAATAATTATGGTGGAACAGCGCGTTTAAGAAATTTTATAGATGATCCGTTTGCTGTAAGAAATGGTAATCGTGAAATGTATGGTTATGAAATGTTAATGACTTTTGATCCTACACCTGGTACTTGGATGTATGAATGGGATAATGACCGTTCTGAAGATGCAACTTTTGCAATGAATTTAGGATTTGTTTACAGAAGACTTCCAACTACTATGGATGGCCATATTGGTTTTGACGCGAATCGTGCCTTCTTACTTTTTGGTAATTCTGCGCCAGCAGAAGATTTATGGGAAATAAATTCAAGAATGGTTTCTAAAGTTAGTCCTGATCTCGGTTTAATAGCTAATTTTTATGTTGGTAACGGACAAGGAAATGGAGATTCAGCAAGAACTATCGATAGATTCGGATTTGATGTAAGAACAATATACAACAAATGGAAGTTTATGTATTTTCTAAAAATGAACGACTGGGGTCCTTTTGACTACCATAGAGATTTTAACATAACATTCCCAGTGCAAACCATGCTTGATGTATCTCTTAGCATAGGTAAACCAGATTGGTTTATACTACCAAACACAAGAATTGGTATGCGAGGAACTTGGAGATCGTTAGATCAGTTTTCTGGAGCAAGATTTGCGCCAAATGCAACCGCACCAAACTCTATCGAACCAATTCTAAGTCCGGTTGGTTTTCCTAATGGCACAGAGTGGGAGTTTAGAACATACATACAAATAAACATTGGCAAATAATCATTGTATTATTTATTAGCTCTCAGATAGATTAAAATAATTTAAAAATATTCAACTATGAAAAAAATGTATTTCAAAAAATTAAGTTTAACAAGTATTTTAGCAATAGCTTTTATACTGTTGTTCACTAATTGTGAAAGAGAGATTTCTGATGCTGCCGTTGAGGCAACTTATCCTAAGATTGCAGATATATACACTGATAATCCAATCGGATTAACTGATGTCTTTTTCCACTCTGATGACCCTGCAAATGGTGCAAATGTTAACGGTTTTGATGTCGATAACGAAGTTGCGTATGTTGGCAGAAGTTCCGTAAGAATAGATGTTCCTGCACCTAATGATCCTGATGGAGGCTATGTAGGAGGTGTTTTTATTGATAGAGGAAATGGAAGAAATTTGACAAATTTTGATGCACTGACATTTTATGTAAAAGCTTCTAGAACAGTAACTAGTGGTGTTACTTTTGGTTTTGGTTCCGATTATTTGGCAAACAACGAACAAGATGTAAATAAATTTAGAGTTACTACAAATGACATGACACTATCAACAAATTGGAAAAAAGTAATTATTCCAATTCCTGATCCTTCAAAACTAACTCAATTAAAGGGACTATTTATTTTATCAGCTGGAACACAAGGAACTGCAGGAGTAGGTTATACCTTTTGGCTTGATGAAATTCGTTTTGAAAAATTGGGAACAATCGCTCAAAATCAAGTGGCTATCAAAAATGGAAATAATGTTACCGAGACTACATTTGTAGGCGTTAATTCAGGTATTGACGGTGTTATTGCTTCATTTAATATGCCAAATGGTTTAAATCAGTCAGTAACAATCAGTCCAGCTTATTTAAACTTTAGTTCATCTAATCCAGATGTTGCAACGGTAAACGCCTCAGGAGTGGTAACTTCTTTAAGTGCAGGTACCAGTGCAATAACAGCTACCTTTAATGGAGCTTTAGCAACAGGAAGTTTAATCATTAATTGTGTAGGTAATTTTGTTGCTGCGCCAACACCAACTCGTAATCCTGCCAATGTTATTTCAATTTTTTCAAATCAATATAATAATGTTCCTGTAAACTATTATAACGGCTACTGGGCTCCGTGGCAAACTACGGTTTCTAATGATTTTTCGGTGCTCGGCAATGATATCTTGAACTACACTATTTTTAATTTTGTGGGTATTGAGTTTAGTAATCCTACAGTAAATGCCGGTGCAATGACTCATATCCATTTAGATGCCTTTATTCCTGGTCCAATTATTCCGGGAAGACAGTTGCGAGTATTAGTTGTTGATTTTGGCGCAAATGGTGTATTTGGCGGTGGTGATGATACTAGACATTCTACAACATTTACTGCACCATTTGTAGTATCTCAAAATTGGATGTCAATTGATATTCCTTTCTCGGCAATGCCAAATCTACAAAGTAGAACAAATCTTGCACAAATTATTTTAGAGGGTGGCGACGGATCAGTAATTTATGTTGACAATATCTATTTTTATAACTAACAAATTTAAAAAATAAATCATGATTTTAGATAAGAAAATTATCATTAAAAATATTTCAATAGTAGCCTTATTTGTATCTTTTTCTGGCTGTTCTCCCGATGAAAAGCAAACGGTTACAACCATGAATACATTAGTAATGCAAGACGAATTTAATGTTGATGGTGCACCAAATCCTAATTTATGGTCATTTGACGTTGGCGGTGGAGGCTGGGGAAATAATGAACTTCAATTTTATACTGACAGATCAGAAAATGCAGTGGTTCAAAATGGTTATTTAATCCTTACGGCTAAAAGAGAAAATTTTGGCGGACGAGATTACACCTCTGCTCGTTTAAAAACACAAAGTTTATTTAGTCAAAAATATGGTCGTTTTGAAGCTAGAATTAAGCTTCCGCTTGGCAAAGGATTATGGCCTGCGTTTTGGATGCTTGGTAGTAATTTTGAAGAAGTGAGTTGGCCGCAATGCGGCGAAATTGACATTATGGAATATCTAGGAAATAAACCTACAGAAGTTTTTGGAACCATACATGCTCCTGGTATTTTCGGTGGAGGTAGTTTGAGTAAAAAATATACCTTACCAAATGACCGCTTTGACAATGATTTTCATGTTTTTGGTGTTGAATGGACCGAAAGTTATATCAATTGGTATGTTGATGATGTGTTATACAGTCAAATCACGAGAGCTAAAGTAGAAGAAGAAGGCGGCGAGTGGGTTTTTGATAATGACTTTTTTATGATTCTTAACATAGCAGTCGGAGGTAATTTGCCTGGTAATCCAAATAGCGAAACAAGATTTCCGCAGCGGATGATTGTCGATTATGTAAGAGTTTATCAATAATATTAAATTAAAAATCATGAACAAATCAATAAAAATAATTTGTCTTTTATTTGTTTTAACGTCATTTATGTCTTGCGATGTATCAAATGATGACGACGCTTCTATTGCTGACACTTTAGCAAAATTTACCTATGTTAAAGAAGATTTACCTGGCAAAATTTCATTCATCAATACTTCTGAAAATGCAGATATTTTTTTGTGGAATTTCGGCGATAATACAACTTCAAATGAAAGAAATCCCGTAAAAACCTTTAGTCAAACAGGTGATTATGAAATTACACTTACAGCAACTAGCAGCAAAACGGGTTATTCAAGAGTCTTTAGTAGTACTATATCTTTATTTGTTTTTCAAGGTGGTCTAATTGTAAACGGTGATTTTGAGTCTGGTACTGCGCCATGGAGGATGGGAGTAACTAATCCCTTACCTGCTGGATTATTAGTAAATGAAAATGGAAATATATACACTTCTTTTAATATCGCTGCTGCAGGTAATCCTTTTGACGTTAATCTTTCTCAAGTAGGATTAAGTTTAACACAAGGAACAACTTATCGATTAACTTTTGATGCCTGGTCAGATATCAATAGAACGATGCTTGTCGGTATTGGGTTAAGCGGTGCTCCTTTTACAAATCAGTCCGTAACTCGAAATCTTACACCAACTATTCAAAGTTTTACAATTGATTTAGTAGCTAATTTTACTAATACTAATTCAAGAGTACTATTTGATCTAGGAGCTGCAACTGGTAGAGTAAATATTGACAATGTAACTCTAAACGTTTTACCATAGTGGTGATAATTTGTTATATAACTGTAATTTAATTGTACAATTTACATTGTACGCTGTAGGTTTGGCGGACATTTTTTAAATGTTAGTGCCTTGGCTTCTTTTTAAAATATTCGTTAGAGAAAAATTCTAATGGTTAAATTTATTTGTACTAGTTGCCATCATTAAGTAAGTAAAGAAAAAAAGATTTTAAATTAAAATTATGCCCGAAAGTTCTGAATTAGTCAAGATTAATACATGTAAATCAAATACATTGAATATAGTTACCATTCAGGGAGAAAATTTCTATAAAATAGATAACAGTGATACTATGAGACCTTTTTTCATGAGTATCGTGAGCGATTCAAATCATTGGATGTTTATTTCAAGTAATGGCGGATTAACAGCTGGAAGAAAAAATGCAGAATTTGCTCTTTTTCCGTATTATACAGATGATAAAATAACTGAATTTGCAGACATAACAGGAAGTAAAACTATTTTTCAAATTACATATAATGATGAAAAATATATTTGGGAACCTTTTTCAGAACGATTTAATGATAAGTACAACTTAACTCGAAATTTATACAAGAATGAATTTGGTAATAAAATCATATTTGAAGAAATTAATAGCGATTTTCAATTAACATTCAGATATCAATGGAACTCTAGCAATTTATTCGGTTTCGTAAAAAAATCAGAAGTAATTAATGACTCTGAAAATGATTATAAAATAACACTTCTTGATGGAATCCAAAATATTTTACCTCAGGGAGTAAATAGTGATTTGCAAGCCACAACAAGTAATTTAGTTGATGCTTACAAAAGAAACGAACTTCATTCAGCAAGTGGTTTAGGAATTTTTGCTCTAAGTGCTATTATTGTTGATAAAGCCGAACCAAGCGAAGCGCTAAAAGCTAATGTTACTTGGTCTTTAGGTTTGGAGTATCCAACTTATTTGCTTTCATCATTACAACTTACTGCCTTTAGAAAATTTCAAAATGTGCATCAAGAAACCGATATTAAAGGTGAAAAAGGTGCTTATTTTATTTCAACCGATTTGTTTTTGACAAAGAATTCTTCTAAATCTTGGAAGATTATTGCTAATGTAAATCAAAATCAAGCGCAAGTTATTCAATTAGCAGATGCTATTTGCAATGATAAAGCGTTAGATAATAAAATAATTCAAGATATAGATTTAGGCACTCAAAATCTTATCGCTCTAAATGCAACTGCCGACGGATTGCAATTCACAGCAGATAAACGAAAAGATACTCGTCATTTTTCAAATGTTTTATTCAACATCATGCGTGGTGGAATTTTTGATGATAATTATACCATCGAGAAAAATGATTTTGTAAATTATATAGCTAAAGCAAATAAAACTTTATTTCAAGAAGAGAAAAAGTTTTTAAATGATTTACCTGAAACTTTTGATTATTCAAATCTTCAACAATTAATCTCAAATAGTGAAAATGCCGATTTAATTCGCCTTTGTACAGAATATCTTCCTCTTAAATTTAGTAGGAGACACGGTGATCCAAGTCGTCCATGGAACAAATTTTCTATAAACACTAGAAGTGAAATTGATGGTTCCAAAATACTTGATTACGAAGGAAATTGGCGTGATATTTTTCAAAATTGGGAATCGTTAGCTAATGCTTATCCTGAGTTTATCGATGGAATGATTCACAAGTTCTTGAACGCCTCAACTTTTGATGGATACAATCCTTATAGAGTAACAAAAAGTGGCTTTGATTGGGAAACTATCGAACCAGATAATCCTTGGTCTTACATAGGTTATTGGGGTGATCATCAAATTATCTATTTATTAAAGTTTTTAGAGTTTATAGAAAAGTACCAACCAGGAAAACTAAACGCGTATTTTGATAAAGAGTGTTTTGTTTATGCTGCGGTTCCTTACACGATAAAGCCATTTAAAGATATTCTCAAAAATCCAAAGGATACCATCGAGTTCAATCACGAATGGGATGCCAAAATTAATAAACGACGCCAAGAAAATGGTGCAGATGGTGCTTTATTAAGAGATAATAATGATGAAATTTATCATGTAAATCTAATCGAGAAATTATTAGCAACAGTTTTGGCAAAAATGTCCAATTTTATTCCAGAAGGTGGGATTTGGATGAATACGCAACGACCAGAATGGAATGACGCCAACAATGCTTTGGTAGGTAATGGTGTTTCAATGGTTACACTTTATTATTTGAGAAGATTTCTAAAGTTTTTCCAACAATTATTAGATAATTCCAACCAGGAAACCATCAAAATATCTAATGAAATGGTAGAATTCTATCATGCCATCAGACAAATTTTATTAGATAATCAACATCTATTATCAGGCGCAATCTCTAATGAAGAAAGACAAAAGATACTTAATGCTTTAGGTCAAGTTGCTTCCGAATATCGTTTTCAAGTTTATAACAGCGGTTTTTGGGGTAAAAAGAGAACGCATTCCATGCAAGGATTGAAGAATTTTACTCAAGTTAGTATTGATTTTATCGAGCATTCTATCAAAGCCAATCGAAGAGAAGATAAGTTGTATCATGCCTATAATTTAATGTCTATTGAAAATGATGGTGTTTCAATTTCCCATTTACCAGAAATGCTTGAAGGTCAAGTAGCTATTTTAAGTTCAGGATTTTTAGCATGTAAACAATCTTTAGAAGTATTGGATGCTTTAAGAAAAAGTGCCTTGTACAGAAAAGATCAAAACAGCTATATTTTATATCCAAATAAAGAACTTCCCAAGTTTTTAGAAAAGAATACGATTCCAAGAGAGAAATTAGAAAAATCCCTTTTGTTAAAACAACTTTTAGATAATAACAATTACCAGTTAATCAATAAAGACATTAAAGGAAACTATCATTTTAATGGTAATTTTCATAATGCTAATGATTTAAAAAATGCTTTAGACCTATTGGCTTCCAATAATGATTATAAAGAATTAGTTTCAAAAGATTCAGATACTGTACTTCAAATTTTTGAAGACGTTTTCAATCACAAAGCTTTTACAGGTCGTTCAGGAACTTTTTATGGTTATGAAGGTTTAGGTTCTATTTATTGGCATATGGTTTCCAAGTTGCATTTAGCAGTAATGGAAGTTATCAATAAAGCTATCGAAAATAAGGACGATGAATCTGTAATTCATGCTTTAGTTAATCATTTTGATGAAATCGGAGCAGGAATTGGAATTCACAAATCACCAGAAGTTTACGGAGCATTTCCAACCGATCCTTATTCACACACACCTTTTGGAAAAGGCGCACAACAACCCGGAATGACAGGTCAAGTGAAAGAAGATATTCTAACTAGAATTGGAGAATTAGGTGTGAAAATGAACGATGGAAAATTACAATTCCAACCAAGCTTCCTCAAAAAAGAAGAGTTTTTATCAAAAGATACTGAAGTAACTTTCATGATGGTTGATGGTTCACAAAAAGTAATGAATCTTGAAAAAGACTCTTTAGCATTTACAACATGTCAAGTGCCAGTTATTTATAAAATTAATACAACAAATAAAATTGTTTTGAACTATAAAAATGGAGCAACAAAAACTTTTGAAACATTAGAATTAAACAAAGAAGAGAGCAAAAAAATATTCGATAGAACTAATGAAATTAAATTGATTGAAGTTTTTTTAAACGAAGACATTCTAAGATAATGAAATCGCCACTAACAAAAAGCTTGTTGCAAACAAGCACAAATAAATAAAGGGCGATACCATATGTTACCGCTAAAAAATAAAATTTAAACATATGAAAAATCTGATTTACATCATATTACTATTGTTTATATCATGTAAACCAACCAATACAAGAAATTTAGTTTCAAAAGAAATGACGGCAGAAAAATTATTAGGAAATACAAATTATCAAGCGATTTGTTATGGTGGATACAGAGCAAATTCTAGAGAAATTCAACCAACAATAACAGAAATTAAAGAAGATTTAAAAATTCTTTCTGCATTGAATATAAAAGTTTTACGAACTTATAATGTACATTATGAAGAAGTAATAAATTTATTAAAAGCCATTACAGAATTAAAAAAAGCGGATGAAAATTTTGAAATGTACGTGATGCTTGGTGCTTGGATTGATTGTAAAAACGCTTGGACAAATCTGCAACCAATTCATAATGAAGAAAGTGAGAGAAATACAATTGAAATTGAAGAAGCAGTAAGATTAACTAATAAATATCCTGAAATAATTAAAATTATTGCTGTTGGGAATGAAGCTATGGTCAAATGGGCAACTAGTTATTATGTCACGCCAAATATCATTTTGAAATGGGTGAATCATTTACAGAATTTAAAGAAAGAAAATAAATTACCTAAACAAGTTTGGATAACAAGTTCCGATAATTTTGCTTCTTGGGGAGGACATACAGCCGATTATCATGTGGAGGATTTGAATCAATTAATAAAAGCTGTTGATTATATTTCGATGCATACTTATCCAATGCACGACACTCATTATCATCCAGTTTTTTGGGGAATAAAAGAAAATGAATTGCAGTTGTCTGAAAAACAAAAAGTAGATGCAGCAATGTTAAGAGCCAGAAATTATGCCATCAATCAATACAATAGTGTTGTAAGTTATATGAAATCAATTGGTGTAAATAAACCAGTTCATATTGGTGAAACAGGTTGGGCAACAAAGTCAAATGAACATTATGGAAACGATGGTTCTAAAGCAACAGATGAATATAAATCATCGTTGTATTATGACTTAATGAGAGAATGGAGCAACAAAAATAATATTTCGTGTTTCTATTTTGAAGCTTTTGATGAAAATTGGAAAGATGCAGCTAATCCATTTGGATCAGAAAATCATTTTGGCTTAATTAATTTGCAATCACAAGCCAAATATGTGCTTTGGAAAAATGTAGATAGTGGAACTTTTAAGGGTTTAACTAGAGATGGAAAACCAATAACAAAAACCTATAATGGCGATGAAAAAGCCTTGTGGTTAGATGTTAAAACACCTAATTCTGTTTTAAAGAATTAAAAGAATGGTAAATAACAAGGGTAAAATAGTAGAGAGTAAATTTTTGATAATATCTTGTATTATGGCATTTTCATTGCATAGTTGTAAAGTTGCCGATAGATTAAACGTTCAAGTTTATGAAACTTCCGAACGTGGAAATTCATTGACAAAAATTACCCAATTTTCTAACGAAGGAACTCCAGTTGTTGTTACCATTAATCCTGATGAAAAATTTCAAACTATTACTGGTTTCGGAGGTTCTTTCACCGAATCTTCGGCTTATTTACTCAATCGATTGAGTAAAGAAAATCGTAAGAAAATTTTAGATGCTTACTTCAGTGAATCAGGAGCTAATTATTCGCTTACTCGAACACACATTGCGTCTTGCGATTTTTCGTTAAGCAATTACACTTACGCCAAAGTCGAAAACGACATGACTTTGGAGCATTTTACCATAGAAGACGATAAATCCGATTTAATTCCGATGATTTTAGAAGCAAAAGCGATTTCTAAAGAAGGTTTTAAAGTAATTTCATCACCTTGGTCTTGTCCACCATGGATGAAAGACAATAAAAAATACGTTGGTGGAAAATTATTACCAGAATTCAATGATGCTTTTGCTTTGTATTTTTCAAAATATCTTAATGCTTATAAAAAAGAAGGTATTGACATTTGGGGTTTAACAGTGATTAATGAACCTCACGGAAACGGAAATAATTGGGAAAGCACACTTTTTTCACCAAAAGAAATGACCGATTTTGTAATGAATCACATGGGGCCAAAATTAGAAAAAGACGGTTGGGGAAATGTGAAAATATTTGGATATGACCAAAATCGTGCAGGTATCAAAGAATGGGCAAACGAAATGTATAAAGATGAAAACACCTCTAAATATTTTGACGGAATGGCCATTCATTGGTATGAAAGTACCTACGAAGTTTTCCAAGAAGATTTACAATACGCTCACCAAAAAGCACCAAACAAATATTTAATAGAAACTGAAGGTTGTGTAGATTCTGAAATTCCGCATTGGCAAGATGATGCTTGGTATTGGAAAAAAGAAGCTACCGATTGGGGTTGGGATTGGGCAAGCGAAAAAGAAAAATATTTACATCCAAAATACGCTCCAGTAAACCGTTATGCAAATGACATAATAGGATGCATAAATAATAGAGTCGATGGCTGGATTGATTGGAACATGGTTCTTGACAGACAAGGCGGACCAAATTGGTTCAAGAATTGGTGCGTAGCTCCAGTCATTGTAGATGATAAAAATGATGAAGTTTACCTGACTCCTTTATATTATGTGATGGCTCATTTCAGTAAGTTCATGAGACCTAGTTCTGTGAAAATTGGTTGTGAGATAAGTTCTAAAGAATTGGTTTCAACTGCTGTACAAAATCCAGATGGTTCAATCGCAATAGCCGTTTTTAATCCAACAGAATCTAAACAAACAATTTATATCAAATTAAATAATAAAAATGCTTTAATCTCAATTGATGCAAAAGCATTGCAAACTATAATAATCAAAACAAACTAACCAATAATTTAAAAATAAAATCTATATGTCAAATACTAATTCAACTTCAATAGGAAAAGTTCCGATGGGTCAAAAAATAGCCTTTGGATTAGGTATGCTTGCCAATCAGATGTTTCCAGCTGCCTTAGGTATTTTTATGGTTGTCCTAGTAGAAAATTTAGGAATGCCTTCATGGATGTGGGGTGTTTTATTTTTTGTGCCTAGAATTGTTGATGCCTTTTTTGATCCAATTATGGGTTTTATTTCAGATAATACCAAATCAGTTTGGGGAAGACGCAGACAATACGTTTTTATTGGTTCTATTATTATGGGAATCTCTTTTGTAATTATGTGGCAATTATACAGAGAAAATAGTGTAACCTACAATTTTATTTTTTTTCTAATTTGGTCATTAATTTTTCACATTGGTCTTTCCATTTTTAGTGTTCCTTTTGTAGCAATGGGTTATGAAATGAGTGATGATTTTCATGAGCGAACTAGTATTATGGCAATCTCTCAATGGATTGGTCAATGGGCTTGGGTAATTGCGCCTTGGTTTTGGGTTGTTATGTATGATCCAACTTGGTTTCCAAATGCAGATACGGCAACAAGAACATTAGCCGTTTGGGTTGGAATTTTATGTATGATGTTGGCAATGATTCCTGCAATATTCATTAAAAGTAAATCCACAAAGTTTGATGAAAATTTAAAACCTTTAACAATTAAAACAATTGGTGGTAGCTTTAAAGAAATATTAATTAGTTTTAAAGAGGCTTTTGTGAATAAACCTTTTAGAAAACTTTGTATTGCTACCTTTTTAATTTTTAATGCATTTAATACTGTTGCAGGATTTACATTTTTTATCGTTGTTTATTATTTGTTTAATGGTGATGCAGCTGCATCGGGTATTTGGCCTACACTTTTTGGATGCTTAGGAGCATTATCTACAACTTTTATTGTAATTCCTGCAGTTGCTTGGATGTCTAAAAAAATGGAGAAAAAGATGACTTTTTTAATTTGTCAAGGAATTTCGGTTTTTGGTTATATCTTACTTTGGTTTCTTTTTATTCCAGGAAAACCTTACATGTTTATTTTTGCATTACCATTTTTCTCTTTTGGAATAGGAAGTTTATTTACTTTGATGATGTCAATGACTGCTGATATTTGTGATATGGACGAACTAGAATCTGGTAAAAGAAGAGAAGGACTTTTTGGAGCCATTTATTGGTGGATGGTAAAATTCGGATTTGCTATTGCTGGTTTGTTAACTGGAATAATTATGTCGATAGTATCATTTAAAGCAGGCGCACAAACCCAACCAGAAGGTGCCGTTACAGGATTAAGATTGTTCTTTTCTGGCGTGCCTATTTTAGGAACTTTAATAGCTATGTGGGTAATGAGAAATTATGATTTAACAGAAGCCAAGGCAAATGAAATTAAAAAAGAACTAAAAGCTAGAAAAGGCGAATTATAATTTAATATCTATAAATCATGTCATTTAGAGAAGGTCATTTTTTTTCATTAGAAACTAATCATTATAATAGCACTAGTAATATTAGCAAAAGCGATTATCAGAGTTTTGATTTTTCTGAAATTCATGTAAAAAAATTAGCAGAACTTTGGAGAGAAACTTTAGAAAGTGGAATGCACGGAATTTGTTTCAGCTTATATGAAGACGGACAAAAACCAGGTGATATTATTACAGCAGAACAAGTAAATTGTCGTATTCAAATTTTAAAACCTTATTCTAAATGGGTTCGGTCTTTTTCGTGTATCGAAGGTAACGAACATATTCCAAGAATTGCCAAAGAAAACGGAATGCAAACTTTAGTTGGAGCTTGGCTTGGAGCTGATTTAGAGTTAAACGAAAAAGAAATTGAGAGTTTAATCGAATTAGCAAAAGAAGGTTGTGTAGATATTGCAGCCGTCGGTAATGAGGTAATGTATCGTGGTGATTTAACCGAAGAGCAATTACTAGAATACATTAATCGTGTAAAAGAAGCACTTCCAAATGTTCCAGTAGGATACGTTGATGCTTATTACGAGTTTTCACATCGTCCAAGAATTACAAAAGCTTGCGATGTTATCTTGACTAATTGTTATCCATATTGGGAAGGTTGTCCAATAGAACATGCTTTCAACCATATGCTAGGTATGTTTGATTCTGCTAAAGACGCAGGAAAAGGTAAGCGTGTTATTATAACAGAAACTGGTTGGCCAAGTGAAGGCGGTTCATTAAAAGGTGCTATCGCAACCAACGAAAATGCAATGAAATATTTTATTGAAACTCAAAATTGGTCAAAGTTTAATGATATTGAAATTTTCTATTTTTCTTCGTTTGACGAATCTTGGAAAGTAGGACCAGAAGGTGCTGTTGGCGCTTATTGGGGTTTGTGGGACAAAAACGAAAAATTAAAATTTTAAATAATTACAATCAAATATTTTAAAAAGGTTGAAATGAGTTTGGCTTTTTGAAATCAAAAAAATTAAAAAAAAAACACGCGCTATGAAATCGATAATTCACGAAAACCCAAAAAATAATAATAAACACTTGAGTAAAAAAAATACTTTTTTAAAAATATACTTAACACTCTTGTTGTCCTGTCAATTTGGATTTTCGCAAGTAGATGTAGTTTACTCCAATTTAGTTTGGTCTGATGAGTTTGATGGCAATGGTGCAATAAATACCTCTAAGTGGCACCATCAAACACAAATACCAGCAGGCGGAAGTTGGTACAACGGTGAAGTACAACATTACACCAATTTAGTAACTAATTCTTTTGTAAATGCGGGTGCACTCAATATTGTCGCTAAAAAAGAACCTTACACTAACCAAGGTGTAACTAAGCAATATACATCAGCCAGACTGAATTCTAAATTTGCATTTCTTTACGGTAGAGTTGATATTCGTGCTAAAATACCTACCAATCAGGGCACTTGGCCCGCGTTATGGTTACTTGGAAAAAATATAAATGAAGATGGAGGTTTTTTTGACTCTCAGTTCGGAACAACCAATTGGCCCGCTTGTGGTGAAATTGATATTATGGAACACGGAATAACTCCATCTCAACCAACAGGATTCATACAAAGTGCGCTTCACACGCCTTCATCTTTCGGAAATACTGTAAATCATGGAGGAACAATAGCTTCCAATTTAGGAAACGATTTTCATGTCTATTCTATGAATTGGTCGCCGTTTCAAATAACATTTTTGTTAGACGGTGTAGCTTTTTATTCCTACAATCCTGCTGTAAAAACACCAAGTAATTGGCCTTTCAATGCAGAACAATATTTATTGCTAAATATTGCAATGGGTGGAGTAGCTGGAACAATTCCTTCAAGTTTTAACCAAGCAACCATGGAAATTGATTATGTAAGAGTATATCAAAATATTGCTGGTGATACACAACCACCTACTAATTTTACGGCGACAGTTGGAACTGTTACAAGTTCAACGATTCAATTACTATTGAATGCAAATGATAATTCAGGAAATGTTTCTTATAGTATTAATTACAGCGGAGGAACTATCAATACAGCTAATCCATCGGGAGTTCAAAAATCGGTAATTGTTCCCAATTTGTCTCCTAGTACAAATTATAGTTTTTCAATAACTGCAAGCGATTTGGCAGGGAACAACTTTGTTTCAAATCCGATTATTTTAAATGCAACCACTACTGCTGTAATTGGCTGTACGGGAACAAGTACTGCCGCTCAATCCGGAACTTTTTCTGTTGGTTATAATTACGCGTTTGAAACTTTGGGAAATAATGTGAAAATTAACTTCGAAATGCTTGATACTGATAAAATTGGAGTTGTAGCATTTTTATGGCGACAAAGTCCGTTTTCAGAAGTTCAAATGACGAATGTTTCAGGAAACATGTTCACACATACAATCACAGGTCAAACGATAGGTTCTACAATAACTTATGCTGTTAAGTTTGCTTATGCAAATGGTTTTTCCGTAACCAATTACTTCACTTATGTAGTAGGAAACAACTGTGCTCTAAATGTTGAATCAATTTCAGATGCGATCGATTTCACATTCATTAATCCTGTTTCAGATTTTATTAGTATAAATTCTGAGTCGATTATCGATAGAATAAAAATTTATAATATGGCTGGATCCCTAGTTTTAGAAGCAAATGTCGAAAACCAAAATATTGACATAAAAAATCTTTCACAAGGAATTTATTTAATAGCAGTTTATTCAGGTGATAAAATGAGTATTAAAAAAATGATTGTGAAATAAATTTTAGTTCGATTTATTACTTTAATAGCTTTTAAAAGACCTTACAAGAAAATCCCACTTTGTAAGGTCTTGTTGTTATTTTTATACTGCTTTTTCAATTTTATTGCATTTGAAATGTTAAAATTTCAATTTTTATTTGCATATTAAGAAAAGTTTATGTTACATTTGGCTTTAATTTAATGAATTTTTAACAGTTGCCTATAGCAAAAAATTACTTTTAGAAAAAACATTTCTATTTTTTAACTCAAAACTAAAAGGTAATTTTATGGCTACTATTCAAATCCCAGATGCTTTATTGGTAAAGAATTATATGGCTGGCGACGAAAACGCTTTAGCTGTATTAATTAAAAGACATCAGTCTAAAATTTATGGATTTATTTATTCCAAAATGCCAGATCGTGATGTTGCAGACGACGTGTTTCAAGATACTTTTATAAAAGTAATTAAGACCTTAAAATCTAATTCGTATAATGAGGAAGGTAAGTTTCTTCCATGGGTGATGCGTATTGCACACAATCTTATTGTTGATCATTACAGAAGAAATAAAAAAATGCCAATGCTTCGCGAAACTGAAGACTTTTCAATTTTTTCTGTGCTAACCGACTCTTCAATGAATGTAGAAAGTAAAATAATTACTGAAGTAATAGAAGAAGATTTGCAAAAAATAATTAAACAGCTTCCAGACGATCAAAGAGAAGTACTCACAATGAGAATTTATCAAGATCTAAGTTTTAATGAAATTGCTGAATTAACAGGTGTGAGTATTAATACAGCTTTAGGTAGAATGCGTTATGCACTCATGAATCTCAGAAAATTAATTGATAAAAATCATATTATTTTGACCAATTAAACAATATATGAAAAGTTATAACGTTATAGAAGTATAATTTAAATTAATCTATGGCAAAACTTTACTCTAAAAAAGCATTAGCAGACACAAAAATGTTACCAAAAAAAGAAAGTATTAATTTTATACTTAATTATTCTAAAGCTTTGAAAATTCTTAAAGTGGGTAACATGAACTTCGAACTCCTTGCTAATTAATATATTGCGTCTAGTTTTATCTTACTGGACGCGATATTTTTTTATCAAATTCTTTTAGAATTTCTTTTCTTCCAATAGTTTTAGTAATAATATCTTTTTCTAAATCCCAACCTCTTGCTGGAGAATATTCTCTTCCGTACCAAATGATTTGTAAGTGTAAATCATTCCATAATTCTTTTGGAAAAATGGCTTTAGCATCTTTTTCAGTTTGAACAACATTTTTGCCCGAAGTCAAATTCCATCGGTACATTAATCTATGTATATGAGTATCAACAGGAAATGCTGGAACTCCAAATGCTTGACTCATAACCACACTAGCTGTTTTGTGTCCAACAGCGGGAAGTGCTTCTAATGCCTCAAAACTCTGTGGAACCTCTCCATTATATTTCTCGATTAATATGTGTGACAAACCATGAATTCCTTTCGATTTCATCGGCGACAATCCACATGGACGAATGATTTCCTTAATCTCTTCGATACTCATTGTTATCATATCGTACGGATTGTCTGCTTTCGCGAATAATATGGGTGTAATTTGATTGACGCGAATATCAGTGCATTGAGCCGAAAGCAATACTGCAACCAGCAAAGTATAAGGATCCTTATGGTCTAACGGAATAGGAATGGTCGGATATAGTTCTTTTAACGTATTTATAACAAACGTTGCACGCTCTTTCTTGGTCATTTTTATTTAAATTTGGAATGTAAAGTAAATCAATTTCAATTTCAAAAGCAAAATTCAATTTCAATATAAAATGACACCACTTAAAAAAGGAGACAAAGCTCCAAGTTTTTCAGGTAAAGACCAAGAAGGGAAAGTGCATACGTTAGCCGATTATCATGATAAAAAACTAGTTATATTCTTTTATCCAAAAGCTAATACACCAGGTTGCACTTCAGAGGCTTGCGACTTGCGAGATAATTTTGAACGTTTTCAGGCCGATAATTATGCATTACTAGGCGTTAGCGCCGATAGTGAAAAAGCTCAGTTAAAATTTAAAGAAAAATTTGATTTTCCGTTTGCTTTATTAGCAGATGAAGATAAATCAGTAATTCAAGCGTTTGGTGTTTGGGGACCAAAAAAGTTTATGGGAAAAGAGTACGACGGAATTCATAGAACAACTTTTGTAATTGACGAAAATGGATTAATTGAGGATGTTATTATTGATGTAAAAACAAAATCTCATGCTTCACAGATTCTGAAATAATCGAAAAACTCTTTAAAATTTTAATCTTAAAGAGTTTTTTTTAACACAAAAGTAATTTTATTTCACAGTGGTAAATAATAAACCTATCAAAAAGTGTTTTAATTTTTATAGGTTTTTATAGATTCTATCATATAAATATTTATATTTTTCTTTAACAACTTTACGCTTCAGTTTAAGTGTTGGTGTTAGTTCACCTCCGTCGATGCTCCAAATATTTGGTGTAAGTTCAAATCGTTTTATCATTTCCCAATTACCAAATTTTTTGTTGATGGTATCAACTTCTTCTTGAATTCTAGCAATAACTTTTGGATGTGATGCAATTTCTTCATTTAAATCACCAATAAATTCTTGGTGGCGCTTAGCCCATTCTCTCACGAAGTCAAAACTTGGCTGAATGAATGCCGCGGGCATTTTTTCTCCATCACCAATGACCATAATTTGCTCAATAAACATAGATTGTTTCATTGCATTTTCTATTAACTGTGGTGCAATGTATTTTCCGCCAGAGGTTTTGAACATTTCTTTCTTTCTATCAGTTATTTTTAAGAAACCTTGTGAATCAATTTCGCCAATATCTCCCGTATGAAAATAGCCATTCTTTATAACCTCGTCCGTCATTTGTTGGTCTTTATAATAGCCAATCATTACATTGGGTCCTTTGCATAAAATTTCGCCATCTTCGGCAATTTTTACCTCAACATTATTTATTGGCTTACCTACATAACCTACTTTGAAACCACCATTTCTTATATCATTAACAGAAATTACGGGAGATGTTTCTGTTAATCCGTACCCTTCCATAACGGGCATTCCTGCGGCAGCAAAAATTCTTGTTAATCTCGGCTGAAGTGCAGCACTTCCAGAAACCATAACGGTTAAATTTCCTCCAAGACCTTCTTGCCATTTACTAAAAATAATTTTTCGTGCAATTTTTAATTGCGTTTCGTACCAAAAGCCGTTAGCACCATAGGGTTCATATTTCAAACCTAAATCAATTGCCCAAAAGAATAATTTCTTTTTTAAACCAGTTAATTCAGCACCTTTGGCGTAAATTTTATCATATACTTTTTCTAGAAGTCGTGGCACAACAGAAAAAACAGTTGGTTTTACTTCTTTAATGTTATCAGAAAGTTTTTCGATTGATTCTGCGAAATAAATAGCAACAGAATAGTATTGATAAATATATAGAATTACTCGTTCAAAAATATGACAAATTGGCAAAAAGCTCAATGCTCGGCTTGTTCCCTCTTCAAAAGGAATTCTTGGTGAACTATCCAATACATTAGACACAATATTATGATGTGATAACATAACACCTTTTGGTTTTCCGGTTGTTCCCGAAGTGTAAATAATTGTTGCTAATTCCTCTGGTTTTACGTTGTTTTTTCTGTCTTCAACAACATCTTGATTACTTGTATCATCGCCTAAAGACAAAACTTCATTCCAATTTTTACAATCGTTGATAGCATCAAACGAATAGATGTCTTTAAGCAGTGGCACATTTTTCTTTATCGAAAGTAATTTTTGCAATACAATTTCATCAGATACAAAACAAAAGGACGCTTCGGAATGATTTAATATGTACTCATAATCTTCGGCAGAAATAGTAGGATAAATTGGCACCGTTTGCGCACCAGTTTGCAAAACACCAATATCCATAATGTTCCATTCGGTTCTATTGGATGTTGAAATTATGGCAATTTTATCATTTTTTTGGATTCCCATTCTAAGTAAACCACGTGAAATAGAGTTAGCTTTATCTACATATTCTTGAGTTGACGTTTTTACCCAAACATTATTGTATTTGGTAACTAAGCAATCGGGAACATTATTTTTTTCTAGTTGATAGTAAGGAAAATCAAACAGACGGGTAATTGTTATCATCTTTAATAAATTTGATGCAAATTAATTAATAAAATGCAGATTAACAATTAATTTTAAAATTTACTTTTACGTGTATAGGTTTTCAATTAATGATGTTTTAAAATCAATGATAATTTTATTTAAAATGTAGATTGTTTTTGCGAATAGTTTGCTACATCAAGTTTATAAAGGTCATTTTAATATTTTTTATCCTTTTTAATTGACTACCTTTATAAAGAAATACCTTGTAGTGAGTATTTAGAATTCTTTTAACCTTATAAAATCAGCATAGTACATATCTGATTAAAATCTATTTCCCTCACAATTTAGCTTACAATGTGCCACACATGTGTGATTTATGTAAGTTTTACATTTCTATTTGTAACTGCAAATTGGCAAGTTATTTGAACTTTGTAAGGTACATTTTTTAACAATTGTTTAATTATAAATATAATACAAAAAAAAACAAAAAAATGAAAAAAGTCAATGACAATGCCGAATTGGAAAAATCTAAAATTCACATCATTGTTGAAATTATTGAATACATGCAAAATGCTGTTGTTAGCAGAACTATAATTAAAAAAACCACTGGAAATGTGACAGTATCTTCCTTTGATGCTGGAGAGGAACTAGATGAAAAAAGTTCGGCATTTGACACCTATATTCAAATAATTGATGGGGTTGCAGAAATTACAATTAACGGCAAAATATATAAATTAAAATTAGGCGAAGGTATCATCATTCCTGCGCATTCTAAGCATCAATTTAATGCTAATGTGCAGTTCAAGATGATTTCTACCGTAATTAAAAACGGATATGAAGAATAAGTACTTGTAACATAACTTTACTTGTACATGAATTTAACAAATACAATGTAAAAAAGGACTATATGAAGCTCTACATCAAATACATGGTTAGCACTAGATGCAAAATGGTGGTTAAAGAAGTTTTAAAAAAAATGGGGCTTCATTTCGTGTTAGTTGACTTGGGTGAAATTGAAATTATGGAGGACCTTTGTGCAGAGAAATTGGCAGATTTAAACAAAGCATTATCCATTTATGGTTTAGAATTAATGGACGATAAAAAAGCAGTTTTAATTGAACGAATAAAAAACGTTATTATCGAGATGGTTCATTACACAGACGAAATTCCGAAAGTTAATTATTCAGATTACATTGCAGAAAAGCTTCATCATGATTACACCTATTTGTCAAATGTTTTTTCAGAAGTAAAAGGAATAACTATTCAGCAGTTTATTATTAATCATAAAATTGAACGGGCGAAGGAATTGATATTGTATGACGAATTAAATCTAACCGAAATATCCTATATTTTAAATTATAGTAGCGTTGCTCATTTGTCAAATCAGTTTAAAAAAGTTACAGGATTGTCGCCATCGCATTTTAAATTACTTAAAGATAAAAGGAGATGTCCTATTGAAGAAATTTAAATATGAAAAATCACGAAAATCAATATGCTCGTACTATAATAGAAGCAAATTTAGATTCATTAATGATTATAGATGTTAATGGTAAAATTATGGATATAAATCAAGCTACTATAAACAGTACAGGATTATCACGTGAGGAACTTACAGATTCTGTTTTCTTCGATTATTTCACAGAACCTCAAAAAGCAAGAGAA
This sequence comes from Flavobacterium sp., assembly GCA_044361155.1. Taxonomy (GTDB): domain Bacteria; phylum Bacteroidota; class Bacteroidia; order Flavobacteriales; family Flavobacteriaceae; genus Flavobacterium. The sequence continues at coordinate 114,937 of JBIKJF010000008.1, forward strand.
CTTTATCAACAAGTTTTCGCTAATGGTTCGGTTACCGATTCGCCATTGAAACTTCGTCACAAAAACGGAAAAATTACCTACGTTTTATTTAATGGTTCGATTTATAAAGATAAAGACCAAAAAGTGCAAGGTGTTGTTATTGTTGCAAGAGATATTGCCAAACAAAAGTGGGCTTTAGATTTTAAAAATGCTAACAAAGAACTAGCGTTTCAAAATAAAGAAAAAGAAAAACGTGCAGCCGAATTAATTATTGCTAATGAAGAATTAGCGTTTCAAAATAAAGAAAAAGAAAAACGAGCACATGAATTGACCGTCGCAAATAAGGAATTAGTTTTTCAAAATATAGAAAAGCAAAATCGTGCAAAAGAACTAGTTGTTGCAGAATTAGAACGTAATTTTCAGAATAAAGAAAGAGAAAAAAGAGCAGAAGAAAATAAAGATTTGGAAGCCTATAATAATTCTTTAAAACTTGCATCACAATATTCTCTTAGTTTAATTGAAGCCATTCGCGATCCGCTTTTTACAATAAGTTTACAAGGTAAAATTACAGATACAAATCAAGCAGCTGTTAGAGTTACCGATGTTTCTAAAGAAAATTTAATAGGTTCAGATTTTATAAATTATTTTACCGAACCAGAATTAGCAAAAAAAGTATATCAAGAGGTTTTTGCAAAAGGTTTTGTTGTAGATTATCCGCTTGTTTTGATTGATGGTAAACTTACAAGTGTATTATTTAATGGGGCTGTTTATAAAGATACCAACGAAAATATAGTTGGGGCAGTTGTTGTTGCCAGAGATATTACCGAACAAAAAAAAGGCGAAAGAGAGTTAATAGAAGCCAAAGCACTAGCAGAAACCGCCACAAAACGAGCAGAAGAAGCACAAATAAAAGCTGAAGGAGCAACCCGTGTAGCAGTAGACTCTGTTAAAGCAAAACAGCAGTTTTTATCGAATATGAGTCATGAAATAAGAACGCCACTTAATGCAATTATCGGATTTACAAAAGTGGTTTTAAAAACAGATTTAACAGCGAAGCAGAGGGAATACTTACAAGCAATTAAAATTAGTGGTGATGCTTTAATCGTGCTAATAAATGATATTTTAGATTTAGCCAAAGTCGATTCTGGAAAAATGACTTTTGAAGAAGTTCCTTTTAAATTAAATGTTTCTTTATCTGCTATGATTCATTTATTCGAAATCAAATGTCAAGAAAAAAATATTTTGCTTATCAAAGAATATGATCCAAATATTCCAGAAGTTCTGGTAGGTGATCCTGTTAGATTACATCAAATCATTCTAAATTTAGTTAGCAATGCTGTTAAGTTTACTTCAGAGGGAAAGATTATCGTAACGGTAAAATTAATTGAAGATAATGAAGACAATGTAGTTATTGAATTTTCAGTTTCGGATACTGGCATAGGAATTATTGCGTCTAAATTAACTACTATTTTTGAAAATTTTCAACAAGCTTCGAGCGGAACATCAAGATTGTACGGAGGCACAGGTTTGGGACTAGCAATAGTGAAACAGCTAGTAGAAGGACAAAACGGAACGATAAAAGTAAATAGTGTTTATAATAAAGGATCGGTTTTTAGTTTTCAACTTTCTTTTAAAAAAACAACTGTCGATTCCGATATAATTGCAGAAATAGATGAAGTTAATGATCAAGTAAAAAATATAAATGTTCTTGTAGTTGAAGATATTGCTCTAAATCAATTGTTAATGAGAACATTATTAGACGATTTTGGTTTTGCATGCGATATTGCCGCTAATGGTCAAATAGCAATTGATAAAATGGCGACATTCAATTATGATATTATTTTGATGGATTTACAAATGCCAATTATGAATGGATTTGAGGCTACAAAATACATTCGAAATATATTAAATTCAACAATACCAATACTTGCTTTAACTGCAGATGTTACCACAGCCGATTTAGCAAAGTGTAACGCAGTGGGAATGAATGATTATATTGCCAAACCAGTTAACGAACGTCTGCTTTACAGCAAAATTGTAAAAATATTGGAGAAAAAAAATAAAGCAATTGATGAGAAAGAGATTCAAAGAATTAATCAGACACGTTGTACCGATTTGAACTATTTAATGCAACGTACAAAATCTAATCCAATACTTATGTCTGAAATGATTTTACTTTATCTAAATCAAACGCCGTCGCTTGTTTCAACCATGAAAAAAAGTTATAATGATAAAGATTGGAGTATGCTTTATGCTACTGTTCATAAACTAATTCCGTCTTTTTCAATTGTAGGAATTCATCAAGATTTTGAAATAATAGCAAAGAAAATTCAAGACTTTGCCAATCAACAACTAGATGAAGTTACTGTTTTAAATATGGTAACTCAATTAGAGAATATTTGTCTCCAGGCATGCAAAGAATTGGAAGAAGAACTAATTACTATAAAAAACTCAAAATAATGCTAAACGAAAATAAAATAAAATTATTTCTAGTAGATGATGACGCCCTTTTTTTAAAATCACTACAAATTGATTTCATGGAAAGTACCAACTTCGAAATACATACTTTTGCAACAGGTGAGCTTTGCCTAGAAAATTTAAATCAAAATCCACAAGTTATAATTCTCGATTATCATTTAGATGGAATTAATAAAAACGCCATGAACGGCGTAGAAGTTTTAGATAAAATAAAGTTAGTTAATGAGCAAATTCCCGTCATCATGCTATCATGTCAAGATAAAATTGATGTCGCCGTAAAATGTATACATCATAAAGCTACCGACTATGTTGTAAAAAGTGAAACTGCTTTTGTTCGTTTAAAAGAAATTATTACTAAAGTACTTCATTCTCAAAAAATTGACAAACAATTGCACTGGTATATGAGTAAAATGTAACTTTTAATTCTAAAATTTAGATAACATCACTATAACAGTGGTGTTTTTTTTGCTTTTTTTATCTGTGATTTATGTAATTTTTGATTTAAACCATGTAACACATTAACTCCAAACTAATCGCATCTTTGATATATCAAAAAGGAATAATTTTATAATAAAAATTATGGTTATATCAACTAGTAAGGTTATCGAATCGTTCAAAATTTAGGGTGACTAGAACCAATATATAGTTGATTAAAAACTTAAATATCCCCAATTGACCGACAAAGATTTAAAGTTTAAAGCAGGCGAGGAAGAAGATTTAATAAAACAACTAGAAGTAGATCTTCATTAAAGTATCGCCTAAGTAATAAAAATTTTTAAAAAGGTTCGTACAATATAAATACAATTGACTTGATTATGTGGGCAACGTAGAGTTCACGAGATACTACGAATACATGTAAGAGCCAATAAATAGGCGTAGCGTTTTTTAATTCTACGTCTTTTTTTATCACCAAATCTTAAAGTTATGATTAATGTAAAAAAACACGGTATCATCTTAAAAAAGACTGATTTAGCTTTTGAGAATGATAGCGTTCTTAACCCAGCGATAATGCAAGAAGGATCTAAATTGCAAATGCTTTACAGAGCTGTTCGAAAAGTAAATTACTCTACAGTTGGCTATTGCAAATTAGAAGGACCTTTAAAAGTAGTGGAAAGAAATGAATTACCGTTAATAATTCCCTTCTCCGATGATGATTGTAAAGGTGTTGAGGATCCTAGAATCGTAAAAATTGATGGCCTTTATTATATTACTTATATTGCTTATAATGGTATCAACGCACTTGGCGCATTAGTTACTTCAACTGACTTAAAGACTTTTAAACGGCACGGAATTATAGTTCCAAAAATCACATTTGATGATTTTAAAAAATTGGCAGAATGCAACAATATAGTTAACTCAAAATATTTTAGACATGTTCGACATTTTGAACCTCGCGAAAAGATTTACCTATGGGATAAAGATGTGACTTTTTTCCCTAGACGAATTGCTGGTAAATTGGCTTTTTTACATCGAATTAGACCAGGAATTCAGTTAGTGATGGTTAATAATTTAGAAGAATTAACAAAAGAATTTTGGGATAATTATTTTTTACATTTTAGCGATCATATAATACTCGATCCCGTTGGTATTAATCATGAATCGGGCTATATTGGAGCGGGGGCGCCACCGATAGAAACCGATTTGGGTTGGTTGCTAATTTATCATGGAGTGTACGATACATCTCAAGGTTATATCTATTCAGCTGCTGCTGCTTTATTAGATATAAATGATCCAACAAAAGTAATAGCACGATTAATAGACCCATTATTTACCCCAGAACTCGATTACGAAGTTAATGGTATTGTAAACAATGTAGTTTTTCCTACTGGTACTGCTTTGTTTGATGAAACATTATATATCTATTATGGTGCAGCCGATAAATGCATTGCCTGCGCATCGGTTAATTTAAAAGAATTATTAGAAGAATTATTATTAAATAAAATTTAATTATGAAAACTAACTTATTTCCTATCTACAACAATAGTTTAATTGTCTATAAAGAGGCGATAAACAATATTAGTGGTATTAATTTTTTTAAAATGCCAACTATCGACAGTGGTACAATACTTCCAATTTATAAGCAAGATCTGCCAGAAATTTTATTTATAACATCGTATCCACCAAGAGAATGTGGCATTGCGACTTATACTCAAGATTTAAGAAATGCAATTCAAGAAAAATTTGGACATAGTTTTTCGTTAAAAGTATGTGCCTTAAGTTCGAATGCTGCAGATTTTAATTATACTGATGAGGTAAAGTATGTTATACAAACCGATGAAGAAGAGCAATTCATTCAAATGGCAAATCAAATCAACGCAGATAAAAATATAGCAATGCTATTTTTGCAACACGAGTTTGGATTGTTTGGTGGCGAAAACGGTAGCTATCTGCTTAAATTGATGGCACATTTAAAGCGACCAATTGCTACAACTTTTCATACGGTCTTACCAAATCCGAATCCGAAACTAAAAAAAGTAGTTCGCAAGATTGTCGATTGTTCCGATTTTGTTATTGTAATGACAAAAACGTCAGCATCAATTTTAAAAGCTGATTACGGAATTGCAACTCAAAAAATAGTAGTTATTCCGCACGGCACACATCTTGTAACATCGAATGATACTACTCAAAATAAATCTAAAATACACCTTGGAGACAGAATTGTACTTTCTACTTTTGGATTGTTAAGCGAAGGAAAAAGTATTGAAACGGCTATAGATGCGTTACCAAAGATAATAGAAAAATTTCCGAATGTCATTTATTTAGTTATTGGAAAAACACATCCAGAAGTATTGAAACGTGATGGCGAAAAATACAGAAACACACTTTATAAAAAAGTATATGAATTGGGCTTGCAGAATAATGTACGTTTTATAAACCGTTATTTATCGTTACAAGAATTGATTGATTATTTGCAACGAACTAAAATTTATCTTTTCACTTCAAAAAACCCCAACCAAGCGGTTAGTGGAACTTTGGCTTATGCTTTGGCTTGTGGTTGTCCCGTAATTTCAACACCAATTCCGCACGCAAAAGAACTGATAGATGGAGCCGGAATAAATTTCGATTTCCAAAATTCAGAACAACTGGCAGACGCCGCCATAAAATTATTATTTGATCCCGAATCGCTGGAGAAAATGCGACTCAATGCTTTACATACCATTAGTCCAACTTCTTGGCAAAACGCTGCCATTGCTCACATTCAATTGGCAAAAACTAGTTTGGCAAAACGTAAAGTAGTTTTAAAATACGAATTACCGACAATTTCGCTAAATCATATAAAAAGATTAACAACTAATGACGGGATGATTCAATTTTCCAAAATTTCAGAACCCGATTTAGAATCTGGATATACTTTAGATGACAATGCGCGAGCTTTAATTGCAGTTGCTAAGCATTATAAACTTACAGGCGATGTTGATGATATAATACTAATACAAACTTATCTAGATTTTATTATTTTTTGTCAACAAGAAGATGGAAGTTTTTTGAACTATGTTGATAGAGAAGGAAATTTTTTCTTAAAAAATCAAGATGAGAACTTAGAAGATTCTAATGGAAGGGCGATTTGGGCTTTGGGAGAGTTTAGTTCCTACCAACTTTTATTTAGCGAAAAGTTGATTGATGTTGCAAAAATAGCTTTAGAAAAAGCATTAAATAATATTGCTACTTTTCGTTCACCGCGAGCCATTGCCTTCGCAATAAAAGGACTATATTTTTACAATTTAGATAAAGATAATGCTATCATTAGAATTATAATTACTCAATTGGCTGATAATTTAGCTTCAAAATTTAAATCCGTTTCTGATAAAAACTGGAAATGGTTTGAAAACTATTTAACCTATGCCAATAGTTTGCTGCCAGAAGCAATGTTGTATGCATCTATAAGTTCAGGCAATAGTACTTATAAAAAAATAGCAAAATTATCTTTTGATTTTCTTTTGGAAATTATTTTTAGAGATAATCAAATTAAAGTAGTTTCAAATCAAGGGTGGCATCACAAAAATAAAAATGCCAACAACTTTGGCGAGCAACCTATTGATGTGTGCTATACAATTTTGGCTTTAAATACATTTTACAACGTTTTTAAAAATGAAAGTTATTCTGAAAAAATGGAAACAGCTTTTAATTGGTTTCTAGGAAAAAATCATTTGCATCAAATTGTTTACAATCCCAAAACTGGTGGTTGTTATGATGGCTTAGAAGAGCATCACATAAACTTGAATCAAGGTGCAGAGTCAACAGTTAGTTATCTAATGGCCAGACTTGTTTTTGAGGAAATTCAACATGCAAAAGTTGAGGTACAGCTATACGAATCGGCGTTTCAAAGTGCATAGTATCCATATTAGATAGTTCTTGTTTTTTTAAAGTGGTAAATGTGTAAATCGTATAATTGATAATGTAACACAAAACCTTGACCTCGAATATATCTTTGTAGAGTAATAATTAAATAAGATTATTCACTAATAACAAATACAAATCATGAACAATTTACTTTACTTAATTGCAGTTATTTTAATAATTTCTTGGGCGTTGGGTTTTTTTGTTTACAACACGGGAAATTTAATTCATATTCTTCTTGTAATAGCAATTGTTGCAATTTTGCTCCGAATTATTAGTGGTAAAAAGATTTTATAATACAAAAAATAATACGCATATAACTTAAATTAAAAAAAATGAAAAAAGCAATCATAATGATCGCAATTGTTGCATTTGCAACTACAAGTTTAAAGGCTCAAACAACTTCCTCTACAGACAATAGAGGTAACTTAACATTCGGATTAAAAGCAGGTGCAAATTTCTCAAATGTTTACGATTCAAACGGAGAAAATTTTGTTGCCGATGGTAAAATAGGATTCGCAGGTGGTGCATTTGTAGTTATTCCTTTAGGAAAAATATTCGGTATACAACCAGAGGTTTTATATTCTCAAAAAGGATTTAAGTCATCGGGAACTTTTTTAGGAACACCTTATAATTTAACTAGAACGACCGATTTTATTGACGTACCATTATTAGTATCTATTAAGCCAGTAGAATACATTTCTGTACTTTTTGGACCACAATTTTCATATTTGTTAAAGCAAACAAATGATTTTACTGGAGGTTCTTTAAATGCTACACAAGTACAAGAATTTGATAACGATGATTTGCGTAAAAATATCTTTGCACTTACTGGTGGAGCCGACATTAATATCGATCATTTGGTAATCGGACTAAGAGCTGGTTGGGATGTGAAAAATAATGTAGGAAGTGATAATTCTACAACTCCTAGATATAAAAATGTGTGGTATCAAGCCACATTAGGATATAAATTTTAATAAAAGTAACAATGGACAATTCAAATAATACAGGAAAAATAGTTGGTTCTTTAGTTGTTGGAGCTTTAGTTGGTGCAGCATTAGGTGTTTTATTCGCGCCGCACAAAGGTACTAGAACAAGAAGTTTGATTGCAAATGGTGCCGAAGATATGGCTAAAGATTTCAAGAAAAAAATGAGTCGTGAAGCTAAAGATTTCAAAAAAATGGTTTCTAAAGATGCTAAAATGTTGAAAGATAAAGCCGCCGAATTAGAAGAATTGGTAGAAGGAAAATTTGAAAGTGTTTCATCAAGCCTAAAAGATAAAGCTAATGCGCTTTTAAAAATGAATAGCGATCACGTTACAAAATAATATTTTTTGCGGTGGCCTTTAGAGTTTGGTTAGTATAAAGGCCATTGCTTAATTTTAAATCAACATAAAAATGAAAAATTATATTTACAAATTTACTTTTTTTATCTGTTTTACTAGTTTGGTTTTAGTGAGTTGTAATAATTCTCCAAAAGCAAAAGAAGGCGAACTAGAAAGTGCTCAAGAAGATGTTTTTGATGCCGAGGTTGCTTTGCAACAATCTAAATTAGATTCTGTTAGCGATTATAACTCATTCAAAACAAGCATAGAAGTTAAGCTTACAGAAAACCAACGACAGATAGATGAACTCAAAACCACTTTAAAAGAATCAAAAGAGACTAATAAAGCAATGTATGATAATCAGCTAGCAAAACTCGATGAAAAGAACATACAACTACAAGCAAAACTCGATGACTATGATCAACAAGGAACATCAGAAAAATGGGAATTGTTTAAAGTTGAGGTCAATAAAGACATGGATGATTTGGGTAAATCTATATCAAACATGGCGGCTCGAAATATGAAAAATTAGAAAACTATGAAAACCTTAAAATTTACAATAGCATTTAAAAAGGTAATTTTTTTGCTCACATTTACATTGGGATTACTTGTTTTTTCATCGTGCTCAAAAAAAACTGTTTTTAATACCTCGACAGTCGTTCCATCGGCTAGAGGTGAAGTAACGGTAAAGAAAGATGATAACAACAATTACAAAGTAGCTGTACAAATATCGTATTTAGCCGAACCAGAACGTCTAACTCCGCCAAAACTAACCTACGTGGTTTGGATGATGTCAGAAGACAACAATCCAATCAACTTAGGGCAAATTGTCGGAACGACCAAACTTCATGTAAAATTTGAAACAGTTTCATCCTCTAAGCCAAAAGTCATTTTTGTAACAGCAGAGGATAACCCTAGTGTTGTTTATCCTAGTAATGTTAGAGTTTTGGAAACCAATAAATTTTAGTTTACTTTTTTTATATAGTTGGTTAAATAAAAACTGCTTTCGGGCAGTTTTTTTTACAAAAAAGACGTCCTTTTTAAAGAACGTCTTTTTTGGTTATTGTGTCTTGTCCTGAAATAGCGATACACAAATTTCATCGTTATGGAAAACCTTCAAGAAATTCGCTATGTAAAGCGCACTCAGAAAGACTACACAATGTCTTTTAAATTACAAGTTGTACAAGAAA
>JBIKJF010000054.1:0-2631 GCA_044361155.1 Flavobacterium sp.
TTGGTTGACACCCTTGCTTGTGTCACCTTTGGATAGCCAACAAATGTATGTTATCACCATTTATTTCCTTTTATCACCAAAGTTAGTGACCATTTGAACACTTTGGAATCAAAATGGCAGTGAATATTATCAAGCGGTAACATTATAACTGTAGTGGTCATATAAATTACAGCTGATAGAAAAAATAAAGATGCAATTAAATAAATTAAATATCATCGATTACATCGTCCACCTGCCTCGTGGGCCGGGCGATAATGGGCGGCTTAAATGCTTTTCAAACTAGACAGCTAAGCAATCATTTGGTTTGCCTTTGGGCACAAACTATACTGCATTGCATATCATTTGAATTTTAATAAATAGAATTAAATAATATATCTTTAAAAATATGAGGCACTTTACCTACATATCAACCACCACAAACAGAGCCCAAACTTTGGCTCATAACTTAAGTGAAATACTGTTTTTCAAAAAAACAAAGCTCAAAATCCCTCAATGGGCTTTGGCTTGGTCACTGTTTTTAAGCTTTGCTTTATTGACGATGTCGACGAATCTTTATGCCCAAACCGTTGATACTGACGGTGATGGAATAGCAGATTCAATCGACCTTGACGATGATAATGATGGGATTTTGGATACGGCAGAAAATGCGGGATGCACAAACACTTTAATAACGCCTGTTTCAGCTACCTCAAGTCCTGTATATGGTAATAGTCAAGTTTCAGGTGCAACTGCAGATAAAACAATTAACAGTACTGGTTTCACAGGTACAGGATTAGCCGCTTTAGCTACTGCCCCTGGAACACTTGACGATTCTTGGCTTTTACAAGAAAACCTAACTTCAGGTTTCATAGAGTATACAATTCCACTTTCCAATGTAGGCGGAGTAGTTTTATGGGCACCAGATGCCTTTAATTATCCCGGTGGAGATGCTCCTATCAAAGATTTTACGGTTACATTGTTTTATGGAAATAACCAAACATATACTTCTCCCATGTACACAACAGCCAAACCTACTGGCAGTGGATCTTTACCGGGAGCTCAGGTATTTACTTTCCCTTCGAGTTTTAGTAATGTGTCAAAAGTTCGTTTGAATATTTCTGCGGGTTGGTACGATTTAGATGAGAATAATGCAAATTTTGTTAGTACAGAATCGGTAACGGTGAGAATCAATTATAATATGTTTTTGGGTGAATTTAGAGTCTTATGTGGTGATCAAGATACCGATGGAGACGGCATACCTGATAGATTAGATTTAGATTCAGACGGTGACGGTTGTGCAGATGCCATCGAAGGCGGAGCAAGCTTTACAACGGCCAATTTGGTTACATCTACCATAGCAGGAGGAAATAGTGGTGCAGGCTATACAGGAACTTCTACAAATTCTGTCACACAAAACTTAGGCAACACCGTAGGGAGCACCGCTACAACGCTGGGTGTGCCAACGGTTGCTGGTACTGGTCAAAGCTTTGGCTTCAGCCAAACCGGAGCACTTAATGCTTGTTTAGATACGGATATTGATGGTATTCCTGATGTTGATGACCTTGATGATGACAATGATGGGATATTGGATACAATTGAATTAGGTTGTTCGTTTAACCAAGTTGTTTATAAAACAGGCGTTTTAGTAACCAAATCAGCTGATGTTAGTTTTACTTTAAATGCTGGTTATACACTTTCAAATTTAGTTGATGGTGTGGACGGCAATGTCTATGTTGCTAGACCAACAGGTGACTTAACTAACAAACCATTATTAACTTTTGAATTCCCAACTCCGAAAGTTTTAACTTATTTAGAAGTTGGACATTACTCAGGTCAATATTTATTTTCATTAGGTACTACCTATAAAATTCAAGCTAGTAATGACAATACTACTTGGTTTGACCTTACAGGAACCTTAACGTACAATAATGCAGCTACCTCAACAAGTGGTGGTTTGTCTTCTGCCAATTCAAACATTGCTACTTTTACTTCTAATACAAATTCTTACAAGTATTACAGAATATTTGGTCTAGCTGCAGCACCTGGAAATGGATGGGCTACCGAAGTTTACTTTAAAGAAAGTATTTGTTCAGCATCAGATACTGATGGAGACGGCATTGTCAACAGCCTCGACCTCGACTCAGACGGCGACGGTTGTCCTGATGCCATAGAAGGAGGAGCAGCATTTACCGCTGCTAATACAACAGCCACGGGAGCTTTATCTGGTTCGGTTTCAAGTGCAGCCGCTACTTTGGGTGTACCAACAGTTGCAGGAACAGGTCAAACCACTGGCTTTAGCCAAAACGGAGCATTGAATGCGTGTACAGATACAGATACTGATGGCATTCCTGATATTGAGGATGTGGACGATGACAATGATGGAGTTTTGGATACTGCTGAACAATCGTGTGCACAGGTTGAAAATCTTGGAAATTGTACTACAACAAATTTTGTTCAAACATTAGGTATTTTCACCCACTGTTCTGGCTGGAATGCTTTCGATTTTGACCCATCCGCTACCGTTGATAGATCAGATTTCGACTTCATGGCACTTGTAAACGGTAAAATTAGGTTTGATTTACAAGGGTCTTATACTACACCAGTGACAGGTAAAATGGTCAAAGTAATTAGTCCAGTTACTGCTGGGGTTTC
>JBIKJF010000055.1:0-2600 GCA_044361155.1 Flavobacterium sp.
GACGCATGACCTTGTGGCTTTGCATGTCCTCGGTTACTCACTCTCGTTCGGTCCTTCGCTCTTGCCTTGTGGCCTCAGCGGCCCCGGCTCCAACTACTACGACCTCTGCTGACTTCTCGCTCCGGCAGTGCCGTCTTCCTTTCGGAAACAAGGCGAGATCTCCCCGGGTAAGAACGCACTCCTTCGCTGCACAACCGCTGCATCTACGCCACTTCGCCTTGATCACGAGAGCTTCGCGGTAAACGGCCCGCTCGCCCTGCTTGGCAGCGCCTTCTATGCAGTTCTTGTTCATCGGCTCGCAGTTTCGCTCCACGCTTCCTTCCCACACTCGGTCACCCTCATGCAGTTGCGCTTCGCTTCGTTCGCTGTGATCAACTTACGGGAGGACTTGCACCTCCAGGAGTGCGCCCGTGCCGGGCGCACCGTAAAAAAACCCCTGGGCAGGGGTTTTGGGGATGCACCCATCGGGCCAAGCCGCTTCAATCGCCAAACATTTTTTGCTTCAACTCGCGCCGTTGCTGGGCTTCCAAAGACAAGGTGGCTGTAGGGCGAGCCAACAGGCGCCCCACACCGATGGGCTCGCCGGTTTCGTCACAGTAACCGTATTCACCCGCGTCGATCAAACCGATCGACTGCTCGATCTTCTTGAGCAACTTACGCTCTCGGTCGCGGGTGCGCAACTCCAGTGCGTGCTCTTCTTCGATGGTGGCGCGGTCGGCCGGGTCGGGCACGACCACCGTGTCTTCGCGCAGGTGCTCGGTGGTGGCACCGGCGCTGTTCAGGATTTCCTGCTTCAACTGAACCAGTTTGCGTCGGAAAAAGGCCAACTGAAGGCTGTTCATGTACTCCGTATCGGGCATGGCCAGAATTTCTGCGTCAGTCAAGTCTTGAGCGGGCTTGGTCTTCCAGTTATTGGCCAGCTTGGGGTCTTTCTTAATGGGTGCAAAAGGCGCCGAGACCGTTGCCACAGGGGCACTGGGCATGAAACTGGCCTTGGCTGCCGTGGAGGCTACCGCCGGGGGCAAAGAGGGCACCGTGATCTGAGCCAGCCGTGCAGAAGGCCGTGTGGCTCGAACCAATGGATCGGGAGCACGGGGTACAGCCGTCTCAGCAGCTTGGACAACCACAGGCCTTGCTGTCGCCACTTTTTTAACATTCATGGATTTCGTTTCAGATACAGGGGTCATCTTGGGGTTTGCCGACTTCGGCACCACTTTGCTCTTGACTGCTGGAGAGGGCTTGGCGGCTGCGCGCGCTTTGTCGACGGCAAGCGCACCGGCTTTACGGGGAGTTTTGGCGGCAACTGCTGGAGGGCTCACTGCAGATTTGACCGTCTTCAAGGTTTTTGTGGGCGCGGCAGGTTTTTTACCTTTTGCGCCTGCTGCCGCTCTAGCCACCGCGGTTTTGGGGGCCACCACTGCTTTTTTCACAGCCACTGCTTTTTTCACAGCCACTGCTTTTTTCACAGCCACTGCTTTTTTCACAGCCACTGCTTTTTTCACAGCCACTGCTTTTTTCACAGCCACCGCTTTTTTCACGGCCACCGCTTTTTTCACAGCCGCCGTTTTTTTCACGGCCGCCGTTTTTTTCACGGCCGCCGTTTTTTTCACGGCCGCCGTTTTTTTCACGGCCGCCGTTTTTTTCACGGCCGCCGTTTTTTTTGTGGCCACAGTTTTTTTGGCCACTGGGGCCTTCCGGGATGTCGATGCCGCTTTTTGAGCGAGCACTGCTTTTTTATTAGAGGTCTTCACGTCTTGTCTCCTAGCCATGTGAGAAGGCAGGCCCAAACCTCTTGCCAACGGGCGGCAACCGATTGAGAAACCTGTTCATTTGCATTCAAAACCCGTGTTTTAGACCTGGTAGGGGTCACCAGCCCCCCAAAAAATGGAAGGCTTCAGGCGGGCGATTGTAGCGATAAGAACGGTCAAAAAATGGGGCGCTGAAGATTAAAGGCCGATTGGAGCAGATGGCCAGACAGGCCTGCTTTGTGTCCACCCCAACTTCAGACCAAACATTGCTCCAGGCCTTGCAACAAAATATCCTTGGGCAAATCGATGCCAATGAATACCATCTTGCTTGTTCTCACCTCACCATCGACCCAGATCGGACCCAAATCGCTGCCCATGAGTTGGTGTACGCCCTGGAAAATCACCTTGCGCTCAGTGCCGCGCATATTCAAAACGCCCTTGTAGCGCAGCATGCGGGGGCCATAAATGTTGACGATGGCCCCCAAAAAGTCTTCCAGCTTGGCAGGGTCAAAGGGTTTTTCAGACCGAAAAACAAAGCTTTTCACATCGTCATCATGGTGATGGTGATGACCATGCTCGTGGGCGTGGGAGGGGTGGTCGCAGTGCTCGCCATGCGCGTGGTGATGGGCCTCGTCCTTCAGAAAATCCGGGTCAATGTCCAGCTTGGCGTTCAGGTTAAAGCCCTTGAGGTCGAACACCTCGGACAGCGCAACCTCGCCGAAATGCACCACTTTTTGTGGGGCACGCGGGTTCATGTGTTTGAGGCGGTGCTGCAAGGCGTCGAGCTCTTGCGGCGAAACCAGATCGGCCTTGCTGACGAAGATCTGATCGGCAAAGCCGACTTGGCGACGG
>JBIKJF010000046.1:0-2539 GCA_044361155.1 Flavobacterium sp.
GGTTTGGAGACCCTCCGGGCCTGATAGAATATCGGCTTCGACAAACGACACCGAATCAGGAGAGGTGGCAGAGTGGTCGAATGTACCTGACTCGAAATCAGGCGTAGGGGCGACCCTACCGAGGGTTCGAATCCCTCCCTCTCCGCCAGTACAAAGACCTCAAACCTGCTCAGCAGGCTTTGAGGCAGCCTCAGGCCCCGCACCACGCGGGGCTTTTTGCTTTGGGCTCCTGACTGCGGCCTGCGCCAGGGGACCGGAAGAAGCGTCTCAAACCCCGTTTGTCTCAAAACCTCATGACTTTTTCGGACATGGTTCAGAGCCTTGAATTTGCGGATTTCAGCAAAACAGGCTGTGAACCTAGTTGAAGAAAATTTCGTTGTTCAGAGTACTTTGATGTCACGTTGAGAGTGAGCAATTTAAAACCGTATGCCCTTCGCTTAAATCAAAACTTGAAAGCTGTCGATAGGCTGCTTGAGGCTGGGAGCGGACCATCACGGCGGATATACAGACGGCAGCAGTAGACCATCAGAAGCCATTTAAAACATGTTACTGAGAATTAAAAGTCATCGAGGAGTAGCCTCATTTTTAACTGAAAAGGCTTGAGTCAACGCACTTGTCCCTCAGGGTATGGCGCAAGATGTTTCTATGTTTGGCAAGACCTTTGACCGCAATACCTCCGATTTTTGGCTGGGGATGTTTTGTGGTCATCTGTCATTGACCCGGCATGGGAATCACCGTGGAATTTCTTTTGTCTTTACTGGCCTAGTTGACCGCGCAGAAATTGGTGACAAAACGCAGCTGTTGGCATTCATCCTAGCTGCACCCTTTAAGAGACCTCTAGCCATCAATTTTGGTATACCGGCTGCTACGGTTATCAACCATGATTGTGTTGTAGCTTTGGCTGGCGTTAAACCTCATTCACATGATCACAACTATGCAAAACTCAAATATGAGCGTACATATTTCTCGGACGTTCACCACCGCCATTCGCATCCATCACAGCTAGCGAGTCGTTTTAACTTTTGCACGGAGAGCGCTACCGCCAATGACATTAAGTCATGGCGGCGTATGAAAACTATCAGAGCAAAGTAATGTCTTTGATCAAACGTGAACGCAAAGCACGACGTTTGAGTTGATCAACAGAGTCGTCCGTCCACCGGTGTGAAGAACTGCCCCAAATCCAATCAGTGCCCGTAATTCCCATTAACCGGACTTCTCCTTTCGCTCCTGAAATTGTTTGATCAAATTTCTTGCCGCCAACATTGAAAGTGATTTGATGAGTTCCTTCTTTTAATCGCAGGCGAATCATTGAGTTTGGAACGGTCTCCATCGCTGCGCCACCATCCACAGAAATGTCCAAGGGGTGGTGTCCGTCGCCCCAATAACGCACAACGTAAACCGTCAGAGCTTCAGGCACTGGGGCGAAATACTTTGCGTCCTCATCTTTGACAAGACTGGGTGCAGCATCTTTGGTGCAGATGGCATTTCTTCCGCGATCAGTATGACAATGCGGCTTCTCGGCGAGTTTATCAACCGGCGTAGCGCATCCTGCAATGCCAAGAACGCACACTGAGATGACGATTGTTTTTGCGATCCAAGTTTTCATTATTTATTTCCAAATTTATTATTCATGATGGGTAAAGGCAACTGAGTTGCCGATACCTCACTTCAGTGCAAAACGCACCGATGAAGTTTTGCCCGCTGAGATAACTTGCGCTACAACTTTCGTCCCAGCACTTATCTTGAATGAGCCTTTAGCTTCAAGTTTGTCACCTATCGGTTTCAACTCGACTTCTTGCTTTTCTGAGCCAGAAAGCAGTGTGACTTTGGCCGTCGTTTTACTGACGTCAACTGGTTTGCCATGGTCACGCACGTACAACTGCAGCACATCGGATTTGGCGACCAGTTCGTAGTCAACATCCTTGACGGTGGACAAAACACCCCCTTGCATGGGTTTGTGATCCGCATCGTGAGGTCCTGCCCATGCAAGTCCGCTGAGAAAAAGCGACGAAGTAATCAAGAGGGTATGAAATTTCATGTGATGTCCTTTTTGAGGTTGAGGTTGATAAAAAGAGTGATCCGTCAGAACGCTTCAGCGTCTTTGTCTTGCAAAAGCGCCTCAGCGGGTTTGCGACCAAAGAGCCAGAACATGACAGGGGTTAAAAAGGTGTCGAGCAGCGTTGAGCTGATCAAGCCCGAGAAAATCACCACGGCCACCGGGTGCAGCACCTCAGTGCCGGGCTGCTCGGCCTCGAACAGCAGCGGGGCCAGCGCAAAAGCCGTGACCAGCGCGGTCATCAGCACCGGGCTCAGCCGCTCCAGCGAGCCGCGCAGAATCATCTTCTGGTCGAAGGACTCGTTCTCGAAGCGCATCAGGTTGATGTAGTGGCTGACCTTCAGGATGCCGTTTCGCACCGAGATGCCAGCCAGCGTAATGAAGCCGACCAGGGCTGCCACGCTCAGCGGCTGGCCCGACAGCCACAGGCCGATCACAGCACCGACCAGCGCGAGCGGGATATTCACCATGATCAGCGCCGAC
>JBIKJF010000051.1:0-2538 GCA_044361155.1 Flavobacterium sp.
ACCGAAGCCAATAACGGCAACTTTGCGCCCCTGGATGATTGCTAGATCGGCATCCTTGTCGTAAAAGATCTCTGCCATTTTTCTCTCCTTGTTTTTAGTTGAAACTTTGGTTGGGTACTACTTAGAAACCTTGTCACTAATTGCCTTTGAGCCTCGGCCCATGGCCAAGATTCCAGACTGCACTAGTTCTTTAACTCCAAATGGCTCAAGCACCTTGATAAAGGCTTGGCACTTGGAAGAATCTCCGGTGATCTCAATAATCAAAGTATCTGAAACCACATCGATCACTCTCGCCCGGAACAGATCCGCTGCCTCAAGTACCTGAGAGCGGTTACTGGCATCGGTTTTGACCTTGACCAGAATGTGATCACGCTGAACGGCTAGATCTGGCTCAAGCTCCACAACCTTGATTACATTAATCAACTTGTTTAGCTGCTTGGTTACCTGCTCCAGAGCGTGGCCTTCTACTTGGACCACCACGGTGATCCTGGAAAGACCCTCTACTTCGCTGGTTCCTACGGCTAGGGATTCAATATTGAAACCTCTTCTTGCAAACAGGCCCGCTACGCGGGTAAGTAGTCCTGGCTTGTCTTCAACCAGAAGCGAGAGGACATGTCTAGACATCTTTACTCCTCACCGTCCCACACCGGTGCTGCGTCCTTGGCGAATTGAACTTCGTCGTTTGATAGGCCTGCTGGAACCATTGGCCAAACCATGGCGTCTTTACCAACCACGAAGTCGATAACAACTGGACGGTCATTGGTTTCAATAGCTAGCTTGATGGCGGCGTCAACGTCTTCTTTTTTCTCAACTCGGATGCCAAGGCATCCGTAGGCATCAGCTAGTTTCACAAAATCTGGAATCATCAGTGAGTCTGAGCCGGTGTGTAGGTCGGTGTTGGAGTAGCGGCTGTTGTAGAAAAGCGACTGCCACTGTCTGACCATTCCAAGAGAAGAGTTATTGATAACTGCAACCTTGATAGGAATCTTGTTGATGGTGCAGGTAGCAAGTTCCTGGTTGGTCATCTGGAAACACCCATCGCCATCGATAGCCCAAACTAGACGCTCAGGTTGTGCAACCTTGGCACCCATAGCTGCAGGAACCGAGTAACCCATGGTTCCGGCTCCGCCGGAATTTAGCCAGCTGTTTGGTCTTTCGTATTTGATGAACTGAGCAGACCACATCTGGTGCTGACCAACACCGGCAGCAAAGACAGCCTCTGGTCCTGAGATGTCACCTATGCGTTCGATTACATACTGCGGTGACAGCATGCCATCTTCTGGCTCGGTATAGCCAAGTGGGTAGCGAGTTCTTAGACCCTCAATGAATTTCCACCACTCAGCAAGATCTGGCTTCTTGTTTCTTTGCTCTAGCTCAGCGTTGAGCTCAATTAGTACTTCCTTGAGATCGCCAACAATAGGCACATCAGCGAAGCGAATCTTGCCAATTTCGGCTGGGTCAATGTCGATGTGAATAACCTTTGCTTCTCTCGCAAAGCTCTTCACGTCTCCAGTTACGCGGTCATCGAATCGGGCACCAAGAGTAATAAGTAGGTCTGATTTCTGCAGGGCGGTAACTGCAGGAACGGTACCGTGCATGCCCGGCATTCCAAGGTTTTGCGGGTGAGAATCAGGCAGTGCCCCCCTGGCCATCAGGGTTGTCACTGCTGGTGCACCTGTCAAAGCTGCAATCTTTAGAAGCTCTGGGCTAGCGCCTGAGCGGATGCTTCCGCCACCGATGTAAAGAACTGGCTTTTTGGAAGCAAGAATCAAATCAGCCGCCGCGGCAACTTGCTTACCGCGTGCCTTGGTCACTGGGTTGTAGCCCGGCAGGTCAATCTTTGGCGGCCAAGAAAAATCAAACTTCTGGTTTTGGGCATCCTTGGCAACGTCAACCAAAACTGGTCCAGGTCTACCGGTAGTTGCGATCTGCACTGCAGCTGCAATGACGCCTGGGATATCTTCTGCTTTGGTAACTAGATAGCTGTGTTTGGTAATTGGCATTGTGATTCCAACAATGTCCGCTTCCTGGAAAGCGTCGGTTCCAATATGAGTCGATGCGACTTGACCGGTAATTGCAAGAAGAGGAACAGAGTCCATGTATGCATCGGCAATTGCGGTAACTAGGTTGGTAGCTCCAGGACCGGAGGTGGCAATACAAACGCCAAGCTTTCCAGAAGCTGAGGCGTAGCCCTCTGCTGCGTGACCGGCACCTTGCTCGTGGCGAACCAGGATATGGCGAATCTTCTTGGAATCCATAAGTGGGTCATAGGTTGGCAAGATAGCTCCACCTGGCAGACCAAAAATAGTGTCTATGCCAAGTAGCTCTAGCGAGCGCACAATGGCTTGGGCTCCTGAAAGAACCTCAGTTGACATCTCGACACATTCCTTTAACTGCTCTAATTGCTGTTTGGGACAAAGCCCCTAATAGCTCGTTTGAACCAAGTGATCCGCGACTATCCGCAGTAGGCACCTTCCGAAGAAGAGTGCACCAGCTTCAAATACTTCGCGAGTACGCCTCGGGTATAGCGGGGTGGAA
>JBIKJF010000049.1:0-2538 GCA_044361155.1 Flavobacterium sp.
GATGCGCGTGGCATTGCGCATGATCGATATGCGACTTGGCAAATGATGGTAGGGCGGACCGGCCTTGGTCCGCCGAAGAATACTCCTGCGGGGAGGAGTCGGCGCTGCGGGCCGCATCGCCCTACCGATTGGGAAAATGGTAGGGCGGACCGGCCTCGGTCCGCCGAAGAATGCTCCTGCGGGGAGAAGTCGGCGCTGCGGGCCGCATCGCCCTACCGGTTGGAAAAATGGTAGGGCGGACCGGCCTCGGTCCGCCGAAGAATCCCCTGCGGGGACGAGTCGGCGCCGCGGGCCGCATCGCCCTACCGGGATCTTGCTTAAGCTGCATCCGCACCCACTACCGCTCCAGCATGACGAAAAACTCACAAAACCTTCAACATTACCATTGTTATCGCGGGGGGGGGTAAGGTCACCGCAAGTCCTAACACTTACCCCGCCATGAAATCACCAAAGCTCCTCACTCTTTTGGTCAGCGCTGCCATGATCACCAGCGTCCCGGCGTCCGTCACCATCGACTGGGTTGCCGTCGGCAATGCCGGAAATGCAGCGGACACCACCGGCTATGGCGCAGTGGCCTACGCCTACCAGATCGGCAAGTACGAGGTCACCAACGCCCAGTATGGCGCGTTTCTCAATGCTGCGGCCAAGACCGACAACTACGCACTCTACAACTCCAACATGTCGAGCCTTGGCATCAGCCGAAGCGGCAGTTCGGGCAGCTACACTTACAGCGTGACCACGGCATTGGCCAACCGCCCAGTGGTCTATGTTTCTTGGTTTGATGCGGCGCGGATGGCCAACTGGATGGTGAATGGCCAAGGCAACGGCAGCACGGAAACGGGAGCCTACACGCTCAATGGCGCGACCAGTGGTGTTAGCTTCACCAAGAACGCTGGAGCCCAAGTCTACATCCCCACCGAGAACGAGTGGTACAAGGCGGCCTATTACAACGCAGCGAATACATCCTACTCACTCTACCCGAACGGTCAGAACACGATCACCACGGCGGATGCGAATTACAATAATTCCGTAGGCTCAACAACGAATGTAGGCACCTACAGCAGTGATCCAAGTTCTTACGGCACCTTCGACCAGGGAGGCAACGTCTGGGAATGGAATGACGCGGTGACCAGCTCGTCGCGCCGCGGGCTGCGCGGGAGCTCGTTCGACTCCAACGGGAGCAACCTGCGCGCATCCAGCCGCGACGGCACCGGCCCCGCGGGCGAGGACAACGACCTCGGGTTCCGTGTCGCCAGTGTCCCTGAACCAACGTCGCTCCTTCTGACGATGCTCGCAGGCGGAGTGATGCTGGCCCGCCGGAAACGTTAGTTCTCCCCTTTGATCCTTTATCCCTTTGTCCTTTGAAACGCAGGGGCGGGCTTTCGGGCCTGCCCTTTGCTGTTGTGTAGGAACCAGGCTAGCGTTTACCCCCGCCGCAGGCGGCGGATTTAATGATGGTAGGGCGGACCGGCCTCGGTCCGCCGAAGAATACTCCTGCGGTGAGGAGTCGGCGCTGCGGGCCGCATCACCCTACCGATTGGGAAAATGGTAGGGCGGACCGGCCTCGGTCCGCCGAAGAATACTCCTGCGGTGAGGAGTCGGCGCTGCGGGCCGCATCACCCTACCGGTTGGGAAAATGGTAGGGCGGACCGGCCTCGGTCCGCCGAAGAATGCTCCTGCGGGGTGGAGTCGGCGCTGCGAGCCGCATCGCCCTACCAATTGGGAAAATGGTAGGGCGGACCGGCCTCGGTCCGCCGAAGAATGCTCCTGCGGGGTGGAGTCGGCGCTGCGAGCCGCATTGCCCTACCGGTTTTTGATTGAAGGTCCAACGCTTTCGCCCGTCCAACTTCGCATGAAACACGGCAATATCGGTCGAAAAAAGTTAGCCCATGATGTTTCATCCGAAGTTGTTCCAAATTGTGAGGCTGAAGTCTTTTTCATAACGATTTGTTGCAGTCCTAGGGGTCGCAATCAACTTGCGATGAAAGAGACATGGAATGTTTTGCAGGAGACATTGAAGCATCGTGAGAGTCTTGGGCTCTGGAGGGTGTCGCTGCTTTTGGCGATGCCAGATCATTTGCACTTCTTATGTGCTTTTGATGGCTCGAGGCCGATGCGTAGGGTGATTGCTGATTTCAAATCGTGGGTTTCTCGAAAGGCCGGTGTGCGTTGGCAGCGGGATTTTTTTGATCATCGGCTGAGGTCTTGGGAATCGGCAGCGGAAAAGCGCGTTTACATTCTGAAGAATCCGGTTCGCGCGAAATGCATTCTTGAGGGTGAATCATGGCCGTATGTCATGGATCGATTTGGATGATCTAACAACGGTAGGGCGGGCCAGCCTCGGTCCACCGAAGAATCCCCCTGCGGGGAGGAGTCGGCGCCGCGGGCCGCGTCGCCCTACCGGTTGGGAAAATGGTAGGGCGGACCGGCCTCGGTCCGCCGAAGAATGCCCCTGCGGGGCGGAGTCGGCGCTGCGGGCCGCATCGCCCTACCGATTGGAAAAATGGTAGGGCGGACCGGCTCGGTCCGCCGAAGAAT
>JBIKJF010000048.1:0-2537 GCA_044361155.1 Flavobacterium sp.
CCATGTAATTGGCTTGGTTAGTACGAAGGCAAGCGGCAAGGGCAGATCGGAATCTCGTGTGTGTCAGAGCTATCTGGTTGAAGCTGGTCAGTAATTCATGAATTGGGTTGTTTGCGTTGGTCTTATTGGTCAGGATTGCCTTCAGTTCATCTGATGTGCCCTGCGGCTTTTTGACTGTGTGCGTACTTTGCGGCGCTTTACTGGGCGTACTGACGATGTCTTTGAATTTTTGGACGAATGTTTTGACGGGCTTTGAATCGGATGAAGACTCTTGTTTCCTGAGAAAAGCTGGGATCTCAATGTCGTCCATGCCTGCGTTTGCCATCCCGTCAACTCGGGCGGCAGCATGAGTCCGATTGGAGCGCCACATGGCCGAAACAGACTGGCTCATGTTGATTTGAGATTCAGCGATAAACGGCGAGTTGTCACAACTGGATCGCATAACTTGGAGCGAAGAAAAACTTCTGGAGTATGCGATCGCTCCGTTACCACCCCAACCAGCAGCCAGCATCGGTCGGACTTGATGCAACTCTGGTAAGTCTTCAGCCTTTTCAGTTTCTGCTCTTTCGTGAACCAAAATCAAATTGGTTTCGCTGGTCACCAATTGATATTCAACCGCAAGGCGCTCGCGCTCTTTGGCATGCGTAATGTCATTAAGGCGCATGGCTACTGCAATGCGTGAGAGATCTAGGTTGTTATCCCAAACGACAGGGCAGGGCGTTGGACTGTCGTGGGGATCAATGGTCTGCACCATCTGTAATCCATCCAGCAAGCTTCCATGTGTTTGTATTTGTGTCCAAGACATCAAGGCTTGACCATCTGCTGCATGACCCGCTGGCCTGGATTGCCAGATGATGGGTGCCTCGCAAGTCACTTCTTGTTCGATGGCCTGTGTTTGCCGAATGCGGTGAAGTAGACGTTCCACGGCTTTTTGCATGTTTTCACGGGGTGTAACCATTTCACAAGCGCCGCCAGTCACATCTGCCATGTCTTTGAGCAGGCTTTCTGATGGAGCTGAACCCACGCCCACGGCATAGATGCGTTGCCCAGATGCTCGAACTCTGGCGATGGTTTCTTCAATGTTCCAAACCTCGCCGTCGGTGATCAGCAAAATCACCGCATTTTTGGATTCTTCTGGGGATCCACTTTCGATGGCGATAACCTCTTTCAGCGCGTCATCAATCTCTGTGCCGCCAAGATCAGCATTCAGCCGCCGTGACGCTGCTTTCAGAAGTTGTCGGTGAATTAATGTGCAGGGTTTAAGTTCTGGGTGGTCATGCTCGACGCTGCTGCCAAACCTGGTGAACGAAACTTGGTCCGAATTGTTCAGTTGCCCGAACAGCCAGTTGAGGCAGTCTCTGGCTTGCTCGATGCTGTCGCCCTGCATAGAGCCAGAGCAATCGACCAGCACTTTGATCAATACTGGGTGATTTCTTGCAGAGCTTTCCGGACGGTACATAGCGCCTGTCAGCACTGTGGCCTCTCCAGAGCGAACAGGATCTTGTGCCGCAACGGCAAAGTTCATGTCACCAAGCCTGTCGATGACCAGAACGAAGTCCCGATCCAACCATGCCGCACCTTCTAACTTGAAGTTGCACTGATTGTCTTGACGGTTGACCTGGATTTCATGACTCGGGCTGTAAACCGTTCCGTGGCTCAAATTTTCAGACAACTCAATGCTCAGAAAAAGCCGCTGCTCAGCTTGTGGGTTGGCGTCTGTTTGTTGGTGCAGCTTCAAGCCCGCTGCCGAAGCATCTCCATATCGCGGCGCAATAGTCGTGGGCAAGCTGAATCGAATTGCGCCGTCTTCGGCTTTCAGGATTTGAGCGTAGTCAAGTTCAAGGACCACCTCATCCCCTGTCTGGATGTTGCCGATATTGGCCGTGTACAGGTCTTTACCTGACCGCTCCAGCATGACTGGCAAGTCACCGCTGCTGATGGCCTCTTCATATTGCGCTTCGGCCACTTTCTTGGGCTTGACGGTACCGGTCATGCTTTTGCCGTTCAGTTCCACTCGCATGCCCAAAAGTACGCTTTGCCATCCTAGAGGGAAGGTGTAAACGCATTCGACGTTGTCATCTGACCAATTCTTGTAAACCTGGCGAACCTTGATCTGGGCCACCATGCCATTGAGGCGTCCAGTCACATGTGCCGACACCAACCCAATGTTGGCTTCCATGTCCTGGTCGTGCAGTCCAATTTGTTTTTTATTCGCTTGCATTGATTTCTTCCCAGGTGGTGAGGACGGAACGGACAAATAGGCGCAGTTTTTCAGGAGAGAGTCCCGCCATTTGCGGTTCTATCTGCAGTTCAACGCCGTGGGCGATGAATACCTTGCTGATGACTGAGATGTCACCCGCAGCCTTCTGGAGTGGCAGAGGCGTTGTGATTCCGTTGATCAGTTGCTTAATGCGTTCCAGCGGTGTGCCCTGATCGGCCATTGCGCGAACCTGCAACACCTGATCCAGATGCTTTTGCGTATAGCGGGCATGTTTGCGATCGCCCTCGTGCCGGTCAACGAGACCAAGTTGGATGTA
>JBIKJF010000024.1:0-34456 GCA_044361155.1 Flavobacterium sp.
TACTGACAAGGGTCCCAGAATTAAAAGTAGAAAACATCTCATCAGGATTAGCAAATTTTGCAGCATCGTTTTGGTCTACACCATTATTGTTTGAATCATCAAAGAATATTATAGATCCATCTAATGCGGTCTGATTTAAAGCCAACGAGTTGCTATTGTACAATCTCATTTTAATTGCGCTTATACTTTGATTTGAATTTCTAAATACCGAATTATTTGAACCAGATAAGTCTTTATAACTTTCTTGAAAGTTAATACTTGCTCCACCATTAGCAGCTGTTCTTACAAAACAAGCTTGGCCAGGTTGCAAAAATTTATTTGCTGAACCAATGCTAGGAGTTCCGTTCGGTGTTGATAAATCTACAGAAACATAGGCTCCCCTAGTATTACGCGTTGGGTCCCAAACATAGTAAAATTGATTGTTAATGTTTGTAGCATTATCAAGAACTGTTTTCATATTTACCGGAGCTTGATAAGGATTACCAATAAAATTATATGCAGCTGCTACACTACTTAAAGTCGATGGTGTGTATGTTCCAGTGTAAAGTGTACCAGTTGCTCTTAAGGTTGTTGGAGTGGCATCTGGATTTGTAACAGACATGTCAATAGAGCGATCACCTCTGACGTTTATTCGGTAAGGTACACCTGCATTTAATTTATTTACATTAGTATTTGCAACAGCAGACCAAACAGAAGTGCTATTATTAAAAGTAAATAATGAACTTGCGTTAGAAACTGTAGTGTCAAATCCGTTAGCACTTCCACCTGCACCAGTTATATGTGTACCAAATCCTGGATTAGGATTTTGATTGCTTGAAAACGTGGTGTTGTTATTATTTACATTTTCTTGCCAATTTTCTCTTATTGTTGTATTTGTCGTAACAGCTGAACTAGTAAACCTAAAAGCTCTCTTAGCAGGGAAATAACGCTCTGTCGTTACGTTGGTTGCTCCGATTAACGTTCCTGTCAATGAACCAAATTCTCCTGTTCCCGTCGCATCCGACTCAAACAAAACAGGTCTTGCATTAAAATTTGCCGAACCAGCCACCGTTAATGAGGCAGTTGGAGCAATAATTAAAGATGCAGTTCCTTCTAATGTTAACGAACCTGAGTTTCCAACAGTAAAGTTAACATCAAGCGTTGGTGTTCCGCTGGATATAGTTATGTTTGATGTTCCCGATGGAACACTACCACATGACCAATTAGCAGCATCACTCCACAAACCGCCAGTACCAATCCAATTATTGCTGTTTGAAACGGTCATAGCAATACTGTTTGATGTCGCTGGTGAACCTGTTAAACATGGCGTAGCATTTGATGTCATTTCAACTGTTACGGTATCGCTATTTGCTAAAGTTGTAGATGTGAATGTTGAAGCTGTCTGACCTGAAACTGGCGCACCATTTACCGACCACTGATAAGCTGGAGTAGTTCCGCCATTTGTAGGTGTAGCAGTAAAAGTTACACTTGTTCCTACACAAATTGTTGTAGCGCTTGCCGCAATACTAACATTTGATGTGAGTACCGGATTTATTGTTATATTAGTACCGTTATCTGCACCAGTAATTGGAATGGTTAGACTAACAACTCTAACTCTATAACCACTTCCCGAAGCAATATCTAAAGGAATTGCTGCTGAAATTGGCGATGTTGCTCCTGTTCCAATATTTACAGGCGATGTAAAACTACCGCTTGCATTAGATAACTGTGCTGTATATGTTCCTGTTAGCGATCCGTTAGAAGAAAATGGAACGTTAACTGCAGCACCAGCACAAATTGCCAACGGGTTTATTGTACCTGTTGTAATTGTAGCACTTGCAACAGTAATAGTACTATTAGTATAATTAAATGTAACAATTTTAGTAGCATTTGCATTATGAGTAAAATTTTCATTACCTACTGTTAGTGTTCCAGGTAATAATTGGTAGGTACCATTAACGGGAGTCGAAGATGCGAAAGAAACCACTTGAGTAGTTGATGTAATTGCAGCAAAAGTTATATTTGCAAGCCCTGTGACAGTGATAGTACCAGTACCAGCACCATTAATTGTAGTTCCTGCTGAATATGTATGTCTTGTATTATTCCCATTAGCAGCAGAAAAAGTTAAATTACCTGTACCTGTTTTTACTAAAGCTCCAGTTCCTGCAATAGTACCTAATACAGAATTATCTGAGGCCGCACTCACCGTTAAATTACCATTTAAAGTTAAGGTTGCCTCACTATTTAATGAAAACATTGAATTAATAGTTAAAGCAGTACCTAAAGTTACACCTGGTGTTCCAGAACCAGTTCTATTAATTGTAAAACCTGCGATAATATTATTACCAGATTCAAAACGAATAGTCCCGAAAGCACCAACACCGTTAACAATCAAATTAGATGTTGCAGTTGACCTTATAAAACCATTTCCGGCAAAAGTAGATGTGGTTCCTGCTTTACCAAATGTTGCAGTAAAACCATTAAGATCTAGAATATCTGCTGCATTAGTTAAAGTAATTGCATTGCCACCATTTGGTCCTTCACAAAGTAAGTTATTCAATAATTTTACAGTACCACTAAGTTTATTAACTACCATATAATCGATGTTAAATATACCGGTTCCGCTGATGTCTTGTGTTCCAGTACCTGTAAAAAATACTGCCCTTGCATTGGCGTTAAAGTTTGCATTGTCAATCAAATTTCCTGTTAGTTCTAGATCCCCTCCAGACGATGAAGATAAAGTAGTAGTAGCACCGCTATTATTATTAAAATTAACGCATCGAACCCTGTCCAAAGAAGTGGCTAGGGTAAATATTCCATTATTTATAACATTTCCTAAAACAATAATACCTATTGATTGATTAGCAACATCCATTGAACCTGTAGTAAAAGTAGAACCTGAATCAATCGTTAAATTACCAGCTATTTGTCGTTGCGTATTGTCGTTATTGTGCACGTTTAAAGTTGTATTCCCAGAAATTTGAACATGGTTAGGATAGCCTCTACCAGAAGTTGCAGACCATTCGGTACCTCTACCGTAACTTGCACCTATAGAGTATCGTAGAATAGAACTCGAACTATAAAAAGGAGCACTCGAATTTACAAAACCACCATTATTTATAGTCAAAGTTCCATTAATAGTTGAACCGGTTCCAAAATTTACCCCGCCCGAAAGATTCGAATTATTGAATGTAATCGTTCCAGAAACGGTTGCTGCTCCAGCAAATGAAATTGTACCATTACCTCCAACAAAAATACCATTATTAGTAATTGACCCATCATTTGAGATTGTAATTGTTCGGGGTGTAGCATCAGAAGCTGTTAGTGTTTTTCCTGAATTAATAACAAGTCCACGTACCGATATATCGGTATTTACCAAAACATTGTGATCAATAGTAACAGAGGCACCTGCTGGAGGAACTGTATTGTTTAGCCAAGTTGATGCTTGATTCCAATTTCCGTTCGCAATGGTTATTGGTTTAGTTATTGCAAAACCATTCACATACATGTTTTTTTGACCCGCCCCATCATTTTGATTTCCAATGTATATATTAAACCCATCGATAGTTGATGAACTATTAATGGTAGTTGTATAGGTTGCTCCACCACTTCTGGATGTCATGGAAAAGGAATACGCAGTTGTACTTATTCTAGATACGGTAACAAGCATTGGATTTGTGCCATAATTAGTGTTAGCATTACCATTAGTTGTTGTTATAGTTGCACTGCTACCATTATTAACATTAAAAATAATAGTCCCACCAGATCTAAGATCAAAACCCTTTGCTCCACCACCAGCGTCAAAATTTATAGCCCAATAGAATGAAAAAGTATCACCTACTTGAATTCCATTATTTATAGAACGGTATGCATTAAAATATCCAGAGCCAGTAGCAAACATACCAAAAGCAGTTGTTCCGATACCACTGGTTCCCATACCGTTATTTGCTGGATTCCCAATAAAACGGCCCAAATTAGAACCCTCAGTCAATGACCACGCTCCAAAGCCTGCACCCTGATTTGAACCATTCAACCATGAACCACCATAATTTGCAGCATTATCAGTAAAGGTTTGCCCTGACATTGCTAAACTAATCATAAAAATAAACAAATGAACGATTCGCGAACATAACGAACCTAATTTTGTATATCTTCTCATATTAAAAAAAATATTAAAATACTAAAACTCAATTTTTGAATAAAACAACTATTTTGAAATTCTATCTTAAAAAAATAAATAAATAAAACCCCCTCTATGTTGAGGAGGTTTTAAAAAAGTAACTTAAAACCCTAACTAAAAGTTACAACATTTATTTATTTACCAATAAAATACAAAATTATATAACGGCGCCAACAATGAAGGATCTATTGTAATATCTAGTCATTTTAATGTAATAAATGAAAATCTTCTTGTAATTAAGTTTATTAAACTATGCGCGCCATTTTCTTAATAGTTTACCGATGCTCCACCGTGATCTATTATTTTTATTTTGTAATCCTTCACCATAACCATAACCATAACCATAGCCATAATTATAGGAGTAATTATAACCGTAACCATAACCGTACTTACTACTTGAACCAATTCCGTTAATTATAAAATTGACATTCTTAAGTTTTGCATTTTCCGCTAGTTCATTAACATAACTAATTAGATTACTTTCTGTGTAATCATGTCTAGTTAGATACAAAGTAAGGTCTGCATTATTCGAAATCAGCAAGGTGTCATTAACATAAATCGTTGGAGCTGTATCAATAATAACATAATCGTACTCTGCTTTTGCTTCATTAATTAATTTATCAAATCTACCATTTGACAATAAATTTGAGGGATTTGGTGGTATTAACCCAGAAAAAATAATATCTAAAGTGTCATTGTACGGATTATCATTAACAATAGTATCCTTCCAATGCACATCAACATCATGAAGATAAGTTGACAAACCTTTTTCTACTTTATCCATATTCAAAGATAAATGTAGCTTAGGTTTTCTCAAATCTGCGCCAATAAGCAAAACTTTTTTATTATAACTAGCCACCGCTAAAGCCAAATTAGTAGCAATAAAAGTTTTTCCTTCACCCATTATCGAGGAGGTAACTATAATAACATGACCTAAATTTTCTTTTTTTAACGGTAATGAAAAATTTACGTTAGATGATAAAATCCGAAAGCTTTCAGCATTAACTGATCTATCGTTTTTATCTGAGAACAACTTAAATTCCTTAAACTGGGGAATTTCACCAACTACCGGTATTAAAGATTTTTTAAACTCTGGATCATTACGATCCTTAATTTTGGTATCTAAAGAGTTAATTACAAAAATTACACCAATAGGCAATAACAAACCTATTGAAAAGGCTAATAGATAAAAAACATTCTTTTTAGGAGAAATAGGTGTTAACCCAGCAAATGCATACTCAATTACTTTTATTGAAGGTGCCGTTACAGCATAAGCGATTGCAGATTCCTCTCTTTTTTGTAGCAAAAGAAGGTATAAATTTTCTTTGATTTGCTGTTGTCGCTCTATGCTTCTTAATATTTTCTCATTCGATGGAATTTCGAGAACTTCACTTTTAGACTTGGAAAAATCAGATTGTTGCTGCGATAAACTTATCTTTAATTGTTTACTGTAAGTAAAAATAGACTGATTTATATTATTTTTTAAACTACCTATTTGCTGATCAAAATCAATAAGCGTAGGGTTTTCAGAACCAGCACTTTTTCTTAATTTATCATACTGCAAAATCAGCGTATTATATTCGGCAATTAAGCTTGTTATAATGCTATTATCTAAACCAATATTAGCAGGTAACAAAGTGTTTTTTGAATTGTTAAGAGCATCCTTGAGCAAATTTGACAATTCAATCTGTGTTTCAATTTTAAACAAATTTAAATTAGAATTCGCCTTTTTAGAAACTTCAATATTAGCATCGGCTTCTATAAAACTCATGTCCTTCGACCTTTTGAAGTCTCGCTTTTGATTTTCAATACTATCTAATTCAAACGTTAAATTTTTAAAACGATTATCTATAAACTCTACTGTTTTTTTATTGACTTCTCTTTTATCATTAATACCATCTTCATTAAACAACTCGACAACTCTGTTTACTATATCAACACCTTTTTGCTTGTTGGTTTCTTGAATTTTTACTGATATTATTTCGCTTTCTTCTCCAACACTAGTTACACTAACCTTATTTTTTAATGCTTCAACAGCATGTATAAAAGGGATAATTTGAACGTGAATAACCTTATTTTTTAATTTTTTATCAAAGTTAAAAGTGGGCTCAATTATAAAATCAACTTTCTTTACTCTACCCTTAACATGCGTACCTGCTAAAAAAAAAGGTTTACCATCGGATGGGTTAATTTCATAACCATCTTTTTTTATTGCTACACTAAAAGCAGCATTATATAACGAATCCTTGTTAGTTAAAGAAGTTACCTTGAAAGGCAGATTCCACAATTCAGTTGTTTTAAATTTTCCTTTTGCATAGTAAGAGGTTGTAAGGTTTAAATCGGTAACGACAGGTCCAAATAATCGCCTTGATTTCAAAGACTCCATTTCGTTATCGATGTTAACTTGCGCTTTTCCAGCCATTAAACCGAGAAGCTCCGACGGTAATTTAAGACCTTTATCGTTTTCTTGAAGAATTTTAATCTTAGATTCAACACTATAAATCGAATTTACATATTTAAGATAAATATTAACACACAACAAAGCCAGTAATGGCAATGCAATTAAGTACTTCCAATAATATAAATACTTGAATATTTCCTTTCTTAAATCAAATTGCTCTTCTATATTTTGTTCCAAAGTATTTATCTATTTATTAATAAAATTCCCGTAAGTAATAACGAAATAACAGAAATTAAAGTTCCAGCATTACCAATAATTCCAGCAGATTTAACCTTTGCGGTATTTGGATTTACAACAATAACGTCATTTTGCTTTACATAAAACAAATCACTATTCATCCAGTCAGTTGAAGTTAAATTAATATGATGTATTGTTTTAGTATTATTTTCATATCTTATCAAAAGTACATCTTTACGCTCACCAGTAATTGTCAAGTCACCAGCCATTCCAATAGCTTGTAATAAAGTTAAGTTCTTTTCATAGAAAACAAACGTACCAGGCGTTCGTACTTCGCCTAATACAGTAACTTTTGAATTTATAATTCTGACAGTTACAGTTGGATCTTTTAAATGCCCGCCGTTTACTAATCTATCGGTCAAAAGAAGTTCAAGTTCCCTTGTAGTAGTATCGGTTGCTTTAAATTGCCCTAAAACAGGTAATGTAATAAAACCATCATCATTAACAAGGTATCCTCGTATTTTTAATAATTCTGGCTGCTGTACTATATTTCCAACACCTTCGAGCAAGTCAATATTATAAATGCGCGCAGCGATAGCATCAATTGAAAAAATTTTGATTGAGAGTATGTCATTGGTCTCTATTTTTTGACCAACAATTCTATTATCGTCAATTGCATTTTTATTACCTTCCTGAAAGTATAACAAATCTTTTTTTGTAGTGCATGACTGCAGCGAAATAAACAATGATATTATCAAAAATAAAGCATTATTTTTTAAAAAACTAAAATCAGTAACTTTCATCTTGCGGAGTATTTGAGGTAGAGAAAAAATAAAAGAACCAAAAGAAACAACAAGCAAAATCTGCAAATGAATATCTAATTTTTCTATATAAAAACTAAAAATGGCTAAAATATAAGTAGTAACGCCTACAAAAAGCGCAATTTGCCAATGTTTAAAACCCAATCTTAATAAACTATGATGAATATGGTTTTTATCTGCTTTAAAAGGACTTTTCCTGTGTATAACAATTCTAACAAAAAATACTCTCGCAGTATCAAGTAGAGGAAAAAATAACAATGATAATAGTAAAAGAGGATTAATTTTATACTTTAAGTTATTAAAAGTTACTTCACCAATATTTAACAAACAAATTAATAAATAGGTAAGAATAAAGCCGACAATCATTGAGCCAGTATCACCCATAAAGATTTTACTTTTGTTAGAAAAATTATACTTTAAAAAAGCTACTATAGAGCCCGCCAAGCCCAATGATACAATACACAAAGTTGTTGAATTTGAAAAATAGAAAAGAAAACTACTTCCAGAGAGAAAAATTAACGCTACGGTGCCAGCCAAACCGTCTACCCCATCAATTAAATTGTAAGCGTTTATTAAAAGTATATAAACAAAAATCGTAAGAAAAATTGAAAAGAAATAATTAATTTCAAAAAAATCAAATAAACCATATAAACTAACAATTCTTATATCTGTAATCAAAATTAATGCAGTAATAACAAAAAATTGTACACTAAATTTTACTTTAGCAGATAATTCTATTATATCATCTTTTAAACCCAAAAATAATAAAACAACAATACCTGCTAATAAAGGAAAGATATTAGTACTTGGAAATAATGACCCAAAAACAGTTACTGTTAGAGTAAAGCCTATAAAAATTCCAATACCTCCTAAAGTTGGCGTCTTTTTATGATGCGAACTTCTGTCGGTTGGTGTTGCTACTAAATTTTTGTCGTTAGAAATTTTAATTATTGTTGGAAAAGAAAAATAACTAATTAACCATGAAAATACAAAAAACAACAAATACCAATAATCAGTATTTATTTTTATATTAGAATTTAACGGTAAAAAACTTAAAATATCTATCACTTCCTTTAATTTGAAAGCGAAATTATACTTTTACGCAGGCTCAGCACACATGATAGTAATAAGTGAATTACATTTTTGAATAAATGGCTTTAAAAGATTACATCATAGTAAATGTTTGCCAATGTTCAAAGCTGAATTTAAATCTTCTAATTTTCGCTTAGAAACCGGTATGTTTTTATTGTTAGTCATTTCACAATAAAATCCATCCGCTTTTATGATATTTACTAAATTGTTCATGTTAATGATAAACTTGTGGTGAATTCTACAAAAAATATCTGGATCCAATAATTTTTGAAATTCACCTAAATTTTTACTTGCCATTTTACTTACACCGTTATTTAAATAAATTAAGGTATACCTGCCGTCTGCCTCGAAACATACAATGTCATCCAACTTAATTAATTCTATTTTTTTTGTAGAATTTATAGGTATAAATTTTTGATATTTTGTTTCGGCAATTTTTAACTGAAAGAAACTAACTTCATCGTTAATTCTGTTTATACATCTATTTATAGAACATATCAAATCACTTCCTTGCAAAGGCAGGACTATAAAATCGAAAAAGTCGTATTTCAAAAAATCAAATATTTGCTGTTTGTTTTCAGCTAAAATTATTATTTTAGAAATTGTAAAACTCGTTTCGTTAAGAAATGTTAAAACATCTAAATATTCTTTTGTCGTATCCAATAAAAGAATATTAAAATTTTTTTTATCGTAAACTGTTTGTAATTCTTGTAATGTAGAAGTGAATTTCAAATTTAATTTCTGATTTGAGAACGAATTTGCAAAATTTGAAATCTCCTCGTTAACAGACTTTGAAGTGTTAAAAAAAATCATATCTAGTTTCATAGTAGGGGGCTTTAATGATGCTACAAATGTGGTTAAAAATATAACGATACTACCCATTTAATTGTATAAAAGTAGGCTTTTACGTAACAAATGGATTAAAAAAAGAAAAGATGCGCTTTTTCTTTTAATGCAATTTAAGAAAATTTTTGTAGAATAACATAAACTTATACTAAATTTTACTTGAAACTGCTTAAGCGTAAATTATCCAATGAACAGTAATGCCTTTTAGATTAAAAAACAAATACAAGAACATACAGACCTTTAGCTCACATCTAATATTTCGAATATTCCTTTTTTGATTCCATTTGTTACATTCTTCGGCAAAACCGTGAGCAAATATCTAAAATTTGCATTTTACTAAATCAATTTGTTTTAATTATTTAATGAAATCTATGTCTATACTTTCTTTAAAACACTTTTCAGCTTTTAATCAAGTTGTAGAAGATTATAAATCGTTATTGTTTTACGAACAAGAACTACTAAATTATGAAGATAATAAAAGGAAAGCTAGCTACGAACGAGTTAAAAAAGAAATAATTTTTTTATTGAGACGAATTATTGAAAACAAGAATATTCTAAAAGAAAACACTAATGCCGATCAAGAATATTTAAACAAATTGATATCGTAAATATTTCAATATTACTATACAAAAAACACTTATTAAAATTTGATGCAAAAATACAATAGTTTGAATTGGTTCGTACTTTATACTAAACCTCAACAAGAGCTAAAAGTATATGAACGTTTGCAAAATATAAATATTGAATCGTATTGTCCAGCAGTTGAAGAAGTGAAGCAATGGTCGGACCGAAAGAAAAAAATAATAGTTCCACTAATTAAATCGTATGTTTTTGTAAGAATTAATTTCGAAGAAAGGGCTAAAGTTTTTGCGATACCAGGTGTTGTTCGCTATCTTTTTTGGATGGGAAGTCCTGCTATAGTTTATGACTACGAAATAACTGCTTTAAAAGCATCGTTAAGTTACCCATATTCCTCATTAAAAGTTGAAAAACACAAAGTTGGTTCAAAATTAAAAATAAATGAAGGTCCTTTCCAAAATAATGAAGGAACCATTGTAAAAGTAAATACCAAATATGTAACTGTTGCTTTAGAACAACTTGGTTTAATGGTATCTCTTACATATTAAAAATTTAAAAAATAGCATTATTTTATATTATTCATGTGTGACACATGTTGCGAAGCTGTGTAAACTCATTACAAATTATAATGAAAAATACTAAAATACTTATTACTGGTGGTGCTGGTTTTATAGGCTCTAACTTGTGCGAACATTTCGTGAGCAATGGTGCCCTTGTAACTTGTTTGGATAACTTTAGTACAGGACATAGGCATAACATCGAACATTTACTGAATAATAAAAATTTTACATTTGTCGAAGGTGACATTCGTGATATAGAAACTTGCCATAAAGTAGCTTCAGGAGTAGATTATGTTTTGCATCAGGCTGCTCTAGGGTCAGTTCCTCGGTCTATTAAAGACCCCATAGCTACGAATGATGTAAATATTTCTGGCTTTCTAAATATGCTTGTTGCTGCACGTGATGCCAAAGTCAAACGATTCATCTATGCTGCAAGTTCGTCCACTTATGGTGATTCTGAAATTTTACCAAAAACCGAAGAGGTTATCGGAAAACCATTATCTCCTTATGCTATCACCAAATATGTAAATGAACTTTATGCTGGAATTTTTAGTTCGACTTATGGATTAGAAACTATAGGTTTGCGTTATTTTAATGTATTTGGACGAAAGCAAGATCCTAACGGTGCCTACGCCGCAGTAATTCCTTTATTCGTAAAACAGTTTATGAGTCTTCAAAGTCCAATTATTAATGGTGACGGAAATTATTCAAGAGATTTCACTTACATAGATAATGTAATTCAAATGAATGAACTAGCTATTTTATCAACACATACAAATGCTATAAATACTGTTTACAATACAGCCTACGGAGATAGAACAACATTAAATGAACTAGTTACATATATAAAAGAGATTTTAACAAAGTACGATGCTCAAATTAGTTCCGTTGCTATACAACGCGGTCCGCAAAGACCAGGAGATATTCCACATTCTTTAGCAAGTATTGCCAAAGCACAAACATTATTAGGATACCAACCAAAGTATTCGCTAAAGCAAGGACTTGAGCTAGCAGTAGATTGGTATTGGAAAAATTTATAATAAAAAAAAAACAATGAGTACTAAAATTGCAGTAATTGGTTTAGGATATGTAGGATTGCCTTTAGCACGTCTTTTTGCCACACAGTATCAAGTAGTAGGCTTTGATATCA
Organism: Flavobacterium sp.; assembly: GCA_044361155.1. Classification (GTDB taxonomy): domain Bacteria; phylum Bacteroidota; class Bacteroidia; order Flavobacteriales; family Flavobacteriaceae; genus Flavobacterium. Next base: position 11,846 of record JBIKJF010000024.1, read on the forward strand.
ACAAAAGCCGAATAATAGAATTAAATTCAGGAATTGACACTACTCTTGAAGTAAGTGATCAAGCCTTACAGGCCGTTTTAGTGAAAGATTTTAACACTGAAACGAAAGGATTATATTGCTCAGGGCAATTAGATGACGTTGTTGATTGTAACTATTACATCGTAACCGTACCCACACCGGTAGATAAAAACAACCGTCCTGATTTAACACCCTTATATAAAGCCAGCGAAACGGTAGGTAAGGTGCTAAAAAAAGGTGATATCGTTATTTACGAATCAACTGTATACCCTGGCGCAACAGAAGAAGAATGTATTCCAGTTTTAGAACGTGTTTCTGGGTTGAAATTTAATGTTGATTTCTTCGCAGGATACTCTCCAGAGCGCATTAATCCGGGTGATAAAGAACATACGGTTGAAAAAATATTAAAAGTAACCGCAGGTTCCACTCCCGAAATTGGTATTAAAATCAATGAATTATATAAAAGTGTAATTATTGCGGGTACCCATTTAGCACCCACCATAAAAATAGCAGAAGCTGCCAAAGTAATAGAAAATTCACAACGTGATATCAATATTGCCTTTGTAAATGAATTAGCAAAAATATTCAACCTGCTTGATATTGATACTCATGCTGTATTAGAAGCTGCAGGTACAAAATGGAACTTTTTACCTTTCAAACCAGGTTTGGTTGGAGGACACTGTATAGGAGTTGATCCGTATTATTTAGCACAAAAAGCTCAGGAAGCAGGTTACCATCCAGAAATAATTTTAGCTGGACGACGTTTAAATGATAGTATGGGAGAATATGTGGCGTCACAAGTAATAAAGGCAATGATTAAAAAAGGTATAGCCATCAATGGCGCTTCGCTACTAATGTTGGGAATAACATTCAAAGAGAATTGTCCCGATGTACGGAATACTAAAATTGTAGATGTAGTAGCTGCCTTAGAAGAATATGGAATTAACATTACAATTTACGATCCTTGGGCAAGTCCAAAAGAAGTAATGCACGAGTACAATCTTAGTTGTTATTCTGAACTTATATCTGGAAATAAATATGATTCTATTGTTTTAGGTGTAGCTCACCAAGAATTCATAAACTTAAACTTAGATATTTTAAAAAATGAAAATGCAATAGTATATGATGTAAAGGGAATTTTAAAAGAAAGTGACGCAAAGTTATAATTAATTACCAGACGTATAAATTATAGACTATATAGTAAACACACTAGCAAAAAATTCTAAATTTCCGATTGACATATAGAATTACTTTAAAAAAATTATCATAATATTATTAATTAATAGATAATAATTTGTCCTGTACAAAAAAATCTTATAAATGTCTTTATCTCAAAAAGCCTTAAGTGGTTTTTCCTATACATTTACTTCCTCCATACTTTCTAAGATTATTACTTTACTAGGGGGTATCTATCTAGCACGTTTATTAAATCCTGAGGATTTTGGTCTGCTTGCAATGCTTTACATTATTTTTGAAGTATCAGGATTTATGATTTCGGCTGGATTTGGTCTTGTGCTAATTAGAGAAAAAAACGTTTCAGAAGAGGACCTTTCAACTGTATTTTGGTTCAATCTAGCAATTAGCGGTGTTCTTATTGTAATAGTTTGGCTTCTTAGCCAGTACATCGTTGATTTTTATGGAGAACCTCGATTATTTTGGTTGTCAAGAATAATGAGTTTAAATTTACTTTTTTCTGCTTTAGGAATCGTTCAAAAATCAATGTTTCAAAGACGCTTAGAGTACAAAAAACTATCTGTTGCATTAATTGTATCTAATTTGGTAGCTATAATAATAGCAATCGTTCTAGCCCAAAATAACTTTGGATTTTATGCACTTGCCCTAAAATATGTACTCATAAGCTTTATTTCTACAACACTATTTTACATATATAACCCATGGAAGCCTTCTTCCTTCATCACTGTTAGCAGTTTTAAACGCTTGTTTACCTTCGGTGGTAATGTAATGTTGCTTGGCCTTGTTAATACACTTTCCAGAAATGCACATCAAATTGTGATAGGGAAATTCTTTTCAACTTCATTACTAGGATTCTTTAATCAAGGTAATATGCTTAAAGACAACCTAGTAAACACTGTGTCTACATCTATTTCGCAAGTAACCTTTCCTATCTTGTCGAAATTACAAGATGATAAACAGAAATTAAAAGAAGGATATTCTAGAATTCTAGCAATTTCTACTTATGTTATTTTTCCAATCGTGATAATTTTTTTCTTTATTGCTAAACCTTTAATTCTTTTTTTACTTGGCGAAAAATGGCAAGACACAACTTTATTTTTTCAAATATTATTAATCGGAGGGGCTTTAAATCATATACATGGAATTAATCTGAATGTCTTAAAAGTTTATGGCGGCGGAAAAGATTATCTAATGCAAGGCATTATAAGAAATGGAATTACAATATTGTCAATAATAGTTGGTGTTCAGTTCGGTGCAGTGGGTATAGCGTTTGGATTAATTATCTCAGAATTTTTACAATTATTTGTAAATACTTATTACAGTAATAAATATATTGATTTTAAATTCGCTGAGCAAGTCAATGTAATACTTCCAATTATAATTCTTAACCTATGTTTTATTTTTATATCAATTAGTCTAGAATATCTCACAAATACAAATTCAATCTCTTTTCTATTTGCTTATCCAATTGTATTTGTAATACTATATTTCTTAATATCAAAATATTTTCAATTGATAGTTTATTCAGAAATCAAAAACCTTGTTTCGACCAGACTTCAAAATATGAAAATAAATATTAACTGAAAATATTAGATTGTACTTTATTCGATGGCGGATAGTACAAAAAATTAAATTTCAATAAATACCTAGCAAAATTAAATGTTAAAAAATACTAGATTTCCCTTTGTACAAATTTAACCTTAGTAAAATATGATAAAAAATCCAAAAATTGTTGCATTAATGATAGGAAGAGGGGGAAGTACTTTAAAAGACAAAAATATACTTCCTGTGCTTGGAAAACCATTATTACATCATACGGGTTTAGCTGCGAAGGCATCTAAGCTTATAGGTAGATATTACATAAGTAGTGATTGCGAAAAGATACTTAAAGCAGCAGAAGATATAGGATATAGTAAAATAAAACGCCCTGAGTATTTATCAGCGTCCACTTCGCAAAGTGTAGATGTTGTTAATCACGCGCTCAATGTTATTGAAAAGGATGGTCCAGTTGAGATACTAATAGTTCAACATGCAAATGTTGGAACAATTACCACAAAAATTTTTGATGACTGTATTAATTTACTTTTAAAAGATAATTCTTTGTCAGCGGTAATTCCTATGCACGAAAAAAGTGAATATCATCCTTACAGGTGCAAAACTTTTTCTGATGATGGATGTGTATATCCATTTTTCGATTTTTCAAAGACCAAAGTTTCTGGCAACAGACAAGATTTGCCGCCTGCCCTTTTCTTTGATCATTCCATTTGGGTATTAAGTGTGGTTAATGGGGTTAAATCAAATAATGGACAACCACCTTGGACGTGTATGGGGAACAAAATAAAGCCATTCCTAACAGAAGGATGTTTTGATGTACATGAAGAAAAAGATTTAGAGCGAACAGCTAAATGGATAATAAATAATAATTTAAATCCTAATTATGATTACTAAAATTTTTGATGATTTAATAGAAAAAATTAATCATGAGCTTTTAACGATTTTAAGTTTAAGAGGTGAGTTTATATCTAAAATAGATGGAAGTTATGTAAGTAAAGGAGATTTGTTGGTTGACAAAATAATCTTTGACTTTTTTTCTATAAACTTCCCCACGCATGAAATTATTTCTGAAGAAATTGAACAACCTTCAAAAATCACATGGAATGAAAAAGGCAATTACATAATTGTTGATCCCATTGATGGCACAGAGAATTTTGTTTCTGGGTTGCGAGAGTGGGCTGTGGGTATTTGTATTTACACGCAAGGCAAACACGAAGCTTCCTGCATTTATCTACCGGAGTTGAATGAAGTGCTTGTGAGTGGACAATCTTTAGTAAAATACAAATCTAGAATAGTCGGTTTGTCATCATCTTTAAATCGGGATGATTTAATGCAATTGCCCAAAGAAGGTTTTGAGTATAGGATAATTGGGTGCTCCATGTATAATATGCTTGCAGCTATAAAGGGTTCTTTTGTGCGCTTTGAAAATGTGAAAGGCGTAAATTGTTGGGATATACTACCCGGATTGCATTTAGCTTTAGAACATGGACTAACCTGTTATGTTGATGATAAACCATATCATGGTGAAATCTTATTCCCAACTCAAAAGTATAGAATCAAACTAATCAATCAATAAATATGAAAAAAGAATTACTGAAAGCTATTCAAGAAAAACATGATAGAGATATTGTTATAATTGGTAAAGGACCAAGTGTTGATAGTATTTACACTGAATTGCTTAGTGATTTCATTGTTATAAATGTAAATGATTCTGAAGTCATTTTTCCTGGTGAAATTGCTGTTTTTCACAGTGGCTGGGTACTTGATAGATTTGATCACCATAATCCGAAAGCTAATCTTTATATAACAGACAGAGAATTTACATTTGGGTCAGATGTTTTAAAAGCAAAGTTCATCCCTAATAATCCAGAAACTGCAGATTTTTTAATTGATCGTTTTTTTGAAGAAGATCTTTACATTGAACAAAGTATTCTTGCAACTGCCCTAAAATATGCAAACCATATTTCCACTTTTCTAGGTCAAAGAAAACGAGTTTACTTAATTGGCTTCGATTTTTCTTCTAAAGAAGGTTTCTCAAAGAAAATACTTGATCCACGTCATGGATTCGAAAATGAATATATTGAACAAATTATTAATGTTCAGGAAAAGGTATTCGAAAATTTACTTTCACAACGAAATAGGTTAAGCATAGATGTCTTTCATGTCGGAAATAAGCCTTATAGCTTTTACTCTATTGACGCTTTTAATGGCATAATTAAAGCTAAAGGAGACCATAAGGTGGAAAAACTTAATAGTAATAACTTCAATGGTGAAGTAAAAATAGTTGCTGAAATTACTACTAATCATTTCGGTGATTGGCACCGATTGGAGGCAATGATAAGGGCAGCAAAAGCATCAGGTGCGGATTTTATTAAATTACAAAAACGCGACGTTGATACATTTTATACCAGAGAGCAATTAGAAAAGCCTTACGCTTCTCCCTTTGGAACGACCTTTGGAGAATACAGACATGGAATAGAATTAAATGAAGAACAGATAATCAAAGTAAATGAATTATGTGATAAGCTACAAATAGGTTGGTTCATGTCTATATTAGATAAGCCGTCTTATGATTACATGAAAAAATTTAAACCTAAATTAATTAAGTTACCATCAACAATTTCTGAAAAGAAGGACTACCTTAAAGCAGTGGCGGATGATTTTGATGGTGAACTAGTAATTTCTACAGGATTTACAGATGCTAGTTATGAAGATTTTATTTTTACTACTTTTAAAAAAGCGAAAAAAATATATCTTTTACAATGCACTTCTGCCTATCCTACTCCTATGGAACATACACAAATTGGTGTTATAAGACATTACTATAATTTAAATAAAAAAGATTCAAGAATCATTCCAGGCTTCTCGAGTCACGATATTGGTTCCACTTGCTCTATGATGGCCGTAGCTGCGGGTGCTCAAATGATTGAAAAACACGTGAAATATGGTGATGTATCTTGGTCCCATTTTGATCAGGTTGCAATAAATTTAGCAAATGATGATTTTAAAAATTTCGTTTCAGATGTTAGAAAAGCCGAGAGAATTGTAGGTGAAGAAATCAAAGCAGTGCAATCTTCGGAGCATCATAAATATTAAGGTTGATTGGTTTTTTTGAAACTAATCTAGTATTATGCTTATAAAAATATAACTTGTTAACATCCTTTCACGGTTCACCAAAATCACAAAAAACAATTAATTGATTAATTGACAGAAATACATCAGTACAAAAAAAGCATCGCGTATTGATTAATGATAGTTTTAATGATTGCGAGGCGTTACAATATAACAAAATTAGTTTCGATGCTTACAACGGCATTGCTTACTTTAATACTAAATCAGATTTAGATTTTGAATTCAAAAAGTAATTTGTTAGATTTTTATTTTGATAACGTTTATCAAAAACTAAAAAAGAAAATACTATACAAAGGTATAGACATAGGCCACATATCAACCAAATTCTTTATTGGTAAAAATATAAATAATGTATCCTTTATAAATAAAATCGATAGTGGTAATTTAGTTACGCTGGTAGATAATGAAATTTCATCAGTAGAAAAAATCACTTATCTCATTGCTCTAAAGAATTTTTTTCAAAGTATAATTCGATTTTTTTATTATTCACCAAAAAACACTCAAATATCTAGTAATATTTATTTTTTTATATCAAATCCAAAGTTCATTAAGTTTTTTGAAAATATTCGAATAGATTTAGATCGAAAAGAAATTGATTATGCTTATATTTTTTGGGATAAAAGAGATATTCCGATAGATTTTCCTTTTAAGAAAATTATTTTAGAGCCGTCCATTTCATCTTTTTTCGTTCTAAAAAACAAACCAAATTATTTGTTATACAATTCAGTTGATCGCTTTATAAGTACAGCCAAAAAAATTAAAGGATCAAAAGTACTAATTCCTGAAGGTTGTCTTTCTTCGATGCATATTATAGCTGAGCTAGGTAGGAATTTTCATTTCGAAACTATATGCATACAATGGGGATTTTTCGGCAAAACGACTACCAAAGCAGGATGGAGACATATGCCTTACAACAAGTTGTTAGTTTGGGGCGATTTTTTTAAGTATCACTTTTCAAAGTACAACGATTTAAATATTGTTGCAGCAGGTCATCCAAATTTAGACATAAGTCATGATGACATTAATAAAAGATATATTCTTATAGCTATACAAAAAGAGTTAGGAGACCATATTACTCTCGAGGATGTAAAATATTTTCTTAAAAATATTTTTGCAATAATAGAAGCTTTTCCAGATGAAGTGTTTATAATTCGAACGCATCCTGATTTACCTTATGATAAGCTGCCTTTAAAGCCAAAATCAAACATTAAAAATATTGTCTTACATGAATATAATCAATATACTTTAAATGAAAGTTTTAGAGAATCAAAAATATGTATCGGAATTTCTTCCACTACAGTAATTGAATCAGTAGCATTAAACTGTTATCCTGTATATGTTAAAGCTAACAGTTTACCTTTACAAATTCATGAGGTTTTTAATGATAAATCAAACTTACAGCATGTTTTTGAATTTGACAAACTTGCAGAATTCATTCATGATTTTGATTATAAAAATGTAAAAAAAAATATAATAGAATTAAAAAAAGAGTTATTTACAGCCAATTCCATTATCGAAGAAATACTTAAATAAAGATGAAAATTACATTAATAGCTGGAGCCCGCCCTAACTTCATGAAAATCGCCCCAATCATTCATGCAATTAAAATCACTCAGAATAAAGGTAATAACATAACTTACCGCCTGGTTCATACTGGCCAACATTACGATGCAAAAATGAGTGACACCTTTTTTGAAGAGCTCCACATTCCACACCCTGATGCAAATCTCGAATGTGGTGGTGGTTCACAAGCAGAACAAACTGCAGCTATAATGATAGCCTTTGAGAAGGAACTAATAACTAATCCGGCAGATTTAGTTATGGTAGTAGGTGATGTTACGAGCACCATGGCATGCAGTATTGTAGCGAAAAAACTCAATACTAAAGTAGCTCATGTTGAAGCAGGAATTCGTTCGTTTGATTTAACAATGCCAGAAGAAATAAATAGAATGGTGACAGATAGTATAACGGATTATTTTTTTACAACAACAACATGGGCTGGAGAAAATTTAATAAAATCTGGAGTTGACAGTGATAGAATATTTTTTGTGGGTAATGTAATGATAGATACTCTATTAGCCAATCGATCAAAATTCAAAGCACCCGATTTTTGGAAAGATTTTAATTTGAAAGAAAAAGAATACTTTGTTTTAACCTTACACAGACCCGCTAATGTTGATGGTGCCGAAAAATTGAAAGAGTTAATATATGAAATTACAGCTAATACAAATGGGCTGCCTAGTATTTTTCCAATGCATCCTAGAACAGCAAAAATATATAAAGAACTAGGCATATCCTCCCAAAATTTATTTATAGTAGATCCCTTAGGATACCACGAATTTAATTATTTAGTGGAAAGAGCTAAAGGAGTAATTACCGACTCGGGAGGAATCACTGAAGAAACAACCGTGATGGGCGTACCTTGCATAACGCTTAGAGATAATACCGAACGACCTGAAACTGTTAGTACTGGTACGAATGAACTTATTGGAACGAATCCTAAAGCCATAAAACCTATATTGGACAAATTGTTTTCTGGTAATTGGAAAAGCGGAGAAATTCCAGAATTGTGGGATGGTAAGGCTGCAGAAAGGATTGTTAATATAGTATTAGAATTAAAAAAATAATGGATAAAAAAAGAATTATTGTAATATGTAATAGTTTTTGGCCTGATGTCAGTCCAAGATCTTTTAGAGCAACAGAATTGGTTAGAGAATTTGCACGACAAGGTCATGATGTAACAGTATTTAAACCAAATACTAGCGAACAGCAGCATAAATTCGCCTCCGACAATAATTTTAACATTAGTGACATTGGAACTTTTAGTAAAGCCCCATTAATGCATAGTAATGGACGCTTGGCGAAATTAATTGGTAGGTACGTTAACCGATTTGCTCAATTACTTTTTGAGTATCCTGATATAAAATTATATTCACTTGTTAAAAATGCTATAAGAAAAAACAATACCGATTTTGATTTATGTATCAGTATAGCTGTACCCTATCCTATTCATTGGGGCACAGCTGCTGGACTAGCAAAAAACAAAATAACTAAAAAATGGATAGCAGACTGTGGCGACCCATTTATGGGAGATGAAAGTGATTCATTTAAACATCCTTTTTACTTTAAATACATTGAGAACTGGTTTTGCAGAAAAACCGATTGGCTAACTGTTCCAACTGACAACTCTTATTCTGGGTATTACAAAGAATTTTGGAATAAAATTAGGGTTATACCGCAAGGATTTAATTTTAAGGAAGTAAAAATAGCTAATAAAAAACATGACTATGGCTGTCCTACTTTCGGATATGCCGGTGGTGTTATACCAAATTATCGAGAGCCATTTGATTTTTTAAATTATCTATGCGAAATCGAATACGATTTTAAGTTTGTAGTTTATACAAAATATCCAAAATACTTTGAAAAATATAAGGCAAAGCTTGGGAATAAAATTGTAATCAATAGTATTGCAGAAAGGTTAAACGTATTGTATGAATTTAGTACTTTTGATTTTGTTGTCAATTTTGATAATAAAGGTAGTAAGCAAGTTGCAAGTAAACTAATTGATTATTATATTATTCAAAAGCCTATTTTAAATATCCCTTTTCGTAGTTTTAATGCAAACATCTTTAACGAATTTATGAAAGAGAACTATGAAAATGCTTTTAAAATAAAAAATCCAGACCAATATAAAATTGAAAATGTTGCCACAAAATTTTTAGAAATTGCATCAGTATAAAACTTCAAGCTTAAACAGGGTACTTTTTGTCGTATTATGGTTAATTAATCCGCTAATTGCCTTATATATTGGCATAAAGAATCACAATAAAATTTCTATTGTATTAACTCTAGTTATGTTTTGTGCATTCTATGGTACTACAATTAAACTATACGAAAAAGATAAAGACAGTTCTCAATACAGAGACAATTTCTATCAAATGTATGACCAAAATATTACTTTTAATAATTTTAAAGAATCGATATTTGATGGAGAAACCACTTTTGATGTAGCGCTGCCAATTATTTCCTATACAATAGCTCTAGCAACAAGAAATGAACAAATTTTGTTTTTGGTTTTCGGTGCAATTTTTGGCCTATTTTACGGAAAAAACTTGCAGTTCTTATTTAATTTATGTGAACCTATTCAAAAACGAAATTATCTTACTATTATTTTACTATTAACATTTATGCTTATAGTTCCATTTTGGAGTGGTTTAAATGGCATAAGGATGTGGACGGCCGCACATATTTTTTTTTATGGCGCTTCTCGATTGATTTCTAGTAACGACAAACGTTCCTATTTATATATTTTACTTGCTGTTCTGTTTCATTTTTCATTTGTAATTTTGGCTCTAATTTTAACCGGATTCCGATTTTTACCACTTAAAAAGTATATCATCATTTATTTTACACTATTTGTATTCTCTTTTTTAGTAGCTGAAACTGCAACAGAACAATTAGTTACGATAGTTAGAAATTATAGTCCAGAATTTATTCAAGCTAAATCAGAGGCCTATACAAAAGACGTCTATGTTGAAACATTTCAAAACAAAGAAAAAAACTATACTTGGCATGCCCAAATTTATCAGTATGTTTTAAAGTATTCGATTGTTTTTTTATTAATCTTAACCTTTATACATAGATCAAAAATTAAAAATGAAACAATTATCTACTTTTTAACTTTTGCTTTGATTATATTTTCGTTCGCTAATATATTCTCCCTTTTGCCATCAGGAGCTAGGTTTTACAAAATTGCTTATTTATTTTCATTAATACCTATTTTATATTCTTCTTATAATGGTCATATAAATAAACTTGCAAAATACACCGTAATTCCTTTGCTTTTTTGGATGGTTATAAACATTAGGGAGGGATTTGATCTAATATCATTAGGCACAATTATTAGTAATCCTATATTAACATTTACAAGTGTAGCTAATGACATACCATTAATTGATTTTATTAAATGATGAAAGCACTTATTAGCAGAACTATTGCATCTAGCTTTGGAAAAAAAATAGGCAGAAAAATCATTGTTATAGAATCTGATGACTGGGGATCTATTAGAATGCCTTCAAAAAAGGCTTATGATAATTTAACGAAAGCTGGAATAAATGTAAAAAACTGTCCATACAATACATACGACTCTTTAGAAAATGAAAATGACATAGAAAACCTTATAAATTTCTGTAAAAAATTTAAAGATAAAAATCAAAAACCATTAAAAATTACAGCAAATTTTATAATGGCAAATCCAAATTTTGAAAAGATAAAGGAGTGTAATTTTACAAGCTATCATTACCGAGATTTGATTGAATCATATCGATATTATCAAGAAAACGATTCTACTTTTAAAGCGATTCAAAAAGCCATAAATGAGAATATTTTTGCTCCTCAGCTGCATGGCAGAGAACATCTCCAAGCTAATAATTGGTTGTCTGCTCTTAAATATGGTGATACCGAAACTTTATTAGCTTTTGACAATGGCGTGTGGGGTCATCCTTCTGCATACGAAAAAAAAAGTGGTATAAATTTTTCTTCTGCTTTTCATGTAACTTCCAATAAAGAATTAGAATTTGCAAAAGATTCAGTAGCAGACGCATCCACTTTATTTCAAAAATATTTTGGATTCAAATCAGAAACGTTTATTGCACCACGATTTATATGGCCAAATGAAATGGAAAAAACCTTCTATGATTGCGGAATTCGCGCTTTACAAGGTAAAATAGTTCAGCTTAAACCTACTATCGGTCAAGATACAAAACTCAGAAACATTTTTAACTGGATGGGGAAATCTAATAAGAATGGATTAAGTTACTTAATTCGAAATGTGTTTTTTGAACCCACGCAAAAACCGAATTATAATTGGGAAAAAGACGCAATAATGCGAATAGAAACAGCATTCTTTTGGGGAAAGCCTGCTGTCATTTCGATGCACAGATTAAATTTTATGGGAGGATTTTCAGAACAAAATCGAGAAATAAGTCTTAAACGATTAGGGACAGTGATTACCGCTATACAGAAAAAATTTCCTGATATCGAATTTTTATCTTCTAACGAATTATATAGTTTAACATATGCAGAATAAACCCCAAGTAGCAATAATGATGCCTGTTTACAACGGAGAGAAAACACTTCCATTAGCAGTATCATCATTACTACACCAAACCTATACAAATTGGAAATGCTACATTGTAAATGATGGTTCTACCGATGGTACAAAAGCTTATCTTGATTCATTGAAAGATGAAAGATTTGTAATAATTCATTTTGAAAAAAATAAAGGAAGACCACACGCAAGACAAGCAGCTTTAGATATTGCTGAAGGTCATTACTTAGCTTTTTTAGATGCTGATGATTTCTATCATCCAGAGAAATTAGAAAAGCAAGTTGAAGCTCTCAATAGAAACAAAGAAATTTATTTGGTAGGATGCGGTATGGGCTCTTTTGATAAAAAGTTAATTTTGAGAATAGTTAGATCAAAACACTTTACAATCTATGAAAAATTTAAAAGAGGCAAAGAATTATTTAAACTCTCCAGAGCAGGATCAATGGTGTACCTTTTGGAAGCCAAAAAGATTGGTTATAATTTAAAACTAAAATACGCACAAGACACAGATTTTTTTTTAAGGTATCTTGATGGTAAAAGTTATATGAACTTAGATTCTTTATTGTATTATTATTCTGAATTTGAATCAGTTACTTTTAAAAAGCTTATCAAAACATATTATTATAATATCATTCAGCTTACCACAAATTATTCTGGTTTTACTAGAATAAAATATGTTGTTTTAGAAATCACAAAAGTTATTTATACCCTAATTTTATCTATGTTTTTTGGAATGGAAAAAGTTCTTCTTCGAAGGGGCAAAAAAGGCAGTATTGAGCATATAGAAGAGTTTAATGAAATACTGAAAATTTATAATTAGATTTTTTTAATGAAGAAAATTTTATACATCGCAACCAGCGACATACACCTCTCCACTTTTCATCGTCCCTACATAAAATGGTTATCAGAAAATGGATGTGAGGTTGATATAGCTGTTGAAAATAGAAATAATAATACTTTTGAAGGCGTTACTAAAACTTTTTATTTAGACTTCCCCCGAAAACTAATTACAAAAGGTTTATTCAAATCCTACCGAGATCTTACGAAGATTATTGATACAAACAATTATGACTTAGTACATTGCCATACCCCTATTCCCAGTATGCTTGCGAGAATTGCAGCAAGAAAAGCAAGAAACAAAGGAACAAAAGTACTATACACTGCTCATGGATTTCATTTTTTTAAAGGAGCTCCATTAAGCAGATGGATGATTTATTATACAGCAGAATATTTATTAAGTAAGTTCACAGATGGCATTATTACAATAAATAAAGAAGATTTTGACTATGTAAATGGAAAGATGTTACAAAAAGATTCTTGGTATATTCCAGGAATTGGAGTTAATTCTAAACGTTTTACCCCTGTAACAGATATCGAAAAAAAAGTAATTCTTCAAGAATATGGCTATACAGATACTGATTTTATAGTACTTTATATTGCAGAGTTCATTCCTAGGAAAAATCATGAATTTATCATTAGGTCTATTAAAAAAAATCAAAATCGAATGCCAAATATAAAAATTTTATTCGCGGGAAAAGGTATCCTTTTTGAAGAAATGAACGCATTGAGTAAAACTTTAGGACTTTCTAATACTATAAATTTTTTAGGTTTTAGAAATGATGTTGAAAAATTGTGTGCCATAGCAGATTTAGGTATTTCAGCAAGTAAACACGAAGGATTGGGCCTTGGCTTGGTGGAGCAAATGATGTGTAAAGTTCCTGTCTTAGCCACAATAGATAGAGGACATAAAGAGCTAGTAATAAATGACTTTAATGGTTACTTATTTGAGCAAAATAACTCTGACGAATTCCTGAAATATCTAAGTATGTTTTATGAAAATGACAAAAAACGATTGGAAATGGGTAAGAATGCTTTTATCAAGGCACAAGAGTTTGAAATTACGAATTCGCTTTCTGCCATGAAAAAAATATACAATTATTATCTTATTTCTAAATGACGCACATTACATTTATTATTCCATCACTTCAACAGGGTGGTTTAGAGAACGCGGTTTCTGTTTTAGTAAATCAACTTGCTAAATTAAAAAACATAAAGATTTCTATTATTTGTTTTTATAATAATCCTATATTTTATCAATTGAATGATAACGTAGCTATATGCATGCCTCCTTTTAAGAGAAAGGGGATTTCAACTATTTCTTATTACTTAAAATCTTACCAATTTATAATAAAACAATTAAAACAAAACAAACCTGATAGAGTAATCTCTTATGGTGATTATGTAAATAGTATTAGTATTTTGGCATCAAAAAGCTGTTCACTTCCAATTTTTGTTTCGGATCGTTCAAGTCCTGCAAAGCGATTTCCTATGTATATCAAGATGTTGAGAAAATTAACTTATAGGAAAGCTAATGGTATTATAGCTCAAACATTAAGAGCAAAGGACCAAAAAGTAGCAATGCTTGGAAAGGGATTTCCAATAAAAGTAATTCCTAATCCAGTTAGACCAATACAAGTGTTTGAAGAATCGAAGAAGCAAGTCATTCTTTGCGTAGCTAGGCATTATCATGTAAAAGGTATAGATCGCTTATTAGAAGCATTTTCAAAAGTTAATGATACCAGTTGGTGTTTAGAAATTGCCGGTTCAGTTGGGCCTGAAACAGAACAATTGTTACAACATGCCAAAAAATTGAGAATTGATGATAGAGTTAATTTTTTAGGTGCTAGAAAAGATATTGACCGAATTTACTCTTATGCTAGTATTTTTGTTTTACCATCCAGAAGCGAAGGACTGCCCAATGCCTTAATAGAAGCGATGGCACATGGCTTACCTTGTATTTCTTTTGATATCAATGCAGGACCGTCGGATGTAATAGAACATGAAGTGAACGGCATTTTAGTGGAAGATGGGAATATTGATGAATTGGCCAACAAAATAAAGGAATTAATTGAGAATAAAGAAAAACGAGATGCTTTAGGTAGGAAAGCTATGGAAATTAAAGAAAAGCTTTCTATCGATAGAATTACAGATGAATTATTAACTTTTATTGGCATATCAAATGAGCATCAAGAACAAAATCATTAATAACGTAAAAAATATTTCTGGCTGGAAATCCAATAGAAAGTTGATCGCCTTTGCGGTAGATGATTATGGTAACATAAGGTTGTCTAGTTGTGATGCGAAAAGAAAGCTAAAGGACAAAAATATAAAACTAAAGGGACGTTTCGACCAATTAGATGCACTAGATACTAAGCAAGATTATGAAAAATTATTTACTGTTTTACAATCTGTAAAAGATAAAAATAACAACCCAGCGGTTTTTACTACTTATGCTCTTGCAAGTAATGTAGATTTCGATGAAACAATCAAACAAAGTACTTTTATCCCAGAAGATTTAGATGTAACTTATGCAAGATTGACTAAAGAAGATCCAGCTAATTTTGATGGAGCCTATACTTTGCTGCTAGATGGGATTAAAAACGGACTAATAAGACCTCAATTTCATGGAAGAGAGCATTTAAACGTTTCGCTTTTTAATAAGCATTTGGACGAAAAAAACAGTACGTTACTTGCAAATTTAAAGTTAAAATCGCTTGCTGGAATACCAAATCATCAAGATTTGCCAAAAGTTCGTTTTAGTGAAGCATTTTCCTTTTGGCAAGAAAATGAAATTGAAAATCACAAATCAATCATAATCGATGGATTAAATAGGTTTGAGAAAGTATATGGTTATAGGTCTAATACCTTTACACCGCCTGCTATGCTCATTCATCCAGAACTTTATTCTTTTCTCGAAAATGAAGGCATTCAAGCAATAGACAAGCCACGTTCTCATCAAGTTCATCTGGGAAATGGTATATACCAAAAAGAAAAAAACACGCTAGGCATACAAAAGAAACAAAATCATGTTACAATGGTTCGTAATTGTATGTTCGAACCCAATAGTAAAAATATTGATTGGGTTAATTTCACTTTTGACCAAATAAAAGCAGCTTTTTTTTGGGGTAAACCAGCTATTATAAGTTCACATAGAGTGAATTTCTGCGGACTTATTGATCCTGAGAATAGAAAAAACGGCTTGGCAACTTTAGAAAAACTTTTAGAAAAAATTGTAAAAACCTATCCCGATGTCGAGTTTGTATCTATAGATGAATTGGCAGCAATTATATCTAATAATAAATAAATTAGAAAGATTCATGAAAATTTTAATAAAAAGAACCAAATACTTGGCTTATTACTTCAAACAGCTAAACTGGTCCTCTTTTCTACGTTTTTTTAAATATGTGCAATCACAAGAAAAAAAACCGGTTTTAAAACTATGGTTTGACATTATCGGTTCTGTGTATAAGTATAATATTAGTTTAATGGACTATTTTTATTTTCGCTTTTATTCGAAAAATAAAAAGGAAAAACTGGAATGGGCAGGTACTGGATTTATGTATGAGTATCAGTTAAAAATGAATCCAAAAAACGTAAGAAATGTGCTAGAGGATAAAAGATTGTTTTTAAATCTATTTCATGATTTTGTCAACCATAAACATGCAACTTTAGATCAAATAAAATCAAATGCCCCAGAGTTTATAGCCGTTATGGAAAATAATTCAGGAAAAATTGTATTTAAAGATGCTTTAGGTCAGTGTGGATTTGGAATTGAAATCGATGATGCCAAAAATTGGAATATAAAGTCAATAGTAGAATACATGGAATCTAAAGGCTTTAATCTTCTAGAATCTTTCGTACAACAAGCAGATGATTTGCAAAAGTTGAGTCCATCAGGTTTGAATACAATTAGGATTTTTACCCAATTAAACGAAAGAAATGAAGTTATTTTGTTAGGTTCAAGACTTAGAATTACAATAAATTCTAAAGTTGACAATATGGCATCGGGAAATATGGCAGCTGTCATTGACGAATCAACAGGTATTGTTATTTCAGATGGTGTTTTTAGCGATATAATTAAAGACAATTGTGCCATACATCCCGTGACGGGAATTAAAATCAAAGGATTTCAAGTTCCTTTTTGGAAAGAAACTTTGCAACTTGTAAAAAAAGCAGCACTTTTAAACAACAACAATAAATCTGTAGGTTGGGATATAGCTATTACAAATGAAGGTCCAGAATTAATTGAAGGAAATCATAATTGGTGCAAACTATTATGGCAATTACCCGCTCAAAAAGGATTGAAACATTTACTTGAATAATATAAAATCATAACCGTTTTTTTTTTTGATGATTAGATTTAAACAACACTTTTTTAATTTTAAACGAAAATGTAATTGTTTTATCTAAAACATTAAACGTGAATTAAAAATCGATCGAAATAAAAACTATTTAGTTCTAGAACTGAAATTTTACAAAAATGTAAAATATTCATTATTAAGAAATGATAATAGTATTAACCTATTCATTTGCAAAGCTCTTATTTTTTAAAAACTACAACATTTATAACTCTATAAGATTTTAAACTATAATTTTTAATCACAAAATACTAATAGTTCGAATATTTGCTATAAATGTATTATCAAATAAATTAAATATATAACGATTGTTAATTATCAATATTCTTAATAGTTAAGTTAACAAGTTACATATTCATTATTCCTAAAGATAAACAACAATAAAATATAAAGTTGCTGAATTTTCAATAATTAATACAAAGAACAAAAATTTCTTATATAAAAATAAAAGTGAAAAAAATACAGCCAAAAACAAATTTATAGTTTGCATAAATAAATAATATAAATTATCAAATTAAAAAAAAATCATATAACACTTTCCAAAACATACTGCATGTCATTACTAAGTTATGAGTACAATTAATAGCGAGAAACGTATTTACATTATAGGAGCCGGTAGCGTTGGTGGCCACATTGGAACAAACCCGCAGTTATATGGTTTAGAAGAAGTAGATATTATTTATATAGATAATGATATTAACAAGATTGGTAAATTTTTTCATGGAAAAAAAATAATAGGACCAGTAGAATACCTATTAGAAATTAAAGAGCCAATCAATGTAGTTATTGGTGTAGCTCTACAAAGCATAAAAAAAAGAATTTTTAATAAGTTATCTCATATGAAAAATATTTCATTTCCATCACTTATTGCAAAAAACGCATGGGTTTCACCAGATACAAAAATTGGAGTAGGTGTAATTGTATATCCAAATACTAGCATTAATTATGGCTGTACTTTAGATGATTTTTCAATTTTGAATATGAACTGTGCCGTTGGTCACGAGTGCCATATAGGTAAATTTTCAAGTCTAGCACCAGGCGTAAATCTTGGAGGAAATACCATAATTGGTGAATTTACCGAAATGGGGATCGGATGTGTTACCAAGCAGTTGATATCCATTGGTGATAATGTTCAAGTGGCAGGCCAAGCAATGGTTGTTAATGATTTACAATCTGGTGTAAAAGTCAAAGGTGTTCCTGCAAAAGAATATTAACACATTACTATAAATTTATTAATTACAAGTATTCTCTGTAAACTAATGAATTAATAAACTTACAATAAATAAATAGCATTTACAATACTCCAAACTACAATGAAACAAAAATTTAAATCGAAAAAAATCTACAAAAACATTAAAAGATTTTTTGATTTATGGGCTTCTATTCTAGGTGTACTTTTTCTTTCGCCTTTATTTTTATTTATTTTATTACTGCTCCGATTTACAGGCGAAGGTGAAACATTTTATTTACAAGAACGAGTAGGATACAAGAATAGACTATTTAGTATATACAAATTTGCTACAATGTTAAAAAATAGTGCAAATATTGGTGGAAAATCTATAACGGTTAGAAATGACCCAAGAATCACCAAATTTGGAAAAATATTAAGAATTAGTAAATTAAATGAGCTACCTCAAATTCTAAATGTAGTTATAGGAGATATGTCTCTAGTGGGTCCAAGACCATTATTAGTTAAAAGTGTATCAAAATATGACACCGAAGTACAATCGTGTATATATAAAAATAGACCTGGCATAACGGGAATTGGCTCCCTCGTTTTTCGAGACGAAGAAAAATTAGTTACAGCCTATAAAAATCTAGGTTATGATCCTTTTGAATATTATCAAAATCACATTTATCCCTACAAAGGAAAATTAGAGATTTGGTATTATAAAAACCAATCATTTAGTATAGATTTCAAAATACTATTTCTAACCTTTTGGTCCTTAGTAAATAGTAACTCTGAATTAGTGTTCAAGTCTTTCAAAGATTTACCTGCTAGACCAAAATCTATAACTCTTGATGGTATAAAAGATTTATAACTTTAATCACTTTTTTCATAAAAGTCACTATTTCAAACGAGCACAATATTTTTAGCTAAATAGTAAACGCCCCCAGCTAAAAATAATTTTAAGTAAAAAACAGCATTAGCACATTTAGATATAAACAATTCTCATTAGTCATATGTAATTAAATATATGATAAACTCTTATACGAAAAAATATGATTCCCTTATCAATACCACTTCTCGCTGGAAACGAATGGAAGTATGTAAAAGACTGCCTAGACACTGGCTGGATTTCTTCTGCCGGTTCCTATGTAACTCAATTTGAACAGCTTGTAGCCGACTATGCTGGGGTTAAATATGGCATAGCTTGTATGAATGGTACCGTTGGTTTACACATTGCTCAAATTCTCTCTGGAGTAACATCTAACGACCACGTTATCGCTCCCAACATCACTTTTATTGCAACATTAAATGCAATTAAATACACAGGTGCTTCACCCATATTAATTGATGTCGATACTCAAAGCTGGCAAATGGATTTGGGACTTTTAGAGTCATTTTTACAAGAAAATGTAGTATTTAAAGAGGTTGATGGTCAAATATTTTCTTTCAACAAAGAAACAAATAAACGCATCAAAGCAATAATGCCAGTTCATGTGCTAGGAAACATTGGCGATATGGATAAATTACAAGAAATCGCAACTTCTTATCATATAGATATTATAGAGGATAGCACGGAAGCACTTGGTTCCCTATATAAGGGCAAACATGCTGGGAGTTTTGGAAAGTTTGGTGTTTTTAGTTTTAATGGAAATAAAATTATTTCAACTGGTGGAGGTGGAGTTATTGTAACAAACGACGAAGAATTAGCCAAAAAGGCGAAACATCTAACAACTCAAGCAAAAGTTAGTGCAATGGAATATCTTCACGATGAAGTTGGATATAACTATAGATTGGTTAATGTCTTAGCTGCCATTGGTGTTGCACAAATGGAGCAATTCCCAATACTGTTAGAAAATAAAAAAAGAATGGATAGCTATTACCGTTCGGAGCTTTCGGGAATTGGTGATATTGAATTTCAGATGGTTTTGCCATGTGTAGAGGCTAATTGTTGGTTGTTTACTTTTAAAACTAAGTACATGCGTTTACTTTTAGATTATTTGAATTTAAACACTATTCAATCTCGTCCTTTTTGGGTACCAATGAATCAATTAGAAATGTTTGAAGACGATATTTATGTTACTAAAAACAACAATTCTCGTGAAATCTATAAAACTTCTATAAGCATTCCAAGTTCGGCAGGCATAACTAAAGAAGAAATGGCTAAAGTTGTTCAAACAATAAAAACATTTTACTCAAGAATTTAAATGAAAAAAAAATGAATATTATAGACATTCCAAAGTTTATTAAAGAATACATTACGAAAAGACCAACAAGTTTATTTGCTCAAGATATTGAAAAATACAAGTTGCAATTAACTGAAAAAATTAAGGGCAAAAATGTTTTAGTTATTGGAGGCGCTGGAACTATAGGTTCGTCATACATCAAAGCAATCTTAGAATTCAAACCTGGCAAATTAGTGGTTGTGGATTGTAATGAAAACGGCCTAACTGAACTGACTAGAGACTTAAGAAGTGCCCCAAATCAATATATCCCTGATGAGTACATAACTTATCCAATGAGTTTTGGTGACCCAGTTTTTGAAAAAATGTTTTTACAACACGGACCTTTTCAAATTGTTGCCAATTTTGCTGCACACAAACATGTTCGTAGCGAAAAAGATCAGTTTTCTATTGAGGCAATGATTGAAAATAATGTATTTAAAGCAAAAGCATTTTTAGATTTATTATTAAAATATAAACCAGAACATTTCTTCTGTGTTTCTACAGATAAAGCTGCAAATCCAGTAAACGTTATGGGAGCTTCCAAAAAATTGATGGAAGAAGTAATCATGGCTTATAGTTCAGAAATTCAAATTACAACTGCACGATTTGCTAATGTAGCATTCTCTAACGGCTCTTTATTGGCCGGATATATCGAACGCTTATTTAAAAACCAACCTATCTCCTGCCCTGCTGATGTAAAACGTTTTTTTGTATCTCCAGAAGAAAGCGGTCAAATTTGTATGCTTGCCTGTATGCTTGGAAAAAGTGGTGAAATATTCTTTCCAAAATTAGATGAAGAAGAACAAGCATTTTTTAAAACGATAACTTTAGACTTTTTCAAAGCCTCAAATCGCGAAGTACAACTTTGTGATTCAGATGAAGATGCAAGAAACTTGGCCCAACAACTAGATAATAAAAAACCTTATCCGGTTTACTTCTTTAATTCTGATACTTCTGGTGAAAAGTTATACGAAGAATTTTATACAGAAATTGACGAAATAGAATGGGAACAATTTCAAAGTTTGGGAGTAATAACAAATGCACAAAAACTTCCTATTTCACAAATTGAAGATTGTATTAAAGATTTAAAAAATACTATGAACATGGGTAAATACGACAAGCAGTCAATAGTAGAAAGTCTAAAAAAATACCTTCCTGATTTTCAACACATTGAAACAGGTAAAGGATTAGACCAAAAAATGTAAAAAGTAAAAAATGTATCAAAAATTTAAACGATCGTGCGACATTTTAGTGTCGTCCATTTTGCTCATCATTTTATCACCTTTGCTTATTCCAATAGTTATTGGCTTAAAGCTAACAGGTGAAGGCTATATCTTTTATAAACAAGAAAGAGTAGGTTTTAAAAACGAAAACTTTTCTATTTTAAAATTTGCAACCATGCTTAAAGATAGTCCGAATATGGCAGGGGGAATTATGACTACTAAAAAAGACCCTAGGATAACTCCGATGGGCGGATTTTTGCGCAAAAGTAAAATAAACGAGCTACCACAATTACTAAATATACTTCTTGGCGACATGAGCTTCGTTGGACCAAGACCAGTTATGCCTATAAGTTTTAATACCTACCCCGAAAATGTAAAACAGGTAATTTACAATGTTAAACCAGGATTAACAGGAATTGGATCTATTGTTTTTAGAGATGAAGAACAGCTGATCTCTGCTATCAAAGAAAAAGGACTAGACACATGGGATTTTTACTCAAATAAGTTATATCCCTTTAAAGGTAAATTAGAAATTTGGTACCAAAACAATCAAAATTTAACTGTTGATTTTAAAATAATTATGATAACAGCATGGGTAATTATTAACTCAAAAAGTAATTTAGTATATAAAACATTTAAATCTCTTCCAAAAAGAGACTTTTAATTAACAACGAATAATATATGTGTGGAATTGTAGGTTATATTGGATATCGTGAAGCATATCCTATAGTTATAAAAGGATTAAAGCGATTAGAATACCGTGGCTATGATAGTGCTGGAGTGATGCTTT
>JBIKJF010000025.1:0-31648 GCA_044361155.1 Flavobacterium sp.
CATTGTGATCCTTGAATATTCGTTAGAACAGGAACACATCCGCCTGGTTGACCTACGTTGTCAATAATTCCATTACAATCGTTGTCAATTCCATCACCACAAACATCTATTGCACCTGGGTTTATTGTATTGTTATTGTCATTGCAATCAGTGTTGTTTGAAACACCACAAGCTACTTGAGTTGAAGAACCAAATCCGTCGCCATCAGCATCAAGATATTGAATTTCATTGTCGTTACAATCTAAATTATTTGAAACACCACAAGCTATTTGAGTAGTTGAACCAAACCCATCAGCATCTAAATCAGCATATTGCAATTGATTATCATTACAATCTAAACTATTTGTTGAACCACTTGGTGCTAAAGTTGTTGAACCAAATCCGTCGCCGTCATCATCAACATAAGTCAACAAATCATCGTTTGAATCCGTGCTATTTGTAACTCCGCATGCAACCAAAGGTAAAACTCCAAATCCATCACCATCTATATCAGTATACTGCAATTGATTATCATTACAATCTAAACTATTTGTTACTCCACTTGGTGCTAAAGTTGTTGAACCAAATCCGTCGCTATCATCATCCACATAAGTCAGCAAATCATCGTTTGAATCCGTGCTATTTGCAACTCCGCATGCAACCAAAGGTAAAACTCCAAATCCATCACCATCTATATCAGTATACTGCAATTGATTGTCACTACAATCTAACGTATTTGTTACACCACTTGGTGCAAATGTTGTTGAACCAAATCCATCATTATCGGCATCAACATAAGTTAATAAATTGTCGTTAGAATCTAAATTATTAGAAACGCCACAGGGGACTTGAGTAGTTGATCCAAATCCATCTCCATCGGTATCCAAATATTGTAATTGATTGTCGTTACAATCGTTGTTATTCAAAACATATCCTACAACCGGAACACAAGAACTAGTTGTTGATAAAGGATTTCCAAATCCATCACCATCAACATCTCCATAATAAGTATTCAATGGTTGAATTGTAACTGTTATAGGCAAACGAGTTGTGCTTTCACAAACACCTATAGTTTGAGATGCATAATAAGTTATGCCATCAACTAAAGACAATGACGTTGACAACGGAATTCCTAATGTTGGGTTGGTATACCATAAAACAGATGTACCAGTAACTGATAAATTAGAAATCATAGCAGCATTACAAAATGATTGATTCGCACTTCCAGTTGGTGGTGGCACTACTCCAACTATTGAGTAAGAAACGCTAGCACCATTATTAGATAAAACAGGATCCAATTGATTAGACTGAATTATTGAAGCATAAGCTGATAAATCTCCTGAAGCAGTCGCAACTCCATTAATAGTTAAAGTTATAGTACCACTAGCAGGAACAGTTCCTACGTTCCAATAACCCGAAGTTGAGTTATATGTTCCTATTGAAGCTGTGTGAGAAGAATAAGTAAAACCAGCTGGCAAACTCGCAGTAGCGATAACACCAGTAGCAGCAGTAGCAGTTGCATTTGAAATAGTAATGGTAATGGTATTACTAGTTCCTAAACATGCAGTTGCAATGTTTGAGGTTATTCCAATACCCAAATTGGCTTGCGTTACAGGAGCAGTTCCGAAAACTAAAACTCGATTCATTTCTCTACCAACAACATACAATCTTCCATACAAGTCAAACGAAGCATTATAAACATTAGACATATTATTATTAGTTGGTGATCCTGTTGGATATAAAGCAATTGATGAATTAAAATTGGCCTGACCTAAAACTACGTTTGCAGCTGCTCCATTTGTAGTTGGAATTGAATTATAAATAAGGACACGACTATTTCCAAATTCACCAATAGCTACCTTTCCTGAAGGTGAAACGGTTACTCCAATAGGAGCGGCTAAATTAGACGCTGTAGTCCCTGCACCATTTGTTCCCATTATCGTTTGACCAATTACAACATCTGCGGCTGCGCCATTAGTGGTCGGAATTGTATTCCAAACCAATACTCTATTATTAGCTGAATCGGCCACCAGAAGTTTTCCATCAGGAGAAACACAAACACCCCAAGGATTTACCATAGTAGTTGCTGAGCTTCCTCCTCCAGGAGAGTTGAAAACCGTTTGACCTACTACCACATCGGCAGATTTATTATTGGTGGTTGGAATACTATTCCAAATTAATATTCTGTTATTCCCTCTATCGGCAATTATCAATCTTCCATCACTGCTTACAAAAGCTCCTGTTGGTCCATTCATTGCTGTATCCGAAACGCCACCTGAACTGGACGTAAAATTAGATTGACCTAAAACTATATCGGCATTTTGCCCATTCACTGTCGGAATTGTATTCCAAATTAACACTCTATTGTGGCTAAAATCAGTTACAATTAACTTGTTCCCATCTGGTGAAAAGGCAACTCCGTTAGAATTACTAACATTTGATTGATTAGGACCAACATTAGTACAAACGGTAAATCCTGTTTTGCCAACAACTACACTTGCGTTTGCGCCATTAGCACTTGGTGTTGAATTCCATAATTTAACTCTTCCGAATGTTTGCTCGCTAACTGCTAATACTCCTTTAGAACTTATTGCTGTGTAGGAAGGACCACTAAATCCGTTTTGTGTACAACCAGGAACATTAGCAGTAAAATTTGCTTGGCCTACTACTAAACTAGCAGCTTGCGAATTTGTAAAGTTGATTTGAGCAGTAGCAAAATTTGATACTAAAATAAAAATTACAATCATTGGACTATTTTGCAAAGTTCGAACACTACTTGTTCTTTGTCTTATAGGCAAAAATGAAAAAAAGCAGTATAATACTTTCAAAATGAGTCTATTTAGAAAAGTTAACTGGATAAATTTGTGGACTAACCACTTAAATTGAATAAAGTTTTCCATAAAATTAAGAATTAATTAACTTTACAAAATTGATTTAATTATATTAGCAAAGCAATACCCATTAATGGGTATATTTACTGTAAAATAAATAGAAATAAGTGAACCTTTATTGCGTTAAAATCAAAAACCTCCTTAGTTTCCTGAAGATATTTTAAAATGGTCAGTTTTTTTATAAAAACTATCTTTTTGCAACTCGCTTTATTTTTGTTTCAGTCTCTTGCGATACAATGATGTTATAAACTCCGGTTGAATATTGATTTCCTAATTCAAAGTTTTGAATTTCTGAAGTGTTTATCATTTTGTCTTATACTAGTTTTCCTATCATGTCGTATACTTTTACTTGAAGATTATCTTCACTACTCGTTATAATATCTAGCTTAAAGTTTTCTGCAAGTGGGTTTGAATAAGCTACTGCTTTAAACTTTGAAACTTCTGATGTTGCAGCAGGTAAAGCATTTGGCGCAAATTTAGAAGCGTCGCCTCCAGGAACTACTAATGAACATACTTTTCTATAAGGTCCCCAAACACTATTTATAACAAATGAACCCGAAGGCGGAGCTGTTGGATAAATTCAATAATTTAAATGTGTACTTGTGATAACGCAACCCCACATTTAAAATTAAAATTTTAAGCGCCTCTATAAACCAAGTCGTTCGATTCTTGACAAAAAGAGCCTAGATTTGCTCGATTAAAATCTGGTTTACCAGCATTAGCTTGCAAATCATAAAAAGTACTTCCCACTCCATTTAAAGATAATACAATAAAAGTGGTATTAAAACCTGTGCTCTGTGCAACGGCAAATGATGAAAAGAACATCATTACAATCGCAAACAAAGTTAATTTTATAATTGTTTCCTGATAGGTATTTATTTTAAATTAATAAGTAGATAAATAATAGAAAGCTCTTGGAATTGTAAATTCAAAAAAAAGACCCAAAAAAAACAGTTAGGGAAACTATAACGATTTCGTGCATCTAATTACAAAATAAAAATCACATAATGTTATTAATTAACCAAAAACTTAAATGTTATATCGTACTTGCAATTTTTGAAGTTTTCTTCTTTGTTGATATATTATGTAATATTTAGTCAACTTTTCTCAGGATATGACAAATCTAAAAAAACTCCTCAATTTCTTGAGGAGTTTTGTAATTATCTAAACATTTGCTGTTAGGCTTGACCGCCTGTCCCAAAATTTAGAGGAATATGTGGTTGTTCAGAATCATTTATTTCACCATGAGCTACTTCAAATCTATGAATATTTTCTCCTATAGCTTTAAGTAATCTTTTAGCGTGTTGTGGAGTTAAAATAATTCTTGATTTAACTTTTGATTTTGGTACACCAGGCATGATAGTTACAAAATCTAAAACAAACTCAGAAGAGGAATGATTAATAATTGCTAGATTGGAATAAATCCCTTCGGCAGTTTTTTCATCAAGCTCTATATTAATTTGTCCTTGTTGTTGATTGTTATCGCTCATAATTAATAAATATATTCTTCTTTATTAGCCATCATTTCATTATAATCGTCTTTAGACCCAACTATTGTGTGATCGTAGTCTCTCATTCCTGTTCCTGCAGGTATTCTGTGTCCTACAATAACATTTTCTTTCAATCCTTCTAAAGTATCAACTTTACCTGCAACCGCAGCTTCGTTTAATACCTTTGTTGTTTCTTGGAACGATGCTGCAGAGATAAATGACTTCGTTTGAAGAGATGCTCTAGTAATACCTTGTAATACAGGTGTTGCGGTAGCTGTAATAACCTCACGAGCTGATACTAAATTTTTATCATTACGTTTTAACATTGAATTTTCATCTCTTAACTCCCTTGGAGAAATGATTTGACCTGGTTTAAGGTTATCAGAATCGCCAGCATCTTCAACTACTTTCATTCCGTATAATTTATCATTCTCAACGATAAAATCACTAGTATGAATTAATTGCTCTTCTAAGAACAAAGTATCTCCAGGATCATCAATTCTAACTTTACGCATCATTTGACGTATTACAACTTCAAAATGTTTGTCATTTATTTTTACACCCTGAAGACGGTAAACTTCTTGAATTTCATTAACCAAATACTGTTGTACAGCAGAAGGCCCTTGTATTCTTAAAATATCGTCTGGCGTTATGGCACCATCAGATAATGGCACACCAGCTTTTACGAAATCATTCTCCTGAACTAAAATCTGACTAGATAATTTAACTAAATATTTTCTAATATCACCAAACTTAGATTCAATAATAATTTCGCGATTACCTCTTTTAATTTTACCGAAAGAAACAACACCATCAATTTCTGATACAACAGCAGGATTAGAAGGATTACGAGCTTCTAACAACTCTGTAATTCTTGGTAAACCTCCAGTAATATCACCTGCTTTAGAAGAACGACGCGGGATTTTCACTAGAATTTTACCTGCTTTAATTTTCTCTCCGTCCTCTACCATAAGGTGGGCGCCCACTGGTAAATTATATGAACGAATAAGTTCACCATCCTTACCATATACTAATAATGTTGGAATTAATTTTTTATTCCTTCCTTCAGAAATTACTTTCTCTTGGAAACCTGTCTGCTCATCAATCTCAACTTGGAAAGATTGTCCTTGTTCTAAATCTTCATAAGCAATTTTTCCTGTAAATTCTGAAACAATTACACCATTATAAGGATCCCATTTACAAATTGCAGCTCCTTTTTCGACTACGTCACCATCTTTTACACTGATCACAGAACCATAAGGAATGTAATGTGTACTTAACAGAATTCCAGTTTTAACATCAATTAATTTTAATTCTGTTGAACGTGAAACAACGATATCAACTTTATTTCCATCGGCATCCTCACCAACAACAGTTTTCAAATCTTCTATTTCTAGTTTTCCTCCAAATCTTGCAATAACGCTAGATTCCTCTGAAACTCCTCCAGCTACTCCACCCACGTGGAACGTACGAAGTGTCAATTGTGTTCCCGGCTCTCCAATTGATTGAGCAGCGATTACTCCGACTGCCTCACCTTTTTGAGTCATTTTTCCAGTTGCTAAGTTTCTTCCGTAACATTTAGCACAAATTCCTTTTTTGGCCTCACAAGTTAACGGTGAACGAACTTCCATTTTTTCAACAGGGGATTCTTCAATAGCCTTAACAATCGCTTCTGTTACTTGCTCACCTGCATGAACTAATATTTCTGATGTTAAAGGATTTACAACATCTTGCAAAGCTACACGTCCTAAAATTCTTTCACCAAGCGTTTCAACAATTTCTTCATTTTTCTTTAAAGCAGAAACTTCAATTCCTCTTAACGTACCACAATCTACAGAGTTTACAATTACGTCTTGAGAAACGTCATGTAATCTTCTTGTTAAATATCCAGCATCTGCCGTTTTAAGAGCGGTATCTGCGAGACCTTTACGAGCACCGTGAGTAGAGATAAAGTACTCAAGAATAGAAAGACCTTCTTTAAAGTTGGATAAAATTGGATTTTCAATAATTTCACCTCCACCAGCAGTAGATTTTTTAGGCTTTGCCATCAAACCACGCATACCAGTTAACTGACGTATTTGCTCTTTAGATCCACGCGCTCCAGAATCAAGCATCATATATACAGAGTTGAACCCTTGTTGGTCTTCTCTAATATTTTTCATTGCTAATTCTGTTAATTGAGCATTTGCAGAAGTCCAAATATCAATAACCTGATTGTATCGTTCATTATTTGTAATAAGTCCCATGTTATAGTTCATAGAAATACCTTCTACTTGAACACGAGCATCAGCAATTAATTTAGTTTTTTGTTCAGGAATTCTAATATCGCCTAATGAGAATGATAAACCACCTTTGAAAGCAAATTTATAACCCATATCTTTCATGTTATCAAGGAAAGCAGCCGTTGTAGGAACATCTGTTACTGCAAGTATTTTTCCAATAATATCACGTAAAGATTTTTTAGTTAACACTTCATTTATGTATCCTGCAGCTGGAGGAACTACTTCGTTGAAAAGTACTCTACCTGCTGTTGTTTGAATAACTTTGTAAACTAACTCACCATTTTCATTAAAATCTCTAGCACGCACTTTCACACGAGCATTCAATTCTAATCTACCTTCATTCAAAGCAATATTTACTTCTTCTGCAGAGTAGAACGTTAAATCTTGACCTAAAATTACGTGTCCTTCAGTAGTCAATCTTTCTTTGGTCATATAATAAAGACCAAGAACCATGTCTTGAGAAGGTACTGTAATTGGAGCACCGTTAGCAGGATTCAAGATATTATGAGAAGCCAACATTAATAATTGTGCTTCTAAAATAGCTTCTGGTCCAAGTGGTAAGTGAACAGCCATCTGGTCACCATCAAAATCCGCGTTGAACGCCGTACATACTAATGGGTGTAATTGGATAGCTTTTCCTTCAATTAATTTTGGTTGGAAAGCTTGAATACCAAGTCTGTGTAAGGTAGGAGCACGATTCAGTAATACTGGGTGTCCTTTAATTACATTTTCTAAAATATCCCAAACTACTGGCTCTTTTTTATCAATTATTTTCTTAGCTGATTTTACCGTTTTAACAATTCCTCTTTCGATTAACTTACGAATAACGAATGGCTTGTATAGTTCAGCAGCCATATCTTTAGGAAGACCACATTCGAACAATTTCATTTCTGGTCCAACAACAATTACCGAACGAGCAGAATAATCCACACGTTTTCCAAGTAAGTTTTGACGGAAACGACCTTGTTTACCTTTTAATGAGTCAGATAAAGATTTTAATGGTCTGTTTGATTCTGTTTTAACAGCAGAAGCTTTACGAGTGTTATCAAATAGTGAATCTACCGATTCTTGTAACATACGTTTTTCGTTTCTTAAGATAACTTCAGGAGCTTTAATCTCCATTAATCTTTTCAAACGGTTGTTTCTGATGATAACCCTACGATACAAGTCATTTAAATCTGAAGTTGCGAAACGACCACCATCAAGTGGCACTAACGGACGCAATTCTGGAGGAATAACTGGTATAACTTTTAGAATCATCCACTCCGGACGATTTTCTCTATTTAAGTTTGAATCGCGGAATGATTCTACAACTTGTAATCTTTTTAATGCTTCTGTTTTTCTTTGCTTAGAAGTTTCATTATTTGCGCTATGTCTCAATTCATAAGAAAGTGCATCTAAATCAGTTCTTGCCAATAAATCCATAATACATTCTGCTCCCATTTTGGCAACAAATTTATTAGGGTCAAAATCGTCAAGATATTGGTTTTCCATAGGAAGAGTATCCAAAATATTTAGATATTCTTCTTCTGTTAAAAAATCTAGACGTTGTAAAGACTCGCCATCAACATTTTTGGCAATACCTGCTTGAATTACTACGTATCTTTCGTAATAAATTATCATATCTAATTTCTTAGATGGCAATCCTAGAATGTAACCAATTTTATTAGGAAGTGAACGGAAATACCAGATATGAGCAATAGGCACAACAAGGTTGATATGTCCTACTCTATCACGACGTACTTTTTTCTCAGTTACTTCTACACCACAACGGTCGCAGACAATGCCCTTGTAGCGAATTCTTTTATATTTTCCACAAGCACATTCAAAATCTTTAACCGGTCCGAAAATTCTTTCGCAAAAAAGACCATCACGTTCTGGTTTATGAGTTCTGTAGTTGATTGTTTCTGGTTTTAAAACCTCACCTCTTGATTCTGATAAAATTGACTCTGGAGATGCTAATCCAATTGTAATTTTATTAAATCTTTTAACGGTACTTTTGTCTTTATTATTTCTATTATTCATCATAGTTTTTACTATTGATTTATTGCTATTAATTGAACTTAGATTTATAGTTTAAAAGCGATAAGTGATAAGTAATACGAAGTTAAAAATTTATATATTCTTCGCTAATTACTCTTTACTAATTACTGAAAACCATTAAGTTACTACCTCGAATTACTTCTCTAAACTTCAAAACTAAATTCTTGAAGTGCTAGTTATTGCTTTGCTTGTATAATATTACGAAAATGCAATAAAAAATCGGAACGGTTTACGGGTATAAATCCTTAAAAACTTGTTTTTGAAAAAGTTTTCAGTTTTTAGTCACAGTTTTCAGTAATTACACTGTAAACTGCGACTTTGACTGTTTACTTATTTATTCTTCTAATCTAATATCTAATCCAAGACCCTTCAATTCATGCATTAATACATTGAATGATTCTGGTAATCCTGGTTCTGGCATCGCTTCTCCCTTAACAATTGCTTCGTAAGTTTTAGCTCTTCCAATTACGTCGTCTGATTTTACTGTTAAAATTTCACGCAATGTACTTGACGCTCCATAAGCTTCAAGTGCCCATACCTCCATTTCACCAAAACGTTGACCTCCAAATTGAGCTTTACCTCCAAGTGGTTGCTGTGTAATAAGTGAGTAAGGTCCGATGGAACGTGCGTGCATTTTATCGTCAACCATATGTCCTAATTTTAACATATAAATTACACCAACTGTTGCAGGTTGGTGAAAACGTTCTCCAGTTCCGCCATCATATAAATAGGTATGACCAAATCTTGGAATTCCTGCCTCATCTGTAAGTTCATTAATTTGATCTAAAGTAGCACCATCAAATATTGGTGTTGCGTATTTACGACCTAATTTTTGACCAGCCCATCCAAGAACAGTCTCATAAATTTGACCAATATTCATACGAGAAGGTACACCAAGTGGATTCAATACAATATCAACTGGGGTTCCATCTTCAAGGAAAGGCATATCTTCATGACGAACAATACGTGCAACAATTCCTTTGTTACCGTGGCGTCCAGCCATTTTATCTCCAACTTTTAACTTACGCTTTTTAGCAATATAAACTTTAGCCAATTTCAAGATTCCAGCTGGTAATTCATCTCCAACGGTAATAGTGAATTTTTCTCTACGTAAAGCTCCTTGTAAATCGTTCAACTTGATTTTATAGTTGTGAATCAAATCATTAACCATACGATTAGTTTCATCATCGGCAACCCATTGACCTTTAGTTAAGTGAGCGAAATCCTCAACAGACTGAAGCATTTTCTTAGAATATTTTTTACCTTTTGGTAAAACTTCTTCTCCTAGGTCGTTCATAACACCTTGCGACGTTTTTCCGTCGACAATAACAAAAAGTTTTTCTATTAATTTATCTTTTAACTCTACAAATTTGGTTTCAAACTCCATTTCTAAAGCAGTCAAATCGTCTTTGTCTTTTGTACGTTTACGTTTGTCTTTTACTGCTCTAGCGAATAGTTTTTTATCTAAAACCACACCGTGCAATGATGGAGAAGCTTTTAATGAAGCATCTTTTACATCACCGGCTTTATCGCCAAAGATCGCTCTTAAAAGTTTTTCTTCTGGAGTAGGATCTGATTCTCCTTTTGGAGTAATTTTTCCAATCAAAATATCTCCAGGTTTCACTTCAGCTCCAATTCTTATCATCCCGTTTTCATCTAAATCTTTAGTAGCTTCTTCCGAAACGTTTGGAATATCATTAGTCAACTCTTCGTTACCTAGTTTAGTATCTCTAACTTCTAAAGAATAATCGTCTACGTGGATTGAGGTAAAAATATCATCGCGAACCACTTTTTCAGAGATTACAATTGCATCTTCGAAGTTGTATCCCTTCCATGGCATAAATGCTACTTTAAGGTTTCGACCTATCGCTAATTCTCCATTTTGAGTTGCATATCCTTCGCAAAGTACTTGACCTAATTGAACCCTGTCACCTTTTCTTACAATTGGTTTCAAGTTTATCGAAGTACTTTGATTTGTTTTTCTAAATTTAATTAATTGGTATGTTTTTTCATCAGCATCAAAACTAACCATTCTTTCTTCTTCAGTTCTGTCGTACTTGATAGTAATCATATTAGCATCAACATACTCAACAGATCCATTACCTTCAGCATTAATCAAAACTCTCGAATCAGAAGCGACTTGTCTTTCAAGACCTGTTCCAACGATTGGTGCTTCTGGACGCAATAATGGAACGGCTTGACGCATCATGTTTGAGCCCATCAACGCACGGTTCGCATCATCATGCTCCAAGAAAGGAATTAATGAGGCAGAAATAGATGCAATCTGATTTGGTGCAACGTCTGTATAATGAATTTCAGTTGGTTTTACCACTGGAAAATCACCCTCTTCACGAGCAATAACCGTATCAGCAGTGATGGCTCCCTTAGCATCCATTTCGATATTTGCTTGAGCAATCATTTTACCTTCTTCTTCTTCTGCACTTAAATAAACCGGAGTTGACTCTAAATCAACAACTCCTTTATTTACCTTGCGGTAAGGTGTTTCTATGAATCCCATTCCGTTCACTTTAGCATAAACACCAAGAGACGAAATCAATCCAATGTTTGGTCCTTCAGGAGTTTCAATTGGACAGAGTCTACCGTAGTGTGTATAGTGAACGTCACGAACCTCAAAGCCAGCTCTTTCTCTAGAAAGTCCACCTGGTCCAAGTGCTGATAATCTTCTTTTGTGTGTAATCTCTGCTAATGGATTAGTTTGATCCATAAATTGAGATAATTGGTTAGTACCAAAGAAAGAGTTAATAACCGATGATAATGTTTTAGCATTAATCAAATCGATTGGTGTGAACACCTCGTTATCTCTAACGTTCATTCTCTCACGAATAGTTCTAGCCATACGCGCTAAACCAACACCAAATTGTTGAGAAAGTTGTTCTCCAACTGTTCTTACACGACGGTTTGATAAGTGATCAATATCATCAATATCTGCTTTCGCATTGATTAATTCGATCAAATATTTAATGATAGTAATGATATCTTCTTTAGTTAAAACTTGTTTTTCCATAGGAATATCAAGATTTAACTTTTTGTTCATTCTATAACGACCTACTTCACCTAAGTTATAACGTTGGTCAGAGAAGAACAATTTATCAATAATACCACGAGCCGTTTCCTCATCAGGCGGTTCAGCATTACGTAATTGTCTATATATGTGTTCAACAGCCTCTTTTTCAGAGTTTGTTGGATCTTTTTGTAATGTATTGTGGATGATTGCGTAATCAACTTGATTATTTTCTTCCTTATGTAACAAGATTACTTTCACATCCGCATCAAGAATCTCTTCTACATTATCTCTATCCAAGATAGTATCACGATCTAAAATAATTTCGTTACGTTCGATAGAAACAACTTCACCAGTATCCTCATCAACGAAATCTTCATGCCAAGTATTTAATACTCTTGCTGCTAATTTTCTACCAACGTATTTTTTAAGACCTGTTTTTGAAACTTTGATTTCTTCAGCAAGGTCAAAAATTTCAAGAATATCTTTATCTCTTTCAAATCCGATAGCACGCAAAAGAGTAGTAACAGGTAATTTTTTCTTTCTATCAATGTACGCGTACATCACGTTATTGATATCTGTAGCAAATTCTATCCAAGAACCCTTAAAAGGAATTACTCTGGCAGAATACAATTTAGTACCATTTGCATGGAATGATTGACCAAAGAAAACTCCAGGAGAACGGTGTAATTGAGAAACTACAACACGCTCAGCACCATTTATAACAAATGTTCCACTTGGCGTCATGTAAGGAATCGTACCTAAATATACGTCTTGAACTATAGTCTCAAAATCCTCATGTTCAGGATCCGTACAATATAATTTAAGGCGCGCTTTAAGAGGTACACTATATGTTAAACCTCTTTCGATACATTCTTGAATAGTGTAACGTGGAGGATCAACAAAGTAATCTAGGAATTCTAATACAAATTGGTTTCTTGTATCTGTAATTGGAAAATTTTCCATGAAGGTATTGTATAAACCTTCGTTGCCTCTTTCGTCAGATTTGGTCTCCAATTGGAAAAAATCTTGAAACGATTTAACCTGAACATCTAGAAAATCTGGATATTGAGGAATGTTTTTAGTAGAGGCAAAATTCAATCTTTCAGTCTGATTTGTTATCATCAATGGACAAAATTTTGATTAAAAAAAAGTAATTGTTTTGTGTTATGTATACTTTCTTTTATTATCAATACATCTTAAAAATAAACCAGTATCTGTAAATTTTCTTCTTCGTATTGACTAAAAGTTTTTTCGTACTTTAAACCCTTTAATGATAAATTTTAGAGTATAATTTTATTATACGAAAAATGGTTTAGGCCATTGAGTGATTAAACTCAAGACCTAAACCTTGTTCTAAAACTATGTTAGAGTTATTTTAACTCAACAACAGCTCCAGCTTCTTCTAAAGATTTTTTCAAACCTTCAGCCTCAGCTTTAGTAACTCCTTCTTTAATGTTAGCTGGAGCACCATCTACCATATCTTTAGCTTCTTTTAATCCTAAACCAGTTAATTCTTTAACAGCTTTAACAACTGCTAATTTAGAAGCACCAGCATCTTTTAATACTACTGTAAATTCTGTTTGCTCTTCTGCAGCACCAGCATCTCCAGCTCCACCAGCAGCAACTACTACAGCTGCAGCAGCTGGTTCGATACCATACTCATCTTTTAATATTGTAGCTAAATCGTTAACTTCTTTTACAGTTAAGTTAACCAATTGTTCTGCGAATTGTTTCAAATCTGCCATTTTTTCTATCGTTTAAAATGTTTTTAATTCTATTTTTGTTTATTTGTGCGCTAATTATTCAGCTACTTCACCTTTTTGCTCTGCGTTATTTAACAATGCAGAAATAATGCGTTTAGCTGGAGATTGAAGTAATCCGATGATTTCCCCAATAACTTCTTCTTTAGATTTCAATGAAGCCAAACTATCTAAAAGATTATCACCAATGTAAATTTCACCATTGATAAAAGCTCCTTTAAAAGCTGGTTTTTCTGATTTCTTACGGAAGTCTTTGATTATTTTAGCAGGTGCATTAGCAATATCAGCAATAAATATAGAAGAGTTACCTTTTAAAACAGATGGTAAATCTCCATAATCATTAGCACATGCTTCCATTGCTTTTTCAAGCAAAGTATTTTTAACAACCTCTAATTTAATTCCAGCTTTAAAACAAGCCCTTCTTAAATTTGAAGTAGTATCTGCGTTTAAACCCGAAGTATCTGCAATATATACTATGTTTGCTTCGGCCAACTTTGCAGTTAAATCTTCTATCGCGATTGATTTTTCTTCTCTAGTCATAATAAAATTTGTTAACTACCAATTATACAGCTTTAGGATCTAAAGCTATAGCAGGACTCATTGTACTTGACAAGTGAATAGACTTGATATAAGTACCTTTAGCTGCAGTTGGTTTTAATTTAAGTAATGTTTGAATAATTTCGTGAGCGTTATCTACAATTTTATCAGCTTCGAAAGAAATTCTTCCAATACCTGCATGTACGATACCTGTTTTATCAACTTTGAAATCGATTTTACCAGCTTTTACTTCCGCTACAGCTTTACCAATTTCCATAGTTACAGTTCCTGTTTTAGGGTTTGGCATTAAACCTCTTGGTCCTAAAACACGTCCTAATGGACCTAATTTACCCATGATAGCAGGCATAGTGATGATTACATCAACATCTGTCCAACCATCTTTAATTTTTTGAAGGTAATCGTCTAAACCTACATAGTCAGCACCAGCTGCTTTAGCTTCTGCTTCTTTATCTGGAGTTACTAAAGCTAATACTTTAGTATCTTTACCAGTTCCATGAGGAAGAGTTACAACACCTCTTACCATTTGATTTGCTTTTCTAGGATCAACTCCAAGCTTAACAGCAATATCTACAGACTCATCAAATTTTGCTGAAGCAACAACTTTCAATAAAGATGAAGCATCTTTAAGAGAATAAAGTTTGTTTTTTTCAATTTTTGAAGCAGCCTCTTTTTGTTTTTTTGTCAATTTTGCCATTTCTTACCTTATTTTAGAGGAGAATCTCCAGTTACAGTTATACCCATAGATCTAGCTGTTCCAGCAATCATGCTCATCGCTTTTTCAATTGTGAAAGCGTTTAAATCAACCATCTTATCTTCAGCAATAGCCTTAATTTGATCCCAAGTTACATTTGCAACTTTTTTTCTATTAGGCTGGCCTGAACCAGATTTCAATTTAGCAGCATCCAATAATTGAATAGCAGCAGGTGGAGTTTTTACAACAAAATCAAACGATTTGTCTTTATACACAGTAATTTGTACTGGTAAAACTTTGCCGGGTTGATCTTGAGTTCTAGCATTAAATTGCTTACAGAACTCCATGATGTTAACCCCAGCAGCTCCCAAAGCAGGTCCAACCGGTGGCGACGGGTTCGCAGCACCTCCCTTAACTTGTAGTTTAACTACTTTACTAATTTCTTTAGCCATTTCTTAAAAATTTTACATCTCTCAATTGGAAGCGATTGATGCGGTTTAATATATATGTAACAAAAATTATACTTTTTCAACTTGCATAAAACTCAATTCAAGAGGTGTTCTTCTTCCGAAAATTTTCACCATAACCTCAAGTTTACGCTTTTCTTCATTGATTTTTTCAATAGTTCCGTTAAAACCATTGAAAGGCCCATCAATAACCTTAATTGTTTCATTAATTTTGAATGGAATAGATTGTGTATCAACATTAACAGCCAATTCATCTACCTTACCTAACATTCTGTTTACTTCTGACAATCTCAATGGAACTGGATCACCTCCTTTTACCTCTCCCAAAAATCCAATTACTCCTGTAATTGACTTAATAATGTGAGGTATTTCACCTGTAAGATTAGCTTCAATCATTACATATCCTGGAAAATAAACTTTATCTTTAGATATTTTCTTTCCATCGCGAACCTGAACGACCTTTTCGGTAGGAACAAGAACCTGAGAAATATAATCGGTCATTCCTAGTCGACTAATCTCGGTTTCAATGTAAGCTTTAACTTTATTTTCCTGTCCACTAACAGCTCGTACAACATACCATTTTTTCACACTATTATCAGCCATAGTAAATTATATCTATTTAATCAAATTAAAAAAACCAGCAATTGCTTTTGCAAATAGTTCGTCAACACCCCATGTTGCAAGTGCAAAAAGGATTGAAAACAAAGCAACAATAACCGTATATTTCTGAACATCAGCCCAAATAGGCCATGTAACATTTGATTTTAATTCTTCAAACGCATCTGAAAAATAATTTAAGACTTTTGACATATTTTATCTTTTTTGCACGGGCGGAGGGATTCGAACCCCCATCAACGGTTTTGGAGACCGCTATTCTACCCTTGAACTACGCCCGTATTATTAAAAACCAGTGTCATTATAAAAAACGACACTGGCTAATTATTTATTTTGAAATTATTCTACAATTTCAGTTACTTGACCAGCACCAACTGTCCTACCACCTTCACGAATAGCGAAACGTAAACCTACGTTCATTGCAATTGGGCTTAATAAAGCTACATCAATAGTTAAGTTATCACCTGGCATTACCATCTCTACACCTGCTGGTAAAGAAATAACTCCTGTTACATCAGTTGTACGAACGTAGAACTGTGGACGGTAGTTATTGTGGAATGGTGTGTGACGACCACCTTCTTCTTTTTTCAAGATATAAACCTCAGCTTTAAATTTAGCGTGTGGTTTTACAGATCCTGGCTTAACAATAACCATTCCTCTTTTGATATCCTCTTTAGCAACACCTCTTAACAAGATACCTGCGTTATCTCCAGCCTCACCTCTATCAAGGATCTGACGGAACATTTCGATACCTGTAATAGTTGAAGTTAATTTCTCAGCACCCATACCAATGATTTCAACTGGATCTCCAGTGTTACAAACTCCAGTTTCGATACGACCTGTAGCAACAGTTCCACGACCTGTAATTGTAAACACATCTTCAACTGGCATCAAGAATGGTTTTTCTGTATCACGGATTGGCTCTTCGATCCAGTTATCAACTGCCTCCATTAATTCAATAATTTTTGGAACCCAGTTTGGATCATTATTTAATCCTCCTAAAGCTGAACCTTGTACTACAGGACCATTATCTCCATCATATTCATAGAAAGATAACAAATCTCTTATTTCCATTTCAACTAATTCTAGTAATTCCGCGTCATCAACCATATCCACTTTATTCATGAATACAACGATTCTTGGAATACCTACTTGACGTCCTAAAAGGATGTGCTCACGTGTTTGTGGCATTGGTCCGTCTGTAGCAGCAACTACTAGTATAGCACCATCCATTTGAGCAGCTCCTGTAACCATGTTCTTAACGTAATCAGCGTGACCTGGACAGTCCACGTGCGCGTAGTGACGGTTAGCAGTTTCATATTCTACGTGTGATGTATTAATTGTAATACCTCTTTCTTTTTCTTCAGGAGCATTATCAATTTGGTCAAATGATTTTGCTTGACAGTAACCAGCATCAGATAATACTTTCGTGATTGCTGCTGTTAAAGTTGTTTTACCGTGATCCACGTGTCCGATCGTACCAATATTTAAGTGTGGTTTCGAACGGTTAAAGGTTTCTTTTGCCATTTTACTTAATTTTTAATCTTAGTTATATATTTATTAGTGTTCAAATTTTCATTTTTGAGCCAACTACGGGAATTGAACCCGTGACCTCTTCCTTACCAAGGAAGCACTCTACCCCTGAGCTAAGTCGGCAGAGATTTAATTTTAATCGTATAAAATACGTTAAAATTGTGGGGAGAGCAGGATTCGAACCTGCGAAGTTTTCACAGCAGATTTACAGTCTGCCCTCGTTGGCCGCTTGAGTATCTCCCCGAGCCATTATTACAATAAAAAGAGCCGGCGGAGGGACTCGAACCCACGACCTGCTGATTACAAATCAGCTGCTCTAGCCAACTGAGCTACGCTGGCGGTATAAATATAAAAAGTCCGCTATTTCTAACGGACTGCAAATGTAGGCATTTTATTTTTTAATCAAAATATTTTTTGTAAAATTTTTAATTAAATATGTGTTCGGATTTTTTCTTTTCTTTTTACTAACAATCTTTCTAGCGATTCGGCGGTTAATTCGACAGCTTCTTCAAAAGTTTGGCATTGTTTTTTAACTAAAAAATCATCTCCTGGAACGTGAATTTTAATTTCGGCAATTTTATTTTCTTTATCACTTGTATTTTCTACCTTTAAAAAGATATCTGAAGAAACAATTTTATCGTAATATTTTTCTAGTTTATCCATTCGCTGTTGAATAAAATCGACCAATTTTCTATCAACTGTAAAGTTTACTGCATTTACATTTACCTTCATAACTTTTAAAATTAATGATTACACTTCTATTTTTTATTCCTAGGGTGCGAATTACCATATACTTTCTTTAATTCTGCCAAACTGTTTTGCGTATAGACTTGAGTGGAAGCTAAACTTGAATGGCCTAATAGCTCTTTTACTGAATTTAAATCTGCTCCATTATTTAGTAAATGAGTAGCAAATGAATGCCGAAGTATGTGTGGACTTCTTTTTACCTTCTCAGAAACGTTACTAAAGTAGTGATTTATTAGTCGATATACAAATGTTTCATTCAATTTAATCCCTTTTAACATTAAAAAAAAATGTTCTTTATCTTTAATTGTTTCAATCTTAACTCTTTCTGATAAATATGTTGTAATCTGCGACGCTATTATTGGTAATATTGGTAGAACTCTTTCTTTATTTCTTTTACCAAGTACTTTTAATGTATTGGTTGATAGATCTATATTTTGTACTTTTAAATTTATTAATTCTATTCTCCTGATTCCTGTTGTATAAAAAAGATCTATTATCAATTTATCTCTAATTCCGTCAAATCCTTCTGGATAAATAAGTTGATTTAAAACTTGATCGAGTTCTTTTTCTGAGAACGGAATTTGAATTTTTTTTGGCGTTTTTAATGATTTATGTTTTAAAAGTGGACTGCTGTCTATTTGTTTAGTTTTTAAAAGAAATTTGTAAAATGATTTTAGTGATGCTATCTTTCTGTTTACAGAACTAGTGGAAGTATGATTATCTACCATGAAAACTATCCAGCTTCTTATCATGCTATAGTTTGCGCTTTCAAGATTTTCGGTATCAAAATTAGCTATTAAAAAATCTTTAAAAAATACCAAATCATTAACATAGGCATTTACTGTATGTGATGAATATTTTTTTTCTAATTGAATGTAATCGTTAAAAGCTTTTAAATTTTTCATTTAATAAAACTTGAATTTGGTAATTTAAAAAAAAAAAAAACGCTAGTAACAAAGTTAAAAACTTCACTTACTAGCGGTTATATTTTTATTCTAAAAATTAATTAACTTTCTAATGAGTCTCTTAAGTTTTGAATATACGCTGCTTTTTGAACTTGTGCTCTTTTAACAACAGAAGGTTTTATAAATGCTTGACGCGCACGTAACTGACGAACAGTTCCTGTCTTATCAAACTTTCTTTTATAGCGCTTTAATGCTCTATCGATATTTTCTCCGTCTTTAATTGGTATAATTAACATAATCTAGACACCTCCTCTCATTTAGACTACAAAATTAGTAATATTTTTGATATCTGAAAATAGAATTCTATATTTTTTTTAGCCCAGATAGAAATGATCATCCTTTTTCGATAAAATTGTGTTTTTCTTATAAAAAAGAGCAACTAACGGAAGCTCCTTTATTTATTATATAGAAAAACACAATTTTATTAAAAAGATAATAGTGTATAGGTGGATTAGCTTCTACACTTAACAAAGACTACCTCTTTTCTGCTGGTTTATAATTTTGCTTGTCGATAATCATTTTGGATAAAATTTCTCTTAAAATTTCTGAGGTTCCTCCACCAATTGGTCCAAGGCGACTATCCCTTAACAATCTTGCCAACGGATATTCTTCCATGTAACCATAGCCTCCTAACATTTGAAGACAACTGTAAATGGTTTCATCGGCAACTTTTGTAGATTTAAGTTTTGCCATAGTCGCTTCTTTAACTACGTATTCACCTTGATTTAATCTTGCTACTGCAACATAATTGAAAATTTTGCAGTGTTCTACCTCAGTTGCATGTTCTACTATTGTGTGTCGTAATGCTTGAAACGTGTTAATTTTTGCACCAAAAGCTTCTCGTTCTGACATATAATTAATAGTATAATCTA
This sequence comes from Flavobacterium sp., assembly GCA_044361155.1. Taxonomy (GTDB): domain Bacteria; phylum Bacteroidota; class Bacteroidia; order Flavobacteriales; family Flavobacteriaceae; genus Flavobacterium. The sequence continues at coordinate 19,919 of JBIKJF010000025.1, forward strand.
ATGCGTATTCTGCTCTTGCATGCGCATTTATAGCCATAATTAATCGTTCTAGTGCAAAGTGCTCCATTATATAAGGAAATCCTTTTCCTTCTAATCCCATTAAATTTTCTAAAGGAATTTCTACGTTATCGAAAGCTATTTCTGCCGTATCGGAAGCTCTCCATCCTAATTTATCAAGTTTTGAAGCAGAAATTCCGTTTAGATTGGTGTCAACCAAAAATATACTTATACCTTTATTTCCTAATTCTGGACTTGTTTTGGCAGCAACCACATAGTAATCTGCATAAACTCCATTAGTAATAAAGGTTTTCGAACCATTAATTATGTATTTATCTCCTTTTTTAATAGCCGTTGTTCTCATTCCGGCAACATCGCTACCTCCAAAAGGTTCTGTTATACATAATGCACCTATTTTATCGCCTGAAATACTTGGAGTTAAATAGTCTTGTTTTATTCGCTCATTACCTTCTGCATTCAAATGAGTCATTGCAAGGTAAGCATGCGCCCACATAGCTGCTGCAAAACCCGAAGATTTTATTTTTTGAAGTTCTTCTAGAAAAATGACGGTGTAGAATAAGTCTAAATTTAGTCCACCATAAGCCTCAGGATAATTGATTCCAAAGAAGCCCATTTCGCCAAATTTTTTCCAAATGAAACGTTCTATCGTTCCTGTTTTTTCCCATTTCTCAATATGAGGTACTACTTCTTTTTGTAAAAAATCTTGCAAACTCTTCCTAAATAGTTCGTGTTCTTCGGTGAAATACATTGAATTCATGTTGATAAGCAATTTTATAAAAATATTGATTTATTTTAGAATTCCAAATATAAGGTAATTATTTTTAATTTATCAACAGGAAAGTCTTTAATTTTTGTTAAATCCTCAATTTTTAGGTCGCCATTCATACTTCTGTACGTTACAATGTTTTTAGAAATTGGATATCTAAAGTAAGGAAACTGACCTAACTCTTTAATAGTAGCATTATTAATATTAATCTTTTTTGGATTTGGATTCGTTACTTTAAAACTTTTATGTAATTTTTCTACAACTTCTGGAGGTAATCCATAAACATCATTCATCTGATCTATTGAAACAAAAGCACCAAAAATTTCTTTTTGTCTTAAAATTCTATCAGAAATTACATCTCCAATTCCGTAAACCTTCATCAAATCTTCTTTAGAAGCTTCATTAATATCAAGGATACCAATGGTTTTTACCTCTTTTTCATCTCGGTTTTTTGAATAATCTACCCAACCATTCACTTCATTTAAATTGGTATTCTTTTTGTTATTAACCCAATCTGGAAACTTGAAATAAGGTGAAATTGCAATTAAAAGTGAATCAGAAATTCCTGTAACTCTCTGAAATTCTTTCGCTGAATTCGCAAACTTACCTTGTTTTCTATAAGCTAGTAAGCGATCTATTTGCTCAACAGACATCCCTAACTTATATCCTTTAAAATCTGTTATAAAATTTGGATTAAATGGATAGATTTTATAGCTATTTTGGGGATTTTCTAATTTTAATGAGTCAACCTTTCTTTGAAGAGAAAGCCATTTTCGCCCATCTACTGAAGTATTTTCGTCGTTTGAAAAATCTAAAAAATGATTACCAACTTGCAACGCGATGATTATAAGGAATAACAATAGAATTCCTGTTCGTTGGTCTTTCGAAAAATGAAATAATAACTTTATGTAATTGTTGTTTCCCAAAATTTATAAATCAAAAACTGATGTTCTTTTTGCTCTAACTAAATCTTTCAATTTTATCCAAAATGCCAAAGTAAGATAAACTCCAAAACCCAAACCAACGGTCACGAAAGATATATAAATAAAGAATAATCTAACACTTGTTGCTCTCATTCCGAGTCTATCGGCTAATCGTGAGGAAACATGAAACCCATGTTTTTCAAAAAAGTAACGTATTTTAGTTATCATCTTATTTTTTTAATAATTCTAAACCTATAGAACATTGCAAACACTTTTTGTGATTACAATACTCATTTTTCAATTGTAAAAGAGATTGAGTTTGAAACACATTGGCGGATTTAATACCAAATGTAGTAAACTTTTTAATAATTGTGTTTTTCTCCGGCGGAATATTTGACACTAATTCTATTAGGTGTTCTGAATTCTCTTTTCCTTGATGTAATGAATAAGCAAATTGTATCGGAATAAGAGTATTAATTATCAACAAATCTATAAATGACTTTGAAATTGCTTTCTCCTTTTTGGGACTTGATCTATCAAAATTATAATGAGATTTCCAATAATCGCTTACAGAACTATCGAATATTTGATAAATCGCTTGAATTGTTTTTGCTTCGATTATTTTAGAGAATAAATTTCTTTGTAAATGATAAAGCATCGCTAATTGAGCCAAACGAATAGTCGGGAAATTATCTGGTCTGTGCTTGAAAAACTGAATTGGAGCTATCGCGGGCTTCTCTAATTTATATTTTAATGCAATATAATCAAACCAAGATTTTAGTTCTTTTGAATAATTATCCTCTGCATTTATTGGAATCATATCAGCTTGACCGAAAAGTAAGGCTTCCAAATATTTTACTTCTAAAGCTTCTTTTCTAATGATAGCAAATGTGATTGACTTTGCCACTTTAAAAAACATTTCACCATTGGTATTCAAACCAAAATTCTTGGCCAACATACAAAACAAAACTGCTTCCCAATCGTTTTCAGTTTCTTGCAATAATTGCTGAATAGAACCTGACTTTCGTTCTAATCTTTCAAAAAACAATCGTTCTTGCCAGTTGGAGAAAACAAAACTTGAAACTTTGTCAATTTGATTTTCGCAATAAATCCATGATTTTTGAGCTGTGAGTGCATTATATTTTTGCAATTCCTCTTTAGAAACATATTTTTTAAGTTCTAAAACAGGGATTTCGGAATTGTCTTTTCTAAAAATTGGCGTGTCATTTTCCCAAACAACGTGTAGAATGACATTATTATAATTATCATCTTTTTCGTGATGATGCACATACCAATCGGAGGATTTTAAATGAATTTCAATATTTCCAGCCCATTTTTGATTATCAATTACTACTTGAGCATTGAAAAAATCAGGTCCTGCTTGTTCAATGTATTGTCCGAAGTTTATTATGGTGATAACTTCTCCGTTTGTGGTTTTTAAATTGGTAAAGTCCAATTTCTTGTACAACCAAATGTAGTGTAGAAAATCTTCTTTCATAAATAGTATCTGTATGGCTTTGAAGGCACTAAAATACTTTTTTGATTTGAATTACACAAGTTTATAAAAATTAAATTTTATATATGTAAAATTTATTTTTTAGTGCTCATATATAGAATCGCTATTTTGTCTCTTTGTAAATAAAAAACGATTTGTTTATGCGATTTCAAAACTTATATTTGTAAAACAAATAACACATCATGAAACGACTTATTTTATTAGCTATTTTATTATTTTCCTCATTTACATTTAGTCAAACGAATTATAAAATAATTTACACTAGAACTTCTAATGGAACTTTGGTTGAAAATCAAGATCCTATTTTGGTTTTTTCAAATGAAAATACTTCATTAATTTCTTCTGAGTCGATTCAAAATAGTAAATCTTCATTTCCTTTTGAGCAAACAATAATTACTGGAATGAATTATTTTCAATTAGCACAATTAAATAGTTCAAAATTAATTTCTACAAAAGATAGTGCTTCAATTGGTAAACAAACTTTTGAATTACTTGGTGACACTAAAAAAATATTAGGTTACACTTGTAAAAAAGCTAAAACTATTATTAACTCTAACACAATCGAAATTTGGTATACTAATGACTTAAAAGTAAAAGGTGCTCCATCGTTACTTGGTCAAAATTTAGGTTTGGTTTTGGAAACTATTCGCAATGAAAACTTTATTGTTTCTGCCACTAAAGTTGAAAAAGTAAAGCAATTTCCTTCTTTGAAAGTTGATGAAACTAAAACTATAGATTTATTAACTTACAGAGATTTGGTTTGGAAAAGCAGGTTTACTACGATTTCAATTTTTAAAGATGAAGTCATTAATTTTTCGGATGCTTCTAAATCAAACGATAGTATTTTGAGATTTGCTAATGGAACAATTATTTTAAGAAAAGTAAAAATTCCTACTATTACTAAAGGAAGTCAAGTTTTTGTTGATGTGACAGAGCAATCTAATGGTGATGCTTATGACAGAACCGGTTCTGTGTTTATGATTCCAATGGATAAAAAAGTTTCTTTTTTGGATGGTTTGAAAAATGGCGCTAAGACATTACCAGTCTATGAAAATGGAAATGGAAAACAATATCAAGGTGTTGTTTCAACAGATGATTATTCTACATTGATTGAATTGATGCGCTTTTTTACACCGTTTGGAATTAAACAATATAATTCGCTACAATTAAAAGATAAAATTTGGGAAGAAAAAGTAAGTTACCGTCAGGATATTTCTGAATTGACTGCGGCTTTAAATAATAAAGAAGTCTATATTGGAACTTTTATAGGAAATTATGATAAAGGTGGCCACAAAGTAAGTGTAAATTTGACTATTCATCCAGAGGAAAACGGCGTTAGTAAAGCTTCTAATGTAGTATCGATTTTCAACACAACCAATGTTATGGAAATGGCTGGGCAAGAATATGGAACGATGTTTAATGCTGCCAAAGGTTTGTTTGTGAACTTTAAATTAGATAAGGATTTAAAAAATGTAAGACTTAGATACATTACAACAGGTCATGGTGGATGGGAAAATGGTGATGAATTTGTGCCAAAGAAAAATACCATACTATTGAATGAAAAGGAAGTTTTTCATTTTACTCCTTGGCGAGAGGATTGTGGTTCTTATCGATTATACAATCCGGCTTCTGGAAATTTCCCTAACGGATTATCTTCATCTGACTATAGTCGTTCAAATTGGTGTCCAGGAATGGTTACCAATCCAGTTTATATCGATTTGGGCGATTTGAAAGCCGGAAACCATACAATACAAGTTAAAATTCCGCAAGGCGCGAATGAAGGAAGTAGTTTTAGCGCTTGGAATATTTCGGGTGTTTTAATTGGAGAATAAAAAAACCTACAACTTTCATTGTAGGTTTAATTAATTACTATTTTATTGAACCAATGATGTCATACTTTGTAATGATATGATGTTTTCCATTTCCTAAATCTAATAAAACAGCTTGATTGTCTTTTGTAAAGAGTTTGGAAACCTCTTCAATTGGAGTTCCTAGTTTAACAATTGGATAAGGTTTGCCCATAACTTCTTTGATAGGTTTATCAGCAACATTTTTATCTAAAACGTAGCTTTGGAACAAATCTGATTCGTCTACGGAACCTACAAAACCATTAATGTCTATTACCGGAATTTGAGAAATTTTAAATTTTCTCATTCGTTCAATAGCGTGAGAAACCAACTCTTCTGTACGAACAATAATTAAAGATTTATCGATGTGATCTTTAATTACGTCTTCGGCTTTTGTTATTTCTTCATCTAAGAAACCTCGTTCACGCATCCAATCGTCGTTGAACATTTTACCTACATATCTACTTCCTGAATCGTGAAACAAAACAACTACAACATCTTCTGGTTTGAAATTTTCTTTTAATTGATGTAATCCTTTTACACAAGAACCTGCTGAATTTCCAACAAAAATTCCTTCTTCAAGAGCGATTTTTCTTGTATAAACTGCTGCATCTTTATCGGTAACCTTTGTAAATCCATCAATCAATGAGAAATCTACATTTTTTGGAAGAATATCTTCTCCTATTCCTTCTGTTATGTAGGAATAGATTTCGTTTTCGTCAAATATTCCTGTTTCGTGGTATTTTTTGAAAACAGAACCATATGTATCGATTCCCCAAATTTTGATGTTAGGATTTTTTTCTTTTAAATATTTCCCAATTCCAGAAATCGTTCCTCCTGTTCCAACACCAACTACGAAATGGGTAATTTTACCGTCGGTTTGTTCCCAAATTTCTGGACCAGTTTGTTGGTAATGTGCTGTAGCATTAGATGGATTATCGTATTGGTTTACGTACCAAGAATTTGGAATTTCAGTTCCTAATCTTTTAGAAACAGAATAGTATGAACGTTCGTCTGTTGGTTCTACATCGGTTGGACAAACAATAACTTTTGCTCCAACTGCACGAAGAATATCCATTTTTTCTTTGGATTGCTTGTCTGTGATTACAAAAATACATTTGTATCCTTTTACAATTGCTGCAAGAGCTAATCCCATTCCAGTGTTTCCAGAAGTTCCTTCTATAATTGTACCACCTGGCTTTAATCTTCCGTCGGCTTCGGCGTCTTCAACCATTTTTAGAGCCATTCTGTCTTTGGTAGAATTTCCTGGATTGAACGTTTCAACTTTGGCAAGTACCAAAGCGTCAATACCTTCAACAACTTTGTTTAGTTTTACTAAAGGAGTGTTACCAATAGTTCCTAATATATTTTCTGAATAATTCATGGGATTTTTGAATGAAGATTAACGAATTATGATTTTTGAATGGCAAAGATATTGATAATAAAATCGTTTTACAACACCTTGATTTTAGAGACAATCGAAAATATTTTAACTCGGATGGGAGAAGTTACCGTGTAACTCGGACAGCAGAACACGGAATGCAAGAAAGCCCAAACGATTTGTTCTAAAAGAAAAAATAGAAACAACTAAAAAACTCCGAACTAATTGCTTAATTCGGAGTTGAGATTCTTACGAAATTAAAAAATGGTTTATTTCACCAAAGTCATTTCGTCAACGATGTGTTTTGCACCAGAGAAATTTTCGATAACCCATAGAACATAACGAATATCTACGTTGATTGTTCTTTGTAATTTATTGTCAAAAATTACGTCACCTGCCATTGCTTCGATGTTTCCGTCGAAAGCAAGACCTATTAATTCTCCTTTTCCGTTAAGAACTGGCGAACCTGAGTTTCCACCTGTGATATCATTATCTGTTAAGAAATTCACGTGAAGCGAACCGTCTTTATCTGCATAACGACCGAAATCTTTGTTTTTATTCATTTCTAAAATACGCGCTGGTAAATCAAATTCTTGATCTCCTTTTTTGTATTTTTTTACTTGACCAGCAAGTGTTGTATAATTATTTATTGTTGCGTCATTTCTTTTGTCAGCAGGAAGCGAACGAACTTTTCCGTAAGTTAAACGCAACGTTGAGTTTGCATCTGGATATTTGATAGCACCAATTTTAGACTCTCTTAAACCTTCAACCAATAAACGGAATGAAGATGCATAGTCATTTTGAGCTCTAGTTAATTCATCTGTTCTTTTTCCAAAATGAGCAACCATATCATTTGATAATGCATATAATGGATCATTTGTTAGCATCCCTTCGTTTGGTAAATCTAAGAAAGCTTTAATTCTATCAACTGAAGTAAAAATACTTAAATCGAAAGCAGCATTTACATATTTAGTAAAATCATTATTATTAGCATCACTAATTTGTTTTACCATCGGCGCAATGTCATAACCTGTTGATTTAGTTGCGTATGTTTTCAATTGAGCAGCAAGAATATCTTTTTCTGCTGGAAGATGCAATTCTTTAAACATTTCTGTTGCCATCTCAGTGATTTGAGGTGCCATTGTTGCACGTTTAGCAGCATCAGCTTTAACATAAACATCCAACTGTCTTCCTAAACTTCTTCCGATTGTTCCAAAAGATGATGTTCTGAATAATTGTTGTAAGTAGTTATCATGACGAGATTTCTCATTCGTCATAGCATAATATTTATTAATAGTTGAAACTACGTTTCCGTATTTAGCTTTGTTTGCAGTTTTATTAGCCCATTTATCAAACTTAGCTTCTTGTGCTGCTTTAGATTTTGCTGTTCCAAATTTTGACAAAGCGTCAATCATTCCTTGACGATTTTTCCAGTAATTAGCAGTTGAAGCATATTTTGAAGCATATACAAGATTCAAAGCATCACTTTGATTCATGTATTTTTTCATTCCGTCCATTCCAGTTTTTGCTCCTTCAACCCATGCAGGATATGCAAATTTTACATTTTGCTCAATTCCAGCTGCTGGCATCCAACGGTTGGTTCTTCCTGGATATCCAAGAATCATTGCAAAATCATTTTCTTTTACTCCACCTAAATTAACAGGTAAATAATGTTTTGGTTTTAATGGAACATTATTTTCAGAATATTCTGCTGGAGAACCATCTGCATTAGCATAAACTCTAAACATAGAGAAATCTGCTGTATGACGCGGCCATTCCCAGTTATCAGTATCACCACCAAATTTTCCTAAACTTTCTGGAGGAGTTCCAACTAAACGAACGTCTTTATAATCTTGATACACAAAATAGTAGTACTCATTTCCTTGAAAAAATGGACGAACAGAAACCGTATATTTTCCGCCTTCGTTATTTTCTTTTTCAATTTTAGCAATTTCAGCATTGATAGCTTTTTCTCTATCTGCTTCACTCATAGAAGAATTTACAACTGCTAAAATTCTTTTAGTACAATCATCCATTCTAACAAAGAAACGAACGTATAAACTAGATGGTTTTATCTCTGCTTTTCTATTGGCAGCCCAATAACCATCTTTTAAATAATTTTTTTCTGCTGATGATAATTCAGCAATAGCATCATAACCACAGTGGTGATTTGTTAAAACTAAACCATCTTTAGAAATGATTTCTGCAGTACAACCTCCGTTGAATTGTACAATAGCATCTTTCAAACTGTGATTGTTGATGCTGTAAATTTCTTCGGCTGTCAATTGCAAGCCCATTTTTTGCATATCGCGGTGATTTAAGCGTTCGATGAACATTAAAAACCACATTCCTTCGTCAGCTTTAACACTTGCTGGAACAAGCATAATGGCAGCAATTAAGGATAATAAAATTTTCTTCATAATTGAAAATATAAAAGGTTAATTGTTTGTTAGCTAATAGTCTATTTAAAATGCAATTCGTTACACTTTAAAATGAATATTGCAAAATTTTAGTGTTGCGAAATTACGATTTTTTGAGGATTATTTAAATTTTATGGTCGAAAACCTGAAGTAATAAGTTAATTTTAACTTTACTTTAGGAAATCAAAACACAAAAAAAGCCTCGAAAATTTCGAAGCTTTTCTTTATTTAGAAATATCTTACAAACCGTGGCTGTTCTCCGGCTTTTCATCTTCTACATTTAGCATTTCCCAAAGTTTGTCTTTTAATTCTGTTAAACCTTGTTGTGCCACTGATGAAATGAAAATATATGGAATTCCGAGTTTAGATTTATCTAGATGTTGTTTCATTTCTGCTTTTAATTCATCATCAAGCATATCGCATTTTGAGATTACTAAAAGTCTGTCTTTATCTAGCATTTCTGGATTGTAACGACGTAATTCGTCTAATAGAATTTCGTATTCTTTTTTGATATCATCGGCATCGGCTGGAACTAAAAATAATAGCGTTGAATTTCGCTCAATATGACGTAAGAAATAATGTCCTAAACCTTTTCCTTCGGCTGCACCTTCAATAATTCCAGGAATATCTGCAATTACAAACGATTGAAATTCTCTATAAGCAACAATTCCTAAATTAGGTTTTAATGTTGTAAATGGATAATCTGCAATTTTTGGTTTAGCAGAAGTTAAAACTGAAAGTAAAGTTGATTTTCCTGCATTTGGGAAACCTACTAAACCAACATCTGCAAGTACTTTTAATTCTAAAATAACATCCAATTCAGTTGAAGGCATTCCAGGTTGTGAATATCTTGGAGTTTGGTTAGTGGAACTTCTAAAATGCCAATTTCCTAAACCTCCTTTTCCTCCTTGAGCTAAAATTCTTTCTTCGCCGTGTTCTGTAATTTCAAAAAGAATTTCTCCTGTTTCAATATCTTTTACAACGGTTCCAAGTGGCACTTCAACGTATTTGTCTTCTCCATCGTGACCAGTACTTCTAGAACTTCCTCCATCACCACCGTGACCACCACGCATATGTTTTACAAATTTCAAATGAAATAATGTCCAAAGATTTTTGTTTCCTTTTATGTAAACGTGTCCACCACGACCACCATCACCACCATCTGGACCGCCTTTTTCAATAAATTTTTCTCTATGTAAATGCGTAGAACCTTTTCCTCCTTTTCCGGAAGTAACATATATTTTTACGTAGTCTACAAAATTTCCTTCTGTCATTTTTTTTCAGATTTCAGGTTTCAGATTTCAGATTTCAGATAAATCTTTTTCTAAAACTATTATTTATGTAAATGGTTTGCAATCTAGCCCTGATTGTAGAGAAAATCTTTTTTTGTTGCCTTCGAGTGCCCTCAGGCAACAAAAAAAGATTGTAACGAAAAGCAGGATTATGGTTTGCTAAAATGCCCGAGCCATTCGCTCCTAATTAATTTTAATATTGGTAACTAGAACTTTGTCAATTTTGACTCCATCCATATCTATTACTTCAAATTCTAGTTTATTCCAAATAAGTTTTTGTCCTTGTTTTGGGATGATTCCTAATTCGGTTACGATTAATCCGCTTACGGTTGTTACATCGTAATCGCCAATTAAATCGTCCATATCGAAATAGGTTAGAAAATCGTGTAATGAATAATGTCCGTCAACTAACCAACTTCCGTCTTCGCGAGTGACGATTTTGAATTCATCTTCGTAGAAATCGGCAGCATCACCAACTAAAGCTTCTAGAATATCATTTAATGTAATAATTCCTTGAAAAACTCCATGCTCATCGGTTACTAAAGCATAGTGAACTTTAGAAATTTTAAAGTTTTCTAAGGCTTTATATGCTGATGTATGCTCGATGAAATAAACAGGTTCTTTAGTGATTTTTTTCAAATCGAAATCGCCACCTTTTTCAAAACTTACAAATAAATCTTTAAGAAGTACAATTCCTTCAACATCGTCGAGATTGTCTTCGCAAACTGGATAGAATGAGTGCAATTCGTCCAGAACTTTGTCTTTTATTTCTTGAACAGAATCTTCGTAAGACAAATAAACAATTGAATTTCTATGTGTCATCAACGAATTTACTTTTCTATCGCCAATGTGAAAAACGCGTTCTACAATATCGTGTTCAATTTCTTGAATTTCTCCGCCTTCTGTACCTTCTTTAATAATTGCTTTAATTTCTTCTTCGGTTACTTTTCCGTCTGCTGTTGGTTTTATTTGCAATATTTTCAGTAAAAAATCTGTAGAAGTTGTAAGTAACCAAATAAATGGCATAGTAACTTTAGAAACAATTTTCATTGGAACAGCAACAGCTTTTGCAATTGATTCTGGATAATTTAATCCGATTCTTTTTGGCAATAATTCTCCTAAAACTAAAGAGAAAAAAGTTAAAGTTACTACTACAATTCCAACTGCAATTGAATTGGCGTAAGGTTTAAAAACTTCAAACGATGCTACAAAATTTTGAACATCGGTTGTTATTTTATCACCTGAATAAATACCTGTTAGAATTCCGATTAATGTGATTCCAATTTGAACTGTTGATAAAAATTCGTTTGGTGAATTTGCTAAGTCTAAAGCCGCTTTGGCATTAGTATTTCCTTTTTTAGCAGCCGTTTCTAATCGGTTTTTACGTGCCGAAATCAATGCGATTTCTGACATTGAAAAAACACCATTTAAAATGATTAGAAAAAGTATTATTAAAATTTCCATAGTTTAAAATTACAAAAAAAGAGCATAAATCCCTATTATCGGAAATAGCTCCTTTTGTGAGTGCAAATATCTGAAAAAAAATTGAATGCTCGAAATTTATCTC
>JBIKJF010000026.1:0-31283 GCA_044361155.1 Flavobacterium sp.
GCATCAACAAAATAAATTGAAAATAAAAACCTATAAAACAAAAAACACTTGCAAGAACGTTCTTGCAAGTGTTTAATTAATTATTTTTGTCTAATAAATCTGTATCGATTTTTTAGGACTAGTCATTGTTTTTCAATCCAAAGTCTTGCATTGACAAAAGCTTCAATCCAAGGCGAAACTTCATCTTTTTTATCGGTTGGATATTGAGCCCAATTCCAAGGAAATGTTGAACGCTCAATGTGTGGCATCATTACTAAATGTCTTCCTGTTTTGTCACTCATCATTGCCGTGTTGAAATCAGAGCCATTTGGATTGGCAGGATAACCATCGTAAGCATATTTGGCAACGATATTGTATTTGTCTTCAGCGTAAGGCAATTTGAATTTTCCTTCACCATGCGAAATCCAAACCCCAAGAGTAGTTCCAGCCAAAGTATGCAACATCACCGAATAATTTTCTTGAATAGTTACCGAAGTAAATCCGCTTTCGTGTTTGTAGGAATCGTTATGATGCATTTTTCCATGAACTTCGTGCTCCGGATTGATTAATTCTAATTCCATAAACAACTGACATCCGTTACAAATTCCAACAGAAAGTGTGTCTTCACGTTCAAAGAAATTTTTCAGAGCAATATTTGCTTTTTCGTTGTATTTGAAAGCTCCGGCCCAACCTTTAGCCGAACCTAAAACATCCGAATTCGAAAATCCACCAACAGCTCCAATAAATTGAATGTCTTCCAAAGTTTCTCTTCCCGAAATCAAATCGGTCATGTGCACGTCTTTTACATCAAATCCAGCTAAGTACATTGCATTAGCCATTTCACGCTCAGAATTGCTTCCTTTTTCACGAATAATAGCTGCTTTTGGACGAGGTTTTGTAGCATCAATTACTGGTTTCAATCCTGTAAAATGACTTGGAAATTTATATGCTAAAGTTTGCTGTCCTAAATTATCAAAACGCTCTTTAGCTTTGTTATTTTTGGTTTGCTTTTGATCGAGTAGTAAGGAGGTTTCAAACCACAATTTTCTATAAATTCCAATATCAAATTTCCAAATTCCAAAATCTAAAGAAGGTATATTTTGAACCGAGCCAAGTTTGTAGTATTCTAAACCTTCCAATGCTTTTTCAAAAATAGTATCGTCTTTTGCTTGAAGCACAATTCCAATATTTTCTGCAAATAGAACTTTGACTAAATCTTTTTCTTTGAATGCATCAAAGGATATTTTTGCACCCAAATTCACATCAGCAAAACACATTTCTAATAAAGTAGTGATTAAACCACCACTTCCAATATCGTGTCCTGCAACGATTTGTATGTCTTTAATTAACTCTTGAATTGTATTAAATGCATTCTTGAAGAAAGATGAATCTTTGATAGTTGGAGTTTCAGAACCAATTTTATTTAAGGTTTGTGCAAACGAACTTCCACCCAATTTAAAATCATCTTGCGATAAATTGATGTAGTAAATCGAACCTTTGTTTCTTTGTAAAACAGGTTCCACCACTTTAGTAATATTCGAACAATTTCCAGCAGCCGAAATAATCACAGTTCCTGGAGCAATCACTTCATCATTTGGATATTTTTGTTTCATAGAAAGCGAATCTTTTCCAGTCGGAATATTGATTCCCAATTCGATAGCAAATTCTGAACAAGCTTCAACCGCTTCATACAATCTTGCGTCTTCACCTTCATTTTTACAAGCCCACATCCAGTTGGCAGAAAGTGAAACCGATTTTAAATTATCTTTTAAAGGAGCAAAAACGATGTTTGATAACGCTTCGGCAATCGCATTTCTGCTTCCAGCTTTTGGATCAATCAATGCCGAAATAGGAGCGTGCCCAATAGAAGTTGCAATTCCTTCTTTTCCGTTAAAATCCAAAGCCATAACACCAACGTTATTCAATGGTAATTGCAATGGTCCTGCACATTGTTGTTTTGCCACTTTTCCACCAACACAACGGTCGACTTTATTGGTCAACCAATCTTTACAAGCAACAGCTTCTAGTTTTAAAACTTCTTCTAAATAAGCCGGAATATTTTCTTGAGAATACTCTAAATCACTATAATTTCTAACAATAGTTTTGTCAGTCATAATGGTTTTAGGAGAACTACCAAAAAAGTCTTCTAGTGCATAATCCATTGGTTTTTCACCAGTAGTTTTTGATTGAAATGTAAATCTATGGTCGTTTGTGACTTCACCAACTTGATACATTGGAGAACGTTCTCTGTCAGCAATTTTTTGAAGCGTTTCGATATCCTTTTTACCAATAACCAATCCCATTCGTTCTTGCGATTCGTTACCAATAATTTCTTTAGCAGAAAGCGTTGGATCGCCAATAGGCAATTTATCTAAATCAATTAATCCACCAGTTTCTTCCACTAATTCTGAAAGACAATTCAAATGTCCACCAGCACCATGATCGTGAATTGAAACTATTGGATTGTTATCACTTTCTACCAATGCACGAATGGCATTGGCTGCACGTTTTTGCATTTCAGGATTCGAACGTTGAATGGCATTCAATTCAATTCCAGAACCAAAAGCTCCAGTATCAGCAGAGGAAACTGCAGCGCCACCCATTCCAATTCTATAATTTTCACCACCAAGAATTACAATTTTATCACCTTCTTGCGGTTTCTTTTTGATGGCTTGATCTAATTTTCCGTAACCAATTCCACCCGCTTGCATGATTACTTTGTCGTAACCTAATTTTCGAGAATCAACTCCGACAGAGTTTAAAACTCTGTCGGAGTTATCTATTGAGTTATTTTCTTGATGTTCAAATGTCAAAACCGAACCAGTAATTAAAGGTTGTCCGAATTTATTTCCAAAATCGGAAGCTCCATTAGATGCTTTTATCAAAATATCCATTGGAGTTTGATACAACCATGCACGTTCTGCCATAGCTTCTTCATATTTTCGATTGTTAGTTAATCTTGAATACGATGTCATATAAACCGCAGTTCCGGCTAATGGTAAAGAACCTTGTCCGCCAGCTAATCTATCTCTAATTTCTCCACCAGAACCAGTTGCAGCACCATTAAAAGGTTCAACGGTTGTTGGAAAATTATGCGTTTCAGCTTTTAATGAAAGTACTGAATCAAATTCTTTTTCTTGGTAAAAGTCAGGTTTATCAGCACTTTTTGGTGCAAACTGAGTCACTTTCGGACCTTTTACAAAAGCCACGTTATCTTTATAAGCCGAAACAATATCGTTTGGATTTTCAGAAGATGTTTTTTTGATTAATTTAAAAAGAGAAGTTTCTTTTTCTATGCCATCAATGATAAAAGTTCCGTTGAAAATTTTATGGCGGCAATGTTCAGAATTGGCTTGAGAAAATGCAAAAATTTCTGAATCAGTAAGTTTTCGATTAAGTTTTTTAGATAAGTTCTCTAAATAAATTACTTCTTCATTGTTTAGCGCCAAACCTTCTTGCTTGTTGTAAGCTGAAATATCTTCAATTTCAAGAATAGCTTCTGGTTGAATATTGATGATAAAAATATCTTGATTTAATTCTGAATATTTTTGCGAAAGCATTGGATCAAAATCAGAGAAATCATTTGTAACTTTATGATATTCTTCAATTCTTATAATACCATCAATGCCCATATTCTGTGTAATTTCAACAGCATTGGTGCTCCAAGGTGTAACCATTGCGGCACGTGGACCAACAAAAAAATCCGCAAGTACGGATTTAGGTTGATTAGTTTGAGAATCTGAAACAAGTTTAGATTGAAATAACCAATTTAATTTTGAGATAGTTTCTGTAGATAATTCTCCCGAAACTTCGGGATGCGTTTGAACAGCAAATACAGTAGCGGTTTCGTTTCCGAAAAAGTGAATCATTGTGTTGTTGTTTAATCTGAACTTTATTAAGATTTTCATCTGAATAAAGTTCAATTTTAGTTGTTCTGCAAATCTAAGGCAAATAGTGCGGAGTGCCAAAAAAGAAGTAAATAGTTTTTAACGAGTTTTTGACAATTTTTATAATAAAAAAAGTTTCAATTTATAGCACTGAAACCTTGATTATAATTTAAAAATGTAAATTTACGGCACATACTGATAAGCACCCAAATCTATTGGTATGGTTCTTATTACTCCTTTTATATCTGATGTTCCTATTGTAGATTCATCTGCCGGAAGATTGAGATGTTCTTGTAACCATAATTTATTTTCAATAATACTTTCAAATCTTGGTCTAAATTGAGTTCCGTTTAATGCAATTGAACAGTTCTCATAAATGCTTGGATTTGTAAAATTGTAAAAAGCATTATTGGTAAATTGGTTGTTTATATTATTGAATTTAATTAAACAGTTTTTAAATTTATAATTAAATAGTAAAGGATTTGATGGATCTTCTCTTTTTTCAATTAATAATTCAATTTGATTGCTTCCATAAATGATACAATTGGTAAAATTTGCAGCAATTAAATCTTGAACAAAAATAGCATTGTCAGATTCAATAAAATTATTTAAAAGTACCGAAAGTTGGTTGGAACTTGACCAATTATTATTGAACGTTGAATGTGTAAAATTGTAATTCCCACCATGATTGCATGCTAATGCGATTTGACCAGCATTGTTTATCACTAAATTATTTCCAGTTACAACAGAGGTTCTGGCGAGCATTCCAACGTTAGAGCTATTGAAAATTCGTGAATTAGTAATATTTAATTTTGGAAAAGTTGTTTCTTCACTACGTTGTAACAAAAGTCCAACTGTAGCATTTTTTATGGTAAGATGATTAATTTCATTATCCAAATTAGAAGTTATAAGAATAATTCCCCATTGACCAGGAACATTTGCAAAACTCGTTTCCAATCGATCGCCTTGAAAATTTACTTTTTCGTCATCAGTTCCATTTATAATTATTTTGGCATTTTTATCTATAATAAGTCCAGAATTTGCGTGAAAATGTACATTTGTTCCAGCATCAATTGTAAGCGTTTCTCCTTCAGGAACATAAGCATAACCGTAAACAACATAAGGCTTATCTGAATTCCAGTTTAATTCTTCGGTAGTAGCAAGTTTGTGTCCTTCAATAGCGGTGTCTTCTCCGTTAATAATTAAGGTTTCTTTCGGTCCGTTGGGCAAAGGTCTGTTTGGGAAAATAAATCTAGCATCTCGAATAGGAGCTACCAAATCTACTTTTTGAATTTCATTTGTACTATAAAAATTGATTTTGTCATTATAGGTAAAATCAACCGGATTAGCGTCTGCAATATCAGCTGTGGCTTCAATAAAAATAAACAAACTGTCATTGGCTAAAATTTCAACATTATTGAATGATTTTCCAGCACCGTTTTCACCAGTTAAGCCATCAATCATTAATCTAAACTTAGAATTATTTGTATTTCCAAGTTCAATTTTGGGAATAGATAAATCTTTGTTACTTCTATTATAAACTTTTAATCTGTAAGTACTTGAACTGATTCCTGTAAAAATAGAATCTAAATAAACAGTATTTTTAGAAAATTGCAATCCGCCGCTACTTGGCTCAAAATCAAAATCTTTTCTGCATGAAGTAAGTGCGGCAAGTGCACTAATTAGTAAAAGTAAAAATAGTTTGCGCATTGATGTGTGAATTTTTGTAAAAGTAATTATTTAATTTAAAATAAGAGTAGATACTAGTACTTAACGCAAAAATTATTTTTTTAGCATAAACTATAAACTTTTGTTGTTAGTATAAATAACGTAATTTTACAAAAAAAATAGCGTTATGTCATTTGATAGAGAAAAAATGTTGCAATTATGCAAGGATTGGTCAAAAGATACTTTGATGGAAACCCTTGAAATTGAATATATTGATGCAGGAGAGGATTTTTTAAAGGCCACGATGCCAGTAAATTCTCGTGTTCACCAACCTATGGGTTTATTGCATGGTGGAGCCACAGTAGCTTTAGCAGAAAGTGTCGGAAGCGCCGCTTCGATTATGTTTGTTAATCCAAAAAAACAAGAAGTTCGTGGAATTGAGATTTCTGCCAACCATGTTAGAAGTAAACGTGAAGGATTGGTTACAGCAACGGCAAAAATTCTACATAAAGGTGCAAGTATTCATCTTTGGGAAATTAGAATCGTTGATGAAAATGAAAAATTAATTTCGCTTTGTAAACTTACTAATATGATTTTACCTAGTAAAGGAAGATGAGTTTCTTATTTCAAAAAGTAAAAGAGCAGTTTAATAATAAACTCCCGCTTGTTTGTTATTGTAAACCTAATTCGGACAAAATAATTGCCTTTTTCCAGAAAGATGCGAGATTAGTTGAATTAAAAAATGATGCTTTTGGTTTTGCTTTTGTTTCTTTTGATAATGAGAAACGTTATTTAATTCCCGAAGATAATTCGGATATTTTTTTTGAAACGGTTTCAACTTCTGATTTTATTTTTGAAAATAGATTTGTATCTGAAATCAATGCCTTTGATAAAAATAATTTTGAAAATTTAGTTCAAAGTGGCATTGAAGCAATTAAAAATAGGACTTTTGAAAAAGTTGTTTTATCAAGAAAAGAAATCATTGATGTTGATAATTTTGATGTGGAATTAGTATTCAAAAAATTACTTTTTAACTATAAAACCGCTTTTAACTATTGTTTTTATCATCCTAAAATTGGATTTTGGATAGGAGCAACGCCAGAACAATTTCTAAAAGTAGAAGATGATTTTGTAAAAACAGTTTCACTTGCCGGAACACAAACTTTTGAGAAAAATGTTGAGACAGTTTGGCAAAATAAAGAAATTGAAGAACAACAAATTGTAACCGATTTTATTGTAAATAATTTGAAATCATATTCTGACAATGTTATTTTTTCAAAACCTTACAATCAACAAGCTGGAAATTTGGTTCACATTAAAACGGATATTAAAGCTGCAATTAAAGATAGAAATAGTATTTCAAAAATTATTGATTTATTGCATCCAACTCCAGCAGTTTGCGGATTTCCAAAAGATAAAGCAAAAAAATTCATTATTAAAAACGAAGGTTATTTAAGAGAGTTTTATTCAGGATTTTTGGGTGAATGGAATAAAGATTTTCAAACTTATAAAGAAAATCATTCAGATTTATTTGTAAATTTACGTTGTATGAAAATTGAAAATAAAGAAGTTAATTTATACATTGGTTGCGGCATCACAAAAGACAGTAATCCTGAAAAAGAGCTTATTGAAACACAAAATAAGTCTTTGACTATTAAAAAAGTGCTATGAATTAAACAATACATTATACAATTTAAAAAAATGAAATTAGATATATTAGCATTTGGCGCTCATCCTGACGATGTCGAATTGGGTTGTAGTGGAACTATTGCAAAAGAAATTTCGCTTGGAAAGAAAGTTGGAATTATTGATTTAACACGTGGTGAATTAGGAACACGTGGTTCGGTAGAAATTCGTAATTCTGAATCGGCTAAAGCTTCTCAAATTTTGGGTGTTTCTGTTAGAGAAAATCTTGATATGCGCGATGGTTTCTTTGTAAACGATGAAGTACATCAATTGAAAATTATTCAAATGATAAGAAAATATCAACCAGAAATTGTGCTTTGTAATGCTATTGATGACCGACACATTGATCACGGAAAAGGTAGTAAATTAGTTTCAGACGCTTGCTTTCTATCAGGCCTGCGCATGATTGAAACGGAATGTAATGGTGAAAAGCAAATCGCTTGGCGACCAAGAGTAGTATATCATTATATTCAATGGAAAAATTTGGAACCCGATTTTGTAGTAGATATATCTGAATTTATGGAGGTAAAAATGCAATCTATTTTAGCTTATAGTTCACAGTTTTATGATCCAAATTCTAGCGAACCTGAATCGCCAATTAGTTCTAAAAATTTCTTAGATAGTGTTAAATATAGAGCTCAAGATTTAGGGCGAATCGTCGGAACAAGCTATGCTGAGGGATTTACTGTTGAAAGATATTTGGCTGTCAATAGTTTAGGAAATTTGATATAATTTTTTCATTTTTTCTTTGTTAGAATAAAACTTTTGCAATATATTTGCACACGTTAAAATGGTGGTTGTAGCTCAGCTGGTTAGAGCGCTGGTTTGTGGTGCCGGAAGTCGCCGGTTCGAACCCGGTCATCCACCCTTAATTAAAAAGCCTTGAATTTATTCAAGGCTTTTTTTGTTTTACTATTTTTAAATTTTATTCCGTTGCCATTCTTTTTAAAATTGCCCATTGTTTTAAGGCTGTTCTAGCCTCAACAGCGGGATAACCAATCATAGTTTTTCCTGCAGAAACATCTGCCGCAACACCAGAACCTGCTCCGATAATGACGCCATCGCCAAGCGTTAAATGATCTTTTATAGATGCACTTCCTCCAATAATTACGCCGTTTCCTAATGTTACAGATCCTGCTAAACCGCTGTTTCCCGCCATTATGCAAAATTTACCAAGTTTACTATTATGTCCTATTTGAACCAAATTATCAATTTTGCAGCCATCGCCCAAAATAGTTGAACTAAATTTTCCTCTATCTACAGTTGAGTTTGCGCCAATTTCAACATGATTTCCAAGAATTACATTGCCAATTTGCGGTATTTTTGCCAGTCCACGCTCAGGACAAGGTCTAAAGCCAAATCCATCTGCCCCGATAGTACAATTTGGATGTAATATGCAAAATGCACCAATATGACATCTTTCTCTAATCACTGCTCCTGGCCATATTACGGTATTGTTACCAACAGTAGATTCATCAAGAATTGTAACGTTAGAATATATAGTAACATTTTCTCCTAGAACCACATTTGGCCCGACGTAACATCCCGAACCGATTTTAGTTCCATATCCAATTTTTGCAGAGGCATCGATTGTAGCTGTTGGATGAATTTGGTGATTAAATTGCGGACTAGGTGGTGCAAACATTTCAAGAACTTGTGACATCGCCAAGTCGGCATTTTTAACTTTTATAAAAGCTTTATTTTCTCCAGGTTCTATAGCAACATCTTCGTTAACAATAGCAGCACACGCATTAGAGTTTTGCCAAAGTTTTTCATACTTTTTACTACCTATAAATGAAATTTCAGTTTCATTAGCTACTTCTAATTGTTCAGGTGCCGAAATTAAATGAGTTGTATTTCCTAAAATCACACCATTTAATACAGTGTTTATTTCTTGTATGGTAAATTTTTTCATTTTGATTTGGTTTTATTTTAATTTTAGATTTCAAATTAAGTGAATTGTTTTTATATTCACTAATATTTTCGTAAAACCTATTAGATTATTTAAAAAATTATAAATTTGTTTTTTTAAATGTATTCAAATGAAAACCTTTTTATTTTTAGCACTTTTTCCTATTTTAACCTTCGGACAGATTGAGAAATCTATCAAGTTAAAAGTCGCCGTTATTAAAAATTTTATTGATAAAGGTGAGGAAGGAGAAACCGCCTATTGGCAAACAAAAGGTAAAATTACATTTGGAATTGTAAATTACACTGAGGAACAAAATCCAATTTTTAGAGATTTATTTATTAGTCAATACAAAGAGATTGTTCCAATTTTCATTTCTATGAATAAAACGGAAGACGAACGAGATACGGCTTTATTTATAAAAACGCTCATACGACAAGAACAAGATTATAGAAAATTATTAACAGCAGACCAATTGAAACGTTATTTATTTCAATTGTCAGAATTTGAAAAAACTGATCCTACTGCCAATGATTCCTATTCGTCTTTATTTTTTTCAGAAGCATTATTGAACGATTATATAGCTCGTTTTTAGAATAAAAAAACTCCCAAATAATTTTAGGAGTTTATAATCTATTTATTTTCTTTATCAACAAACAATCGTTCTGCTCTGTTGGAAATTTCCCATGCGGTGATAAATGCCAATTGGGTTCTTTTTTTTAGAGCAACAAAATCAATTTTCTCTACAGTATCTGTTGGTTTATGATAATCAGCATGTGTTCCGTTGAAGTAGAATACTGATGGAATTCCGTTTTTTGCAAAATTATAATGGTCAGAACGATAATAATATCTGTTTTTATCAGCTTTATCATTGTATTTGTAATCCAATTCCATTTTGATATATTTTTTATTCATTTCTTCACAAATGTTATACAAATCTGTGGATAAATAATCGGAACCAATAACATAAACATAATTACTATTGTTAGGATGAAGATCATCTTGGCGACCAATCATATCAATGTTTACATCGGCAACCGTATTTTTTAAAGGGAAAATAGGGTTTTCAGAATAAAATCTTGAACCATGAAGTCCGTGTTCTTCTCCTGTAACATGAAGAATTAAAACTGATCTTTTTGGTCCATTTCCTTCTTTTTTAGCTTTTTGAAAAGCCTGTGCAATTTCTATCAAACCAACAGTTCCAGAACCATCATCATCGGCACCATTATAAATTTCGCCATTTTTCATTCCAACATGATCGTAATGAGCGGATACAACTATAATTTCTTCTGGTTTTTCAGAACCTTCAATGAAAGCCCAAATATTTTCTGAATCAGGTAGTTTAGGACTAAATCCTTTTTTCATATATTCAGACGGAACTTTTTGATAATAGCTCTCGGCTCCCTTTGGAAAAGGAATACCATTTTTTTTATGCTGTTCTATGATATAATTTCCTGCTTTTTTCTGACCTTCACTTCCAGTATTTCTTCCCTGCATTTCATCGGATGCAACGATATAAAGATGCGTTTTCAATTCTTCTGATGTAATTGAATTGATGTAACTAGATATATCTAAAGGTTTTTTTGCGGTTTCTGTAACAGTCTTACTACTGGAACAAGAAAGAATAGCAAACGATAGTAAGCTAGTAATAAAGATTTTTTTCATAGTTAATGTATGGTTATAAATGAGTAGATTATAAAAAAGAGTAAAACAAAAAACATCAAAATTGTATTTAAAAGTAGAAGCAAACTACTTTTTATGAATGATGTTATACGAGTACCTTGATAGAAGTTTTTACTTGCTCTGTAGAAGTAATATATAAACCAAAAAGGAATAATTAAGTTCAATGAAATATCAATGGTTTCTGTAACTCCATTTTCTCCAAATAGATAAATAAATTGAATTAAAAATGTTGAAATTAAAATTATTAAAAGCATGAAAGAAAAGTAATGCAAAGTAAAAATACCATGATCAAAATAGTACCATTTCTTTTTATCATAAAAGAGCCATAATAAAAAGGCAAATAAAGGCATGTAAATAAATAATGCTTTTGGTATGTTGCGTTTGAAAGATTCTATAAATGCAGGAATTATTTCTTCATTGTCTTTATTTTGAGTTACTTTCATTAACTTTCTTGCAAACCAATAACTAACAGGATGCAACTTTTTTTTACCATATTTTTGTATTGAATCCATCTCGTGTAAGGATTTGAATATTTGTCCTCCAAAAGAAAAATTAACTTGTTTGTCTTCCGATTTTTGGGTGTAAGTAAGTAGTGTATCGAATTCCTTTTGAGTTAGTTTTCCTTCTTTAAATAAGGATTTTAATTTTAATCCTTGTGGTGATAATTTTAGAGTATCTGCATTAAAAGTAGATGTATTATTTGTAATTTTAACCAATCCACCAGCAGTTTTTGTAATTTTTGGTTTGGTTTTAGCTTCATCAGCTTTTATTTCTTCAGCAATATTACCTGGTAAAAGTGAAATTAGAAAAAACGTAACAAAACTTATAAAAATATACAACCTTATAGGAGCAAGGTAAGACAATCGTTTTCCAGATAAATATTCCTTTGTGAGTGAAGCTGGTCTTAGTAAAAGATTTTTAATCGTTTTCCAAAAAGCATTTTCATAATGTGTTAAATCCTCAAAGAAGTGTATAAACAAATGATGAAAAGTTTTACGAGATTCAGTGTTTTCTTGACCACAATTCGGACAAAAGCGACTTGCAACAACGTGATTGCAATTCAAACAAGTTTTATCTTCTCTTAAAGGACTTTTGTGCGACATAAAGTAAACGATATTTTATGTTGTAAAACTATATAAAAAAAATTAGTTTTACTTTTGATACAATCAATTAGTTTTAAAATTTTATTTTTGTTACAAATACATAAACAATATGCAATCAAAAGCTACAACTCCTGAACAATATTTAGCAGAACTTCCAGAGGATAGAAGAGAAGCTATGTCAAAACTTCGTGAAATAACGTTACAAAATCTTCCAAAAGGTTTTGAAGAGCAAATTAGTTATGGTATGTTGGGTTATGTTGTACCACATTCTATTTATCCAAATGGTTATCATTGTACACCTGAATTGCCTTTGCCTTTTTTTGCCATCGCTTCTCAAAAGAATTCTATAAATATCTATCATATGATGGTTTATTCTGATAAAAATCTACACGATTGGTTTTCGGCTGAATATCCTAAATATTGTAAATCAAAATTAGATATGGGAAAAAGTTGTATTCGTTTCAAGAAAATAAACGATATTCCTTATGATTTAATTGGAGAATTACTTTCAAAAGTTACTGTAGAACAATGGATTTCTGAATATGAAAATACGCTAAAAAAATAATAATGTTAGATATAGTAAAAGAAAATTACAGTACCATTTTTGAAGAAAAACTTCTTGAAGAAATAGCTCAAGTAGCAAAAATCTATGATTTTAAAGAAGGCGATGTGCTGATAGATTTTGGTGATTATATCAAGAATATGCCTTTATTATTGAAAGGCGCAATCAAAATTTTAAGAGAAGATTTTGATGAAGGAGAAC
The DNA here is from genome assembly GCA_044361155.1 of Flavobacterium sp. Classification (GTDB taxonomy): domain Bacteria; phylum Bacteroidota; class Bacteroidia; order Flavobacteriales; family Flavobacteriaceae; genus Flavobacterium. Next base: position 12,679 of record JBIKJF010000026.1, read on the forward strand.
TATTATTATACTTCATAGAAAAAGGAGATACTTGTGCCATGACAATGGCTTGCTGCCTTGGAGATACTAAAAGCGAAATTAAAGCTGTTGCCGAAACCGATGTGAAACTAATCATGATTCCAGTCAGTAAAATGGAAGAATGGTTAGGAAAATACAAATCATGGCGCAATTTTGTTTTCAATAGCTACAACAATCGATTGAAAGAAATGCTAACAGCAATTGATAATTTGGCATTTATGAATATGGACGAACGTCTTTTGAATTATCTTTTTGAGAAAGCAAAAATCAATAAAACAAATCACGTTCAAAACACCCATCAAGAAATTGCTTACGATTTGCATACTTCACGTGTAGTAATTTCAAGATTGCTAAAAGCTTTAGAAAACGAAGGAAGAATAAAATTGCACAGAGCTTCCATCGAAATTGTTGTATAATTGTAACAATAGTTACCCAATTTAAATTTATAAATACGAACCTTTGTTCAGCAAAATTTAGTAAATGGAAATATCTCATATAATTGGATACATTTTAGCAGTTTTTGTTGGAATCACTCTTGGTTTGATAGGAAGTGGAGGATCAATTTTATCGGTTCCCATTTTAGTATATGTTATGGGTGTCGAGCCTATTTTAGCAACAGCCTATTCTTTATTTGTAGTTGGAACAACAGCATTATTTGGTGGAGTTCAAAAGGCAAAACAACAATTAGTCGATTTTAAAAAAGTACTAATATTTGGAGTTCCCACAATTCTAGCCGTATTCTTAACACGTAAATTCATTGTGCCCAATATTCCTGAAGTTATCTTTTCTACAACTTCATTTACATTGCATAAATCGGTTTTGATAATGGTTGTTTTTGCCATTGTAATGATTTCAGCATCAATGAGAATGATAAAACCTTTAAAAGAAAAAATAGTAAATGATGATGCCAAACTAAACTATATTGCAATTTTTTCTCAAGGACTTTTTATAGGATTGGTAGCAGGATTTGTTGGAGCTGGTGGTGGATTTTTAATCATTCCAGCCTTATTGTTTTTAGCAAAAACGCCAATGAAAATGGCAGTCGGAACATCACTTTTTATTGTTTCAGTTCAATCATTAATAGGTTTTATTGGTGATATTCGTCCAGAACAAAATTTGGATTGGAATTTAATTATAATCTTCACAGTTTGCTCTATAATTGGTGTTTTTATAGGAAGTTATCTTTCTAAAAAAATTGAAGGAGAAAAACTCAAAACGGGTTTCGGATGGTTTGTGCTCGCTATGGGGATTTATATTATTTTAAAGGAATTATTTTTATCATAAATAAATATTAATTGTAACAATTGATACATAATTATGATAATAGATTTTTTAATTTTACACTATTAAAACTGTACTTATGAAAATTGAACAAATTTACACAGGGTGTCTTGCTCAGGGAGCTTACTATATAGAAAGTAATGGTGAAGTTGCTATCATCGATCCACTTCGTGAGGTGCAACCTTATGTTGATAAAGCTACTGCCAATGGAGGCAAAATAAAATACATTTTCGAAACCCATTTTCATGCCGATTTTGTTAGCGGACACGTTACGTTAGCTGAAAAAACAGGTGCTCCAATTGTTTTTGGACCCAATGCCAATCCAACTTTTGAGGCTCATATTGCCAAAGATGGTGAAGTTTTTCAATTGGGAGAAATAACAATTACTTGTCTTCACACACCAGGACATACCATGGAAAGCTCGTGTTATTTATTGAAAGATAAAAACGGAAAAGATTATGCTCTTTTTAGTGGCGACACCTTATTTTTAGGTGATGTTGGTCGTCCAGATTTGGCTCAAAAATCTGCTGACATGACGCAAGAACAACTGGCTGGAATTCTTTTTGATAGTTTGAGAACTAAAGTGATTACTTTAGCAGATGATGTAATTGTCTATCCAGCGCATGGTGCCGGAAGTGCTTGTGGAAAAAATTTAAGCAAAGAAACGGTTGGAAGCATTGGTGACCAAAAAGCTAACAACTATGCGCTTCGTGCCGATATGACTCGTGAGGAATTTATAAAAGAAGTTACCGATGGTTTATCGCCTCCACCAGCTTATTTTCCTATGAATGTGAAGTTGAACAAGGAAGGATATGGCAATGTGGAAGACATTGTCAGAGAAGCAAAAGCTTTTGACGCAAAAACATTTGAATTAGTTGCTAACGAAACAGAAGCTTTAATTTTGGATGTTCGACACCAAGACGATTTTGAAAAAGGACATATTCCGAAATCAATTTTTATTGGTATTGACGGACAATTTGCTCCTTGGGTTGGTGCTTTGATTTTAGACATCAAACAAGAAATTCTTCTTGTAACTCCTGAAGGTAGAGAAGAAGAAACTATCAAAAGATTAGCTAGAGTAGGATATGACAACACTTTAGGTTATTTAAAGGGTGGATTTGAAGAATGGAAAAAAGCAGGTTTAGAATATGATACAATTACTTCTGTTACAGCGGAAAAATTTGATGAGATTCTGAATCAAGTTCAGAATGACAATGAAAAGGTTCCAGTTTTTGACGTAAGAAAGCCAGGTGAATATGCTTCTGAACATATTTTAGACGTTCCTTCAACTCCTTTAGATTTTTTAAACGAACATTTAGCTGAGTTTCCTAAAGAAGAAGATTTTTACTTGCATTGCGCCGGAGGTTATCGTTCTATGATTGCTGCATCGATATTAAAAGCTCGTGGTTATCATAACGTAATCAACGTATTAGGAGGTTTTACAGCCATACGAAATACTGGAATCAAAACAACAAATTACGTTTGTCCATCTACATTGAAATAAATAAAAAATGAAACAATTACTTTTTACCAATTGGCATTTTATGCGATTCCTTAGAGTAGCATTGGCTTTATTTTTATTTTATAATGCTTATCAAACGCACGAATGGTTTTTTATAGTTTTTGGAATCTTCTTTTTGCTTCAAGCCCTTTTTAATATGGGGTGCGGACCAAATGGATGTAATGTAAATTACGATAAAAATAAATAATTATGAACGATTCATTTAAAGATATTATCAATTCTGACAAACCTGTTTTAATAGACTTTTTTGCCACTTGGTGCGGACCATGTCAAATGCTTGGACCAGTTTTAAAACAAGTTAAAGACAGTTTAGGCGATAGAGTTTCTATCATTAAAGTAGATGTAGATAAAAACCAAGAATTAGCCGCAATGCAACAAGTTCGTGGTGTTCCAACAATGATGTTGTATCAAAGAGGACAACAACTGTGGCGTCAATCGGGAGTTTTATCTAAAGAAGAAATTATTCAAATTATTCTGGAAAAAACAAATCAATAAATAAAAAAATGGAAACAATTTTTGAAGTTGAGAATATAAAATGTGGTGGTTGTATGAACAGTATTAAAACAGCTTTATTAAAAATTGATAACGTAGAAGATGTTACCATTGATAAAGAAATTGATACCATAGTTGTAAAAGGAACCGCGAATAGAGAAACAATTATTGCTAAACTAAACGAACTAGGTTATCCAGAAAAAGGAGACAATACATTACTTCGTCAAGCCAAATCCTATTTGAATTGCGCTATCGGAAGAATGAGTGAGACTAAATAATATGACTAAAAAAGCAATTATTATAACAGCAGTTGGAGTTATAGTTGGAGCAATAGCTGGTTATGCTTACTATCATTATGTAGGTTGCGTTAGCGGAACTTGTGCTATAACATCCAAACCATTGAATAGCACTTTATATGGAGCCTTGATGGGCGGATTGTTATTCAATTTATTTGTAAAGGAGAACAAGAATAAATAAAAGTTAATTTATTTTTGTTTAAGGAATAAAATAGTATATTTGGAACACTATTTGATATAAATAAGTAAAGAAACATTAATTTTAAAAATATAAAAAATGAAAAAAGTAGCATCAATGTTAGCTGTAGTAGCGTTTTTATTTTCAATGAATGTAAACGCTCAAGAGCCAAAACAAAAAAAGAAAAAAGCTAAAACTGAAAAAGCAGCTTCAACAGAAGAAAAAAAATCTTGTAGTGAAGGTGAGAAAAAAGGTGGATGTTGTGCATCTAAAAAAGCAGCATAATTAGCTAAGATATTTTAAAAAAGCGTTCAAGAAATTGGACGCTTTTTTTTCTGTAACATTTGTCACATTTTAAATGAATTTTATTATATAAATTTGTTCTATGAAATATTTTGCAATTTTATTATGCTTCTATTTTAATGCCTTAACCATTCTTCCATCGGTTGAAGCTATAAAAATGCAATTGGCTCAAAAAGAAGAAGTTTCATGCAATAAATCCAGTTCTGACTGTGAACCAACTAAAGGTTGTGAGAAAGAAAAATGTCTCTTAAGTTATAGCTTAAATAGTCCAACATTTTTAGTATTTGCTTCAACATATTCTTTTGTAAACAACATAAGTTTTATTCCAAAAAAAGAAAATATTTTATACCACAAAAACTTTAGTCCTAATTATAATGTAACTATTTGGCAGCCGCCAGAATCGTTTTTAGTGTCTTAAAGAAATGTAATTTTATTAATTACAACAAATCAATTTAAAATTTAAAACATAAAAAAAATGAAAAAAATAGTTTCAATATTAGCAACAATAGCTTTCTTATTTTCAATGAATGTAAACGCTCAACAAGAGCCTAAACAAAAAAAGAAAAAAGCTAAAACAGAAAAATCATGTTCTTCAGAAGAGAAAAAATCATGTGGTGAAGGTGAGAAAAAAGGAGGCTGTTGTTCTTCTAAAAAAGCCGAAGAGAAAAAAGCGTAATTTTTTAATGTAATAATGATGATTAGTGTCAGTTTTTAATTGACACTAATCTTCTATTATACAATTTTAAAAATCTTAAAATGAAAACATTATATAAAATTGTATTGCTTTTAATCTCAAGTTTTGCAATTTCGCAAACTACTTTTGATTATCAGGTGCAATTAAATCCGATAACCATTCCTAGTTTTCCAGGAATTCATTCTTATGCCTTTGCTCAACACAATGGTAAATGGCTCATTATTGGTGGTAGAGTAGACGGAATACATGCGCGTCAACCTTTCAATGCTTTTCCCGCAGCAAGTAATAATACTAATATTTATGTTGTTGATATTGCTACCAATCAGTTTTGGTCGGCTTCAGTAAATTCTTTGGCAACTGCTTTAAAAGAGCAATTGCAAGCAACTAATTTCAACTTTTATCAAGACGACGCAACCCTTTATTTAATTGGAGGTTATGCTTTTTCGGCCACAGCCAATGATCATATTACGTTCAATAAAATGACATCAGTTGATGTGCCAAATTTGATAAACGCTGTAATTGCAGGAACTCCAATTGCAAGTTATTTAAAACAAATGACTGATGAAAATCTAGCGGTCAATGGTGGACATTTAGCCAAAATTAATAATACGTTTTATTTAGTTGGTGGGCATCGTTTTGACGGACGCTACAATCCAATGAACAATCCCACTTTTACGCAAACCTACACCAACAGTATCAAGAAATTTCAAATTGACAATTCAGGTTCGCAATTGAGTATTTCAAATTACCAAGTCGTTACGGATGCCGTTCATTTACACCGAAGAGATTATAATTTGTTGCCTCAAGTTTTTCCTAATGGAGAATTGGGTTACACGATTTCATCAGGAGTTTTTCAAATTAATGTCGATTTACCTTTTCTTTATCCTGTAGATATCAAAGAAACAGGTTATTTTCCGCAAACCACATTCAATCAGTATTTGAGTAATTACCACAGCGCTGTTTCTGCTTTGTATGATGCGACTGAAAATAGAATGCACAATTTGTTTTTTGGAGGAATTAGCCAATATTATTACAACGGTACTACATTGGTTCAAGATAATACGGTTCCTTTTGTAAACACAATTAGCCGTACAACACGATTTGCAGATGGTTCTTTGCAAGAATATCAATTGCCAGAAACAATGCCAGGTTTAAAAGGAGCAAGTGCCGAATTTATTCCTAATAAAGCATTACCACATTTCTCTAATGAAGTAATAAAGTTAGACGAAATCACAGCAAATGAATTTGTAATTGGTCATATCGTTGGTGGAATTTCAAGTCCTTCTACAAGTCCTTTTACTACTAATCAAACATCTACAACTTCCCCAAATCCAACCATTTATGAAGTAAAATTGATTAGAAATCAACCTTTAGGAGTTCAAGAAATTAACGGAAAAAATCCATTTTTTATGACGGTTTCACCAAATCCAACTCAAAATGGTAATGTAAAAATCAATTTTAATATGCCTTATGAAACAACAATTGATTATTTCGTAACTTCATTAGACGGAAAAATAATTACTGATGGTGAAGTTGCTGGTGCCAAACAAGGAGAAAATTCAATGAATTTTGAAATCGATGGCGTTTCAAATCAAACGGTTATCATAACCTTTATCTTTAATGATAAATTCTATGTTTCCCAAAAGGTAATTTTGAATTAAAGTTAGCCACGAATTCCACGAATTATCACAAATTTAATTACTTGTGAATTTCAAGAATTATTACTTAATGAAACTTAATACCTTAATGGTTTAAAATTTAATCAATACCTTAAGCGTTCAAGAAATTGGACGCTTTATTTGTAACATTAGTTACTCTGTAACATTTGTAACTGTAAAGCCATTTTTACCGTTCTACTTTTGCTTTATAATTCAGATATAAAATTATGAAGAAAATAAGTTACATCATTTTTACGGGAACAATTTTGAGTTCGTTTTTTGGTTTTAGTCAAGATACTTTGTCTATTTCTAAAAGCGAATTGTCTCAGAAACTATCCGAAAAGAATTTACAAATAAAAATTGCTGAAAAAACCTATCAATCGGCAAAGGCAGATTACAATCAATCCAACGCACTCTTTTTGCCCAACATCAATGTGTCGCATACCGGAATTTCAACAACCAATCCATTGATGGCATTTGGTTCTAAATTGAATCAAGAGATTTTGACTATGGCAGATTTCAATCCAGCGTTGTTAAATGATCCAGCTAAGACTCAAAACTTTGCTACCAAATTTGAAATCCAACAACCTTTAATCAATGTTGATGGTTTGTTTGAAAGAAAAGCAGCAAAATCTAAAATGGAAGCCTATCAATTGCAAACCGAACGTACTAAAGAATATTTAGAATTAGAAGTTTCAAAAGCGTATATGCAGTTGCAATTGGCTTATAGAGCTGTGAAAGTTTTAGAAAAAGCCAATGTAACAGGAAAAGCCAATTTAAAATTAGTTGATAATTATTTCAAACAAGGAATGTTGCAAAAAACCGATTTATTGAATGTTCAAGTTCGAGTTAATGAAATTGCCAACCAATTGCTATATGCTAAAAGTAATGTGCAAAATGCGTCCGATTATTTAGCTTTTTTATTGAATGAAGATAGTAATGGGAAAATCTACAAACCATCGGAAGAATTAGATAATTCAATTGTAATTGAAGAAATAAACACTTCATTATCAGATAATAGAAAAGATATTCAAGCGATGAGTAAATCGTCTGAAGCTTATGCTAAAATGTTGCAATCGTCTAAAATGGCTTTCTTACCAAGATTAAATGCTTTTGGAAGTTATGAATTGTACGACAAAAACTTTTTAGGAACTGCTGCTAAAGGTTATTTAGTCGGAGCACAACTTTCATGGAATGTTTTTGATGGATATAAATCGATTGGGAAATTTCAAAAAGCAAAAGCCGAATCACAAAAAGCCGATGTTGAAAAAGACCAATACAAAAAGCAAAGTCAGTTGGAATTAAACAAAACCAATCGTCAATTGAAAGATGCTGAAAATAAAGTAAATCTGTCGCAATTGGCTTTGGAACAATCCCAAGAAGCTTATAGAATTCGACAAAATAGATTCACACAAGGATTAGAAAAAACAACCGATTTATTGCAATCAGAAACTCAAATGATTCAAAAAGAAATGGAGCATTTGCAATCGGTTTTCGAATATAATTTCACTAAACAGTATTTGCAGTTTTTAACGAAGTAAAAGAGTATTAAGATTAGAGTATTAAGTATTAAGACAATAGAAAATATTATGAAGAAAGTAATAACTATCCTAACCCTTTCAACTATCTTATTCGTATCATGCGGAAAAGAAACGAAAGAAACTACTAACAACGAACCAGCAATTGCAGTTCAAGTAAGCGGTATTTCAGCCGATAATAACGGCGAATTTGTAACAGCAAGTGGAAAAATTGAAGCCGAAAACAGTGCTAATGTTTCTACCCGAATGATGGGTTATGTGACTAAAGTTCACGTAAAAGTAGGACAAAAAGTAGGAGCTGGGCAGCTTCTAGTTAGTGTAAACAACACTGATTTGCAAGCCAAAAAAGCTCAAGTAGATGCTTCAATTCTACAAGCAACTGCAGCTTTCAATAATGCTAAAAAAGATTACGAAAGATTTACAGCTTTGTTTAATCAGCAAAGTGCTTCTCAAAAAGAATTGGACGATATGACTTCGCGTTACGAAATGGCCAAAGCTGGTTTAGAAGGCGCCAAACAAATGCGAAACGAAGTAATGGCGCAGTTTTCTTATTCTAATATTACAGCTCCATTTTCTGGAGAAGTTACTAATACGTTTGTAAAAGAAGGTGATATGGCGAATCCAGGAATGCCTTTAGTTAGTGTTGAAGGTGTTTCAAGAATGCAAGTTACAGCAATGGTTTCTGAAAGTGATATTGCTCAAATAAATAACGGAATGTCAGTTAAGGTTTTAGTAAAATCAATTAACAAAGAAGTAGCAGGAAAAGTTTCTGAAGTAAGTGGTTCTGCTAAAAATACAGGTGGACAATATTTAGTAAAAGTAACCTTGAACGCAACTGACAAAGCCATTTTATCAGGAATGTTTGTGAATGTTCAATTTCCAATTGCGAACAAACCTAAAACGGAAACAACAATAAAATCAGATAAAGTTATGGTGCCAGAAAGTGCTTTGGTAAAACAAGGTCAACTTACAGGTATCTACACAATAGCCAACGGAAAAACAGCCATTTTAAGATGGATAAGAACCGGAAAATCATTCGGCAATCAAGTAGAAGTTTTATCAGGATTATCGGCTAACGAGCAATACATCGTTTCAGCAGAAGGTAAATTGTATAACGGAGCTTTGGTTAGTGTTCAGTAATCAGTGTTCAGTGTTCAGTCGCAGTAATCAGTCTCAGTTTTCAGTGTCACACTGAGCTTGTCGAAGTGCTTTTTAAATATAAGTTTTCAGTTTTTAAGCATTGCCTTTTAAACTCTTAAACTTCTAAACTCATAAACTAAAAAAAAATGCAAGAAGGTATATCAGGTAAAATAGCCCATTTTTTCATCAACTCTAAATTGACCATTCTATTGATGGTTGGATTGATGATAATTGGTGTATATAGTTCGTTCTTAATTCCGCGTGAAGAAGAACCGCAAATCAATGTTCCAATGGCCGATGTTATGATTGGTTATCCAGGAGCAAGTCCGGCAGAAGTGGAAAGCCGTGTGATAAAACCACTAGAGAAAATTTTGTCCAATATCAAAGGTGTGGAACATTTGCATAGTATGGCTATGAATGGTCAAGCCATGATTATTGTACAATTTTATGTAGGTGAAGATTCAGAACGATCGTATGTGAAATTATACGACGAGTTAATGAAAAACGAAAATATGTTCCCAAAAGGTGTTTACAAACCTATGGTAAAAACACGTTCGATTGATGATGTTCCCATGATGGGATTGACACTTTGGAGCGAAACATTAAACGATTTTGAAATTCGTCAAATTGCCGAAGAAGTAACTTCTGAAATAGAAAAAGTAAAAGATGTTGCCATTACCAAAGAAATTGGTGGAAGAACTCGTGAGCTGAAAGTAGTTTTAGACAAAGATAAAATGGCTGAAAATGGTGTGGATGCTTTGTCAGTTATGCAAATGATTCAAGCCAATAATGGTAGTTCTCAATCGGGAAGTTTTGTTTCTAATGATAAAGAATATTTACTAACAACAGGACAATTTCTATCGAATTCAGAAGATGTGGAGAATTTGGTTGTGGGTGTAAATGCCAATATGCCAGTGTATTTAAAACAAGTGGCTTCCGTTCAAGATGGTCCTTCAACACCAAGAAGTTACGTTTCGTTTGGTTACGGAAAAGCTAATGAGAAATATACTAAAAACAAATCTGAATATCCAGCGGTTACTATTTCTATCGGTAAAGTAAAAGGTGCTGATGCGATGAAAATTGCAGATAAAATACTTGAAAAAGTAGAAGGTTTGAAGAAAACGTTAATTACCGACGATGTTCATGTGGAAGTTTCTCGTAATTATGGAGAAACGGCTTCTCACAAAGTAGGAGAATTATTGATGCACTTAGGAATTGCGATTATTGCTGTAACACTTTTAGTAATGCTAGCTATGGGTTGGCGTGGTGGATTAGTGGTATTCTTTTCTGTGCCATTAACGTTTGCTTTGACATTATTCGCTTACTATATGTTGGGTTATACACTTAACAGGATTACGCTTTTCGCCTTAGTTTTCGTGGTCGGAATTGTGGTAGATGATAGTATTATCATTGCCGAAAACATGCACCGACATTTCAAAATGAAGCGATTGCCATTCAAACAAGCGGCTATTTTTGCGATTAACGAAGTAGGAAATCCTACGATTTTAGCAACGTTTACCGTTATTGCAGCAATTCTTCCGATGGCGTTTGTGTCAGGAATGATGGGACCTTATATGAGTCCGATGCCTATTGGAGCTTCTATTGCGATGTTACTTTCGTTATTTGTAGCTTTAACGGTTACGCCTTATTTAGGTTACCATTTATTACACGAAAAGGACGAGCAAGAACACAAAGCTGAACAAGGATTAGAAACGTCTTGGATATATAGAGTATATAACAAAATTGAACGTCCGTTTTTAGAAAATTCTACTAAACGTAGAGTAATGTTGGGAATTACGGTTGTTTTATTAGTAGGTTCTGTTTTGATGTTTTTCACCAAATCCGTTTTGGTAAAAATGCTACCTTTTGATAACAAAAACGAATTCCAAGTGGTAGTTGATATGCCCGAAGGAACTACTTTAGAAAGAACAGCAGCTGTGACACAAGAAATCGCTCAATATCTTACAACCATTCCAGAAGTAGTTGATTATCAAAATTACATCGGAACTTCGGCACCAATTACCTTCAACGGATTAGTTCGTCATTACGATTTGCGTGGAGGAAGCAATATGGCTGATATTCAAGTGAATTTGTTACACAAAGAAGACCGTGATTTACAAAGTCATGATATTGCCAAATTGGTTCGTCCAGAAGTGCAAAAGATTGCTAAAAAATATGGTGCGAATGTCAAAATTATCGAAGTGCCACCAGGACCACCAGTTTTATCAACATTGGTTGCCGAGATTTATGGACCAAATTATAAAGATCAAATTGCAGTTGCCAATCAAGTAAAAGGTATTTTAGAAAAAACGTCTGATATTGTTGATGTCGATTGGATGACTGAAGACAATCAAACCGAGTATCGATTGGAAGTCGACAAAGAAAAAGCAATGCTTAACGGAATTGCACCACAACAAGTAGTTGGAAATCTTACTTATTTGTTGAAAGAATATCCAGTTTCTAATTTGTATGATGAAAATTCTAATAACAGTGTTGGAATCGTATTGTCTCTTGATGAAAAAGACAAAACATCGTTGCAAGATATTCAAAATTTAAAAATCAAAGGAAGTCAAGGGAATGTGGTTCCAGTTTCTGATTTGGTTAAAGTAGTTGCTGATACTTTGCAAAAAACGATTTATAGAAAAGACCAAAAACGCGTAGTTTATGTAACCGCTGATATGGCAGGAACCTTAGAAAGTCCGGTATATGCTATTTTGGGAATGAACGAAGAATTGCAAAAGATGAAATTGCCAAAAGGATACAAAGTCAACGAATTGTATATGGATCAACCATCAGACGAAAGTGATTTTACCGTAAAATGGGATGGCGAATGGCAAATTACATTAGAAGTGTTCCGTGATTTAGGTGTAGCGTTTGCAGTTGTTATCGTGATTATTTATATGTTGATTGTAGGTTGGTTCCAAAATTTCAAAACGCCTATGGTTATGATGATGGCGATTCCACTTTCGTTGGTCGGAATTGTATTTGGACACTGGTTATTGGGTGCATTTTTCACAGCAACTTCTTTTATCGGAATGATTGCTTTGGCTGGAGTAATGGTTCGAAACTCCGTCTTGCTCATCGACTTTATCGAAATCCGATTGAACGATGGAGTTCCATTAAAACAAGCCATTATCGAAGCAGGAGCAGTGCGAACCACACCAATCTTACTAACAACAGGAGCCGTTGTAATTGGAGCCGTAATCATCCTATTCGATCCAATTTTCCAAGGATTAGCGATTTCGTTAGTTTTTGGAGCCATCGTTTCAACAATTCTAACTTTGATTGTAGTGCCATTAATCTACTACATTACAGAAAGAAAAAAATGGGAAAATTAATTTAGTTTCAAGTTTCAGGTTTCAATTTGTGGAACCTGAAACTTGAAACCTGAAACAAAAAAAAACATGAAACTATTATTGATAACAGCAGTAGCTGAATTTGAAAAAGAAGTCAAACAAATTCTAAAAAAAGCACAAGTCAAAACGTTCTCTTACCGAGAAGTTACAGGATACAGAAATACGTCAGAAAACGCCATTGAAAGCAATTGGTTTGGAACAGAAATGAATGAAAGTGAGTCTATATTATTTTATGCCTTCATTCCAAAAGAAAATGTTGATTTGGTTTTTAACTTAATAACAGAATTCAATAGCCAACAAGAAACATTATCACACATTCATTCAGTTGTTCTAAGCATTGAAAAAACTAATTAATAATGAAGGCTTTACGCCTAATCTTCTTTGCAAGAAATACTTAACACAATGAAAACAAGGATTATTCATGCTATTGCAGAAACTTTTATATTTATAAAATTAATTTAAATCAGAATTGATTGTAGTTTACATCCTTTGTAGGCGCAAATCTTTTCCAATCTTCCATTACATAATGGTGTTAATGGTATATATTTTTATAGTTGGATAAGCTGTTTATGCCATCAAAAATGGTTTTGATATTTAAGAAATAAATTTTAATAATATTGAATTAATTTTTGAAAAACTTTTGCAAAAAGGTTCAAAATAAATATTTTGGAACCATTTTCATTTATCAATATAATCTTTAATATCCTGAAATATCACCCGAACCTGAAACTTTAGTGTCAGTAGTTTTCGGATTACCTGTATATTTTATAGTCCCACTTCCAGCGACTTTGGCAATTAGGTTATTGCTGCAATTTACTTGCAAATCACCTGAACCTGCGACAGTGGCATTGACATTTTGACTAGCCAAATTTAAGCAATTTATTGCCCCTGAACCTGCAGTTTTTGCCTCAAGCTCATCTGTAGTTCCTAAAAGTTCTAGGTTTCCAGAACCTGTAAATTTAGCAATGGTTTTTTGAGCATTTATTTGAAGTTTACAGTCGCCCGAACCAGTCATTTTTACTTCAAAATTGTTGGCATTGATGGTGTTTTTTGTAATTATCTCGCCCGAACCAGTTAAGGAAACTTCGTTGATTTCTTCAAAAGGAACGGTAATCGTAATTTTATTTTTATAAGAATAATTTATATTTTTTTTGAAATAGATTTTTAGTTCTTGATCAACAACTTCGGTAATGAGGTATTCCATTAGGTTTTCGTCGCCATTGATTGCGATAGTTCCTTCTTTAGCAGCAATTAATTCCACATTAAAAGAACCTTGAACAGCTATTTTATCATAATTTTCAGTGGTTCTTGTAACCGTAGTTTGAACGCCATTTCCTTTTACTTTTTCTTTATCCCAATTTTGAGCACTTGCAATTGAAATGCTAATTAATGCTAGTAATACTGTTAGTTTTCTCATTGTTATTTTGTTAAAAGTTGAACGCTTCCGTAATTTGTTGTGATACTTATTTTAGATTTTCCTTGACTAATATGATACGCAGTGTAAGATTTTGAAGTGTTTTTTTCTGACTTTAAGCTGTATTTTAGTCCTACATTATCAACAAATGAACCATATTTTAGGCTTACATTGATGTCAAATGCATAGTCTGATGTACAAGTTATTTTAGAATTGGAATAATTCCCATTGATTGTAATGGCATCGGTTTTATTTGATGCAGAAAATTGAATATCACTATAATTTGAATTTACAATCAATGAATTTCCAATTTCACCTAATTTCAGCGTAAGATAATTTCCATCAATGGTAATTTTTTGAACTGATTTTGAATTGATTTTGGTGTAATTTGAAGATAGATTTAGAATTCCAACATTTTGAAAACTAAATGTATTATAATTTCCGTCAATGTTAATTTGATTTACTTTCTGGAAATCAACTTCTGAATACTGACTTTGTAAATTAATTTTATCAATAGAGTTTATACTTGAATTTGGCGCATAGGCAATATTTATATTGTTAGTTTTATTATTAAATTGTCCTAAAATAATACTTCCATACTTACATTCAATTGCAGAACTTCCATTGAGTTTATCTACAGAAATGTTACCATATTTATTGTCCAAATCAATGCTTCCATTTCGTGGAATTTTTACCACATAATTTATTTCATAACTGATGTTATTGCCTTTCCATTCTTTTGTTGTGAAAATGGTTTCAGCTGTAACTTTGCTCATTGTTGCAGCAAAATCAACATCAATTGTATTGATTCGTTCGTTAATTTTCTTTTCGTTATTTCCAGAGACTTTGATATTAACTTGAATGGATATTTTGTTTTCATCCCATAAATAAACGTTTATATTTCCATAGGAATTGGTAATGTTTACTTGTGCATCATCATTAACCGAATAGGTTTTGGAGATATTTTTTTCTTTATTGTAGGCGTGTTTTTCTTCTGAGGCATATCCAAAAATTGGAAGTAATGCAACAAAAAAAAGTAAGTTATATATGTTTTTCATCTTCAATTTTATTTATTTTGTTAATATCTTCAACCTGTTCTAAAACTGATTTTATAAAGGAAATTCGAGTTTGCATATTGGTTATCATAGCAAAGACTATCTGTTTGTTTTCACCATTTTTCGCAATTTCATCTTTCAGATTTTGATAATCTTTCTCAAGCGATTCCATTTCATTCATAGCATCATTAATCAATGCTTTGCTTTGAGGAGTTTCTTGCTTTTTTAAAGTTGCCAACTCATTATTAATAACGGAAGAAAAATAATCGTGGGTTTCTTGCACTTGAGGTGAAAAGGCAACTTCTTCAGTTTGATTATTGGTATAATTAAAAATTAAAATTCCAAAACCTAATAGGAGTGAAGCAGCAATAGACAACGGAATCCAATTAAATTTCTTTTTTGGTTGTTGTTTCTTTAATTTATCAAGAAATCGCTTTTCGTGCCCAAGATTTGGTTCTTCAAAATCCCAATTGGTTTGGTTTTCAAAAAGTTGATTTAGATTATTGGTACTCATAATTCATTTAATTTTTTTCTTAAACTTTCTTTTGCTCGGCTCATCATCGTTCTACAGTTTTCATTGCTAATATTTAAAATGCTTGTAATTTCTTCTAAATCATACCCTTCAATAAAAAATAAGGTTAGAATGATTTTGTAATTTGATTTCAAACTTTGAATGGTTTTTAAAATACTTTCTGCTTTTAATTCAGAATAATTTTCTGATTCTTCTTTAAAATCCATTACTTCTATATTTTCATCCAAACTCTCAAATTGGTATTTTTTCGATTTTTTTAACTCGTTTATACTAGTATTGACAACAATTTTCTTTAACCAAGAACCAAATGTTACATTTCCACTAAAAGAATCTAATTTTGTAAATGCTTTCAAAAAACTTTCTTGCATAACGTCTTCAGCAAGATAAGAATCACCAACAATGCGATAGGACACATTAAACATGGCTCTATAATATTGATTATAAAGTGTCAGTTGTGCTTTTTCATTATTCTCTTTGCAACGTTCTAGGAGAATAGCAATATCTAGATTTTGGTTTTTCAAATTGGTCGAGTGGTTAATCTATACTAAAGACAAATCGATTTTTGGATTGTTACAGTTTTAAAATAAATTTTTATAAAAATAAAAAATCCGAATGATTAAATTCGGATTTTCTATACATATATATAAGGAGAATTATTTAAAATAAGAGAAGTTGTGATTGTCTTCAATTTTCAACAAACTTTCATATATCAATTTAATTACATTTTCTACATCTTCACGATGAACCATTTCCACAGTAGTGTGCATATAACGCAAAGAAAGCGAAATTAAAGCAGAAGCAACACCACCATTACTATATGCAAAAGCATCAGTATCTGTTCCAGTAACGCGAGAAGTAGCATGTCTTTGAAAAGGAATTTTCTTTTCTTCAGCGGTTGTAACAATCAATTCACGAAGAATATTTTGTGTAGCTGGCGCATAAGCAATAACAGGACCTTTACCCATTTGTAAATCGCCTTCAATTTTCTTATCAATCATCGGAGTTGTAGTGTCATGACAAACATCAGTTACTATAGCTACATTCGGTTTGATGGTTTGGGTTATCATTTCAGCACCACGAAGCCCAATTTCCTCTTGAACAGCGTTTACAATATATAAACCAAATGGAAGTTTCTTTTTGTTTTCTTTTAATAATCTTGCAACTTCTGCAATCATAAAACCACCCATTCTATTGTCAATAGCTCTACAAACAAATTTATTCTCGTTTAAAATCATAAATTCATCAGGATAGGTAATTACACATCCAACGTGAACGCCTAAATTTTCGACTTCTTCTTTGGTTGCACATCCACAATCAATAAAAATATTGTGCAAAGTTGCTGGTTCTTCTTTACCACGATTTCTAGTATGAATAGCTGGCCAACCAAAAACACCTTTTACAATTCCTTTTTTAGTATGAATGTTTACTCGTTTTGATGGAGCAATTTGATGATCAGAACCACCATTTCTAATTACATAGATTAATCCATTGTCAGTAATGTAGTTTACATACCAAGAAATCTCGTCAGAATGTCCTTCAATTACTACTCTAAATTTAGCATCTGGGTTTATAACACCAACTGCGCTACCATAAGTATCAGTTATAAATGTATCAACATAGGGTTTTAAATAATCCATCCATATTTTTTGTCCTTCAGATTCATAACCTGTTGGTGATGCATTGTTCAAATATTTCTCTAAAAAGGAAATTGATGATTTTGTAAGTATCGACTTTGTTGCCATTTTTTTTTTTTGCTAAAATATAAATTTGGCATCACACTTGTTATAGATATTATATAATTTTACAAAAAAAAATATCCATGAACAAGTTTTATATTATCATTATACTTTTTCTCTTTGTTTCAACTGGTTTTACTCAGGTCATTTCCAAAGATTCTATCAATAAATTAGAATTAATAAATAAAATCAACGATGAAAATGATATTTTAAGCGATACCATACTTTTAGAAGAAGTACATATTCATAAAGAAAAACTCGATCCCGAAGCAAAAAAACAATTTTTATTGCTACAAAACAGAGTGTATAGAGTATATCCTTTTGCTAAAACAGCAGGTGAACGTTTAGTCATGCTTCAATCAAATATGAATAAATTAAAAACTGAAAAAGAAAAAAAGCGTTACTTTAAGATAGCCGAAGATTATCTAGAAAATGAGTTTAAAGCGAAACTAAAGAAATTGTCGCGTAAGCAAGGTCAAATTTTAATTAAATTAATTCATAGACAAACAGGAATTTCATCCTATAATCTTATCAAAGAATACAAAAGTGGCTGGAAAGCCTTCTGGTCAAACAATACCGCCAAAATTTTTGATTTGAACCTTAGGGATGAATTTAAGCCATATGACAGAAACGAAGATTTTTTAATTGAAGTCATTTTATATAGAGCATTTTCCAATGGTAGATTAGTTGAGCAAAAGTCAGTAAATCCTGTTGATATTGATGAATTGCAACTTCATTGGGAAAACTTGTCTAAAAAATTAAAGAAAAAAAATCCTTAGCAGCGAACCATTAGCACATTTTTGCAGTCCATCTTGTTGCTTTCCGCGTTACAATGTAACTGCTGCAATCAGGGTTAGTTTGTTTTTGTATTGATTAGATGTAGTATTTCAAAAGATGTTTTTATTGAACTCAGCTATTTTCTTTAGAGATTAAAAAAAACTTTCATTAACAACAATCACAAAACCAGTGTGTTAAAAAATAGTTTTAAAAAAGGGTTTAAATAAGTTTGCGAGATTCAAAAAGATGAGTACTTTTGCACCCGCAATAAGGCAGACGTTCTTTAACAAATACTGAAAAAAACTTTAAAAAAGATTTGCATGGAATAGATAAAGGTTTTACCTTTGCCCTCCGCAAAACGATGAAGTTTTTTGAAAGAATTAGCAAGGGGAAAAAGAAAAAATATTTTTTTTCGATTTACTTGTGAGTTAAGAAAAAAGATGTACTTTTGCACCCGCTAACTGAGAGTCACCGAACACCGCTAGTTAAAAATAGTATTGTAAGGTAAACCAAAGAGAGGCGATACAAAGAGAATGATACGTTCATAGACATATTGAATTGACAGCCGTCTTGTAGTAATACAAGACAAAGAAAAAGAAAGTAAGGCATATTGTT